>JBCCQQ010000050.1:0-46215 GCA_039024555.1 Cyanobacteria bacterium P01_D01_bin.156
AGCGATGAATAATATCGCGAAAAAATGGAATCGACCGATTAAAGATTGGCGTGCTGCCTTGTCACATTTTGCTATTCTCTTCCCAGAACGCTTTTCTCTTTAAGCAAACAAGCGTTTACACAAAATTCAGATCACTCTCTGCAGAACACTCCTAGCAGGATTCTCTTGACAATGAATTCAACCTGCCAGGATTGGACGTTACAGAGCCTGGATCACTAACCACCGCTTTGCCGCAAGCCTTACCCTTCCACGCCCTTACTCTCCGCAATCTTTTTCTTCGCCCGCTGCCACAATGTCTCTAGCTCCTCAATACTATGCTCCTCAATAGGCTTTTCGGCGGCCTGCTCCAACAGTCCAAACCGCTGTACAAAGCGACGATTAGTTCCCTGTAGTGCTGCCACCGGGTCAATGTCACACCAGCGGGCCACCTGCAGCAGGCTAAACAACACATCTCCAAATTCCGCTGCCTGATTTTCAGGGCTTTCATGGGCCAGGGCATGGCGAAATTCCCCCAGTTCTTCATCCACTTTTTCCCACACACCGTCCAGGGTTTCCCATTCAAACCCAGCCTTAGCCGCCTTTTTAGAAATTTTCATCGTAGCCGTCATAGGTGGCAGAGTACGACCGTAGCCCGCTAGCTTTTCAGTAAGAGAGGTGGGTTTACCCTTTTCTGCAGCCTTGATGGCTTCCCAGCTCACCTTCACATCCTCAGGTGTAGCAGCTTGATCGTCCCCAAACACATGGGGGTGGCGACGGACCATCTTTTCAGCAACTCCCTGGGCTACATCTCCCAAATTAAACTCATCCGTTTCACTAAAAATCTGGGACTGAAGCACCACCTGCAGCAGCAAATCGCCCAATTCTTCCGCAATATGCGCCCGATCTCCCTGCTGAATGGCATCCACCACCTCGTAGGCTTCTTCCAACACGTAGGGGGTCAGACTTTCTGGAGTTTGCGCCAAATCCCACGGGCAGCCACCATCCGGATTTCGCAGCTGGGCAACAATATCGATTAGGTGCTGTAGAGCGTCTAAAGTTTTAGCGTGCAGAGGACTGGCCATGGCAAACGGTGGGGAAAGGCTACTTGCACGGTTGTAGCAGATATCTTCAAGTTTTTATGGCCAGGGTTAGAAGAATTTTTTTCAGACAGCTCTACTACTTTTTGCGTCGCTGTTGACGCTTGAATGATGAGACTAACCAGTCACTGGTGTAATGGCTTAGGGCACCAAGCTCCAGCCCCACTAAGATTGCTAACCCTATTGGCCAATAACGCAGAGCCAGCTGTATCAATACCGGCTCCAACAAGGACCATGACAGCTGGGCTTGCCAAAAGTGATTGATGGCCACAATCCCTATTATGGTGAATAGGGCTATCCATAGAGCTAGATAAACCACTCGCAAAATCGTACCAATCAGTGGACCATGGGACCATACAGAACGGTGTTTTACAGCTACCTGGTAGGGATACCAAATCCAGCGAATAGGACCCCAGCGGCGATATTGCACCGACTGGATATCTAAGTCAGGCCCCATCATGAAGCCCCCTATCAGAAACGCGATACTGACTAAAACGGTTAGAGCAATGTCGAGGGTGAGCATAAAGGCACCTGCAAGCACCACTGGCAAAAGCCACAGTGTAATTCGGTCGTGATTTTTTCCAGATGGCATAGACACCTCGATTAGCCAGCAAGGGCACCGGGAATAAACTTCGGACGCTCTATTCCAAGCCCACAGTCTCATACCCCAGAAGCAAGCATTCGCCTAAAACCTCCAGCCAAGCTTAATAATACAAATGAATTAGTCCTTTTTTTGAGAAAAAGAATAGCTTATATACACCGTTGTCTGTTAACATCTATTTCTGTGCAAACACATGGACGGTTAGCTCAGTTGGTAGAGCGCCTGCCTTACAAGCAGGATGTCACTGGTTCGAGCCCAGTACCGTCCATACCTACTTTTAGTAAGTAGGCGTGGCAAATGCCGCATTGCCTTGGACGGTTAGCTCAGTTGGTAGAGCGCCTGCCTTACAAGCAGGATGTCACTGGTTCGAGCCCAGTACCGTCCATATAGTATTGTTGTCAGTTCTGAAAGCTTTTCGGTTACACAAAAAGCGGAGCCTCTAAACAAGCTTTCATCATTTAAGAGTTCTCTTCACTTTGAGCTCAAACAATGCAGGCTAAAAGATTAGCATTCGCACCATTATCTAATGGCTGTATGAGCATATAGCTCCTTGGATGGGTGGAGTTTCACAGAAAAATAAGATGTTAGATGGATAGACCCGTGCTTAAGCCATCTCATTATGCGGTTCTATGCTCACCTCAGAGGGGGCATAGATTGCCATCATCACATAATTAGTAACATAGTCACGAATGGCTGCCTGCCTTCATATGTCATTGACACGTATCCCAGTCGCTCGACAAACTGAGCAAAATCTAGCTTTCATTTTGATAAACATACAGCCAGAATTCCTCAAAAATCCTAAAGCTTTCAATTTCTTGCCTAGAGATTTCCTCAATCCAGCTATTTACAACCTCTGGCTTCAACATCCATAAACCTACAAGTTGATTCTTTCTCACTGCATCTAAATAGATACCCACGGGAATCTCAACATGTTTGCCGAAACAACTTACATAAAGAGGTATTCTAAATGAATTAGAAGCTTCAAACCGACGGGTTGGTCGAGGTTCACTAAAGATACTTTCCCAATAACTGGATGCAATTTCCGGTAAGGGATAAGATTTTGCAGAACGAGAAGTTCTCTCGGCGATTACAAAAACCCCATTTTTACTAAGTGCAGGCTGCAGATGGGACAATGTAACCTCGTGCTCAAAGTAATGATAAGCAGATTTAACAAATATTAAATCAACACTACCCTTAGGAAGATCGGAAAGAACATCTAAAACCTCACGACATTGAAATTCAACATTTGCATAGGGTATTGAATTTTTAGCAAGCTCAATTAGACTTGAATCAATATCTACCCCTAAAATTTTTGACTCTTGAAAGTTTGCACTTAATGCTGAAGTAGAAAGACCTGGGCCACAGGCTAAATCTAGAATGTACTCAGGCTGATAATTTAGAACAGTCTTTAGAACCTTGATTAATTCTTTGTCATAGAAACCAAAAAGAGAGAATAGATCTTTATAAGTATCAGCATGAAATTGATCAATTGTTCTTTTCAAATCATTATTCTCCTTGCTTTGCCAGAAGCCTAAAAAATTGTGTTGAGGTCTCACACAAGATTTTCTTCGTATGATTACTACGCTTGTTCGACAAGAAATTTTTGCTGTAAATCTTTGAAAGATACTTAATTCCGTTATCACAAAGTACGGTTACCACCATACTCTCTTGATTTAAGAGGCTAGCGACCCTTGTCGCTGCAGTTACATTGATTCCACTACTACCTCCTAGGAGTAGTCCTTCACACTTTGCCAAGTCATGGCAGGTGGAAATTGCATCATGGTCTGAAACTTGTATCACTTCATCAATGACAGAAAAGTCCAGGCATTGGGTCGGCTTGCTCTTACCGGAGCCTTCAATAATGGATGAGTTTTTCCTATCCACTTGATAGGATGAATCATTTCTTAAGTAACCGTTGTAGTAGTAATCGTAAATATTAGAACCTATTGGATCTGCTAAAACAACTTTAATTCTTGGATTTTTATCCTTTAAATATCTTCCCGTCCCTGATATGCAACCAAAAGTCGAGCCCGTCATAACAAAATGAGTGATCTTACCTTTTGTATTCTTCCAAATTTCCGGCCCTAGGGTCTCGTAGTAAGCTATTGGATTCTGAGGATTATTGTATTGATCTACATTAAAGTATCCGTTCTCCCTAGCAAGTTTATCTCCAAATGCCATGTAGTCTTCATCTTCATTAACTACAATGAGTTGAGCATTTAAGGCTTTGATATGATTCTGTTTCTCTAGACTACATTTGCTGGATGTCACAATAATAACCGAATAGCCTCTCACAGCCCCCAACATGGCAAAACTACACCCTGTATTGCCACTTGAAGCGCAAACAATGGTATCTCCTTTTTTTAGATGTTTTTTCGCCTCTGCAACGTTGAGAATGTGACTAGCAATTCGGTCTTTCATGCTAGCTCCTGGATTCAGAAACTCACATTTAGCATATAGTTTTGCTGATCTCTTCCCTACCAAGAAAGATAGATCGATCAGTGGAGTGTTACCAATTAAATCGACGACTTTTGGTATGTTCATCGTTACCCTTTATCTAATTCAAGGTGAATCGTATTAATCTGACCTACTAGCACTTGTCCAAATCGCCTAAAGAATCAGTTATTCACTATACAAAATCGCAAGCTTTTACTCGTATAGTGAACTATGAAATAGCTTACTCAAGCCCAAAAAATTACCTGACTGTCAATCAACTTATCCTATGGACATTTGAGCGTGCAGGTAAATCTCTCAGAGCACACGTAATTGCACACTTAACCCACTTTAATCTGTTGCCTCAAAAAGCGACAAAAAGCTGGACTAATAAAGAAACGGCAAAACATCTAAAGCGCCACATTTAGCTGAAAATTACTATTAAAAGACTATTTTAGCAAGTGTTAAAGGTGACTTATTGCTCATGAGTTGGTGAGACACTCATTAATTAATGAGGTAGTTTGTAACTTTTATATAGCATTGCTTGTAATCTCTGTTTGGAAATGGAACAATTTTCCTAAACCTAGGAACTTTTCCCTGCTATGAACAGAGTGTTGTTGGGATGGCTGCTCTTCTTGGGTCTGGGTCTGCCAATACTAGGCCTTTTGTTAAATGAGCTGTCAGAGCGGTTGAGGCAACGCCAACCTGCATTGTCGTCAGCACTGCAAAAAGTTTATCGGTACGTATTGCCATCCTTGGCTGTACTACTGGTAATGCGTCAATTGCTAAAAGTTTCTAGCGAGCAAGGCTCAAGTCGTTTAGTTGAAACGGTGACTTGGGTTGCGATTATTGTAGCTGGCGTATCTTTGATCAATGCAATATTCACGACGTCTGATCAATCTATCCAACGCCAGCTAAGGGTACCAAACCTGTTTTTTCAGGTAGCTCGCTCCGTTATGGTACTTGCCATTGGATTTCATATAATTGGCGGTGTATGGGCTGTTGATTTGAGCGGGATTATAACAGCCGTAGGTGTCAGCTCATTGGTTGTTGCATTAGCGCTCCAAGATACTCTCAGCAACTTGGTTTCGGGATTACTATTGCTAATTGCTAAGCCCTTTAAGGTGGGCGATTGGATTATTTTTAATGGCGTTAAAGGACGTGTTATTGAACAGAATTGGTGGGGAGTGACCTTAGAACATCGTGGTTGGCAAAAAACAATTTCTGTGCCGAATGGTGCTTTATCTAAAGCAACGATTGATAATTTTGGCAATGATGGCTTCTGGTACAGCGTTGAAGTTGAATTTTCTTATGAAGATCCGCCTAATCGAGTCCTAGCTGCCTTGAATGGATTAAATCGTGGATTTAAAGAACTAGAACTTGATCAATTTTTATATGATTTAAATCTTTATGTTGGTATCCAGGAGTTTGGCGCTTCTGGCATTAAATATGTTGTTTGGTACAAGAGAACTGCTGACCGTAAAAACAGATTGTTTAAGAACTACTTTCTATCGCGTATCTACCATATGGCTCAGCGTGAGGGATTTACGATCCCCTATCCAATTTCTGTGCAGTATAAGATTGATGCCGTTGGTGGTGTGCCAGCCCAAATGCCTCAGGTATCTATAAATCGTGAAGGTGAGATTGCTAACTACTTACGCTCCTTACCTTATTTTTTGAGTCTAGATCAAGAAGACATTAACGACCTAGCCCATAAGATTCAAGTTAAGGAGTATGGATTAGATGAGGTAATTGTCCAAGCAGGCAAACCGGATGAAGGATTTTATATTGTTTATCGTGGTCAAGCAAGGATTCTAGCTACATCGGGTCTAGAAAACCCAGGTATTTTGAAAGAGGGAGACTCCTTTGGAGAAATGGCATTGTTCCCTGGCGAGGTTAGTCCCGTGACTGTGATCGCTAATACAGACGCGGAACTCTTTCTGATAGAGACGTCCATGATGGTTAAGCTAATTCAAAATAGATCGAAATTTGGGTTTGAGATGATTCGTTTTATTGACAGTAAAAAGCGAAGCTTTGACCAAACCTACAAGCTTAATGGACATGCTAAATCAAGTGTTTCTTAGCCAGAGAAAACTATTTGAAATTTGCTATTAGCAAACATGACATAGGATAGCAATGTTAAATCGACTCCGCATTAAATCTAAGCTGATGGCCCTATTATTGGGAGTGAGCATCGGTTCGTTATTAGTGGGCGGTACTCTTAGCTGGTTGCGCTTTCGGCGTGAATTTCAGCATCAGGTGTTTGATCATCTCACCAGTGTCCGAGCTTCGAAGGGTACTCAGATTGAGGCTTACATCAAAGGGGTGCGGGATCAGCTAGAAATTCTAGGGGAAGACCGCACTGTGGTATCGGCCATGGTGGAATTTAACGCGGCCTACCGGGGACTCCAAAATGAAGTGATTCCCAATGAGTGGATAGAAACCATTGAGACCTACTATGCTCGTGAGTTCTTACCTGCCCTAGCCGAAAACGTAGCAGGACCACAGATTGTTTCTAACTATCGACCGCTGACTCAAGCAGGTCAATATCTGCAGTACAACTATCTCATTAACAATATTGATATAGAAGAAGACACTAATTTAGCCGTTGAAACGGATACCAGCGTCTACGCTCAACACCATGCTAACTACCATCCAATCTTTCAGAATTTGATCGATAAGTATGGCTATGACGACCTTTACCTGATCAATTTTGATAGCGGTGAGATTATCTATTCTGTTAATAAACAACCTGACTATGCCACGAGTCTAGACCGTGGCCCCTATCGACGCAGCGGCTTAGCTAAAGTGGTCGAAGCGGTGCGCAACAATCCGGGCCGTGGCTTTGTTCAGGTGGTGGACTTTGAACCCTATGTTCCTCGAAAAGCAGTACCAGTAGCCTTTTTTGCCGCGCCTATTTTTAATGGGCCTCATATTGTGGGCATTGTTGCCATACAGCTCCCCCCCGCTCGGCTCAACGATATTCTGGTGGGAACCCAAGCCTGGGAAGATGAAGGTTTGGGGGAGACCGGTCAGGTTTATGTAGTGGGTGATGACAGGTTGATGCGCTCGGTGTCGCGGGAGCTGTTAGAGGATGCGGACACCTATCGAGAAACCTTGAGGAAAGTGGGCCTTTCTTCTGAAACGGTAGACCTGGTGTATAACCTCAACACATCAGTCCTGCTACAGCCTGTGGATACGGTCGCTACTCAAGAGGCCATGTTGGGCGAATCGGCCACTAAAATTATTCAGGATTATCAGGGGAAATCGGTCTTAAGTGCCTATGCTCCCCTAAAACTTGAGGGCCTGCGCTGGGCTATTTTGGCGGAAATAGATAAGGCTGAAGCCCTGGGGCCAATTACAATGATGCAGATTTACATGTCTACAGCAGGGGTCATCATTGTTTTGTCAGTGGCTTTGTTATCAGGGTTTATTGCCCAGGCATTTGCCCGCCCGGTAAATCGGTTAATTAAAGCCAGTGAACAGCTGGAAGCAGGTGAATCGGCCATTGATGTGCCTGTGAAGGGCACTGATGAATTTGCCCAGCTGGGTAAACTGTTTCAGAAATTAGCGCAACAATTTAATGGTCAAACCCAACTGCTGGAAGAAAAAGGATTAGAAACTGAAAGTTTGTTAAAGAATATTTTGCCTGAGTCGGTGATTGATCGATTTCGTCAGGGAGAAGACCCGATTACCAATACAGTCCAGCAGGCAACGATTCTGGTAGTCAGGGTTTTGGGCCTGGACCAATCTTCATTATCGGAAACAATTACCACGGCATTTAGTGCCCTGGTCAGTGAGTTTGGTAAGCTAGCAAAACAGTTTGGCCTAGAGTCGCAAGGGATGGCAGATAATACTTATATGGCCGTCTGTGGGCTATCGGAAGTGTATTTTGATCACAACCAGAGAACTCTCAATATGGCTCAGGAAATGTTGAGGGTTCTCGCTACAGTTAATGACCGCTACTCTGTAAACCTAAGCATGAAAGTGGGTATTCATACTGGCTCCTTTGTGGCGGGTGTGGTGGGGTCTAAACCCTTTACTTACAGGCTTTGGGGAGAAACCGTTAGAATCGCCACGCAGCTGCCTGAGCAGGCAGAATCCAATCAGATTGTTGTTACTCAGCCGATCTATGAACGCTTAAAGGAGCGTCATCAGTTGTTGTCCCATGGTGCGGTTACAACCGAAGGTATGGAGATGCCAACATGGCATTTAGTCACCGATAAGGTCCCGGTAGGCTCTTCTATCTAATGTTTAGATTCAACTTTTAGGCACTCATTCAAGCGTTTCTCCAATGATTTCTCGAATCGTCTCTAAACTGAAGTCAAATCGATTTAGAAAGATAGCGGCCCTAGTCGTTTTATTCTGTTTGGCAATACTGGCTGCCGTGGGTGTGACCCAATTCTGGCAACAGCGCCCGGTTACACAAACACCTGGAGCGGCGGTGGCGGCTGAAACTGTTCTGTCAGCCGAACCGATCAGACCGATTCCGCTCAGTGTGGAGCTGGATCAAGACCGGGTACAGCTGGGCGATCAGCTGTTTCACGATCCCCGTATGTCAGCGGACAATACGGTCTCCTGCGCCACTTGCCATGCATTGGATAAAGGGGGGACCGATCGTAAGGCGATTTCCATTGGCATGGCGGGCGGCAATACGGGGCTGAATTCTCCCACGGTCTTTAATACCGGCTTTATGCACCGGTTGAACTGGGATGGCAGCGCTGAAAGTTTAGAAGAACAGGCTAAAGGCCCCATTGCCTCGGTGGGGGAAATGGGTGGCATGACCTGGCAGGATGTGGTGCGTAAGGTGGGTAAGGAGGCGGCCTATCGAGATGGGTTTGCCCAGGCCTACGAGGATGGGATTACACCGGAGAATATTCGCGATGCGATCGCAACATTCCAGCGGTCTCTCTACACGCCCAATGCCCCCTTTGACCAATACCTACGGGGTCAAAAGGATGCCATTTCGGACGAGGCCAAGGCCGGGTACGACCGGTTTAAGTCCTACGGCTGTGTTAGCTGTCACCAGGGCATGTTGGTGGGGGGCAATATGTTCCAAACCCTGGGCATTTTTGGAGATTATTTTGCGGACCGGGGTACGCCCGTTACCAAAAAAGATTTAGGCCGCTACAACGTCACCAAAAATGAGCTGGACATGCATGTGTTCAAAGTGCCCACCCTGCGCAACATCACCCTGACGTCTCCCTACTTCCACGACGGCAATCCTAAAACCCTGGATGAGGCCATTAAACTCATGGGCAAATACCAGCTGGGTGTGGACATTCCCCAGGAGGATGTGGACTTGATTATGCAGTTTTTACAGTCCTTGACGGGTGAAATTCAGGAGTAGCGTTGTTTATGATTGGGACTCGGTTCTCTAAAAGAAGTTCGGGATATAAAATTCGAGGAGTCTGGGTTTTAATCGCCACCATTCTCCTGTTTATTTCCGGTTTGCTCATTTATAAAAGTCTGCCGGTACCTTTTCAGCAGTATCAGCAATATCGTAATCAGGTTGCCCGCCTTAGTGAGCTAGAGGCCAACTTCTCACAGGAAGTGTTACGGGCTCGTTATGAGCTGTTTGCCTACTACGATCCCATCGTTAATAACCTAGTTGAGCAAGAGGCGGTACTAACTTCTCTAAATAACATTCCTAATTTTGTTAACGTTGGCGATCAGCGAGAAATTCGTAACTTTCTCGAAAGCCGTCAGGCATCCCTAGACCAAAAGGAAAATCTGAGTGAGGTGTTTAAGGCTCGCAATGCCCTACTAAAAAATTCTCTCCGCTACCTGCCTTTTTTAAGCGATCAGATAGATACCAAACTCAGCGCTCTTAAACCGACAGAAACCTTGGATGCAGCTAAGTTAGCTAACCTTGACAACACCTTAAATCAGTTAATCCGCAACCTGCTGTTGTTTACAGCTACCACGGATGAAGGGCTGTCTAATGAGCTGCAAACCCTGTTGAGAACTATCAGTCAGCTGCAGAACACCCTAGAAATTTCGGAGACGACGCTGCCACTACAGCTGGTGCAGTCCCATGCCAACGTGATTTTTAACGCCAAGCCCCTAATTGAAGAAGCGACCAGCCAACTGTTGCAACCCCTCGATACCTCCACGGCCCCCATCGCCAGTACCTTTGAATCTAGCTATCGCTTGGCCCTGGCTTCCACCCGGGCGATTCGCTTTTTTACCTACAGCTGGTTTCTAGGTCTGCTAGTGGGGGGGCTGCTGTGGATACGGTATCAGAAGCGCAATACCCAGATAACCTTGAAGCAAAGCGATAGCCAAATGGAAACCATGGCCACAGCGTTGAGTCATATTCTCAATCCCAAAGCCGACTCGGAAACATCGGAAGCGATGTCAAAGCTAATGGACTACACTGCCCAGGAAACCAGTCTAGGGCGTTTAGCCAAGGGCATTTTGCAGGTCAAAACAGCTCACCAGATTCCCGAAGCTGTTGCCCACCAAGACTAGTGACCCTATGGTATCCCGATTTTTCTTTCAACCTTTTTGGCAACGTCTTGGTCTGTTTTTGTTAGTGGGCCTAATGGCAGGTTGTGAACAGTTGGCCCCACTGGCGGCCTCCCAAGAAGAGGATAATCCTAACAATCCCTACGCTCAGTTTCGACAGGCGGTCAATGAGGTGGAGCCTCTGATTGACCCAAATTTGGAAAGTCTGACTAGCAGCCGATTTCAACAAGAGCCTCTCACCCGTAGAGGCTTGATTACCCTGCCTGAAGATGCGCCCTTGGCCATTCAGGGCAATGTCACCATGGTCAGCTCCCCCACCATGCAGACCTTTAATACACAGATGTATCAGCGGCTGATACAGGCAGGGTACAGCGGGGTGCTGGACATCAATGCCCTGCGAGCTGGTGCCGCCATTCAACAATTTTGTCAGGATCCAACTATTAACTTTTTAACGGTTAATCGGGCCATGTCTGCAGCCGAAATCCAGGGGTGCCAGGGTAAGGGGCGGCAACCGCTGGGCTTGCTCATGGGGAAGGACCCGCTGTTGCTGGTGGTGAACAAAGGGAACGACTTTGTACGCGGGATTAATTTGGAAAAATTAAAAGCGGTTCTCACCAGTAACCTCTGGTCCGAGATCGACCCAAGCTGGCCCAGTACCCCCATTGAACGGGGCATGATCGGCCCCAATTCATCGACCCTTGCCTTACTCACTCAAAAACTGTTTCCAGGGGATGGAGAAGCGTTACTTAAGGCAACCAGTACCAGATTCTATGATTACCCAGAACCCATGGTGCAAAATCTGAGCCTATTGCCCAATGGTCTGGCCTTTATTAACCTATCGATCCATGAACGCTTTACCCAAACCTTTCGAGTGATTCCCATTAACGGCATTAGCGCTAGTCCAGATACAGTAGAGAGCAATGCCTATCCACTGGTGCAGTCGTTGTTTATTTATGTGGATCAAAAACAGCTAGCGCCAGGGACTCCCACCAAATCTGTGGTGAATTTTTACCTAACAGAGATGGTAGAGGTGATGACCGATGTGGGGCTGTTTCCCCTCAGTCAGGTCCAGCTTGACCAGACCAAAGGTCAGTGGCTAAATGCTACGGATAGTAACTAGTACAGACAAAGAGAGAGGAGATTAATTATGAAACGTCGCGAGTTTATTAACTTCGTGGGGCTTGGCCTGCTGGCCGGATCGTTGCCGGTTGCGATCGCGGCCTGTAACCCTCAAGACACCGTATCTGATACCCCTGCTGCCGGAGATTCCGCTCCGGCAACAGCACCGGATGGGTTTGAGACCGTGGGTACAGTGGCCGATCTCGATAGCAAGGGATTTCTAGCCAAAAAAGGCTTGACCGCTGGAGATGTGATTGTTGTCCGCGATCCGGCCAGCGCAGACAGTGTCATTGCCCTTAACTCCAAGTGCACACACCAAGGCTGTACAGTGGACTGGGAAGGCAGCGAATTTTCCTGTGCCTGTCATGGTTCAGTCTTTGCCACAGACGGTACGGCAACCGTAGGACCAGCAGTCAGACCCCTGGAATCTTACGAAGCCCTCATCGAAGGCGATACGGTTTTTGTTAAAGCAGCCTAGTTATAGCTGTTTTGTACCCTAATTAGGATCACCCATAAAGTCACCATTGTATGGCCCCCAAGCTCTCAGTCATGGGATTTGGGGGATGGCTTCACCATTCCATAGTTCAGGGAGTGGAATTCCTCTGGCATGTGTTTCAAGCAATAGTTAAAGCATCCCATCGAAAATGGTAGGATTCTCTAAAATCTAGCGTTCACTGTTGCCGATGGATGTCGATACGCTTGTCGCTGAGGTAGAACGGCTGTTACAACGACAGCTAGGTACGCTAGAGCGTTTGGTTCTGCACGAATCTTGGTCTCATCGTAGCTATGCTGAAATCGCCCGCAACTCAAGCTATGCCACAGAGTACATCAAACAAATTGGCTCCAAACTGTGGTCTGAGCTGTCCGTTGCCTTAGGAGAAAATGTCAGTAAGAAAAGTCTGCGACTGATTCTCACCTCTGACCGCTTACAACAGAACCAGTCAACAACAGAGGTCTTGACCGTCCCCAACACTTCTGTATCTCCTGCTACAGTCTCCGCCGACTATTCCCCCAGCCCCTTTCTTCTCAATACTATTATTGCCGCTAGACGGTTTCCGTCAGGCCCCCTCCCCCTGGACTCTCCTCTCTATGTGGAGCGTCTGCCCCAAGAAACCAATGCCTTTAACGAACTGAGCTATCCCGGCTGCCTATTGCGCATCAAGGCCCCCCGCCGCATGGGTAAAAGTTCTTTACTCAATCGTCTGCTGGCCCACGGACAACGCCAGGGATATCACACCATTTCCCTCAATTTTCAGGAAGTTGATCGAGAAATCTTTGATCATCTGGATCGGTTTCTCCGTTGGCTGTGCGCCAATGCCAGCCAACAGCTGGGGGTACCGTCTAAAGTCGAAGCCCTATGGGATGAGGAAATGGGCAGTAAGGTCAACTGCAAGCTTTATTTTGAGCGCTATTTGCTCCAGGAGATTTCGGCCCCATTAGTGTTGGGCATTGATGAACTCAATCGTATATTTGGACATACAGCCATTGTTCAGGACTTTCTACCCATGTTGCGGGTATGGCACGAACGCTCTAAGGACAGTGCTATCTGGCAAAAGTTAAGACTGATTCTGGTGCATGCCACTGACCTGTACGTGCCGCTCCACCTCAATCAGTCGCCCTTTAATGTGGGGCTACCTATCAGACTGGCTCCCTTTACCCTAGAACAGCTCACCACCCTAGCCCAACATTACGGTGTTGATCCGTTGCTCTACGGTCGTTCAGGCCAATCATTGCAGTCGTTTTATCACTTGATCAACGGTCATCCTTACCTGGCGGGGTTGGCATTTTATACCCTCCAGCAAGGGCAGATGTCCCTTGACCAAATTGTTTCAACGGCAGCTACCGCTAAAGGCATTTATCACGAGCATCTACAGCGCTGTCTGGCCATGCTTAAAAGCGACCCATCTGTGGCCAGTAGCTATTACCAGGTGGTTAGCCACCGGGGAGGCGTTGATCTCGATGCCATTACTAGCTACAAACTCGACAGTTTGGGGCTAATTTGCTTTGATCGCACCCTGGTCAGACCCAGCTGCGAGTTATACCGACTTTATTTCAGCCATCAGTTAGAGGCGTTTAATGTAGACAGCATGCTCTAATTAATGGCTTGACCCATTTTCTAAACTAACAACGGTGAAACAGCCCACAACCTACCAAGTAAGAAAGGTGAGATATTTAGGATTCATATCACTTAAGTCCTTTACTGCCCAGAGACATGACGCAGTTATCCAGGGAAGATTAAGGCAGGCAATCTAAACGATTTTATTCGAGGTATGGCTGCACCCTGTCAATTTTCGACCTCGTCCACTCATGACCCACATGCCAGCAGCAACTCCGCAGTACTTCAGGTAGCATATCTCCAGCAGATTGTTTTTAGCATGTAACGGCGGAACGTTTTAGAGAAAACTTGCAATAGCCTATGCGATATCAGGTTGGTGGTACCCTGCATGCAACAGATCCCACCTATGTAGAACGACAAACCGATAATCGTCTGCTAGAGGCACTCACAGACGGGACATTTTGTTATGTGCTCAATTCTCGGCAGATGGGAAAGTCTTCCCTGATGGTGCGCACCAAATATCGTCTACAGCAAGCGGGTCACCGCTGCGCCATGGTAGATCTGACCAGCATTGGTAGTAAGCGAGTAACACCGGTCCAATGGTACAAGGGTCTGCTGGCCGAACTTTGGCACGATCTGCATATGGCAGACGAAGAAGAATTTCAGCACTGGTGGCAGACCCAGGGAGACATCCCGCTGCCACAAAAGTTTAGTCGGTTCATTGCCGAGCGTTTACTCAAACAATATCCCGATGACAATTTTTATATTTTTTTGGATGAGGTAGATAGTGTCCTGAGACTGCCCTTTGCGGTGGATGATTTTTTTGCTGCGATTCGCTATTGCTACAACCGTCGAGCGGTGGACCCCAACTACCAGCGCATTACCTTTGCCATGTTTGGGGTGGCTAGCCCAACGGATCTGCTCCAAGATACACAGCGCACCCCCTTTAATATTGGCCAAGCGCTGACATTAAAGGGATTCTCCCTAATGGAGGTTACCCCCCTAGCGCCGGGGCTAAACACCCTGGGTCTGCCATCTTCTACCCTGGCAGACATTCTCAAATGGACCAATGGGCAACCGTTTCTTACCCAAAAAATTTGTCAGCTGCTAACGGAGCTGGAACCGACTCCCACCAATGGAACAAGCTGTGTGGATTGGGTGGTGCAAACCCATCTCATTGACAATTGGGAAACCAATGACGAACCTGAACATCTCAGAACTATTCGCGATCGCATCCTCAACCAGCCAGCCCTCACCGGTCGTTTGCTGGGGCTATACCAACAGATTCTGACGAGTCAGGTGCGCTTTGATGGCAGTCGAGAACACACTGAACTGCTGCTATCGGGGGTGGTAGCCAACTATCACGGGTATCTTCAGGTCAAAAACCTGATTTATCGCACCATCTTTAATGAAGAGTGGGTGGCCCATCATCTGTCTCGCCTGCGACCCTATGCCGAGCCCCTAAGCCAATGGTTTGCCAGTGGCGAACCCCGCTACCTCCTCAGGGGCTTAGACCTACAGGAGGCCATGGCTTGGGCCGATGAAAAAAAGCTCAATGATCTAGACTATCAGTTTCTCAGAACCAGCCAACAGCAGGAACAACAGCGGATTGAAGGCCAACTTGCTGAGGAACAACAACAGCGAGAACAAATTCAATTTGCCCTAGCGGTAACCCGAGAGGCCAATCAGGTGCTAGCAGAGGCTAAGTTCTCTAGTCGCCAGATGGTCAAACGACTGCGGCTCCCCCCCTGGTGGATTCTGTTGATAGGTTGTGGCACCGCCTTACTGGTATGGCTGGTGTATCTGACTGGCTGGCTCCAGGGGGGAGAATGGGCCTTACTGGATAGTTTTTTTCAGCTGCGTCACCCGGCCACCCCCATGGACCCTCGCATTACCCTGGTAACCATTGATGAAGAGGATCTACAACAAACTGGTCGATACCCCATTCCTGACGACGTCATTGTTACAGCGCTACAAAAGATCGAAGCTCAACAGCCCCGCCAAATTGGTTTAGCCTTTTACCGTGACTTACCGGTGGAGCCCGGCACAACACAGCTCAGACAGCTGTTTGCCACCATGCCCAACCTGGTGGGTATGGAAAAACTTATTGGCAATCAGGTATCGGCCCCCGAGGCTCTGGCCCGGCGGGGACAGATCGGGTTCACAGACCAGGTGTTTGACCCCGATGGAAACTTACGACGGGCCCTGCTGTCGCTACGCACCCCTGAGGGTGAACTGCACTATAGCCTGGCGCTTAAGCTCTCCTTAGACTATTTAGAAGCTGTAGGCATTCGCCCCAATGAATCTCCCCAAGAAGCCCACGTGGTCCAACTGGGGCAGGCCACATTACATCCATTTCGTAGCTACGACGGTGGCTATGTGCGGGCAGATGATGGAGGCTACCAAGTATTGATCAATTATTGGGGGACCCAAAGCAAATTCCAGACCTATTCTTTACAACAGCTTTTGACCGATAGTATCCCCCAGGGAACAATGCGCGATCGCATAGTACTCATCGGTCCTACCGCCGAGAGTGTACGCACCTTAGTTGGTACTCCTTTTAGCGCCTCCTGGTTTGGGATGCCCCGCGAAGATATGCCCGCTATTACCGTCCATGCCAATATCATCAGCCAGATCTTGGCCGCAGCCCTAGATCAACGCCCTATATTAACAACCTGGGCAGCTGGCTATGAACACCTTTGGAGACTAGCCTGGGCACTAGCTGCCTGTACTGTTACCTGGTGGTTGAAGTCGCTGCCGCGTATTCTCCTAGTAGGTAGCCTCGGGCTAATGGGGCTATGTATTCTCTGCTACGCTAGTTTTTTAGCCGGGTGGTGGGTGCCGCTAGTGCCCGCTGGACTGTGTTGGATTGTGGCCATGGGGGCATTTGTCTTTACAACGAACCATCGTCTTGGGCAGATTCAGCTGCGACAGACCGTACATCAGCTAATGGCTATTACTCGGGATAAACCAGCCGTAGGTCAAATCGCCCTAGAATATCTTCAGCAAACAGAGAGTGAAGAAAATCAGATGCTCATTAACAATCTATTGGAAAAACATCGTTCGTCACCCTAGGTAGCTGTTAAGAAATAACTTCACGGTTTGAGTCTGAGAGGCTTGTTAAGCCATGATTTAAATCGACAAGGCCTAGGTCTTAGCAAGGGATTTTTCTGGGGAAAATCCCTTGCTATTACGAGACCCCAACCCCGATGTACGGTCAGGATAACTATCTCCAGGGGGCTCGAAAGCTTTTTGAAGTGCAACAAGATTTCTAGTACTCTTGGGAGCAAGCGGTCGAGGACGATTTTGGACTACACCTGCCAACGTCACTAATGGGAGAACGGTAGCTAAAAAACTACAGGGCAAAAGAGAAACAAATAAGGATGACTGCATTAGTCTAAGAGATTGATTGGATGCTATCTGTTGGAGTGACATATCCACACCACTACCCTGGGGCTAAACTCATAAAACAAATGAGAGACAAGCACAGCAGATGCTAATCAGCATGGCTTGCAGACTGTTGCATCCTATTAAATCAGCAACGAGAAGTGGGTCCCTATTGACTCTTTTAGCGCATTTGCAGGCTGTAGCATCCATAATTTGAGCGTTTTTGACCAATAACGTACTTTTCGCTCCTTTCCCACGCCATTAGGACAGTCTGTTGGTATGGTGGAAAACGTGTACAGCGTGAGCCGTATCTACGTCTGGGCACCCATGGTTCAAGCAAACGCTGAAAGCTATAAGAAGTAACAACAGCTATATGCGCAGCAAGCTGCTGGATGCATCCAGCAGCTTGCTGCATAGGCTCCCCTAAACTTGCTAAGGCGTTATCAGGGAATGGCCGTTAGCGAGATCGCAACACAACAGATTGCCAAATCGCTTGGAGCTGCCGATCGTTGGGATGGGCGTTCATTTCTTCTAACAGGACGGCGACCATATCGTACCAATATCCATTTCCTCCTAGCCACTTGGCCTGTTCTAAGGGAGCTTTTTGTCGTAATACCCGGGTCACTAACGATGTTGCCGCCACTCGCTGTACCCAACCCACCAGCACAGGGTTGTCTGGCTCTGGTTGTTCCCCACACAGCACCAGATGCCACCGATAGTTACATCCCACCACCAGGGCAGGGGCCTGCTCCGATAGAGACAGACTAATTAACCCGGTATGTTCAGTGATTAAAAAGTCTTCTTCTGCATAGTAGAGACCTTTGTTATCAGTCACTGTCAGAATTAGTTTTTCGAATGAGGTGGTCTCAGGTATCTGTACAAAGACGGTCGGTCGTTTGGCAAACGTTAGCCCAAAATTGTTTCGAGGCATCAGAGTCTGGACAGGTTGTTCCCTTAGGGGGCTATGTCCGCCATCCCTTGTACCGACACCGGATGTATCATCAGGGGCATCATCTCCAGGGGGATCGAAGGCTTCATTAAATACAATGGTGTCTGCTGGGTTCACCGGTTTATAAGATTGTCGGGCTTTTCCAGGCAGGGCGAACACAGCACTTATAACAATAGACAGTACAGCGGGCACGCCCCAATACATCAATGGGGAGCCATGGAATGATATTGCGAGAAGCATTTAGTTAAACGAGTTGTAAAGTACTCAACTTGGCCGATTTGCTGTGACAATCTCTACTCAGGCTTACGGGACGGTTGTGTAGATTCAGTAAACTTTTCCGCAAAAATGCGTAGAAAAGCTGAAGCCTTGGTGTCTATAGCCACTAGGTTCGGCAGTTAGCAACTGTTATCGTTAGATTTCAGCAATAACATTGTACTTTTCTCTAAAGCCAGGTCCCAATTAGAACAAACGGAGCCCAATAAAAGGGATGGCTATAGCCACTGTTTAAGAGAGAAAGCTGTGCCTGTCGTAACGCTTCAGCACGGGACTGGCCCTGGTTTAGCTGCTGATAAAACTCAGCCATTAATATCGCTGTGGACCGGTCGTTAACTGACCATAGTGAGGCCACCGTACTTCTTGCACCAGAACGTACCGCCACTCCCGCCATTCCTAGGGTCGCTTTCTCATCGCCTTTAGCCGTTTGGCAGGCGCTCAAAATTAACATTTCAATCGGTGTTTGTTGTTCTCGCTGCTGTAGCAATTTTTCTAAGTCATGAATGTGTAATCGATTGTTCCAGGTGAGGATAAATGTCTCATCGGCCCTAGAGCTAAATTGACCATGGGTGGCTAAATGCATAATCGAACTGGGTTTTTCTAGCACATGCTGAGCCAGTTTGGCCTTGGTAAAGTCTTGGTTAACTAAGACCTGCGTAGGCGTCTGTGTCTGAATTTGATGCAGCTCCACATCGACGGATGGTAGCGCCCGAAACCCCTGCCGTGCCGCAGAGAGCCCCCCAGCTAAAACCTGACGGCCTTGAGTCCTAAGCCCTGGGGAATCAAAAAGCTGCAGTCCAGGAGTCACAGCAATACTGTAGCGTTCAATGAGAAATTGATGACCATTGTGTAAAACAGCCAATGGTACGTTGCGCAGGTGGCTATCTACAACAAATATTAAACGTTGAATGCCGTGTTGAATAAGGGCTGACTCTGCCGGACGCAGAAGCCAATCATAAATCTTTTGGGCGGGCCTCAGCACTCGATCGGCTGGGAAAGCGGCGTTAAGGGCCTGTCTTAATGTCTGAAATGTTGCCTGTCTCTGCTGGGGGGGCAGCGGTACCCTATGGTGATGTAAACGACCATTGGGGAATGACACAATTACCTCTAGACAGCTATCCAATACCATTGAATAGATAACAGCTGCTTGGGGATCAATCTGCTCAATGGGGCGAACGCTGTAGGTTCCACGAGTTTCACAAAAAAAATGTTCTAATTCAGCTATTTGAAAAGATTCAATGATTTTGCAGGCCTGGGTTAATCGCTGTTGCTGCTGACCGATGGGAAGTGTATCTATACCTTGCAACAAGAGCGTCACCAGCTGTCGATAGACCGGCTCAATCTGGGTTTGAAACGATATTGCGGCATTACGGCCCCTGGGCTTCTGTTGTAACGCTGTTAATAGGGGGACGGTTTGTCTGTAGGTTGCGATCGCAGTTTTTGTTTTTCCTTGAATTGCGATCGCATGCGTCTTACGCTCCTGGGTATCTGTCTGCTGAGGGTTATGGACCGTTGGTTTAAGGCAAGTATCTGTCCACTGCTGCAGGATCTGACAAACCTTATCGAGCTGACTTCGAATATAGGACTCTACTGGAATAGTGTTGCGAGCGATACAATATTCTCCATCAGCTTTGGCCCCACAGCGCTGTCCCCCTAGCCTAGAACATAGGCTCTCGTTACTCGGTGGTAATAGAACATCCATTGGCAAAATAATGATTTCCCCCTTGCAAAGCAATGATGGCCGCCATCCTAGTCTTTCTTAAGAAAAACCAATAGGGTCTAATGACAATCTTGTCATTGTCCCCTGCTGTATCCCTTTGAACTGCTGGATAGTTTTATCACTAATATTCTTACTTTTCTCTCTTTAGTCACCTAAAAGTCTTAATTAATGGTCAGCAAGGAACTCACTCTCCAATGTACTAAAGGCAAGAAAAGCAACATTTAGTAGTAATCCCATCTTAATGGCGGTGCTTGATCTACCATTGACTTGATAACCAGGAGACGTATCCTACGACAACGGTGTGCTTTAAGTAACCGTCTAGCTAACGCTTGAGTATTAAATGTCTTAGCGAGTGTCCCAAGCCCCACGGTCCAGTATTCTGGGCTTATTCTCTCACCTTGAAACCAGGTCATTTACCCCCTTACAAGCTATGTCAGCAATGAATGGCACCATGATGCAGTACTTTCACTGGTACAGCAGCGCCGACGATAATCTATGGAGCAAAGTTAAAACCGAGGCAAACAACTTAGCCAACGCTGGTATTACCGCCCTTTGGCTGCCCCCTGCCTATAAAGCGTGTAACCCCAACACGCCTGATCGAGAGTGGGACGATGTGGGCTATGGCACCTATGACTGGTTCGATTTGGGGGAGTTTAACCAAAAAGGGGCTGCTCGTACCAAGTACGGCACTAAAGAAGAGTACCTAGCGGCCATTCAAGCAGCCCATGCGGTGGGGATCGAGATCTATGCCGATGTGGTGTTTAACCATAAAAATGGTGGCGATCGCACTGAGCAATCTCCAGCTGTCGCATACCACGCTAACCGTCGCCATCAGCGTGTGATGGACGATGGCGGCAGCGAGATGATTGAGACCTTCACCTGTTTTGATTTCCCAGGGCGGGGGGACACCTATTCCAAAATGAAGTGGAACTGGCAACACTTTGATGCCGTTAACTACAATCACGCCCGTCCCGGAGAGCAACCCTCTAAGATCTATCTATTTGAAGGTAAAAACTTTGAAAAGATGGTCAGCCTGGAACATGGTAACTATGACTTTCTCCTTGGCTGCGACCTGGATATGGAAAACGAAGAGGTCCGCAACGAGCTAATGTACTGGGGAGAATGGATTCTCGACACCACCCAGGTCAATGGATTTCGCCTAGACGCCATTAAACACATTCCCAGCTGGTTCTTTAACCAATGGTTAGATCACGTGCGTCAGTACACGGGAAAAAATCTATTTTGCGTTGGCGAATATTGGGAAAACAATACGGGGGTTCTACATGACTACATCGCCCAAACCGGTGGGCGAATGTCTCTGTTTGATGTAGAACTTCACTATAACTTTCACTACGCCAGCAAAATGGGTGGGGCTTTTGACATGCGCCAAATCCTCACTGGGACCCTAATGGCAGAACAGCCTGCCCTAGCATGTACGATTGTTGAGAATCATGACTCTCAGCCGCTGCAGGCTTTAGAATCTCCGGTAGAAGACTGGTTTAAACCGTTAGCTTACGCTATTATTCTTTTACGGCGAGAAGGTTACCCATGTGTTTTCTATGGTGACTATTATGGAGCCGACTATGAAGACTATGGCCGTGACGGCAATTGTCATCGGGTCATCCTAGCATCCCATAAAGAGATTATCGACAAACTATTGGCTGCCCGTAGGGATTACGCCTATGGTGACCAATACGATTATTTTGATCATCAAGATGTTATTGGTTGGACTCGCTTAGGTGACTCAGACCACCCTAATGCTATGGCTGTTATTTTGAGTGATGGTCCTGGGGGGTGTAAGTGGATGGAAGTTGGTAAACCAAACGCTAAGTTTGTTGATCTAACTGGACATAGCCAAAGCCCTGTTTACACCAATGAATGGGGCTGGGGCGAGTTTCACTGTCACGGTGGGTCTGTTTCCGTTTGGATTCAAGCATAGACCATTGCAATTTACGTCATGAAACAATCTGTAGAATCTGCTATGCAGCGGTCTCTTACAGGTGAGATTGTGCTGGGAATCAATACTGTCAGCATAGTGTCTTCGAGAACAGTCTTTTTTAGAAATTAGGAGCAAGCAATCATGGCCACAACCGACATTAAAGATCTAGTTGTTGATAGTAAAACCAACGCTTATAAGCTCACACCGGCTCAGATGACCGACATCCAGAAAACAGGTGTCGAAACATCCCTAGAAGCTGGTATTCACGTAGTGCGCATCCGTAAAGGTGGGTTTGATTATGTGGGCGGAGACGCTCAGACAGGTGAACCCATCGTTATGCTTTGGATATACGGTGGTAAGTTTAAGAATCTCAAGACTGGTGTTGAGGTTCCTGCTGGGTGGTCCACCCTCAATGGGTATGACGATACCTTAACGCTAGCAGTCTCAGAGTCTGTAACACTATGCGCCTTTTTCTTCGATGTAGAGATCGAGGACAATGCAGGCAAAATAACTGTTTCAGCTGTTAAGGTGGGTGAATTGACCGATCTTGCCTAGAGATAACTGTCCATAGTCTTTTAAAAAAGGCAAGTGTGTCATAACACGCTTGCCTTTTTCTGAAAATTGCTGCCGTTGTCAAGCTGCAAAATATTGCTGTGCCCTAGGGGAATAGATCCTACAGGGTGTTTTCTGTAGCCAAACACCCATATTCAGGCAAGAAAGGTAAGATTGTTGCCTATCAAATACCGACATAAAGGTAAGTTTGTAGTACCTTACTTTATGTCTACTCTCTTGCAGACCGACAATAGGTCAAAACGGTTATGGTGGGGATGTAAACAAAGGATAAGAATAGGTGCCTCACCACATTGTCTCGACTGTGAGTTGCTATTCTCAATCTAGTTGTGATTTACAACAGTGTTTCAACAAGAGAATAGAGTTCCTCATATTTGAGCTAGGCATCAAGGAGATTATATTTTCATCTCTGTTTTGAGAGATAGGTCTGATTCTGTCCTAATCTAATTTTCGTTGGAGATTTATCAAATGGCTGGTCAAATTACTCTCAGCAACTTGGACGCCCTAACCTTTGATCAATTTGGACGTGATCCCAATCGGGACATTGTCTGTGTGGCTCCGGTGCGCACCATGATTCGTCGTGAAGAAGAAATTATTTTAATCCGTCGTGTTCGCAAGGTAGAAGAAGTGGATGCAAGCCCCACTTGCCCCACCGGCTCTACCCAGGCGACTGAAGTGCAGTAGGCTAAATAGAGCAGTCTGGCTGCTGGGATGTCGGACTCACCGTCCCACCAGCCAGGCGAAGTCGTTTCTTAACAGCTCCTAAGCATAGGGATGCGGCTATCTGGCTAAAGGTTTAATGGTTCTGTTACGTCTCAAATTTGCAACGTTGACTGCAACATCCCAATGTTGTTGGTACTGAACGACCTATCATGAGGTTTCTATAATGATCGATTCAAATAGCAATGACATTGTGACCGTTAGTGACCTGGATACCCTCAGCTTTGATCAATTTGGACGTGATCCCAGTCGGGATATTGTCTGTGTGGCTCCGGTGCGCACCATGGTTCGTCGTGAAGAAGAAATTGTTTTAATCCGTCGTGTTCGCAAAGTGGAAGAAGTGGATGCCAGCCCGGCTTGTCCTGTAAATTCCACTCAAATGACTAAGGTATATCAGGAAGGCGGCGATACCGCCGAAGCCCGAATTTTACGCTAGCACTCATTAGCTAGTCTTGAGATTTTTTAGATCGGAAATTTGTTGGCCTCCAGCATTGGAGGGATTTAGCTATGTGAGTATGCTTATCCCTGATTGGAACAGTGCTCTTGCCTTGTTGTTGATCGTATTCCTCTTTGCGTTAGTTATTCTGCGTTTGCTTAAGAAGACTATGACTGAAAAAATACCCGAGAAGATAGTCCTAATATCGGTTATTCGTGACTTTCGAGCAATTCACCCAGATTTCGAGAATGATGCCCAGACCCTTTGGAATCGCCATACGGATTTAAGGCTTCCAGAAAAGGGTATCGTTGCAGAGGTATTGGGAGCTGACAAAAAACCGATTTATCGTAACCCTCAGGCAGGCACTCATACTACAACGGGGAAAGCATCGTTTGATCAGTGGTATCGCGACGATCCTACCGTTAATCGCACGGTTAGGCTTCCCTTAGAATTGGAATTAGACCATACGGCAGAAGGCAGTGCCCAGTATAAGCTAGAGAGCGAAGATTTCTTTCCCCTGGATGGTCAATCAGGCACTTTAGGCAGCCTCCACGAGGCCGTGTATCGGAACGGAGAGTTAGGTCTTGTTGTGGATAAGAATATCCGAGATAAGACCAAGCGTTTAGGCTATATCGAGAAAGAAGCAGGCGATTATCTTACAGAAGCGGATATCAAAGGCCGTTTTGATAGCGACGAAGCCAAAACACATAACTATCACTTTACCCAAGAAATTTCGACAAGATTTGTCTACAAGGGTAATGAGTTTTTTGAATTCCAGGGAGATGACGATCTTTGGGTCTTTATCGACAATAAGTTGGTCATTGACTTAGGAGGATTACATGCTCCCGCTAAAGCCAGAATTGATTTGAGTTTAACGAATACTCAGAACCAAGCCGCAGATCAGACCAAAATGGTGAAACTAAAGCTCAAAGAAGATTTGGGTATTGATTCTGCCAGTGATAGCAGCGCATTGGTTTTAGAGGTGGGTAAGGCATACGATCTACGCATATTTCATGCGGAACGGCACACCTTTGATTCTAATTTTAAAATTTATACGTCGATTCAATTGGAGTCCGCTGTTGATGAAGAAACACCAGAGCCGCTAATTGAACCTGAGCCGCCTGCTGCTGACGCTGTGCCTGATATGCCCGACCTACCGGTTCTACCAGCGGACATCTGGAATGTAGGTGAGCGGGTCGTGTGTGTAGCACCGATACGTACTATTATCCGACGAGAAGAGGAGATTACCATTATTCGTCGGGTGCGTAAGGTGGAAGAAATCGATGCAAGTCCCACCTGTCCTATAGGTTCACCCCCCATCAATGCAGCACAAATGACGGATATTCAGCAAGATAGCTAGTTTTAGGTGAATGTTCTATGGACTATGGATTTGCCCTAAGTATGGCTGTAGTCCTTGGGCTGTTGTTGTTGATAATTATAGTTGGCACTTGGCTAAACCATGAATCTTTGGCCGATGAAGAACCTGTAATCGAGTCAACAGATACAGCTCCAGAGGTACCAGTAGAAGAGTCTCAAAATGTAGAGGCAGGTTCTACAAAGGGAGAGGAAATCTCTGTAGAGAAGAATGATACCTATGAGTTGGCAAACGTTCGCTTTAGTCAGCAGGACTATCAATCGGCCTTAAATCTGTATGCTCAGTCTCTACAGGCAAACCCACAGTTTGCGCCTGCCTACAATAATCGAGGCAATACATACTATGCGCTTGGGCAGTATTCGCAAGCCATTGCCGAGTATAGTCAAGCGATTAAACTAAAGCCTGACTATACTCGTGCTTACTACAATTGGGGCAATGCATGTTATGCGAGTGGAGATGTGCAGGGTGCGATCGCAGCTTTTACCGAAGCCATTAGCCTCGACCCTAACTACATCGAGGCATACAACAATCGCGGCAATTGTTATGTGGCTGTTAAAGCGTATCAAGAGGCCATAGATGACTTTGACCAAGCATTGGAACTCGATCCAAACTTTATAGAAGCCTACAACAATATTGGTCATCTCTTCTACCAGATGAACCAGCATGATAATGCCCTAGAAAATTACGAACAGTCTCTTAAAATTGAGCCGCTTCAGCCGGTGGCCCTTAACAACTATGGCAGCGTGCACCTAGCCCTCAACCAACTTCCTCAAGCTGTGGAAAGTTACGATCAGGCCATTGCGCTAAATCCTGACTATGCTGAGGCTTACTACAATCGAGGGATTGCCCATAATACGATGGCTCAACCCCAGATAGCCCAGGCTGACTTTCGAAAAGCCATGGAATTGGCAAAGCAGCAGGGGAATCAGAAACTTTTATATCAGCTGCAATCTCCTGTTGGCTAAGTTAGAACCGTAAGAGATTCAGGTCCCCCAATATTAGACAACGGTTTCCACAATGCGAACGGGCGTGACGTCAATAATCATATGGAAATGATCAATCTTACAGATCTCAGCTAATCTTCCGGACGGATACAGCTTAATGGTTTCACCAATAGTTGGAGGGCTGGGAAAAAACATGGGTAACGGTTGGGATCTGCTATCTTGCTGTTCAGATCTGATGCCATAGTAGTAAAAGACAATAACCATTTCAACAGAACGATTGGGCCGTCAAGATTATGCATGGTTTTTGTATCCTTGCAATATGTTGGTAACGAATAGTGACAAAGCAAAAACAGTTTTCTAGTTTTCAAGATTTGATTAGCGATCGCAACACCCCTACGTTAGTGAGCTTCTATGCGAGCTGGTGTGGCTATTGCAAACAGTTTTCTCCCATTTTGAATCAAGTAAAAACCCAAATGGGCGATCGCGTTAAGGTCATCAAAATTAGTACTGAAAAATACCCTCAGTTGGCAAAGGAGCATGATGTAAAATCTCTGCCAACGACGTTACTGTTTGTGGACGGTAAACTCGCCAGCCGGATTAAAGGCGTAATGGAAGCACCTAAACTAATGCAGTATATTCAAAAAGTTGTCTCCCAAGGCTAGGAGAACGCTGCACTAGGTGACTGACAATTAAGACCTACGGTAAAAGCGTTTGGAGTTGTTCCCGAAAATAGATCCGATAAAGATTACAAATAACCTGAACTCTTCCATCATTAAAATGAACTAGCCCCAGCCCTTCTAATTTGTGGGTTGAAATCGCATCTAACACCACTCCTCTGTTCGACTCCACTACAGTTCTAAAGATTGAAGCTAATTCAAGATCGTCAGCTAATGCTATTAACAGTTCTTGCAAATGACTGCGATAAATACCATCCGATGTGCATGCCGTAGCTAGTAACTCTCGTAAGGTGATTTCATCTCGATGCAAGTAATAGAACGCTAAATTTGCTAGGTAGGGATGTCCATCGATCATCCGGTATAGGGACTCTAAATCTGAATATTGATCGTCTGACCAATGTAAGCCAAATCGATGGGATAAGCCTTGCACTTGTTCAAAGGAAAAGAACGGTAACCGGATCGGAATTCCTACATTTAACGGTGACTTTTTTAACTGCAGGGGCGCATACACATCCGTTGAGTAAACTAGAACCATCCGCAGCTTTTGCCAAAGTGAATTGTCTTTTGACTGTTCGTGCCAAAATCGTAGCATGGGCAAAAAGTCTCGCGCCAGACTAGGGAATTCAAACAGGTAGTTCAGTTCATTAATGCTCAACAATAGGGGCTTCTTTAAAGCAGTTAAAATATGCGTTTCTATATAGTGCTTACAGTTCACCTTACTGCCCATCTCTGGAATCCAGCTGGATTCTAAATTATCTTCTAGGTTTAAGGCTTGGGTAATATAGCGACAAAACCACTGTAAAAAGATCTCAGTATTATTCAACAGATCTTGGCTCGCTTCCTGAAAATCAAGCGTAACAATGTGGTACCCCTGTTGTTGAGCATGCCAAGTCAATCGCTTGAGCAGGGAGCTTTTACCCATTCTGCGGGGAGCTTTGATGCGTAGTAAACAGCCTTCGTGGCCAAGCTCTTCGTAGGCTAGCTGTTCCGTCGGGGGACGTTCTACATACAGTGGCGAATCTAGGGGCAGTGGGCCAGACGGAAAGCGATGACTCTTTTTTTGGCTGGCAACAACTGTCGATAAAATTGGTCCCCTATCCACAGCACTCGTTGTCAGCAAAGGCTCCAGGACTAGTTTAAGATTCTTTTTAGTTATGGGTTTATCAATGGATCGAGATAGCTCACCCCAAAGGACAGAGCCAATCTGCTTCATATAATCGATGCTATAGCCTGAACCTTGGGCAATTTTGTCGTAGCTTTGCCCCTGCCAAGATTGCAAAAATACTAACTTTTCTAGAGGACTGAGGGTTCGGTTGAACCACTTCT
Organism: Cyanobacteria bacterium P01_D01_bin.156; assembly: GCA_039024555.1. Classification (GTDB taxonomy): domain Bacteria; phylum Cyanobacteriota; class Cyanobacteriia; order Phormidesmidales; family Phormidesmidaceae; genus Leptothoe. Next base: position 28,073 of record JBCCQQ010000050.1, read on the forward strand.
GTTCAATATTTTCCAGCAACTGGTCGTGGGGCTCGGTCATCGTTTAGGGCTACAGCATTGCAGATTAGGTGGGAGATTGTTGACTATCATACAATTAGCCCAGAGCGCCAACACATAAACAGACTATTTAGAACTTCTTTCACCCACACAGCCTACGATCTTCCTCCACAATCTCAGGATTAGTCCGTAAATAATCAGCAATTAATTCACAGGCAAACTCTGTGTCATCGAGCTCCAGAATTTTATCGATGTGCCAGACAATGACATTCTGATCGTCACCACCCGAAGCTAAAAAGGTTCCGTCTGGGCTAAAAGAGACCGCATGGCCAGACGCTGTATGACCATAGAGCGTTGTTAATAAGGTGCCATCGGTTGACCACAGTCGTATGGTCTGATCAGAACTGGCGGATGCAACAATTTCACCATCGGGATTAAAGTCTACATCATAAACTTCTCCGTCATGGCCAGTTAGGGTGTGCAGTAAACTGCCGTCTGGTTTCCATAGCTGCACCGTGCCGTCCCAGTTAGCGGAGGCCAGAGTTTTGTTGTCAGGACTAAAGACAGAAATAACAGAGGAGGCATCTAAGGTGGAAACGGGAGTATCGTCAAGCTGTTTAATGGCAATTTGATTATTTTGCTGTGCGATCGCAAACCGCTGACCATCGGGGCTCACATCTAGCCCTAGAATGCCAGCGCCTTGATCCACCATATTTAAAAGCTTTCCGGTCTGATTCCAAAAGCTTAGATTACCGTTCACACTTGTCGCCATCAGGGTTTCACTATCGGGGGTAAAGTGAACACTCAGGATCGTACTCGTATGACCTTTTAAGGTGTTCTCTAAAGTACCGGTGCGATAGTCCCAGACATTGATGGTACGGTCGTTACTTCCAGAAGCTAATCGCTGGCCATCCGGGCTAAACGCCAAAGAAGTAGCCCGGTTTGTATGTCCCGTTAAGGTTTTTATGTGAGTGCCATCCGGCTGCCATAGCTGAACTGTAGCATCCGTATGAGCCGACGCCACGGTCTGACCATCGGGGCTAACGCTAACGGTAAAAACGCTGGCCTCCGATGGCATCACTGTTTTTAAGGGATGGTTCACCTGCCAAACGCGCACCGTTTTATCTTGACTCGCTGAGAATAGCTGTTGCCCATCGGGACTAAAAACAACATCATGAACAGCGGCCTGATGCCCTGCAAATATCTGCAGTAAACGCCCCTCTAAACTCCATAGTTTAACCAGACCGTCTGCCCCGGTGGATGCAAACGTCTGCCCGTCGGGACTAAAGGTGAGATCTCGAACAAATCCGTCGTGGGCCTGTAGGGTTAACTGTTCCAGCATCTCTAACGGAGACTCTCCCCGCTGCCAGATTTTAATAACGCCGTTGGAGTCCCCCGAGAGGAGGTAAGCGCCATCCGAGCGCCAGTCTAAACCATGGACATAGGTACCATTGTGGGGCAATACAGCCTGGCCCGTACCGTTAACCTGCCACAACCGCACCGTGCCATCACTGCTGGTAGATGCCAGATATTGATCGTCAGCTGTAAAGACAACATTGGAAACGCCGCTGCCATGGTCGGCCAGCGTCTTTACTGTGGTACCGTTTTGATCCCATATTCGAATGGTGCCATCCGAGCTGGCTGAAGCTAAATAGTCTCCATTACGACTCCAAGCCACACTAAACAGTTCGGCACTATGACCCTGCCAGGTAGCTTGTTGTTGGCCGTCAGAATCATAGATCCGAATGTTACTGTCTTGCCCCCCAACGGCAATGCGCTGACCATCGGGACTCATTTTAATTTTGACATTGGGGGACACATCACTATCAGTGATGCTCCACATTAAGGTGCCATCCCGCTGCCATCGGTGAATTTCGTTGGTGCCCCCAATCGTTACCAAACTTTCACCATCCGGACTCCAATCTATTCCCCAAAGCCCGGTATTGGAACCAGAAAATCGGTTTATTTCCTGGGCGGCATAGATTGAGCGATTGAGAATCGTATCCACCTGGCTAACCAGGGTCGGCGGCGGCGACTGATTTAATGCGTTTAACCGCTGCTTTGTTTTGACACTGACAAAGATTGCATCCAAAAGTTGTTGCGAGGCTAAGCTGCCCTGGGCCGCTGACATTAGAGCCTCAACTTCACTCAATCGGGCCTGGTTTTCGTTGTGCAAGGCTCGACGAGATTGCCAAAAGGCCACCATACTAAGGGCGATCGCACCCACCAGCCCCACAGAAACAGCCCCTAGCAAATAACGCTGTAGCTTACTGGCCCGACGTTCTTGTTCCAGCCTGGCCTTAACTTCTTTTGCCTGGGCAACCTCAAACTGTTGTTGAGCTTCCTGTCGTTCTAAGGCTTCGCTGGCCCTAAGAAACTGATAGTCTAGGTCATCTAAACTTTTATCTACGGCCCATTGTTGCGCATCCTGTAAGGCCTGCCCCCGCAACAGACGAGATGAATCTTGCTGGTGAGATGCATCCCAAACCTTTAAGGCCTGGGCATAGGGGCGCAGGTTAGCCAGCTGTTGAGTCACCCAGGTCTGGTTAAATACAGCGGCATAAATTGGGTTGCGAATGCGCAGGATATTTTGGTGTTGAACCACTAAACCCGACAGTAATAGCTCTGTTTGTTCTAAACTATCGTCGGTGGATATGGACTCTCCTTGCAAGAGCTTTTGGTATAACCCTAATAGTCGTCCGGCACGCATTTCATTGCGAAGAATGCGATCGCGAATGGTGCGTAAATGCTCTGGCTCGTCCTGGGACTCCCAATGATCAATCAGCTGATTGTATACAAGCTGAGCCACCCAATCAGCATCCCCTAAACCCAATACATCTTTTGTTGTCGTCATCCGGCTAGCAACTGTAGCCAGCTGACACAGCTTTTGGGTAAGAAACGGCTGTCCCCCAGTCCAATCCAAAATCGTTTGCAACACCGTTTTCGCATCCCGCTGACCAACCGCCAGACCATCCGCCAGGTGAGACGCTTCGGCCATGGAAAAGCCATGGAGTGTGACAGCATGGCCGATATTAAACGGGGTACGAGTTTTATCCTGAATTAAGTCTGCGGGAGTTGCCACCCCAAACAAGGCAAACGTAATCCGCTGAAAGATGGGATTGAGTGCCCGTTGGTTGTAGCAGTAGCGAACCAGCGCAAAAAAGTCATCCACAGCGAAGGGCAACGCCAGTACGCTATCAATTTCATCGACCATAATAAACAGCCGCTGATCGGCCAGCTGCTTAAGCAGCACCTCACTTAAAAAGTGGCTGAGCTTTTGCACCAAGGGCATATCCCCCTGCTGTTGCCACCAACCATGCAGCTCTGCCATGGAAAACTCAAAGGGGTGTTCAGTTTGTAACCCACTCACAAGCTCGCCCAGAATACCTTTGTACCACTGTTGTGGCGTAATCATCTCTGTTCCCACGTTGGTCATATCTAACGTGAGACACTGATGCCCGTCTCGGTGCAGCCGTTTTTTGGTCCTTACCAGCAGTGATGATTTACCCATCTGCCGGGTATTAAAGACATAACAAAATTCTCCCTGCTGTAGCGACTGATATAAGTCCCCATCTGCCTGCCGCACCACATAGGTTGGGTCCTGGTTGGTTAAGGTGCCACCAATCTGATAGCGCATTTGGTACAGCACTTCTGAGACCTCAGTGTAGAGTGTGCTAGTACGCTACCAACCCAAAGACGATGCACAAGGCAAAAGATGAAAAAGTTATTTTCTTTAGTGAATAACTCACCTTTATTACTTTTCTATCCAAGAGATTTGTTGGCTGGTCAAGTTTACTTATCGAGACTGTTGAACGATATGAACCAGACCCTATGTCTCAGTCTTATTACTTCTCAGCTTACTCCCAGGCTTTTTGTCGGAGTGTGTTCACGTACTTTGCCGCTTGCTCAAGACTTGCGAACTCATCTGAATATCGTTGATAAAAAATAGTGACTATTTCATTACAGTCCGAGTCTTTATCATCATCGATTTCAACACTTTCGGGCAGTGGAGCATTACACATAAGGGGTGGGTTTTCACTGTTTAGTTGTGATGCAAGCAACCCAATGTCAGTCAATCTTAAATCTGTACCAAGGAAAATAGCACTGCTAAGATTGGCGTTACTAAAATCGGCATTATTGAGCTTGGTATTACTAAAGTCTGCTCCGCTGAGGTTGGCTCCGCTAAAGTCGGTCCAACTAAGGTCAGCGTCACTAAAATCGGCCTCACTAAGATTAGTGCCACTAAGGTCAACATTGCCAAAATCAGATCCACTGGGGTCAGAACCCCTAAGATCAGCGCTGCTCAGGTCTGTATTACTGAAAAATGCATCGCTTAGGTCTGTATCTTTCAGTTCTGCAGAAGATAGGTCGGCATTACTGAGATCTACTCCAGCTAGGTCAGCATTACTCAAGTTAGCAAAGGACAGATCGGCATTGCTGAGATTTACTCTAGATAGATCAGCATTAGGTAAATCAATTCCTTCTAGCGAAACACGATCACGAATCAGTGATTCAATAGCCTTGATTCTGGCATGACTTGTTTCAATGCCAGCTGCATTATCAATCACCTGCCATAGTTCAGCCTGTTTATCAGCTTTTCGCTCAGATGCTTCAAGGATGAATAGAGTGGCTGCTAGTAAGACTGCGATCGCTTCAACCTTATCCGCTAAAATTCGAACAAAGTCGGCAACTGTACGAATAGGATCTGACTGCGCTTTTTGTCCCTCTGCCCAAATGATGACGGAAATAAATGCAATAACAACAAGAGAGGCATATATCCATTTAGTTCCGATGGGGCTTGCGATACGAATTCCCCAGGAGCCAACTCTAGCAAAGTAAAAGGGCGTTACCAACCCGACAAGAAAGAGAAATAGATTTAATAATTTTGGCTTAGGTAAACCTAAGAAGTTACTTACCTGCTGAGTGATCCAGCCAATAACAACTGTGGCTCCAACTTGGATAGCTTGACCAGAGGTTGTAAGTATTTTGATAATCCAGATACCTAGGGCCAAGAAAAATAAGAATAGATGTAAAATCGTTGGCCTCAATAGCCTGAAAAAGCTCGCTACATTTCCCTTAAGCCAGATGACAATGGATTTTAGGGAAGCTACAAGGAATTGCCTTAAACGGCTAAATTTGCTCCAGAATTTCATGCCAGCTGCCTCAAACATAGCTGAAACCTATCATGCGGCACAAATGCGCCTTCATTAGAGTTAGGTGCATTAGGTCAATCCAAAACAACAGAACGGTTCTAGCGCACAGACTGTTTTACCTGCCAGCAATAACTGGGTGTTTGCCGAGGGGTGCAGAGCGGAGCATACAAGACCGAAAAACCTGAGAGATCCGGATTAGTGAGCTAGACAGCACGAATTAGTAATCAGAGAGGACTGCCCCCTTTCTTTCGGATATTAGGGAATACAAATGAACCAAATAGAGAGGCGATTTATTGTGATCGCTAGCCTTGCTGCGTTATTTGTCATGTATGCATTTGCGATTGATAGGAACTTTCAAACCTGTGTTGCTCAACTCGGTAATTGGCAAACGTGCGTCCATTTATTCAGCCGATGAGCGTTATTCCAAGGTTGAAGGTACGGATTACAGACATATTGCCCTCCGTTTAAGTGAGGTCGCTTTTTTGCCGGTGCTGATTCAAGTAGTGGTCTGTAAAACCTCTCAAAGTGAAGGTTTTGGAAACTAAAATCATCCCGAGGATCAGCAACGCCACCTTTTTATTGTTTAAAGCAGGTCTTGGGGACCTTAGTTTTTGAGGGATTCTCAAGCTTCTCAAGGGAAAAAGATTAAAACTATTGAAGCAGTAGGAAGTTCTGAGGCAGAATGACTGGAGCGTAGTTAAACCCCCTTAGTTTTTTCCTGCACCGTGACTGACCCCAAAAGCGCCGACGCTAAGAGCTATAAGGACACCGTCCTACTGCCCAAGACCGACTTTAGTATGCGGGCCAACGCAGTAAAGCGTGAGCCAGAACTGCAGGCTTTTTGGGATGACAGCAAAATTTATGAAACCCTGTCCCAGGAAAATTCAGGGGAGGTGTTTGTGCTCCACGATGGGCCGCCCTATGCCAATGGCAGCCTCCACATGGGCCACGCCTTAAATAAGGTGCTTAAGGACATTATTAATAAATATCAGCTGCTGCGCGATCGCAAAGTCCGCTACGTACCGGGTTGGGACTGCCACGGACTGCCCATTGAACTCAAGGTTCTGCAAACCATTGACCGCAAAGTGCGGGCCAACCTAACGCCCCTGGAACTACGCAAAAAGGCTAAGGAATTTGCCCTAGAAACCGTCGAAAAGCAAGCTAAGGGGTTCCGGCGCTTTGGCGTTTGGGGCAACTGGGAAAAACCCTACATGACTCTACAGCCTGAATACGAAGCTGCCCAGCTCGACGTATTTGGGGAAATGGTCCACAAAGGCTACATCTACCGTGGCCTCAAGTCCGTCCACTGGAGCCCATCGTCCCAGACAGCCCTGGCCGAAGCTGAATTAGAGTATCCCGAAGGCCACACGTCCCCCAGTATCTATGTGGGTTTCCCCATCGCCAGCGCCTCCGATGCTGCTAAAGACGCCCTAGCACCCTATATGGACGGCCTAGGCGTCGCCATCTGGACCACCACACCCTGGACTATTCCCGCCAATGTGGCCGTTGCCGTTAATTCAGAACTCACATACACCGTTGTTGAGGTGGGCGCGGGTGAACCCTACAAGTATTTGATTGTTGGTAAGGACCTGATTGAGACCCTAGCCGCTTCCTTTGGCACTGAGCTTACCGCCAAGGTAGACATCAACGGTGCTGACCTGGCTGGATGCACCTATCACCATCCGCTTTATCAAAAAGAAAACACCTTTAATCGGGAGAGCCCCATTGTTATCGGCGGCGACTACATCACCACCGAGTCCGGTACGGGTCTAGTCCACACCGCCCCCGGCCACGGTATGGAAGACTTTGGTGTCGGGCAAAAGTATGGTCTACCTATTCTGTGTCCGGTGGATGCCAGGGGTAACTTTACCGCCGAAGCAGGTAGCTTTGAAGGGTTGAACGTACTCAAAACTGCCAATGAAGAGCTGATCAAGGCCCTGACCGAGGCCAATGCTCTGCTTAAACATGAGCCCTATCAGCACAAGTATCCCTACGACTGGCGTACCAAAAAGCCCACCATCTTCCGGGCAACAGAACAGTGGTTTGCTTCAGTAGAAGGCTTCCGGGATGAGGCCCTCAAGGCAATCTCTGAGGTGCAGTGGATTCCAGCCCAGGGAGAGAACCGGATTACCCCCATGGTTGGCGACCGGTCTGACTGGTGTATCTCTCGTCAGCGTAACTGGGGGGTGCCCATTCCTGCTTTCTACGATGAAGAAACCGGCGAAGTGCTAATGAACCAGGAGACCATCGCCCATGTGAGAGCGATCTTTGCTGAGCATGGTTCCGATGCCTGGTGGAGCATGTCTGTAGAAGAGTTGTTGCCCGAGAGCTATCGCAACAACGGTCGCACCTACAAGCGTGGCTTTGACACCATGGATGTATGGTTCGACTCGGGGTCTTCTTGGGCTGCGGTGGCGGACCAGCGAGATGCCCTGAAGTATCCGGTAGATTTATACCTAGAAGGGTCTGATCAGCACCGGGGCTGGTTCCAGTCTAGTTTGTTAACCAGTGTGGCGGCCCACGGCTGCGCCCCCTACAAGACCGTTCTTACCCACGGGTTTGCCCTGGATGAAAAGGGTCGCAAAATGAGTAAGTCCATCGGTAACGTGGTGGACCCCTACGAGATTATCGAAGGGGGCAAAAACAAAAAGCAAGATCCGCCCTACGGCGCGGATGTACTTCGTCTATGGGTCTCTTCAGTTGATTATTCATCTGATGTACCCATCGGTAAAAACATTCTCAAACAGCTGGCGGATGTGTACCGCAAGATTCGCAATACCTCGCGATTTTTGTTGGGCAACCTATACGACTTTGATCCAGCTAAGGATGCGGTGCCCTATGAGCAGCTGCCTTCCCTTGACCAGTACATGCTTCACCGCATGACGGAGGTTTTTGCTGATGTGGAAAATGCCTTTGATACCTACCAGTTCTTTAAGTTCTTCCAGACAGTGCAAAACTTCTGTGTGGTGGATCTCTCCAACTTTTATCTAGATATTGCCAAGGATCGTCTTTACATTAGCGATGCGGCATCTCTACGGCGGCGCAGCTGTCAGACGGTGCTGGCAGTGGCCCTGGAGAACTTGGCTAAGTCCGTTGCCCCAGTACTATGTCACATGGCAGAGGATATCTGGCAGTTTATGCCCTACGAGACCGGCACCAAGTCTGTGTTTGAAGCGGGTTGGGTGAAAATTGACCCACAGTGGAAAAAGCCAGAACTGGCAGACACCTGGAACCAGCTGAGAGAGCTACGGGACGAGGTGAACAAGGTACTGGAGCAGGCCCGCTCTGCCAAGGATATTGGTTCTTCCTTGGAAGCTAAAGCGCTTATCTACGTTGCTGATACACAGCTCAGAGAACAACTAGCTGCCATGAATCCTACCGATGCGGTGGCAGAGGGTTCTATGCACGTGGACGAAGCCCGGTATTTGTTCTTAGTATCCCAGGTGGAGATTTTGGACAGTACCGACCGACTAAAGGACATCAAGTATCGCAGTGAGTCCGATGCCTTTGGTATTGGCATTGTGGATGCGGATGGTAAAAAGTGCGATCGCTGCTGGAACTACTCCACCCATGTAGGTGAGTCGGCAGAACATAGCACCGTCTGTGAGCGTTGCGTAGCTGCCCTAGCTGGTAACTTCTAAGCTGGCTGACCATAGTTGGTTAAGGATGGTACTAATTGGGATAATCCAATGGCCACTAACACCAAAACCAGAATGACCTTTGAGGCGTATCTGACCTATGACGATGGGACAGATACGCGATACGAGTGGATTGATGGAGAGCTGGTGGCGATGCCAACAGAATCTGAGTTTAATGAGTGGCTATCGTTTGCTCTCCAGCTTTACTTTATTAATTCAGGGTTGGTGAGACCTCGTTTGATCAAGCATTATACCTGTGAGTTAGAAGTGCCTGCATTGGAGCCTAAGCAGCCTCGCAATCGCTTTCCAGATTTAGTCATTTTGCGTCCAGAACATATTGAACTGACGCAAAATCGCTTGACGATTCAAATGGAAATGCCGCCACCTGATTTGGTTATGGAAGTGGTCAGTCCGGGTAAGGCGAATCGATCACGCGACTATGAAGAGAAACGCGACCAGTATGAAGCCCGAGAAATACCTGAATATTGGTTATTAGATCCAGAACAAGCAACGGTAACTATTCTGGCTTTGAAAGGCGACACATATGATGAATCAATGTTTACAGGTAATCAGAAGATTATTTCTGATCTGTTTCCAGGGTTCGCTCTCACTGCTCAGCAAGTGTTAAATCCACCTGAATAAAGATTGGTAGTGATCTACTTCAACTGGATATGGCAGCACAGTCGCACTGGAGATACAGCTGCTCAGAGAGCAGAGATAACCACGAAAGCTTGGGCCGAGAGTGACATTTCTGCATATCCCACGTTTTTCTGAAGCACGACCCAAAATCCCTAAACTTCAAAACGTTTCAAAAACAATAAACGGATTTAATAGACAACAACCTATATTAAGCAACGGCCATTAGCACACGCAACAAGGTTTCTACATTTTCTGGTACTCGATATAACGTAATATCTTGGGTGACCTGTTTAGAAGTCCGTTCTAGAATTCCAAATCGCCAATCTTCTCCTGTGGTGACCGCACCATAGAGCAGTGGTACATCTCTCTCAATCCATGTATCTAGTGCAACTAACTCAGCTGCTAGCTGCACAAATCCATGGGTTAAGTCTGCCTGCTTTGCTTCAACAACAGTAATCGTATTTGTAGTAACTACCCGGTAATCAATCGACCCCTTTAACCAGTTTGAGACCTTAATCGGATATTCAATGTCCAGACGAGCATCTAACAGTTCGCAAAGTTCTACCAAAACAGGCGCGATTAGCATCTCTCGCCGTGCTGCTTCACTGGACGGTTCTGTGTAACGAAGATTACGTTGCAGTGTTTCTTCAATGCGTGTGGTATCTAGAGAACCGTCACGTTGAGGTAAATGTAAATAGCGTCGTTCATAGCTAAATCCTAGATCCGCTAGGATATCAGCCACGTTGTATCGCATTTCAAAATATGAATGGAAGGTATAGCTTGATTGAGGATCTAGGACCTTAGGCATAATTCAGATAAGAGACTGAAGATGATTTGGTTATACCATCTTGATTCATCAGCGAATCAGTTCATTCTAACTAAGCTAACGTGCTAGTTGATTATGTTATCGATCAACACACTCGATGTATTGTGGGTTCTCTAATTTTTTGCGTTGTCTATGCCACTATAAACAGATCTAAAAAAATCAGCTTGCTTGGGAATAACTTCGCTACCATAGCCACCGGACCTTGTAGGTCCTTCCCATCCCCTTCTTAGCAGGACAAACTTCTCCATGGCGCAGGCAGATATCGGAATCATCGGCGGTAGCGGTCTTTATAAAATGGATGCGCTTACGGATATTGAAGAAGTCACCATCGATACCCCCTTTGGTGCCCCTTCAGATGCCTTTATTTGTGGCAAACTCGATGGCACACCGGTTGTCTTTTTAGCCCGCCATGGCCGTGGCCATCGTCTACTACCCACTGAGCTACCCTTCCAGGCCAATATCTATGCCATGAAAACCCTGGGGGTAAAGTACCTAATTTCCGCATCGGCAGTAGGGTCCCTCAAAGAAGAGGTCAAGCCAGTGGATATGGTGATCCCAGACCAGTTTATTGATCGCACCAAAAATCGAGCGGCCACCTTCTTTGGAGAAGGGATTATTGCCCACATTGCCTTTGGCGATCCAGTTTGTAAAAATCTGGCCGCAGTTTTAGGGGATGCGGTAGAAAGCCTAAATCTGGATGGGGTAACGTTGCACCGGGGTGGCACCTACGTGTGTATGGAAGGCCCTGCCTTTTCGACTAAAGCGGAATCTCATCTGTATCGGAGCTGGGGGGCTACCGTAATTGGCATGACCAACTTGACCGAGGCGAAACTAGCACGGGAAGCAGAAATTGCCTATGCCACCCTAGCCATGGCCACCGACTATGATTGCTGGCATCCAGACCACGACAGTGTGACGGTGGAAATGGTCATCGGCAACCTGCAGAAGAATGCAGGCAATGCCCAGCTAGTTGTTAAAGATGTCGTCAATCGGCTAACGGCCAACCCACCTGAGTCAGACGCTCACTCAGCCCTAAAATATGCCGTGTTCACCCCGTTAGACCAGGCACCCGAAGCAACCATACAAAAACTGAAGCCACTGCTAGAGAAGTATATGTAGGGTGCTAGCAACACTTCTCTTTTCGGAAATGTCCTTATTGGCTAGCCCCTTTTAAGACACCTAGAGATAGCTAAGTAAGTGGTTTCAATTAGCTATCAAATATCGACGCCCCCTTTTTCAATCCTGAAAGAAACCAAACTCAAAGCCCCCAGGATTGGGGGTTGGGGGCAAAATCCAAGAGGTTAAACGGCTTATTCATGTCTTATAAAAGATTGAACTGAGCTACTTATTTGCAATGAGCATTAAACCTGGTAGCAAATACTATCCACTGTTTGAACATCTGCAAAGGTGTTCTGACGATACTGTGGTGCTCACATTTGCCAAAATTGAATCCGTTATCGACAAGTCACTGCCAAAATCAGCGTTTAATAAGAAAAATTGGTGGAGCAACCGCGATAGTGCCAGTGCTCTTCAGGCAAAAGCCTGGGTGTATGCGGAGTACCATGTTAAATCCGTCGATTTAACGCAACAGACCGTGATCTTTTGTAAATTCCAGGCGGAATACAACATTCAGCAAAAAGAAGGAACAGTAGTGTGGCAACAGGATGCCATTAAAGCCCTGCGTAAACACATGAGCCTTACCCAATCGCAATTTGCAGAGGAACTAGGGGTACGCCGCCAGACTGTAAGCGAATGGGAAAATGGCGTCTATGATCCTGATCGCTCCAAAACAAAGTTCTTGGAACTCATTGCGAAAAACTCTGATTTTCACCCCACACCATCAGAACAACAATAGTTGTTGTTCAAAGCATAGGAACCTTGTTTGCTAAGTCAACAGAATTAAATTGACTTTTTGTCCGGCAGGCAGTCATAATAAAGGCGATCAGGTGTACTCCTGACTCATTCTTATCCATTGCTGATTTCAAGCCGGAATTGATGCGACAGGACGGCGACACGCTCAACTGTCGCAGGGATATCCTACGTCAAAAATTAGTAATGATTAACCTTTTGGAGACATAATCTATGTTGACTGATAATCCAGTTCAGGGTGCTGTTGCACCCGTAGTTCCCCCTGCTCCAGAACCTCTTCCCGAGGGTCAATTTGAAGTTGTTCGCCACATGTTGTTTGGCAGTCTTCTCGGCGTGCAGCGCACTATCCAGGAGCTTCACACTAAACACTATGCTGAACCGAATGATTGGAGTAAGCCGATTTCCACCGGACGCCCCAATGAGGTAATGGCAATCTTAACCAAAAAGGTGAGACTGGCTTAATCGCCTATGCATAACAAAAAGAGGTACCGCTGTTCCTCAAACAATAACGGTCAGCAAGAGTCTTTCTAAAACTCTCTTGTAGCAGGCTGCTGAAAATTTCAGCAGCCTGCTACCGCTGTTGTTATCTTGTCCAAACGCTACCGCCAAAGCCACCGGTTTTACGAATAGCGCTTAATCGACCAGCGGAGTCAATTTGTACTTCCATTTCACCGGCCTGATCAATGCGACCTTTAGGAACATCAGACCATTCGCCTACCACGCGATTTCCCTGAATTGTGCCATGGAAGACATTGGTCCAGGTGGCTCCTCCATCACCGCTTTCGCCATACCACCAGACGGTGTTACCAATCTGGTTAATGTAATAGGTTCCTCCATCATTCCCCTGCCACTGTCCCGACAAATCTTGGGTTGCTTGAGGATTTGTTGCAAGACTCTGACTAAATTGGAAATCGTCTACGTTGATGTGCCCCCAGCCGCCAGAAGCCTCGTCTACAATTCGAATAACTCCGACTCTACCTGCATAGGGAGTCAGGTCCCAAGAGACTCTGGCCATGGTTTCAGTGTTCTGGCCAGATACGGTTAAACGAGATTGGCCGTCCACCAGCAGTTCTACACGGGTAGCGGAGCTACTGCCACCACCGACAAGAAAGCTTAATGAGCCATTGGGAATTGTAAATTGAGGTGACGATAAGGTGCCCTGAGGGGCATCTCCCTGAACAGTTCCAGCTCTCTGACCGGGTAACCCTTGATAGTCTTCGTAACCGCCGATCCAATATTGACCCTGATGTTGAGAGGCCTGGCCTCGGTTACGGGCGGTGGGATTGTCTCCGAGGGTGGGCTGATTGGCAAAAGCGGTGCCTGTCTGCTGCCAGCCCTGTAGTGTGCCTTCTTCAAAATTGAGGGTAAATGGCAAATTTGGATTTGCTTGCACCCGTCCCGGCATAAGCAAAGATGAACTGGCGGTTGCAATCATCAAACCAATACCAAGCTTACGGTGCCATTGAGCCATCATGGGTAATATCTCCGCAGATTAAGTGTGAGCAACATGTCACCCATCACTCAGCCGCAAACTTGCTAAATTATGCAAATCGTAAATCTTTTTTGACGAACATCTGATTCAATTTGCCCGAGTGCTGCGGCTTTCTTTAACTTCGCTCAGGGAGTGAGATCTCCTATTGCATCCATGCCCCTAGGAGACAAAACCCTTGCGTAAATAGCTGCTTAAACTATCCACTAGGGTGACCATTACCAGTACGATGATTAGCAATGCGGACACTTGCTGATATTGCAGAATGCGCAGGGCACCAATAATCTCTGCGCCAATCCCCCCGGCACCAACGGCACCTAAAACCATAGAAGCCCGAAAGTTATACTCCCAACGGTAAAAGGTAACGTCCGCCAGCTGGGGTAAAACCTGGGGCAATATGCTGTGGACAATAATTTGTGGCTTAGTCGCCCCCACAGCACGAGCGGCTTCTACGGGGGCCTGGTTGCTGAGTTCAACAGCGTCGGCAAAAAACTTACCGACCATGCCAATAGAATGTAGCCCCAATGCTAAGGTGCCTGGCAATTTGCCAAAGCCGACGGCTGCCACCAACACCATTCCTAGAATCAGTTCTGGAATAGCTCGGGTGATATTTAGAACCAGACGGGCAATGTAAAAGACAATGCGGTGGGGTGTTGTATTATTGGCAGCCAGCAACCCTAGGGGAAGAGATAGGCCAATAGCGATCGCAGTGCCAGCTACGCTCATCGCTAGGGTATCGATCATTGGGGTAATCCATAGCGGGAGACGACTAAAGTCAGGGGGCCACATTTCCCACAGAAGCTTACCCGTAGCAGGGATTCCTGCAGCTAGTCGCTCTAGGTTAAACAGTTCAACAACAACTAAGCTACCGAGTACTAAACCCAGCAACACAGAGGCACGAGCAAGCTGCTTGACCCAGCGCTGTCGTTGTTGTTTTAGAATAGGCGCGTAGTCCGAACTATGGTCAGATTCCATAGGATTGTTGTGGGCGGCGATACCTTACTGAACAAATTCTCCTAGGTCGATGCCAAGCACAGTTCCGGCTTTACGAATGCCATCGTAGTCTTGGTCGTCAATGGCGGCAAAGCCATCTGCCTTAAAGGGGGTGAGAATAGCCTGGTTATTCAGATCTAAAAAGGCGGTGCGGATCTCTTGCTTGAGGTCAGGAGCTAGATCGGACCGCATGGTCCAAGGATATTGGGGAATGGCTTCTGACTCAGCAACAATGGTGACTTTAGCAGGGTCAATGGTGCCCTTTTCAACTAAAGATTCAAAAATGGGGCGACTCAGTCCCCCGGCCTCGGCATTGCCATTTTGTACGGCCAGGGCAACGGCATCGTGGGCACCTAAAAAGACTGCGGTGTAGTTTTCTCCCGCCATAAGTCCAGCATCCGCCAAGGTGAGTTCAGGAAATAGACGACTGGAGGTGGAGGCAGGATCGCCCAGGGCAACGGTTTTACCTTCAATTTCGCTTAAGCTGTCGATGCCGGTTTCAGTGTTGCTAATAATTAGAGATGTGTAGGTGGTTGCGCCCCCTTTAAGTCGAGCGGCAAAGGGTTCTAAATCGCTTTTTGTTTTTGCCAGAACATAGGAAAGGGGACCAAAGTAGGCGAGATCCAAACGACCATTGCTGGCTGCCTCAATCATGGAAGAGTAATCGGTGGTGACCACCAGCTCAATCTCTTTTCCTAGGCTGGTTTCTAGATGTTCTACCAGGGCCTGGTTATCTTGAATAACGGTTGCTGCATCTTCATCGGGTAAGAGGGCAACAATTAGGGTGCTAGGGTCGGCGGCACTCTCTGCTAGCGATGCGCTGGGCGATTGACATCCCACAAGGGTAACAACCCCTAGTAGGGAAAGATTGGCAAGATGTTTAAAGCCGGTGGGGACCATAGTAAACAGATAGTTGATAATCAGGCTGTTGCTCTAGGCAGCTGAGCATTGACAGTACCAGGATCGTTCACCTTACACGATGATGGGCTGTTCGGTATAAATTTTGGCAAGGTGGTGGTGGGTTAACTGGTCTGGCGTTCCATCAAAGATAATGTGGCCATGGGTTAACCCGATGATGCGATCGCAATATTCTTTAGCAAAGTCCACCTGATGCAAACTGAGCAAGGCGGCAATGCCATCGGTTTTACAAATGGTCCGCAGCAACTGCATTACCCGGTGGGCACTGGCGGGATCTAGGCTGGCGATGGGTTCATCGGCAAGGAGTAGCTGGGGCCGCTGCGCCAGGGCACGGGCAATACCCACCCGCTGCTGCTGACCACCGCTCAAGCGTTTAACAGGGGTCAGGGCTTTTTCCAGGAGACCCACCCGCTCTAAACAGCCCAGGGCCAACCGCTGATCGTGGAGGGGTAAGGGCCAAAGACTGCGCCAAAAAGAATGGTAGGCCAACCGCCCCATCAACACATTTTTTAGGGCAGACTGACGCTCCAGCAGCTGGTGATGTTGAAAAATCATACCCGTGCGCTGACGGTGCGAGCGCAGCACAGAAGGATTAGATAACGCCCCTAGTCCATGGACCATAACTCTGCCCTGGGCGGGGGGACATAGGTAGTTGATGGTGCGCAGTAGCGTAGATTTGCCCGCCCCCGACATGCCCAGCACCGCTGTAAATTCTCCCCGATGCAGCGGCATATTAATAGATTCAAGGGCCAGCACCCCATTGCCATAGGTGACTCCCACATTTTCTAACGTGACGATGGGAGATGTGTCCGGCAAGTGCTCCATTATTGAGTGATATGCCTTGAAGGCTGCGGTATGGGGGACTTAAGTCTACATTGACTGCCCCCTTTGACCCATCAAATCATAGCGCTATGCCATAGTGGAAACGCGTTTAAGTGACTTGAACTCTGGCCCATGCAAACCCCAGTTTCCGCCACATTTACCTATCAACGGGACGAGTATATCCGCGCGGTACGCTACCACTATAAAACCATCCTTCACCTGCGTCGGGACACCATTGCCGCTGTTGCCAGCATTATTTTAGGGCTGTATCTGGTTGCGATCGCTCAGATTAGCTGGCTTGGCTGGCTAGTTTTGTGCATGGGCTTAGTATTGTTGGCAATGATGGGATACGCCCTCTTTCTTTTGCCAATAATTATTTATCGAGGACAGCCTAAACTTAAAGACAGCTATAGCCTCCGTTTTTCAGAGGAAGGTATTGACTTTAAAACTCAACAAATTGATTCCACTCTCCAGTGGTCTTTGTACCATACCTGGCGCCTCACCCCTGAATTTTACATTCTTTACTATGGCAAACGAGAGTTTACGATTATTCCACGAAGAGTTTTCTCCCCAACTGATGATGACCGGCTACAGGCACTGCTGCATCAGCAACTAGGTCAGCCTAAGCCTTAGTTTGTTGGGCGTTGCTGATCCCCGGTGGGATTTCCTGAAGAGACTACTGGCATGTAGCATCGTTTACAGATCTTTGCATCCCTTAAATCAGCAACAGCGATTGTTGTTCTTTGAAAGATCGAACACCTGCGTTATGAGTGCTTCTGCTATTTTCAGTTGCACCATGCCCGGCAACCCATACCTTTCACAGAAATAGTCAACAGGCAATAACCCTGACTGCCAACTATTTCCGTGGTGCCATTGCTGATTTGGGGAATGAAACAATCTGTAGAACTTACCAGTTGTCTAAATATGACAGATGAAATCATCCCCTAAATCAGCGACACTCCTGTAACAGTCTTTACTAGTGGCTTTATCCTGAAGCAGCATCGACATTCTCGCTTAGGAGCGAGTTTTAATAATCACCTTGACTGAAGAACCAGAGGAGCCTGTTTCTAAAACAATCGGGTTTGGAGGATTGGCAGGTGTGTGTTTTTCTGGGCTATTTTTTGTGGCGTTATCGGGTGGGGTTAGGAACTGCTTGGTTAACGTAGCCAGCAACAGGCCAAAGGTCAAAACAGGTAGAAACATCCTTTATTAGGGGGCTAACAACTATGGGCGAAATACTAGAGACAGCAACTTGTTAGATTGACTCCTTGATACAGGCCAAGGCAAATAACAAAAATGTGATGCCGCTAAAGAGCCTAATGATGGGCATTACGCCCGTAAAAATATGCTCTGCAAACGTTACGGAGACGGTAAACGCGGTGAACAGCACCAAAAGAGCAATACCCATACAAAATAGGAACAGCCAACGAAATAGGGTAAATGCAAGGATTGCGATCGCGCCATAGGGTTTGTGCCGTTTGAACCCTATGGCAGGTGTTTTCCTCTTAAAATTCTGTTGCCGCTGCATAAAATTGAATAACCACTGAAGCAAACGAGTAAGCATCGAACGCATAGGATTAAATAACCGTTGGATTACACGAGTGAGCATCAAAGTAGGGGGCAACTTGATAATCATGGATAAGCCATCTCCGCTGTACGTAGGGTTTGCTGAAAAACTGAATAGAAATCTCAGGGGTTATCCCATCGCCCAGACAGGGTCAGTAGTCCCTTTCCTAGAGGCAAGGATTTTCAGCCAGTCCTTGCATAGCGTTTCTGTAAAGGGACACATATTCGTCTGA
>JBCCQQ010000051.1:0-45644 GCA_039024555.1 Cyanobacteria bacterium P01_D01_bin.156
CTCTAGATAGCTTTGGTAGATTGACGGTATCATAGGGCGTGATAGGTCGTGTTCGTAAAACTAGCCTATCTTTTTTTATCTACCCATTCTTAACCACTGAATTTATAAGGCTTGCAGCAGTTGTGTAACCCCGTCAGCACAGCTACACGTCTCGACGGCTTTATCGCTACTGAAGATGACTCATGGGATTAGCTTTGTCCACTGGGCGATCCCAATGATTCAGCTACCCAGAGTTTGTTGCTGAGGTCAGTGCAGTCGTGATGGGCTCGGTTATCTATGAGTGGATAATTCGCCATGTTGCTACAACCATTGCTGAAATTGGAACAGCATGGCCGTATACTCAGCGTTATAAGATCGCACACTCAATATTCGGTCAATAATTTCTAATGAGGTTTGATAACTGTTATCGAATCGATGGTTTGCTCTCGCAATATTGGCGGTTTGGGTAGTGTCTTACGCTCTTAGGGGTAGATGTTGTTGGAGAGTGAAATAGATAGGGGCTGTATATTTACTGTTTTGTTATCCTGTATCTGTTTTGTTAATGCAGCTAGATGACTCAAGATAGATTAGAAAGTAAGCAACACTTTTCAGCCAAGATTGATCGGACTACCTGGAGGTGTCATCTAGACTCCCACCATCAGATGATTTTAGGGGTTAGAGAATTTTTTGCCCACTTAAACTATCCGCCGTTGACAGATCAGTTTTTAGGACTGCTTCGTTTTCGTTGCTTTGAGACAGCTGGACCAAAAGCAGAACTTGAAACGCTCGCCATTAAAGCTATTTCATCAGATACCCTTGGTGTAGAGGTGAGTGTTTTTAACCGCCAAGAACACTTTTCTGACACTTTTACAGTGCGGATTAGCGATATTAAAGACTGGTCTTTGAGTCGTGAATGCTTACTCCACACTCAAAGACTAGAGATAGTTCTGTTATTGTCATCCCATGAACTGCAGTTAACGACTACCTTAAAAGAACCGTTGGTATGGCAAATGCGGGGTGCCCATTATTCACCCATGGCGAATCTCTACTCTACATATGAGCCTAGTCAAGATAAACACCCCTGGTACAAATACTATTTTGCTATACGTTTGACTAAGAGCCAACAAACCATCGGCTTTATTGGTTTTTACCAAATCTCGCAACCTAAAAAGGTTTCTCCCCATATTAGCCAGATCCCATACCAGTCAGTGATGCTCAGCTATGGGCTTGCTAAAGACTACTGGGGGCATGGATTGATGTCTGAAGCTTTACGTGATTGTGTTCCCTGGTTTATTAAAAATCACCAGGTGCAAGAGTTAGTCGCTTTTGCAGAAATCAATAATCTAGGTTCGCGCCATATTCTTAAGAAGTTGGAATTACTAGAGTATGGATTACTAGAAAATTCTCTAAATAGTCCTGACCTAAAAGATACTTATCACTTTATGATCTACAAACAATGAATTATTCAAAATGTATCAAGCAAGCAAGTCTATTATTACTAACTTGCTATGCTTGGCAAGCATTTCAGAATGTTCCATGGTTCGTGTGGTGAGTAGTCAATCTAAATCTCCGACTATGCAAGCTCGAGGGAATTTAAGACGGTCCTATGAGTCTCCTAAGCCTGCAGAATTTGAGAAAACTGGAGACAGTTTGCAAGAGACTCCATTGTGTGATGATCTGATTATTGAACTGAATACGACCTACCGTTTCCTGTAACACATCAAGGTATTTCTATCTGTTGGTGTAAGGAATTTCTGGGGAAAACTATACCGCAACGACTGTGAACCTATTCTGTTCGTTGTAGTTAACAGAGAGAGTGAAAACCGTCTATGTACCAGATTTTTCCTGGGAAATACTCAGGTTATTTGGCGTCTACAGAAGAGCACGCGAAGTTACCTAAGTTTCTCGTTGCGATAATCTTTGCTGTCTGCCTTTTACCGTTTTTACTGAATCTCCTAGGAGCGGACTTTGGGACAGTAGTCAGTTCCTTAGATGTTATTACTGATCCGGAACTAAGTACTCATCAGTTAACTGAGACAGTGCATCATATTTTGGCAGGTAGTTATATCCATACGATTCTTGAGTGGAGCGCATTTTGTGCAGCTATTTTTACGGTGGTTCTGGCCTTTGCTCATTTTTGGATTACTCAGGACATTACTACACCCATTATTGGTATAACTCTCTTCTGTGCAGGAATGATGGATGCGTTCCATACATTAGCTGCCGATCGTCTAGTAGAGGCTGTTGCAGATAACCGTAACTTAATTCCCTTTACCTGGGCATTGTGTCGCATGCTAAATGCGGTGCTCACCATCATAGGTGTAAGCTTATTGCTGAGCAAACGGTGGACCCAGTGGAAAAATAAAGCGAGTTTTGTCGCTGCTGTGAGTCTGTTATTTGGATTGTTAGCCTATGTCATCATTCGTGCGTGTGCGACGAGCCATGCGTTGCCTCAAACGATGTTTCCCAACTCGTTTATTACTCGACCTTGGGATGTAATTCCTCTTGTTTTATATGTCATAGCAGGTCTTATTATTTATCCTCTATTTTATCGAACCTATCCCAGCTTGTTTTCCTATTCGCTGGTAGTTGGTGTTGTTCCTAATGTGGCTACTCAAATGCATATGGCATTTGGTTCAACAGCGTTATTTGATAATAACTTTAACATTGCGCATTTTCTCAAAATCATTGCTTACATAGTTCCTCTAACAGGCTTGATCCTGGATTACATTCACACCTATCAAACGGTAAAACTGTCTAATCAGGCCCTTAAAGTAACCGTAGATAAACAACAAGAAACAGAAATAGCTCTACGTCAGTCAGAGAACGCCCTGACCCATCAAAATCATCGCCTCCAGGAAGCTTTTGTGGAATTAAGGCAAACTCAAATGCAGCTGATCCAGACTGAGAAGATGTCTAGTCTAGGGCAGTTGGTGGCTGGAGTTGCCCATGAAATCAATAATCCTGTGAATTTTATTCATGGTAATGTAACCCATATCAATAACTATACTCAGGATTTACTGGAAGTTATTCAAGCCTATAAAAAGTACTATTCAAATCCTCCTCAACAGCTGCAAATGTTAATAGAGGATGTAGATCTTGACTTTATTCAAGAAGATCTAGGTAAATCATTACAGTCGATGCATTTAGGTACTAACAGAATCCGCGATATTGTTCTTTCATTGCGTAACTTTTCACGTCTGGATGAGGCTGCTCTCAAAGATGTCGATCTCCATGAGGGAATTGATAATACGCTATTACTGTTAATGCATCGTTTGAAAGCCAATGATGGTTATCCTGCGATTCAAGTGATGAAAAATTATGGTCAGCTGCCTCTAGTAGATTGTTATCCAGGCCAGCTCAACCAGGTTTTTATGAACTTGTTTGCGAATGCTATCGATATTTTAGAAGAGAGCTCTAGGCAACAGGAGAAAGGACAGAAAATTGCTGGATGTATTGATATTGAAACCCAGGTAATAGATAAGGATTGGGTGCAGATTACTATTGCTGATAATGGTCCTGGGATGCCTGACAATGTCAGGATGAAGATTTTTGATCCTTTCTTTACGACTAAACCGGTTGGTAAAGGAACCGGTTTGGGGTTATCTATCAGCCATCAAATTATCACTGAAAATCATAAGGGTAAACTGCAGTGTAATTCTTCTGAGAAGGGGACTGAATTTGTTGTGCAAATTCCTAGCTGCCAGTCAGATGGCGTATAGCCGAATGGCAATGACTTGTAGTCCTTACAATGAGGCTCAATGTCTTCAAAGTGTTCTATTTGAATGCTGTAGAGAAGGTTCTCTCTTTTGGATCAAAGCAGTCTTTTGGTCATAGTGGTGTCTAGTTTGCTCCAGTATGAGTGGAGTATTCCAAGTCCTTAGTGAAAATTCAATTCTATAGAGTTTTATCAATGTATGGTTAGGGAAGTGCGTGAAAATAAGACACCTTAATAAAGCTTGGCGATACCTGGTTCCCCTTGCCAAGGGGAACCGTTAGGGAGGGGTCTGGAAAACTAGCGCAAATGGCCGAAGACCCCTCCGCCTAAGGCACCTCCCCTTGTTAAGGGGAGGACGTTGCTTAATAAAATCCTGCTTGGAATTTTATTTTTGTGCAATCGCCTTAGAGCTGATGCAAAATAGAAATATGTTTAGGATTTTGGTTTGTAAAATGCCAGCGCAGCGTTGTGTGCATTATGCATTCCAAGGCGTGTATTGGTTTGCTACCTGTCGAATTTTGATGGTATGTATACGAATGAAATATGTAGTATTGAGTGGTTTATATAAACCTTCATTGTTTCTACGTTCATATGCAATTCACTGATCTGCTAGCACACCCTGAAGGAGGCCGTTATTTAGAGGTCTATCGTTCCGGACGGGCTGTTGTGGCTGATGATAAGGTCAAGACAGCTCTTACACATATTTACTTTTCCCTAGACCCCCATGAGGTCAGTAAATTTCATCGTGTTAGTAATGATGAGGTATGGAATCTTTATCAGGGAGAGGGACTATACCTGTATCAATGGGATGGTCAATCGAGCAAAGTAGAGTCTATTGAACTCTCCGTTCAATCTATGAGTTTCTGTCATGTAGTGCCAGGAGGCTATTGGCAGGCAGCGGTCCCCATCAAAGATCGGATACTGGTCGGGTGCTCTGTAGCACCGGGGTTTGAATTTGAAGATTTTGAACTGATTGATGCGAATTCAGATATTGCTAAAAACTTACTAGATATTGATTCCAATTTATCCAGACTGGTTTGACTTTTGAGCGGTTACTAACCTTTTCAGAGCTATAAGATTGACGTTAATCCTGCTTCAGGTAGAGTATGTTTGCCTCTGGAGGCTCCATAAAGGTGAGCTCTCCCCATTTAGCTGTAGCTTGCTGTTGTAGAGCGCTAGAGGGACTGTAAAATACTACATCTGTAATATTCGAGGTTCTAACTTTTGAAAGCCCTTCTGCGATCGCATCCTCATTGATTAACAATAGCTGCACATCCTCAGCTAAGCGATAGCTGAGAGAAATCAGATTCCCCTGATTCAGATAACTGTCACCCAGATCGCTAATCACCAAAGGAGTCTCTAGGCTGTTTAGTAAGTTGGCTGTTTTATCATTGGCTACACTAACACCTTTACTCCACCAGGATGATGAGTAGGCGCTGACTACACAGGAGGCAAGACTGGCAGTGAGTATGGTTGCCCAAATTCCTCGCCAAACCCGACGATTGGGAAGATATGTTCCGAGTAAGTAAGCGACGGCTAGTTGTATGCCAGGAAATGAACAAACAAGATACCGTGTGATAGCCGACCGCTGCCCCCCGAGAATCAGGTCTGGAAGGGCTAAGGCTAGAAATGGGATCAGGCTTGATGCCAAGACAAACCGGCTGGCAATGTGAGAAGCCTTTTTCCAGAGGAGATAGAATGCCCAAACTATCAAAACGATAAAGGGCAGTCTGAGTAGATAGGTGATGGGATGGTTAAATCCCAGATCGAGATCAAAGAACAAACTACTAAAGCTGAGTATCCAAAACTTGATTAGGGTTACAAAATGAAGCGATGAACTGAGCCAATTTGAAGATGCATAGGTGCGTTCTCCGCCGGTCAGCAGGGCAACTGTCCAAGGAATATAGAGAATAAAAGTACCCGCTATTGCCAGAACATAGGGGAAAAGACTTCTCAGTTTGTGTAAGAAAGGTTTTGATGGAGCGCGTGTAAAAAGTTGTTGACTAACCGTAAAAACCCCTTGTGCTAAGAGAGTCAAACTAAAAAATAAATGAGTGTATAGGCCCATGGCGCAAACAACTGTATACCATCCCCACGCTTGCCAACGGTTGAGTCGTAGGGCTCGTAATAACAGCCAACTACTGGCAAGGATGAGTACGGTTAGCAAACTGTACTGGCGGACCGTTTGCGCAAATAAAATATCGAAAGGAGAGAGGGCGATGAGCCCGGTAGCCAACGAGGCAATAATATGGGAGGAAAAGAGCTCTATCCCTAATAAGAACATAAGAGGTAGGGCCAACACACTGATTAAGGCGGGAAGGCATCTAGTTAGGGTAATTGAGCTGCCAAATTGTCGCATCCAGAGAGAGCCTAAGCTGTAGTAAAGTGGCGGGTGTTTGGCATCTTCTTGGATTAAGACATCAATGGTATCCAGCAGATTGCTGTTGGGTTTTGGTTGCTGATACTTTTGTAGCGCTGGTGCTGTCAAGATCTGGTTCTGGAATATCTCTTGCCGCACTTCTTCAATGGTGTACCCAGCCATGCGGGTGGTGCTATAGACCTCGTCAAACCAGTAGACTTTACGGTCTAGATGAAAGAATCGGAAGAATATGCCAAGGATAATTGCGATCGCAATCACCCCCTTAAACCAACCTGATATCTGTTTGCCGTTGTGCATGACTACTCAAAGCCCTGTAGAATCCTCAATGCCAAGATCCTACAGGGCGTTTATGAGTAGTCACTGTGTCTAATGCAGTACAAACGGTAAGCCCAACGATGGAGCACCATCCCCTTTGCACGGTGCAGAATTTCAAGACTGAATGTATCTCAATCTAACGAACCTGGTTATTGATGGGACCGTTATAGTCGAGAGTTACCGTGCGATCGCGCCCTATACCTTCAACCGTGACGATACTGAGCGTCGTGTAAGTTTCAGTGAGCACAACAGCCGTGGGCTCACCACCGCGAATCATAAACCGCCACGTTGCTGGCCCCAGCATTTCGCAAGGAGCGTCAATCGAAGCACCGTGCATTGCTGGTTCAGCCCGATAAACTTCTAACCCTCCATTGGAGAGTTCTGCCATCTGCCGGGCCTCATTTTTAGCCGCATTGAGGGCTAGCTGCTCCGCCGGAGTAGTGGCTACACAGCCATTTTGCCCAGTACCATTACTCTGAGCATTGGCTGAGAGCCCCAGCACGGTGACCATAAGAAAGCCGTAAGCCGCAATCATTCGCTTCATGTGAAGTTCTTCCAGATGCGAGTTTCTACTTACCAGTACACTTCATAGACTGAAAATCAGCACATTTACATACGCTCTAATACGGAAATACCGAGTAGGGATAAGCCCAATTTGAGGGTACGCGCTGTCAAATCACACAGCATTAATCGAGATGTTCGTTGGGGCTCTTCTGCTTGTAATACAGAACAGCGATCGTAAAACTGATTAAACTTTTGACTGAGTTCAAACAAGTACTGGCATAGGCGATTAGGATATAGCTCTTGTGCCACTTCCATCACAATGGCATCCAGCTCTAATAAATGTTTAGCCAGCGTTAGTTCCGAAGCGTCTTCCAGAAGCATAGACGCATCACCCAGCTGAGTAAAGTCAATATTGCCTTTGCGGCTGATGCCTTGCACCCGGACATAGGCATAGAGCATATAGGGGGCGGTATTACCCTGCAGGGCCAGCATTTTGTCAAAACTAAAGATATAGTCACTGGTGCGATTTTGGCTCAGGTCTGCATATTTCACTGCACCCATGCCGACGGCCGTAGAAACCGTCTCGATGAACTCGGCTGTTTCATCTCGGTTTTCGTCAGTAACCCGCTGACGTAGATCCGTTTCAGCCTTGTCAATGGCTTCATTTAGCAAATCTTTTAGCTTGATGGTTTCCCCAGAGCGAGTTTTGAGCTTTTTCCCATCTTCTCCTTTGACCAGACCAAAGGGCACATGCACTAGCTTGACTCCCTCAGGTATCCAGTTAGCGCGATTCGCCACTTGAAAGACTTGTGCAAAGTGGTTAGCCTGCCCAGCATCGGTAATATAGATGACGCGCTCGGCTTTCTCCTCGATAGTGCGCTGACGGATAGCCGCTAGGTCTGTTGTAGCATAGTTAAATCCACCATCAGATTTTTTGACAATCAGCGGTTGGGGATTCCCATCCTTGTTGGTAAAGCCTTCTAGAAAAACAACTTGAGCACCCTGGTCTTCTTCTAGCAGACCAAGAGATTTGAGATCGGTGACAACATCGTCTAGTAGAGGATTGTAGAAAGACTCTCCCCGCTCTTGTACGGTGATGTTGAGGCGATCATAGATTTTCTGAAACTCTTTTCGAGACTGTTCACACAGGACCTGCCATGCCCGACGAGCAGCTTCATCGCCCGACTGTAGAGCAACCACTGCTTCACGGGAGGTAGCTTTAAAGTCTTCGTCTTCGTCGAAACGTTGCTTGGCTTGCTTATAAAAGGTGACGAGGTCGCCAATATCCACAGTGGAGGATGTTGTCATTGCCTCAGGACACACATCCCGCAGGTGGGTAATCAACATGCCAAACTGGGTGCCCCAGTCGCCCACATGGTTGAGTCGCAGCACATCGTGACCCAAAAACTCTAAGGTGCGGGCAATACACTCGCCAATAATGGTGGAGCGCAGATGGCCCACATGCATTTCTTTCGCGATGTTAGGGCTGGAAAAATCCACAATCGTGCGCTGGGCGGGATTAGCCAGAGGGACGCCCAGACGTTGATCTGCGTAAACCTTCTGAAGTTGGGTTTGTAGATAATCGGTTTTGAATTTCAGGTTGATAAACC
This sequence comes from Cyanobacteria bacterium P01_D01_bin.156, assembly GCA_039024555.1. Lineage (GTDB taxonomy): Bacteria > Cyanobacteriota > Cyanobacteriia > Phormidesmidales > Phormidesmidaceae > Leptothoe. The sequence continues at coordinate 8,507 of JBCCQQ010000051.1, forward strand.
CAGGACCGGCAATTTGCGGTGCTTCACAGAGGTCATCGATGCTAAGGTTCTCGACGATTTTCGTTGCGATCGCACGAGGCTTCTGCTTGAGACGCTTGGCTAGGGACATGGCTACGTTGGCCTGGTAGTCTCCAAACTTGGGATTGTTGGTTGGTACCAAAACCGGATCGGTACCCTCTAACTCAGGGCCAAACGCAGTGACAAGGGCTGTTTGTAGGCGATGCTTTAGATCGTCGAGGGTGGATAGCATACCGATTTAGAGAACCAATAGGACGGGAAAGCAATCTTTAGCCTACCAACTCATCTCCCTTATTTCGTGCCATCCTCCGGGGGGTAGTCAAAAAAAACTGTGGTCTATGACCATGGTCATGTCCTCGACTTTCTTGAGATAACGGGAATAGCTTCGGTTAGTTTCCTATGACAGTGTTGAATTTTTCCTACCGCTGGGGTGTCAGTGTGCTGACGTTAAGCCTCCTTACAGTCACGAGTTGGGGCACCATTGCTGCTGTGGATGTTTGCAACACCCTGGCCCTGGCAAGTCGTTCCTACGATCAAGATGGGCGGGATGGTCGCAATGGCCGCTCGGGTCGCCAGGGGCGGGATGGAGTAGACCAAACCCTGCAGGCAACAGGCACGCCCATGCGTATCGATCTATCGGGTACCGATGGTGAAGATGGGGACGATGGTGAGGATGCAGACTGGCTGTTTTGTCGGCGGCAGCCCCGGTCCGTGCGTCACGATTTGCAAGCACCGGATGGTGGCGATGGTGGTGACGGGGGCCGTGGTGGTAACGGGGGGAGTGGTGGCACTTTGACGGTGTACTACACCGAGCCCAGTGCTCTACAACAGATTTTGGTGACGGCGGCAGGCGGTCGTGGCGGTCGCGGCGGTCGCGGTGGCGAGGGGAGTCGCGGCTGTGACTGTGACGATGATCGCTGGGTGGTGGAAGTTTGTAAGGATGGTAACTGCCGATTAGAAAAGTATGAGTGTGATGACGGTCGTGATGGGCGCAATGGGCGCAATGGGCGCAATGGAGAGAACGGTAGCCTGGGTCAACTCGTGTTGATTAATCAAACCGACTTGTTGCCTCAAGAAACACCAGTACAGTCGCTTGCGATCGCACAATTAGCCAATCAACCAGTTACCTTATCTCGAAACCTGTGGGAGACTCGCAGTAATGCCAGGAGTTTACTAGCTCCCGGTTCTACGGTGGCTAGCGACTATCAGTTTTATACCGGCCATATCCAACGACAATTTGCGTTAGATTGGCAGGCTTCCCAGTCTGCTCAGGCATTTACTGAAGCCGTCAATTTGGAACTGCAAGCCAGCGGAAAAGTCAGCGTTAATTTTCCAGAGACCTACTGGCTCCTAGGAGAAACTATCGAGCAAGATTCATTAACCACCTATCGCGTGGACAGCATTGTACCCGTATCAGAGGTCACCCGCTTAGCCCTAGGACGGGTCGATGGCCGGAGTCGTACATTTGAGGTCAATGTGGTGGATTTGGCTCAATATTCGGAGGTGGTGGACACTCGTTTTGAAGTTCGATACAGCACCACTAACGATGCTGGCAGCCGGAGTCGCTACTTTGTTGAATTTGAAGGCCCTGTCCCTACCAACCTGGTGCAGCAGGATCACAATCGATTTACATTAGCCCTGGGACGACTCCCCATTCAGTCCCAATTACTCAGTGGCGGTACCAAAGCCCGGATTGAGCTAACAATCATTCGCTCCCATGGCAATAACTCCACTGAACAAACGTTGACCTGGCAAGGCGAGATTTAATCAATCAACGTCGAGAGCCAAGGGTCTACACGTTTTTCTACTTATGCCACGATGTGCAGTTGACTGAAACCCATCCCATAAAAAACGATGCAGCTATAAAAAGCTGCATCGCTAAAAGAGTTGATTGAGAAAACGGAGCTAGACAGCTAAACCCGCTTAGCTATGAACCCGCTTACGCTTCACCAGTAGACCCGCCACTGCAAAGGCACCTAGAGATAACAACGCAGCTGGTTCAGATACAGGCTGAGCATCAAAAGAAATATCGCCGATGCTAATACCGTGTCTCTTTGGATTATCGACTGCTGTATCTGGGCCATCGGTGTAAATCAGCTCGAAGCTATCAATAGCACCAGCAAAGCTCACCGCAACATTGCCGCCATCGGCGTCAGTATTCGGTGAATTTTGAATACCCGCTACTGTGTTTGCGTCAACTTGAGCAGTCGTCGTGTTGTCAAAGATGTTGAAAACAGGAGCGACCTCCACACCATTCAAGAATCCTGTGATACTCACTTGGTCTTGCCAAGTCAAGTCCTCAGCAATATCAACGTCCAACACGTCAAAGGAGACACCGGTCAAAGGACCGCCAAAGCCACTAAATGAAGTGACCATGCTGACGAAGTTTGCAGCCGGGTCGACATTAGCACTATCTATTTGAACGTGTAGAGTCCGATCATCATCTCCATCACTCCCATTGATAACGCTGTTGACGTCGGGGGTGACTGGACTGTCGAAATCTGAAAACTGGGAATTACCACCTAGGCCAAAGTCAATGTCTACAGTGCCGCCACCAATTTGGAAGCTACCGCTCTGCTGACCACTGACCCATTCACCATCTTGAGCGATTTGTTCCCAATCCAGCACATTTTGCGCCTGAGCCTGTGCTGTTTGAAATGCAACGCCTACAGTGACTGACAGAAGGCCTGCTATCGCTATATTAGGAAGTTTCATATTGCGGCATCCTTAAGCTGCTTTATTCCAGTTACTCCTATTGGTACTACTCATCAAAATTAGCCTTCCATAGGTAAAAGCTCGAATTTCAAGCACCTGACAGAAATAAAGCAGTAATGAGTAGACAATTAATTTTGATCAAACAGGTCCCACCTGACCCATATTATAGCTTCTTGATTAGTTATTCATAGGTCCTTAATAAAATATTTGGTGCCGTAAATAGACGTAAGCCAAATGTTAGAGGAGCACATGCTTCCTCTAATTTTCTCTAGCTGTAAGGAAAATCAAAGTGAATCGTAGATTTGGCCTTACTTGAGTGTCCTAGATCTTGTATTTCTCACTGTATTTCTTGTGTGAGGAAGCCCTGGCATATGAGGCTAAATTTTCTTTGCCTACCTTTATTACTGAACCTACCCACAAACCCGTTGGATGAGCTGTAGTCCTTAATGGCAGAAGGTTATACGGTGGCACCATCATGTCAAAGTGAACGTTGGACCGGAGATCCAACCATGCTCAAGAGGTCTCAGTATCTCTACCTTTGATGAGCGGTAAAGAACAAAACTGTTTGGGGTCGTTAGATCCGTGAAAAACGAATGTTTCTTTGTCAAAAAGTGATGCCCAGAGCTTTGTAATGCTGGCAGCTTAGCTTCTGTGTAGGTAGGCCTAAGTGTTCGTCTTTTTGAATAATTACAAGGACTTTTTCTAATTTAAAGTTTAAGTAAAGATATCAGCAAAATCATGAATTATAGGCAAAGTTGGCTACGTTAATGTTTGTTGGGCGCAGATGTCATCGCTTGTCCTGCTAGCCAACTGGTTGTCCAGGCACTTTGAAAGTTGAATCCTCCGGTAATCCCATCGATGTCCAGGATCTCTCCAGCCAAGAATAAGCCTGGCTGTAAACGACTTTCCATGGTTTTGAAGTTAACTTCTTTAAGGCGAATGCCTCCACAGGTGACAAATTCATCTTTGAAAACTCCTTTCCCCGCTACTGTATGGCTACTTTGGCAAAGTTCCTGAGTCAGTTTGTTGATGGTTTTATTAGACAGGGTTGTCCACTGTTGGCATGCATCGATGTGGGCGCGCTGTACAAAATATGTCCATAAGCGTTTTGGAGCTGGGGTGGGATTGTGATTGGAGATCGCCCGTTTGCCACCATCGTGTCTTGCCTGTTGTAACAAGGTGCGTACTTCGTCTTGATGGAGGTGGGGTAGCCAGTTAACTAAGAGCGTTCCTTTATAGTGATGTTCATATAGAGCACGAGCTCCCCAGGCTGATAGCTTGAGGATGGCCGGACCACTCAGGCCCCAGTGGGTAATTAGGACAGGGCCAGTTTGTGTGAAAGATTTTTTTTGTCCAGTGAGCTTTAAGCTCACTGTGGCAGGATTCATAGATAGCCCACTTCGTTCCCGTAGAGCTGGTTCATTAATGGTGAATGTAAATAATGAGGGAACGGTTGGTTCAATTGTGTGCCCCAGACTATGGGCAATGCGGTGACCTTGGGAGCTACTGCCTGTGGCTAGAAGAATGCGATCGCACCGTATGCTCCCACTCTTCAATTTGAGTGTAAATCCTGGGTTGTTGGCAGTGACTTGGCGGACGGGCGATCGGGTTTTAATCGTTACGCCTGCTTGGTGAGCCGCCTTCATGAGACAGTCCACAATGGTGGCAGAATCATCGGTGACAGGAAACATGCGCCCATCGGGCTCCGTTTTTAGCTTTACCCCCCGTTGCCGGTACCAGGCAACCGTGTCCTGGGGGTGAAACCGAGAAAATGCACCTCGTAGTGCTTTGCCACCACGAGGATAATTTTGTACAAGTTGAGCCGGGTCAAAACAATGGTGAGTGACATTACACCGACCGCCACCGGAAATACGCACTTTGGCTAAGCATTCGGGACCAGCTTCGTAAAGGGTGACGGTGGCTTGAGGATTTGTTTGGGCTGCTGCGATCGCACCAAAAAAACCGGCTGCCCCACCACCAACGACGGCTATGTTTGCGTTCATGCGATCGCTCAAACCAAATTCCTATGAACTGTGGGTTTTGCTCGATGGATACCAAGCATTGCTCACACTATCACCTGTGTCACCCTGGGATTTTATTCGCATTCACAATAAATTTTATATTTTGTACTTTTATTGGCTTATATTAATGAATGTGAAGGCATCTCAGATTTCTATCAGTAGAAGTCCAGGTGCTAAATAGTGATGATTGCCTTGGCTGCTCAGGACTTTATCGGTTTTGGGTAGCCAATTTCTTTTTGAAGGCATTGTCATAAAAGCTTAAAATTGTTTCAAAAGGTAACGTATTCGTCATGGCTAGCAAAGACCAAATCCGTAAGCATCTTTCCATTAGTGCGTCTGTAAATCTGGGTGTATCCAAACCCAGTAACGGTGACGACACCCAAAAAATGCGCAAGCTTGAACATGTTCAAATGAGCCAAGGTTCTACGGCTAAGTTTTAGGCAATAAGAGGGTATCAACTCAAGCCGAGCAACCCTTGCTAGGAGTGAATTCGGAAGTTGGAGTTTGAAAGTCGGAAGAAGGTGATGCCGACTTCAAATTTTAGAATTCCGAATTCAGCTGATAGTCAGACCGCTATAGTTGGGCTAGATTTTTCCAGGCTGGTCTGTCGTCTTTATGTCTAACCCTCTGTCTACTGATAACTATCGCCAGTTTTTACAGTCTCTGAAAGATCGGATTCAGTCGGCTCAGGTTAAAGCGGCGCTAGCAGTTAATCAGGAGCTAATTCTCCTGTACTGGCAGATCGGGCATGAAATTTTAGACCGACAACAGCAGGAAGGGTGGGGCACGAAAGTCATTGAGCGACTGGCAAAGGATCTTAAGCGTGACTTTCCGGATATGACTGGGTTCTCGGCTCGTAATCTTAAGTATATGCGGGCGTTTGCTGACGCATATTCCGATCATCAGATGGTGCAGCAAGTGTTTTCTCAAATTCCTTGGGGACATAACGTGCGGCTGTTAGATGCCCTCAAAGATCCAGAAGAACGTCTTTGGTATGCCCGTCAAACCATTGAGCATGGCTGGAGTCGGAATGTATTGCTCATGCAGATTGACCAAGGTGCGCACATTCAGACCGATAGTGCTGCGATTACTAATTTTGAGCGGACGCTACCGCCGGATCAGTCCGACCTGGCTAAGAATTTAATTAAAGATCCCTACAACTTCGACTTTCTTACTCTGGCCGCTGATGCTCAGGAACGGGATTTAGAAAAGTCGTTACTGGGCCATATTCGAGACTTCTTGTTAGAGCTGGGGGTGGGGTTTGCGTTTGTTGGTAGTCAACACCCTATCCAGGTGGGTAATAAAGAATATGCTATTGATTTGTTGTTTTATCACTTAAAGCTGCGATGCTTTGTGGTGATTGACCTCAAGCTAGGAGAGTTTGAACCAGAGTTTTCTGGCAGAATGAATTTTCTAGTTTCGGCGGTAGATGACTTGATGCGCCATGCTGACGATCAGCCCACCATCGGTATGATTTTGTGTAAGTCTAACGATGCAACGGTGGCCGAGTATTCTTTGCGGGATGTGAATAAGCCCATTGGTGTAGCCACTCACCGTTTAGGACGTGAACTACCGGCTGACTTGCAAGGGACATTACCGACGGTAGAAGAGTTAGAACAACAGCTTGAAAGTGCTCAGCTGTCTGGAACTCAGGATTAGTGGTTATTGCTGTTGAGGGTTGTCTGCTCTTTGATCACAACACATTGGGTTCTGCGCCAGTTTGAAACCCCAGGGCAGTCCTCCACCTGATCGATTGCTTTCGTGTGTTGTGGTGAGCACTCTTCAGGTTGAATTTAGGAATGATGTATTTCACAGATGTGTCTGGCTTTGGATGCAGTCGCTTGTGGCAAGGCCAATCAGTTAGTTATTTGTGAAGATGTTTTATGGATCAGCCTGGGAGGCTTCGTATTCTTTGGGGACTAGATAAAGAAACAAATACCACCACACTAGAATCACAAAGGCTGCTGGTGTGGTAATCCACCAGCGATGCAGCCAAACCCAGCTAACAGTCGGTACCGTTAGACCGGTTAATACAATCGACCAAGGCTGACACCACCATGGTTTGAGTTGCCAGAGCGATCGCGATTCTTTAGATGATTCCATACTCTAAATTTTTTGCTCTAGGGTAACCGTATCGAAAAAAAAAGCGGTTGAAACAGTAAATCTGTCTCGCCCGCTCCTTGTTAACCCACCCCAGGAGCTACCTGAATAAAACAGACAGCCCCGGTTCTGAAATTGCTAGCGCCGCTAGGCACTAACAAAACCTGAGGAGTTCATAAACATCCTAGACCCCTTGTAACTATAGGGCTTTTGGCTGCTGTCACGTATGCAAACCGATTTCACAAGGAATATTTCGAAACCGTTAGAAACGTGTTGAACTATCAACTTGAGTTAAGAATCCCATGGGAATATGACAAATAGATTTAATTACTTATTTTCTTTAGAATTGCTTTTATTTTGTTGTCGTTGATACTATTTTTTAACTTTTGGGCTGTGATTGGTCTTTCTAGCAAGGGTTTTGTACGTTTATGATTTGGTTTTGAGGGGCTGTATCGATGCTGGATCTAAGTGCTCCCTATGAGGTCAGCAACCTAGATTTTTATCGTAAGTATCACGGGCAGCAGCTTTACTACCGATGGGAGGGGATTGTCTGGTGGCGGCTGTCAGAGGATGCACCACTGGAGAAGATATTTGCGATCGCAGGTATGAATGCTACAAAAGTTTTCCTATGTTCTGGCGAAAACGGTGAATACGGTCATCGTATTAATCGAGAGCTAGGTCTCTACTGCCACCCAGAAACCGGTGACGTCTTAACCCAATGGCAGCCGTTTCCTAATCAAATTCCTGTATCAGTCGTGCCCATAGCCAATCGCGTAGTGCAGGGCGATGTATCTCCTAAGACCACAACCATTCCTGCAGGTGAACCCTATCTGAAAAAGGTTCAGGAAATTCCCCTAACCTATCCTCATCCTCTAGCCGATGATCTGAACTATCGCGATCATTGCCCTGGCCCGCTTTTTCAAGGGACCGAATATTTCACCACATATGCTGTGCGTCCCGGAGTCGATGCTCCGACGCCCCTATGGGCACGAGATTGTCCCTGGCTTCCTTGGATGAAGTTAGGCTACGAACACCCCGCGCGTCTGCGATTTGAAACCACCATTCAACGAGTTGATAGCTTTGAAGACCTCAAACCAAAACTGATTGAAGTGATCCGTCAGCGCGTTCCTATTTACGAGCACACTCCAGACTCTACGGATGAGCCCAATGTAACTAGTACGACATACTTCAAAAAGTATTTTGATGCGTATCAGGCTGGTGAGGAATTTCCCATTAGAGAGATACAATAGCTATACCTAAATTGTCTTCTTTTGGTACAGCACAGCTAGATATCGCAAAAGCCTCTGTGCTGTCAGAAGCTGAGAGAGTGTTGATTCTGAAAAAGAGAGATTTTCAGAATATTGTTTTAACCTTAAACATCGTACATACGAGCTTCTAAAGCATCAGGATTCTCTTCGCAGTAGCAGGCAAATGACACTGTTGGGTTTGATCTTTGATGACTGTTCTGAGCTTTTTCCAATTCTTCAACAGCTTCCCAAGCGATGGCGGTATCAATGCTTTGTGTACCATGCATTTCAGTGAGACGACGCGCATGTTCTAAGGCAGCTTTCAGTTGAGTTTCCAAGGCTGATTGGGAAGAAAGCTGCTGCGTATTTGAAGAGGATGCTGTAACCGCCGCAATAGTTGTGTTAGTCATGTTTAAAGAGGGTTTTGTTTGAACTGGTTACAGCTTAGCTATAATTTCTAAAGATGTGAAGATGCGAAATATATAAGTTTTATCTATGATTCATTAGTTCTTTTTACCTTTGAGGGGGGTGATCGTTGGATTCCAAGGGACAAGTCACAAGTAAGGTTTGTGACTTGTTGTTGGAAAGGTAGAGGGTTGTTGATCCCTGAAAAAACTGGTGAACTAATGATCAGAGCGCTTAGAAAATGTGTTCAGATAGATGGGCTCAATCTTCTGCTCAACAGTTGTTTTACTGCGAGTGGTGAGTCCCTCAAATTGGATCTTTTCAACTTTCTTCCTCTGGTTGTTGAAATGTTCAGTACGTAGCTTCTGAATAGAGTTTTTAGTGTGGCGATCAAGAGCCTCTAAACGAATTCTTTGAGCATTATCGTTGGCAGGCTCAATTGCTAAAGCCACAGGAACAATGGTACTGGAAGCAACGAGAACAGTTAAGGCAGAAAGAAGTGTACGTTTCATCATTAACAGCTCCTTGATTAACTTGATAGGTCTGTGCTGCATTGATTACCAGTATGCAGATAGCATCTGAAACTGTTGTGATCGCAACCTGAACGTTGCCTAAGGTATTTCTAAAATTGGCTGAGCTAATTCGGTGACAGTTATCACTAAGTCCAACGATGCGAACAGGTCGGCATTACTCTTGACCCAGACTCTATAGCTTGTCTGACTTAAGATTCTCGCTCATCTTGCTCTGCCATAGCCGTAAAATACTAAAGCTTAGGCTTGTATTTGGAGGATAGGGTGTGTCTAAATCGCGGGCAGTGGAACGTTCCGCCGATTGGTCGTGGCCATGGTGGCCGCTGATGCCGTTGTATCCCTATGGCCAGCGTCGTACACTACGCCGTGCGGTAATTCCCAATCAGATTTGGACCTTTGACCAAATGCAGGGCATTTTCTATGTCGTTGTACCTATCCGAATGACGGTTGTGCGCCTTGCTTCGGGTGGTTTGCTGGTATATGCCCCCGTTGCTCCCACACCTGAATGTATTCGACTTGTTAATGAATTAGTGGCTGACCACGGTGATGTAAAGTACATCATCTTGCCTACAGTGACCGGACTAGAACATAAGGTATTCGTCGGGCCTTTTGCACGAAAGTTTCCTGAAGCAAAGGTCTATGTGGCTCGTCATCAATGGAGTTTTCCGCTCAATCTACCCCTAAGCTGGTTGGGTTTTCCGATGGGCCGCACCCATTGGTTGCCAGATCATGCAGCGGATGCGCCTTTTGGAGATGAATTTGACTATTGCATACTGGGGCCAGTGAATTTGGGAATTGGTCCCTTTTCGGAAGTGGCGTTTATGCATCGCGCTTCTAAAACCCTATTGGTGACAGATTCTGTAGTGTCAATTCCAACGGAGCCGCCAGAAATTCTGCAATTGGACAGCTACCCGCTGCTATTTCATGCCAAGGATGGGGCTGCGGATAATCCGGTAGATTCCCCAGAAAACCGTCGTAAGGGGTGGCAGCGGATTGCGCTATTTGCGTTTTACTTTCGTCCCGATGCTTTGAAAGATCCACAGTGGGGGCATGTTTGGCGAGCCAGAAAAGAATCTGTGGATCGGTCTCGGCGAGCGTATTTTGGCCTTTACCCGTTTGATTGGGAGCCTACGTGGCAGCAGTCGTTTGTACGGCTGAGTGGCAATGGGCGCTTACTCGTAGCTCCAGTCCTGCAGGCACTGATTTTTAATCGTGGGACGCAGGCTGTTCTAACCTGGGCCAATCAGGTGGCTGAACTACCGTTTACTCAGATTATTCCGTGTCATTTAGAGGCTCCTATTAAAACGAATGGAGCAACGTTTCGCGAAGCTTTTGCATTTTTGGCTTCTGAGAATACCTCAGGTCGAGGTGGGCAGCTACCGGAAGCAGATTTTGACTTGCTTAATCAGATTAGTCGTCGGTTGGCAAAGTTTAGAATTACCCCGCCACCGGCTTAGCTAATGCAGAAAGTGTAACGGCGACAACGTGTTGGCTAATGCCTAACATTGGTTAGCTGTCTTGCCTATAGGGGTTAGATGTTGGCTTGTTGATTTTAAAGAGCAGATTGGTGTAAATCTCAAAAGCGGTATCCCAATCGCTGGGTTTACGTCGGTCTAGGTCTAGGTGAACCTTAATGTGGGGCAATAAAGGCATCATTTCCAATGCGCCCCGGCCAAAGTTCGTGAATTCTTCGTGTACGGGACAATCGGTGACCCGGTTTACGTGGTCCATCAAGCCATTCCAGCGAATTCGGGTAGAGGTGAGATTGGTTTGGTCTGGTACTAAAGCTGCACTATGGCGAAATTCGTAGCTGCGATCGCACACTCTCAAAATAATTTTCCGCCCATGAATATGTAAATCAATCACCTGGGCATAGTCTTGCACTAGTTCTTTGCGCTTTGTCTTACCCCAGGCTGTTTTATCATTCACCTCTTCGAATACCGGCAGCTGTGCTCGAATAATTTGGCTAACTTCAGACCAATCAAACTGAATAGAGCCCGTTTGGCCAGTTGGGCTCTGGCATACCACAATCGGTTGTGGAGCAAGACTCCGAAAATGCTTAATTGAGAATATCTGTACCGTTGTCAGCTCATCAATGGTTGCCCAAATACTAGGCACCCCTGCTGGACGCAACGCCTCACCGTAGTATTTCATCTCACCGATAGGCCCTGTACGCTGAAGTCGCAGACCTTGTTTTGGCAGCTGTAACCGAGCCATGTAAGGATCAATACGCAGTATCTCTGCTAATCCCATCGCGGCCTTTTGCAGATCCTGGGGGGGCATAATGACGAGCACACCCGGTTCTTCGCTACCCAATACCGCTGTCGCTTCATCTAAATCTGCCTGGCGACTCGCTTCCCGTGCCTGTTGTACTCGTTTTAGTCCGGCCCGGGCCTGACCCATGAGTTTAGGGTTATTCACCCGTTTAAGAAATGTAAGATAGGTCTTCTCCGCAGCATCCCACTGCAATGTCCCTTCCTGTAAGCGACCAATGGAAAGTAACATCAACGGGTCCTTGGGCGATGCTTTACGCCACTGTTTAAGGAGCTGCTTGGCACGGTGATAGTCCTGGGCGTTAAGGGCAGCAGTGACGAGTTGATGCATAGTAGTCGGCAGCGACGTACAAATCTTCCCCATTGTAATCATCGATTTCCATAGGGGTGTAGCCTGAGGCTGATTGTTGCTGATTGATGGGCTGGGCCGACTGATGCTGCTCGACTGGAACAGCCGCTTTCAGAAAAAATCATCCTGATAATTAGCAACGCTGACGCTTTAAAAAGCATCGCTACAATAAGACTGGCAATCTTCATCCCCCTTCACTATGCGTAACTCCTCATTTTTTACTCAGATATTGATGACGGGGACAATGGGGGTAGCCATTGGCCTATGTTTGGGGTGGACGAAACAAACCACTACACAGGCGCAAACGGTACAGGGTAGTGATGTCCCCATGGAGTTTTTGGTCTTAGCAGGTGGTGGTGCCCCCAGCTATAACGAAATAGCCCTCGAAAAAAATGTGCGTTACTTTCAGCGAACTCTGGGGGCATTAGGCATTGATTTCACCGGCACTCGTCAGTATTTTGCCAATGGTAACAGTGGTGAATCCACCGTTCGCTATCTCAACTTTTTGGGACAAGAACAGTTTAAGCCACCAGAAATTGACAACTTAGATGGTCCTGCAACGGTTGATAATGCCCAAACGTGGTTTGAAAATTTAGCGAATAAGTCCTCCCCGTGTCCCGCATTTTTCTATTTCACAGGGCATGGAGCGTATAACAGAGAGAATCCTGATAACAATGCCATGATTCTTTGGGAAGAGAAACTAGTATCGGTGCAACAACTTACCAGCTGGCTCGATCAGCTGCCGCCTGAGCAGCCTTTTGTAACCATGATGGCCCAATGTTTTTCAGGGTCTTTTGCTAATCTTATTTATGAACAGGGAAATCCAGAAAATCCGGTAGCATTGCAAACTCGCTGTGGTTTTTTTGCCACTGTCAAAGAACGTCCTTCTGTGGGCTGTACTCCGGCAGTCAATGAGGCCGACTACCGCGACTACAGTTCTAGCTTTTTTGCTGGGCTTAGCGGTGTTGATCGTATCGGTCAGCCAGTAGCCTCTGCTGATTATAACAACGATGGTGTTGTAGCCTATTCCGAGGCCCATGCCTTTGCCAAGGTGGATGAAGAGACGACAGATTGGCCAGTATCTACTCTAGAGGTTTGGTTGCAAGAACAAGCTGGGGAAGACAAAATTGCTGATATTTTTGCCCAATCAATGTCAGTTCGGTTGAAAAATGCATCTGTTCAACGTCAGTATGTAGTGAGATCCTTAACCGAAAAACTTGGTTTAGATATTGATAAATCCTATGCTGAGCAAATGCCGCCAGTGGACTTTGAGTCGGTGACAGGGGCTTATTGGGTACGGCTGGGTATGGAGCTTATCAATATTGCCATGATCCAGGAAATTCGTCTAAGCGAAGATACGGCAGCTAAATCTACTTTGGATAAGCTCACTAGCTGCGAAGATGGGCATTTTCCTCCTTCAACAGAAGAGAAAAAGCTGTCTTAGCGAAAGATTATGGCAGTGTGGTTCAAATATAGCCATGGTCTTGAGAAAACTTCACTCCTCACTCTGAAATAAATCACTCAAATTAGAATCGGTTAGAAAAAGTTCAATAACAGCTCTGAATATATTAATTGATTGATCTTAAGAGATTTGCTATGATTCGTGTTTGCTAGAATCATAGCCGCGAAACCGTAGTTTCTGATATAAAAATCTTCTTCTATCTCTGCTAAAAGTAGAGATAGAAGAAGAAGATTTTGCCTACGTTGAGTCACGGGAGTACATCCCGATAAATTAGAAAGAACTGTTAAAGGGTAATAATATTGTCATTTTTACCCTCAATTACCTCTTTCACTCTCAATAGAATCATATACCAGCAGGCCTGATACTTAGTAGTCTGCACAGTAAACGTACTTTTTAGTTCTTGGGCACCAAGCATAACCCCAGCCTCCATTTACGACTTCTGCATGTTTGTCGGAAATGGGTTGCCAAAGAACTGGCTTAACTTCTTTTGACCTGTGAGTAGCCATAGACATGGTGTTACACCTTGATAAATTAGAGAAAACTGTTGAAGGGAATAATATTTGTTTCTTTCCCTTACACATATCATCCTCTCATAGAGATATGGCTGGTATAACAGTAAGACTGCTGAGCCTCTGATTAATGTCCTATTCAGTTATCTCTGAAAAGACTTTTAGTGTTGTTCAATCCTATTAATGAAATGGATGTAACAGCTGAGTTAATTTACCTTTAGGGTGCCACCGTACTTCATAGGAATCTGGCTCTCATAGGATAGTCCCTTGATGTCGCTGTAGAGCCTGATGTATTCCAGGGCAGAGTTTTCCCAACTAAAGTTCTCTGCCATCGCTCGCTGTTGCAGTTTCTTCCAGAAAGGCTTGTACTGAAAACCTTCCCAAGCGCGAACCATGCAGGTAAACAAATCTAGAGGTTCGTAACGGTCAAAGCAATAGCCCGTGCCAGCACCGTTGACTGGATCGTGGTGGCTAACAGTATCCACCAGACCCCCAGTGCGGCGTACGATGGGGATGCAACCGTAGCGCATGGCAATCATCTGGCTAATGCCGCAGGGCTCAAACTTAGATGGCATCAGAAATGCATCAGCTCCAGCGTAGATCTTTTGAGCCAGCTGGCTGCTGTACATCAGATATACCGACACTCGGCCTGGGTATCGATTAGAAAGCTCCCACAGCTGGGTCTCGTAGTGGCGATTGCCAGACCCTAACAACACTAGCTGGGCATCGGTATAGGCTAAAAATCGATCAATTGTCTGCAGAATGAGATCGATTCCCTTTTGCTCGACTAATCGACTAACTAAGCCGATTAGAAAACGGCCATCGTCCACTTCAAGCCCCATTTCTTCCTGCAGGGTTTGCTTATTAATGGCACGCTTCTCTAAGGTCTCAGCTGTGTAGGTTTGGGTAATTTGATCATCAGTTTCAGGATTAAATGTTTCAAGATCAATGCCGTTGACAATACCGCTCAGTTTTTCGCTGATGTAAGACAATAATCCTTCTAGCTTTTCACCATATTCCTTGGTTTGAATTTGTTGTGCATAGGTGGGAGACACAGCATTGACTCGATCTGCGTAAAGTAGAGCTGCGGCCATGGTGCTGTCGCCTTGCATATACCAAGGGCACCAGGTGATTTTATCCAGCTTCCAACGCCAGGGACCTTGGTAGGCTAGGTTGTGAATGGTAAAAACGGTGGAAACGTCTGGAGTTTGGTGCATCCATACTGGCAGCATGCCCGTATGCCAGTCATGACAATGAATAACATCGGGCTTCCAATAGTTCCAGCAAAATTCGGCAGCACCATTGGCGAAAAAGGTAAAGCGCCAATCTTCATCCTTGGTGCCGTAGACTTCATCGGGGTCAAATGCTGGATGGCCAAAAAGATATAGGGGGACATCTGACTTTGGCAGCGTTGTTTCATACACGCCAAAAGCATTGAACATGGCGTATCCCCACCACATGGGTTCTTCAGGGATGTCCAATTTCTGCCCCATAAACCCGTAGTAGGGCATGAAAACACGTACATCGTGGCCCATGGCCCGCAGAACTTTGGGCAATGTACCGACGACATCTCCCATACCGCCCACTTTTGCTAAGGGTGCGGCTTCTGCTGCCACAAATAAAATTCGCATTGCGTTCTTGGTGCCCCGTTAGTAACCCTGCTCCACGGGATCAAGTCTAGATGGGGATTGACCCTGTGCATAGTGCTGAAGCCTACGGATATAGCTTCAATAGAATGACTGAGCCCAAAAATGGAGGGTAGGAATTGCCTATCCTCCAAATAATGATGAATTTTCTCGGCCAGCGCTAACGACTTTCAGCTGCGATCGCATCCAAAATTTCCTGGGCACCTGCTTCCTTGGCTCGCTTGGCTAGGGTAGTTCCCATCTCGTCGGCTGCATCCACAGGACCAGCGATCGTATCTTTCACTAGCGTTTTGCCATCTAGGCTGGCCACAATGCCAGTTAACGTTAGGCTATCTCCCTCGATCACCGTGTTCACCCCAATAGGTACCTGGCAGCCCCCTTCGAGCTCCCGTAAAAATGCACGCTCTGCATAGCAACGCTGGGCTGTGGGCATATCCTCCAGAGTTTTAATCACCGCCAGAATGTCTGAGTCCCCACTGCGACATTCAATGCCTAGAGCACCTTGACCAACAGCATGGAGCGAGATCTCGGCAGGTACCACCTGTTGGATGCGATCGCCCATGTCTAAACGTTTTAATCCTGCTACCGCCAGAATGATGGCATCGTACTGACCTTCATCTAGCTTACGTAAGCGGGTATTTAGGTTGCCGCGAATATCCTTGAATTGGAAGGATGGAAAATGATGACGTAGCTGAGCGAGGCGACGTAGTGAAGATGTGCCAATAATGGCCCCGTCCGGCAGCTGATCGAGGGTCTTGCCGGCGTGCTTTTCGTGAACTACTAGTGCATCAGCGGGATCTTCCCGTTCCGTTACACAGCCCAGCATCAGCCCTTCCGGTAGACGGGTGGGCAAATCCTTTAGGGAATGCACGGCAAAGTCAATGCTGCCGTTGAGCATGTCGTCTTCTAGCTCTTGGGTAAAGAGACCCTTGTCGCCAATCTTGGATAGAGAAATATCGAGAATCTTATCCCCTTTGCTCTCCATGGTTTTAACTTCAAAGTTAATCTCAGGAAAACGCTTTTGTAGCTCACCCTGGACCCAGTGCGTTTGCACTAGGGCAAGCTGACTTTTACGAGAACCAATCCGGATAGTGCGGGTTGCTACATTTGGGGACATAGTGAACAGATTTGTTATGGTGAATTAGCCAGCGCCCGCTGGCCGGATGACTTGCCGCTGCGTATGTATTAAAACGTATTCACGTCCAGAACAGTCATTGTTCCGTCAAGGAAGTGATGGACCTTACCTGAACGTGGTTTACTAGCAACGACAGAAAATACATAAGACTTTAAGATTACAGCACCGATGACCGCTCACGGTGGCTAATCCTTTCGAGTACAAAGTTCTGTAAATGAATGTTTATTTTGGTTTACGAAAGTCTCCGTCCCAGCAATTTGGCAACTGGCATCATCGGTTCGTTGGCTTGGCGGGGGCTTTAATTGCCTCTGTAGCCATTGTCTTACCCCTGCCAGCCTATGGCCAGCGAGTAGATCCGGTGCTGTTGGATGCTTTCCTAACCAATCCGTTGGAGGCTGAACCACGGGATCCATTAGTTCCTGAGACAGTGGTAGATCGTCCCCTGAGTCCGTTGGAGCTTTACTCAATAGAGCTAGAACTGTTTCGGATGGATGCTCAGGCCCAGCAGCTACTATTAGCAGGCCAGCCCGACGAAGCCTTTGCTCTCTGGATGCGAGAAGTACAGCTGCGACGCCTATTTGGTATCGAATCTGAGTTAGAAGCGTTAGGGCGGATTGGGCAGCAGGCATGGAACTCTCAGCGGTCCCTAGAAGTGCGATTAATGTCCGTGCGGGTCAAGCGAATTTGGGAGATTGAACAGGAAACAGCTTCTCTGGAGCGGGTAGAAACTATCGCGAATATTGCTCAAATCCTACGGATGCGCGATACATCCACTGACATTTATCAGCAGCTGATCACCATGACTGCTGGTGAAGAACAGCGTGGGTGGGAGGTGATTTTAGCCGCCCACTATTTACAGTGGTTTGATTTTTCCAATGCTGCTCAGATGTATACCGAGCTGGTTGCCCAGGCCAAGGCTCAGGGAAATATTCTGGAGCATACTCAATTTCTTAAAGACCTGATTTATAGCTATCAGCAAACAAAGCAGTTGAGCCTGGCGCTACCCTTTCAGGCAGAACTGTTGCAGCTATATCGGGCGACGGGGCAGAGCGATCGCGAACCTCCTCTAGAGATTGATATGGCCCGTAATTTGAAAGCAGTTGGGCAATATTCCCAGGCGGTTGATTACTATCAGCTGGCCTATGCAACTGCTCAAAAGCTAGAGCTCTATGGCCATGTCAGTACGGTGCTTAAAGAGCTAGGAGACTTGTACGCTGAGCAAGGTCTGACCAATGAAGCCTTAACCATGTACAACCTGTTGGTGCGAGCGGAGCAACGGGTCTATAACCAGTACGGTATCTTAGCGGCCTACGATCGTTTGGGGCAAACGTATCTCGCTGCTGGCGATCAGCAGAACTCCCTAGTGGCGTTTCGTGCCGGTTTGGCGTTTGCAGAGTCCTTAAAGTATCGCGAGGCTTATTTCCGAGGGGAGGTGGCAAAACTTAGTTTGAATGCTCCAGTGCCTGAAGAGTCAGAAGCAGAGCCTTCCTTAGGTGATTCGGTGCGGGAGGAGTTGCGAGACAACCCACCGTTTGATGCTAGCCCTGATGACGTGGAGCCGTCGAGCCCAGCTCCTGAAATGCCCGTGGCTCCTCCAGATGTGGAAATTATTACTGACGAGACCGTGGATATTATCCCTGCTGGGGAATGAGTCCTTTTTGCCTAGATGCCTATAGCAAAAGCTTGAGGCCGATTAGACCCAGTAGTACTAAGACGACCTGGCGGAACTGTTCTGCGTTGATATAGTTCGATAGCCAAAACCCTAGCCCCAAACCACCGACAAAAAATGGGGTGGCATAGCCGATTTGAGTAAAGAGCATTTTGTCGAAGTGACCTTGCCATAGGTGAGTTGCGATCGCAACCACCGACATCACTGAAAATGCTCCGGGCATATGGCTTTTAAACTGCTCAGGACTCCATTCATTAAAGTTGCCGTAGATGACAATGGGCGGTCCTCCAGTATTGAAAGCACCTGCCAGGACACCTGAGGCCGCCCCAAAGGCATAGGCCCAGCGTCGTCCCTGGATATCGGGAGCCGATAATTGCAAACTTGAATAAATCACATAGGCCAGAACAAAGACACCCAGAATTTGCAACGCTAAATGTTCGGGGATGTGGTGCAGGCCGAGGACACCGATGGGAATAGTTAATAGTCCTGCTCCCAGCAAATGAATGATGCGGGACCATTCGAAACTATCTCGGTAGTGCCACCATAAAGCGATGTTGCCCACCAGACTGACGACCAGGACTAAGCTGACAGCAGGTTGGAGATCCATGAAAAAAGGCAACAGGGATATGGCCACAAGGGCAAACCCAAATCCCGTTAAACTCTGGACAAATGATGCCAGTCCCACGATCAATCCAATCCACAGGGTGTTAATTAAGCTGTCATCTAGAAATTCCATTCAGCGATCGCGGCAACATACCCCCTGATCTTACAGAGTATTAAGAAAAATCATCAAATGTAAATTCAGTTAATAGGCAATTCACTATATTTGAATATGCACCTATGGTTTTGCCGATACAGTTATGACAGCGACTTCTGGTACTCCTAAAGAACGTGCGCGCCAAATGACCAATGACTGTATTGCCATGCGTTTACGGCAGCTTAACCGGATGGTGACCCGTCTTTATGATGAAGCGCTGCGGCCTTTAGGGTTAACGGTTAATCAGCTCAATATTCTGGCTACGGTTGTGAGCCGTGGGCCCCTAGCCCCTGGTCAGCTAGGCCAAATGCTAGCTATGGAAAAATCCACCATTAGTCGCACCATAGACCGCATGCATAAACATGGGTGGATCGACATTGGTCCTGGTAAGGATAGGCGTAGTCAATCCCTGAAAGCCACAACTCAAGGACGTCAGGTGTTACTGGCGGCAGCGCCAGTATGGGATGCACTACAGGCCAACGTGTTAGAAGCCACTGCTGAGAATGCTAGTTTGCTGAGTGCGTTTGGTCTTGATACGTATCGTAGGGATAGCGATGAAATGACCGACGAGACTTTCTATGACCATGATTGGACCGCAGCATTTTATGAGTAGCACCGTCGGCTGGAGACAGGCGTGATGTTATGTATGATGAGATGTCTCAAAAAAATGTTGCACTATATTTGATAAAAGAACGTGACCTGTAGATCCCTGTCTACTGGGTGTTCTAGAAAACTGTTGTCCTTGTAAGGAGCGTAAAACCAGTGATTTTAGAGCTGCAAATCTGTGCAAAACAGACCTGTAAAACACAATAAGCTGTCTAGATGTCTAATTCAATGCGAGTACGTATACTCAACAGTTTTCCTGGGTGCTTCAAGATTGTTCTAAAAAGGCAAAAGCTTTTTGCTGCATCATTTTGAAAATGTTGTAAAACCCGTTAGCGCGTGAAGGGGTGAGACTCACATCCAATTGAGTCTCTTTAATAAAATCTGGGTCCAGGTGAACAATTTGTTCTGGTGGGAGCCCTTTTAGCCCCTCAATGAGCAATGCCACCAGTCCCTTGGTTATTTGCGCATCAGAATCACCAAGGAAATTAATGTGCCCATCTTCATCAGTGCTAGCAATGATGTAAACCTGTGAAACACAGCCTTTGACCTTATTCTCTGTTGTTTTAGCGTCTTCTGGAAATCCTTCTAGGCGCTTTGCGTACCACAGTAACTGTTCGTAGCGGCGGCGAGGATCTTGGATCCGTTGAAAACGCTTAACGATTTTATCTAAAGCAGGGGGGCGAGTAGAGTTTACGGACATGGGCAATGGAGTCTGGGGCGCTACTGTTTCTAGTGTAAACCCCCTAGGTGGTATTCCAGGCTAGAGTGCCCCATCATAGAGTTATGTGGCTATTCGCCATTGGCCTCTTTATTGACTAGAAACCGGTTGGCTACAGTTTCGGGCTGTAGGGCTGATAAAATTACGTGGTCAGAATCGGTAACAATGACTGCCCTCGTCCGTCGTCCGTAGGTGGCGTCCACCAGTTGCCCTGTATCTCGTGCATCTCCAATCAGGCGTTTAATAGGAGCTGATTCAGGACTGACAATGGCAACCACCCGGTTGGCGGATACGATATTGCCGAATCCAATGTTGATGAGTTTAATGTCCATAATATTAAATAGAGACCTGTCAATGCAGAGTCTAGAAGACTAACAAAATGGTGCTTTTAACTGGCAATCTCCTGCGCAATGTGCCAGTGACTAAATATCTCTTACCGAAATGCTAGCGAAAAAAACAGGATCGGATCACAAAAAACAGACTTAACTATTGCAAAAATTAAGATGCATCGTTTCAATCTGCATAAAATCAAGTCTCGTGGCGGAAAAATCAAGTAAAGCTTTGCCTTAGTGGTCCATTATAGAGTTTTAGTCTGAGTTTGTACCTTGGTGTGTTGGTAAAAGTAGTGAGAAAATGCTGTGGCCCTTGTGACTGGCTGTCTATCCTCAAAAAGGTAGAGATCTTGTAAAACCTACCCAAGGTTCCTAAAAGTATCTGTTTGAGGCGTTGAATCAGCAATTTCAAGGCAAATTTTCTTGAAAGTATTGAAATCAGTCCAAAATGTATTGAAAAGCCGTTCTTTTTAGCAGATTAGAGGAGATTTTTTTGCAGCCTGTCGATGTGACTACCCTAAACGCGATTTGCAATGAGTTAGCGACTCAATGGTTGCCTGCCCGTTGTGAACAAGTTGTACAGCGAGATCGCAATACTGTTTGCTTGGGATTGCGTACCGTTGAGCGTCGCGGCTGGTTAACGATTTCCTGGCATCCTCAAGCGGCCCGTATTCACATCGGAACCGCTCCTCCTAAAAGGCCTGACACGTTTACCTTTAGTCAGCAGCTCAAGCACCAGTTCAGTGGTCTGGCCCTGACTCGTATTGAATTTTTATCCCCGTGGGAACGAGCCATTGATTTACAGTTTGCCCGCCGACCGGATGAAAGCCCCTTGTGGCATCTCTACGTGGAAATCATGGGCAAGTATAGTAATGTGTTGCTGACAAACGACCGCCAAGAGATTGTCACGGCTGCCCGCCAAGTGAATGAAATGCAGTCTAGTGTACGTACCATTCGCACGGGGGGACAGTACAGACCACCACCGGCCATCATGGGCACATTGCCACGGTTAGATGAGCCATTGACCACTTGGCAAGAACGGATTGGCTTGGTTCCAGGAAAACTGAGCAAAATGATGGTTAAAAGCTACAGCGGTCTCAGTACGGCTTTAGCAAAACAGTTGGTAAAAGCCGCCAAACTAGAGCCTAGTCAACCAACCGACAGTTTGACGGCTGAGGATTGGCAACAGCTATACGTTCAGTGGCAGCGTTGGCTGCAGTGTCTAGCCAACAAAGACTTTCATCCAGCACATACAGAAACGGGCTATACCGTTCTCGGTTGGACGTCAACATTGCCCACCGTCAATAGTACTCAAGCGTTAATTGATGGCTACTATACTGATCAGCTAAACCAACAATCATTCTCCCAGCTGCATCATCAACTGACTCAAAAACTCAAGGGGGTCACCGCTAAACTACGCCAAAAAGTGAGTAATTTTCGTCAGCGCCTTAGGGATTCTGACCAAGCAGATAGCCACCGTCAAAAAGCAGATCTTTTGATGGCTTATCTTCACAAGTGGCAGCCTGGTCTGTCATCTATTCGGTTGCCAGATTTCGAGTCAGGTGAGCAGGTGACCCTATCGCTTAACCCTGAGAAAAATGCTGTACAAAATGCTCAAGCCTTCTATAAGCGACACCAAAAACTCAAACGTACACGCGATGCAGTAATGCCGCTTTTACAAGCAGTGGAAACGGAACTGGCATACTTTGAGCAGGTGGAAGCTGCCTTACTGCAAACTTCTCACTATGAGGGTGTTAGCGATCTATCAGCCTTAGAAGAAATTCGTGATGAACTGGTGCAACAGGGGTATATGGAAGATCCCTACCAGCGCGTCAATAAAGGACGCTCAGAGCGACTGCCGGACTTTCATCGTTTTTGTACTCCCCGCGGTACAGATGTGTGGGTAGGACGGAACAACAACCAAAATGAAGCCTTATCCTTTAAGGCGGCCAATGACTACGATTTATGGTTTCATACCCAAGAGATTCCTGGTAGTCATGTGCTACTGAGGCTAGAACCAGGAGCGGAAGCCAATGATGAGGATTTGGCCTGGGCGGCAAATATTGCGGCTTGGTTTAGTCGTGCTCGTCAGTCGGAGCAAGTGCCAGTGGTCTATACCCAGCCTAAACATGTGTATAAGCCTAAAGGATCTCGTCCCGGCATGGTGATTTATAAGCATGAACAGGTCCTCTGGGGGCAGCCCCAAAAAGCAAAACAGTATTTAGAAGAGCAGGCGAGCCATTCGCTGTAGTTCGTTGGGGCTGTGCCCATGTCAATGGTAAATAGTTCCATTGGCCGTCGTTATTGAACTATCCATTGGTCACACCATGTCCACTACCCCACTGTCTCAACGTCTGCATCCGCTCAGTGTGGCGCCGATGATGGATCGTACCGATCGGCACTTTCGTTATTTCATGCGTCAAATTACGCGCAAAACCTTGCTGTACACTGAAATGGTGACAGCACAGGCGATTCTTCATGGCGATCGCAACAAGCTGTTAGGATTTGACCCGGCTGAAAAACCCCTATCTCTACAAATTGGAGGTGATGATCCTCAGCTTTTAGCTAAATGCGCCCGAATTGCTGAAGATATGGGCTATGACGAAGTGAATTTGAATGTAGGCTGTCCCAGCAATCGGGTTCAAAACGGTAATTTCGGCGCGTGCTTGATGGGACAGCCGGAGCTGGTAGCTGACTGTGTCGCGGCGATGAATTCAGCAGTGAAGATTCCAGTGACGGTCAAGCACCGCATTGGGATTGATGAGTGCGATCGCTACGAAGACATGAGTAACTTTGTGACTACAGTGGCAGCGTCAGGCAGCCATCGCTTTACAGTCCATGCCCGCAAAGCATGGCTGCAGGGGCTTAGTCCTAAAGATAATCGCACCATTCCACCCCTGCGGTACGACGATGTTTATCGCCTCAAGCAAGAAAATCCGCAGCTGTGGGTCGAAATCAATGGTGGTATTAAGACCCTGAAGCAAGCGCTAACTCATCTGCATTCTGTAGATGCGGTCATGATTGGCCGGGCTGCCTACGATACACCCTATATCTTTGCCCAGGCTGATAACGACATCTATTCAGAGGACACTACCTTGACCCGTCATCAGGTAGTCGAGGCGATGTTGCCTTACATTGCTCGTTGGACGGAGCAAGGGACAAAACTCCATTCCATTACCCGTCATAT
This sequence comes from Cyanobacteria bacterium P01_D01_bin.156, assembly GCA_039024555.1. Lineage (GTDB taxonomy): Bacteria > Cyanobacteriota > Cyanobacteriia > Phormidesmidales > Phormidesmidaceae > Leptothoe. The sequence continues at coordinate 32,186 of JBCCQQ010000051.1, forward strand.
GCTCCAGCTATTTCATGGTCAGCCTGGTAGTCGTGCTTGGAAACGCTATTTGACTGATAACAGCTGTCGTTCTGGTGCAGGGATTGATGTTGTCAAAATAGCCTTGAGCCAAGTCTCAGAAGCGATGAGTAGAAATACTTATAATATGACTGCTTTGTCAAGGTAGCTCGTGATGACATTTCAAAAAATAAATACCCTGGCTAATAAAATTTCGACTGTTAATAAATATTAAAAATAGTTACAAATTAATACAGAATGGTGATCAATAAGTTGGTTCACCCTTTTGATGTCACGAATAAAAATTACGGTATATGGCCGGGTTCAAGGTGTGGGCTTTCGTTATCACACGCGTAAAAAGGCTAAAGAATTAAATTTGACAGGCTATGTAACGAATAAACCAGACCATTCAGTAGAAATTGTGGCTGATGGTCCAGCTGAGCAATTAGAAGCACTAGTCGCTTGGTCAAAGCTTGGACCTGAGCGAGCTGATGTCAAACGTATCGAAATAGAGGATTGTCTGCCAATTAATCGCTTTGATGAGTTTGTCATTGAATATTGAGCCCAGACCATAAAAAGCAGCCCTTGATCTTTAACCAAGGGCTGCTTTTTATATTTAAAATCACGCTTAATGCCGGCTATGCCATATGTTCAGCCGTCACTCTAAAGCAGAGTAAATACAAGTGCTAAAGCAATACCTGCCATAAATGCCAGGATGAGTGTGTCACGAACAAGCGTACTACGAGAACCTCTGCGTACTCTGCCTTGGGTAGCTGCAGGATACGGCATAGCGGCTATGCCTGAATTGGGACCTCCCATCGCGTAACCGTTGGTGACCTGTGGGGGAAATGCAGTAGCTGGCATCGCCATTGCAGGCGCCGAGACCGCAGCATGTTGGAGGATAACAGCCTGGGGTGCCATCTTAAGAGGCTCTACATTAGGAAACATAGAATCCTGAATGACCAGACTAACTTCATGATTGCTCCAGCCGTTTTCGCGTAGCACATCTGCAGCGGCATCCGGGCCACGGTTCAAGAAGTCCAACTCTGATTGATTTGGTTCGGTATGGCCCGCATTCATGGAATCAGCAGGCGCACCAAAAACTTTTTGCAGCTCGTCTAATTCTTTAGACTGTTCCTGCATGGTTTCAAACTGCTCTTGGCTAATGGAAACATGCTTCAATACGACATTGATTTGCTCGCATGACCAGCCATCCCGGCACAAAGTGCGAGCCGCTCTAAAGTCGAGCTCCTGCTCCAATAATGTACTCTGCTGAAACGTACTCTGCTGAAGGTCTTTCATATGCGTTTCGATTTACCAGGCACCTGGATTAAGAGTTTACCCATACGGTAATCTGCAGCATTAGCCAAACACAACCGTGATGAGCTAGCGAGGGAACGTTACTCAGATCCTAGTGCTCTAAGTGGTAACCCTGTAAATATTTAGTGCACTTCCCCTACATATAAGTGATAAGCCGTAGTTTTGCTATTTTTCAGAGCTAACCTCGAAAAAACTTCACAGCATATGAAGGATTAGCAAAAAGCCGATAAAAGCGAACACTCCTACCCAGAACATGCTCAGCAGGGCCTTAAATGCCGCTGCCTTAGAATACCGTTGGGATCCCTTGGCTAGATGATAAGGATAGCGGTAGAACGAATAATGGCTCAGATCATAACCGTCTTCATCATGAGTTAACGCAAACCCTATATTTTCTAAGGGCGTAGCATTACGTTTAAGGACCTTGCGAATTTGACTGTTTGTCCAGCCGTAGTGAGTTAATACGGCAGTAGCTTCTTCCACCCCACGATTTCTGACGCGGATGCGAGGTAATTTACTCGTATCTATATTTCTATGACTGATCTCGGCGGTAGATGTACTAGATGGTGTACTCGGAGGACTAAACTTTTGTTGGAGTTGTTCAAAAGTTGTTGCTTGTTGCTGAATAATACGAAAGTTGCCTGGGCGAATAAAGCCACATTCTAAAACACCGTTGATTTCTTCGAGCATCCAGCCAGCCCTGCATAGGGAGTGGGCAGCTCGAAGATTCAGCTCTTCTCTAGATAAGCTGTGGTGATAAAACTCGTCCATGGGAGTCTTCTGGGGCTTGAGACAACTAACTGAATTGCTGATTACACGGGCTAGCCTGATGAGTCAGCAATTTCTTCAGAGAAGATGAAAAGCTGAAACTCCACAGACATCAATACAGTCGATCACTATAGAGAGTTATAAGTATTAGCAACTCTGTAATTACAAGATCCACGAAGTAAAGACTATCAGTCCTCAGCAGAAGTGTAGATGACCTTAAGAATTTATCTAGAGTGTTGATAAAAAACGTGTCGCTACTGCGCTTTGCTCAGGCAACTACACGCTAGATGTAGGAATTTAAACTTTTACTGAATATCTCATAGTTTTTATGCTGGTTCGTAACATGAACCGATTTCGATGGTGGCGCAATATTATCTCTTTATTGGGAGATTCTGTTTCTGAGAGCATTGATAGTGCGCATGAGAATCTTGTCTAGTGTTACCAATTAGGAGATGAATTGTGTTGTCTTGTGGTTTGTAGTATTTAGGTGATCTGCAACGTGTTTTTTAATAGATAACTCATCTCTCTATGGTGAAAAGAGATAGACTCTAATGTCGTTGACTCTCGGTTAAAGACATTCAAATAAAGATATTGATGTATCCGGCTGATCGGCTCTGGTCCCACGTTATCGGTGCCTAAAAGATGAACTCCCAATCTCAGTGTGTTCATCTTTGCTCGGGTTTGATTATGGACAGTTCAGGTTACGTCTCTTAAGATCTTAGAGATAAGCATCATGGGCATTTGCCGTTTAGATAGTAAACACCATGACAGATGTTAGGTCTCCGGAGCAGTCTGGCAAGATGTTACGGGTGACAGTTGACCCGGTGGTCAAATCGAATCGAGCCTTGCGCGTGTTGGCAATGTGGTTGATGGGGGTTACGGCCTTATCTGCTGCGATCGCGATATATCTGCGCTATCGGGGTTCCCAGGATGATGCTGTAGTCGTGCCCTTTCATACGGTAGAACGCGCAGGGGTTGAGCTTACAGTCACCGCCAGTGGAACGTTGGCTTTGGGGGGGCAGCAAACCTTGAAGTCTCCACAGAGTGAGGCGACGGTTGAGCAGGTGTTAGTGCGGGTACGCACTCCTGTAGAGGCGGGGCAGCCTCTGGTGGTATTACGCGATCGCGACAAAGAGCGGGACCTGAGATCGCAGCAAGTAACTCTTCAAAAAAACCAGCTTGACCTAGCCCGCCGTCAGGAAAAAGTCATCGAAGTGCAACAGCGAGTTGCGGCCGCTGTCGAGCAGTACCAAGAGTCTCAGGAACTTTGGGCACAAGGGTTTATTCCCGAAGATGACGTACGTAACGATTTAGCAGAATTAGACCGCATTCGTTCTGAGTTAAAAGATGCTCAGTTAGAAGTCACGAAGACTGAACTGGATCTTAGAACTAGTCAGGAGACCCTCGCAGCCCTGGAGCAGCAGCTCAACGATCGGGTCGTGGTTTCGCCGATTGATGGTGTGGTGCTAGACGTAGACGTGGCGGGTGGTGAAGCCATTGCTACAGAGACAGCCCTACTCACCCTAGGGGACCCCCGTCAGGAAATTGTCAATCTCACACTCACAACACTGGATGCCGCTAAAGTCAGCATTAACCAACCAGCCAGAATTCGTGCCATCGGTCCCGATGCCCAAGAGTACATGGGACGAGTGGTGGCGCTGGCCCCGCAAGCACTAGCCACCGGAGATAGTGGTCGGGGAGCTTCTCCAGAGGGGCAGGCTCGTGTCAATGCCAATATTCAGTTGGATCAGCCGAGCCAGACATTAATCCCTGGCAGCTTTGTCAATGTGGAGATTATTACGGAACAACGACAAAATGTCACTGTAATTCCTCCGGAAGCTGTTCAACGAGATCAGGGAGCTACCTTTGTTTGGGTTCGTAATCAGCGAGGAAAAGCTGAGCAGCAGCCCATTGAGCTGGGGTTACAGGGCCTAGATATTTTTGAAGTGACGAGTGGGTTAGAGCTTGGTGATCAAATTGCTTTAGTTCCTCCTACCTTGGCCATTACGCCTGGTATGGTCCTGAATGATCCTGCAGAGCTAGCTCCCTCAACGTCATCTTTTGAAGCACAGCCATAGACATTATGGGACTACCTTTTAACGATCTTCTGTTTATGACCTGGCGGTCCATTACCAATCAGTGGTTACGCTCTGGTCTCACTACATTTGGGGTGTTTATGGGGGTAGGTGCCGTCAGTGCTACCCTAAATATTCAAACGATTACTCGAGAACAGATTGATCTCAAGTTGGCTGAACGAGACCAGCCCTTTGTGAGCCCTTGGGTACGGATGAGGAACGGTCCTACACCCCCTCTAGACGAAACCATACAACGATCTCTCAAAGAGTCAATTACAGAAATTCGCTCCATTAGTTCTATTGGCAATGTGTATAGCATTGACACTGCATTGTACGAAGCCCAAGAAGCCGAAATACGAGCACGCAGTGTTTCCCTCAATTATTTAGATACTACAGGACGACGGATGCTGAAAGGACGGTTTTTTAATCCAGCGGATGTGGACCAATATCGGCCTGTTGCCATCATTGATGAACAGTTGGCCGTCAGTCTGTTCGAAGAACAATCACCCTTAAATAAAGCTGTTTATGCCAATGGTAATCGGTTTGTTGTGATTGGTGTGACAGAGTCTAAATCAAATTCTGAATGGAGTGATGGGGGAGAGCTCTGGATGACCCAAACGTTTGCCCAGGTTCTGGCTGGTGAATATCAGTGGGATTCTATCCAAATCAGTGCTTATTCCCTGATGCAAGTGAATGATTTAAGCGAAGCTGTAGAAGAGTTTTTATTACAAAATTTTCCCCAGTCAGAAGTTTATGTGTGGAGTAATGCGGACGACTTGTTAGAAGATCTTGAAGTTCAACAGATTGCATCTGCTGCCCTCACTGCCGTTGGTTTAATTGCGCTGATTATTGGTGGCGTGGGCATTGCCAATATTACGGTTGCAGCTGTGTTAGAGCGTACTAAAGAGATTGGCATTCGCCGTGCTATCGGTGCTTCAAAGCTAGAAGTGATGAGTCAGTTCATTCTAGAAGCTGTGGTTTTGAGTCTGCTAGGGGGCGTGATTGCTGTTGGTACGGTTCATGGGCTAACTCGGTTAGCCACGACTGTGGTGGTGGAAGCACCCTACACATTTTCTCTTCGTAATGCTGCTCTTTCCATGGGCTCTGCCATCGCCGTAGGTGTGGGCTCCAGTGTTATTCCCGCTTTGCGGGCTACCCAGATTGACATTGTTAAAGCCCTGCGGAGTGACTGATGCCCAAGCTGAGCGTTGATAGTGCTGTCTTTACTTTCACAGAATTAGGGGAGATCTTTGGATGAGCCGTTGTTTGGTACTCATAGGCCTAGGGCATGGATTGATGCTGGCTATATCGCAGCCGTTATTTGCCCAATCTGGTCTGCCTGAGTTGCCCCCTGTGAATCTGAGTGTGCCAGACGACAATGAGCCATCGACTACGTTGACTGAGCCCCTGGTGCTGACGGATGAGGATGTGGTGACGCTGCTGCTGCAGAACAATTTAGAACTAAGAAATGCGACTTTATCTAGAATTTCTCAGCGTCAGGAACTCAAAGAAGCGGAGAGTATTTTTACACCTGATTTTACTCCCACATTGAGTGTAGGCGTTGAAGATACTAGCAGCAGCTCATCAGAAGTGACGCGAGAGATTCAGCTGGGGGCAGAGCTCTTGACTCCTCTCGGTACTACTTTGGAGGTAACCCTTGATGCCCTGGATGACCAAGACTTGAATCTGACGGTCACACAACCCTTGTTGCGAGGAGCTGGTAGAGCGGTTAATAGGTCTCCTGTTGAGATTGCTCGTTTACAAGAAACCAATAATCAGTTCGAGTTACAACAGCAGGTGATCAACAACATTACCCAAGGGGTACAAACCTACCATGCGTTAATCCGGGCTGAGGCGAATCTGCGTATTCAGCGATTATCGTTGGAAACTCAGCAACAGCAGCGACGTTCAACAGAAGCCTTGGTGAAAGCAGGGCGGTCCGCACGGTTTGAATTGGTAGAAATTGACGCTAACTTAGCGGCGACTGAGGCAAATGTCTTGGCAGCAGACAATGATCTAGAGCAGGCAAAGTCTGATCTGTTAGATCTACTGGATTTGTCAGAGCTGTTAGATATTACCGTAGCTAGTCAAACGCTGGATAACTTACGAGAGATTGCTCAAGATGCTGATGACCTCTTATTAGAGGAGTTGCTGGCAGTTGCCTATGAAAACCGTCCTGATTATCAACAGGCTCAGCTTAATCTGGAAATTGCGAAAGTTAATGGGGTTGTGGCGTCAGATAATCGCCGATGGACGTTGGATGTGCGGGCTAATGCCAGCACTGGTGACTTTTCCCGTGCCTCGACTGAACTTGTACTAACGCGCGTTTTGGATGATGAGTCTCTGGAAACGGTCTTTCAACAAAATCAGGTTGATCAACAGCAGTTGGAAAATGACTTAGAGCGTTTGCGGTCTGATATTCGGTTGGATGTTGCAGATCAGTTACGCAATGTAGACTCTGCTCGTAATCGCATTGAGGTGACTCGCTTAGCTCGTGAATTAGCGGAGCAGCAATTGGAGAATGCCCGAGCCCGAGCTCGTCGAGGGCGCACGCGTAATATTTTTGAGGTTCTGGAGTTTCAAAATGATGTGGTAGAAGCTCAGAATAATGAGGTAGGTGCGGCCATTGATTTAGCGGATGCGATCGCATCCCTCAACCAATCTTTAGGCACCACCCTCACCGTTTGGTCTGCCCAGGTAGAAGCGAGTCAGCTGTTAGCCATTCCATCCCCGGATCTGTAGGGCGCGCTGCCCGATGGTTGCTCGGTAGAGTTATTTTGCTATGTAGCGCCAATGCCAGGGTTCTTTCTCTCCGGCTGGATTGCCCCGCGGGTAAGATAGCTCAAAGCCATAGTTCTTGGCATAGCGTTTTAACCAACGGTAGCCATCAGTACGCTCAAAGCTAACATCCCAGTCAGTACTCTCGTCCGCATTCTTGTCACCAATGGCAACGGCATAACCGCTGTGATAATCACTTTGTTGCAGCCACTGTCTAATATTGATACCAGTATTTGTTCTCTGTTGTAGCTGTCGTCGCTGTTCTGCTAAAGAGAGATATCCATTTAAGGGCAATAGCTCTACACCTTCAGCCTCCGCTGCTGCCACCATGGCCCAAAATGCATTCACTGTTTCAGGCTTGGCCTGAATGCTGCCATCATCTAAGAGATCGACTAAAGTGTCTGGTTTGGCTGCTTCGTACTGTTGGGGGCTGGGTTTAACCGTATCCCAGCGTCTGCTTAGGGTATAGGCCGTCCACTGGTATCCCCTTACCCCAAAGCCCAACATCATCAACACGAGGGTAATCAATCCAATTACCTTCAGAAGTAGCTTGGGTGGAATCAGTTTGGCTGGTGCTGTAGACGCTGTTGGAACTGGTTGTGAATCTTCGATTAGGCCTTTGGCGGCAACATGGGTGGGGAGTTTGCTATCTTGCCCAACCTTGATGCCCGTTATCGTGCGTTCTAATTCTTTGACGGCATCTGCTGCTGTTGGAAATCGCTTTTTAGGATTGGGGTCGATCAGGTGTTTAATAAATCTCTCTAGGGCTGGGTTAATGGTTTTGTCTGACCATCGCACCTGTTGAGTCAAGGGATTAATAGGGAGTTGTTTGGGATGGAGATCAGTGAGGGCTGCGATCGCAACCATACCCACTGCATAGAGGTCGCTGGCATAATAATGCTTTCCCCGTAATTGTTCGGGAGCCATGTAGCCAGTTTGGGTGGCTAGGGGCTGCTCCTGTTGACTATGGCTGATATCTTTTACCGCACCAAAGTTGATCACAACAATATTGCCATTACGTTGACGGATAAGGTTAGTCGGTTGAATATTCCGATGAATGACTCGCTGTCTATGAACAAATGCCAGAATATTTAAAGTATCTGTTAGTAACTTGAGCACATAGCCCTCATCCAGACATTTTTTTTCCCGAATTTCCTGAGATAGGTCGTGACCCTCTATCAGCTCTTGAGCAATATAAAATTTGTCGTCATCCTCAAAAGAAGCGATGAGTTTAGGAATGTGGGAATGTTTCCCTAAAATATCCATTACTCTGGCCTCTTGGCGAAATTTATCTAAAACCTGAGGGCCGTAGCAGTTGAGCTCCATAAGCAGGCAGGGAGTTGGCTGAGGAGCATGCTGATCGATAGCACGATACGTAATCCCATAATTTCCCTGATCTAGGATGTTGAGAATTTCAAAACGGTTTGCCAGTTCCATGGGGTTAGGTATCTATGGGCAAGGGCTCAAGGCTCGTCAGTCAAAGGCCGCTCATTTTCTGATTCCATTGTCTTGTGAAGATTTGCCCAGCCCTCGAACCTACAGCATTCTTTAATGGGATGTTTGTCAGACAGGCTGTTAGCTCATGTTTCTGATGTGACGGGGGTTAAGCTAAAGATTGGTGTTTATGATCCATGGTCCATGGTAAGTCGCTGTCAGCTGCTATTTTCCTTAACCTGTGCTGCCGTGGTGGGTAACGGCATAATGAGCCAGGCTGTACAGGCACGTCCGACCATTGTGTGCAGCTATGATCCGAGTACTGGAGCGCCTAATCCTCTCGGGATGCGGGCATTTATCACCATGACGGAGACTAACGGTACAACAGAAGTCACCTATGAGCGATTAGGTGCATTTGTGCCTGGTCCTGCAGAAGCGATCCTCACTACGGAACGCTCCTTAGTTTTTCCAGGTAAGGCCATTGATCAAACGCGTCAATTGCTCTTGGACAATGTTTCCTACTATCGAGAACTCGTAGGATTTAACGATCCTGACGGCTTTGCACCCGTCAATAGTACATTGATCTGTCGAGCTGGGGCACCACCCTCTGTGCCCCGCCCATCAACGGAGCTACCAGACTTACAGCCCGCCCGCGAAGAGTTACCCGATTTGGGTACTCCTAGTACATCGAATAGACCAACCAATACGGCCGATTCTGCTCCTGCAACATTTTATGGAACCATTGCTGGCTTAGCTGATGGCAATTATCGGTATGTCTCTGGGCCTGCTGCTGAGCGGGCATATTCTGAACAAGCATTGCTCAGACGTGGTGGTGTGCTCTTTAATTTTCGAAAAACTGGAGATCAAGTGATGGGTTTCTACAGTTACATTGATGGTGACTCCATCTGCGTCGAAGGTCGAGTCACTGGCAATACCATCACGGGTCAGGCATACCCTAGGAATGGCGTTACTCAAACTTTAGGAGAGGACTTTGCCTTCTGGGGACCAGCATCCTTTTTACGAGTTCGCCGTAGCCAGGGAGAAGGCGGCCAGCGTTATTACAGCAGCGCTATTCTAGAACTCAGTGACTTTTCCAGAATTAATGCTGGCTCATCGTTGCCCCCTAGTAGCTGTCAGTAAATCTCTCTTAAGCGTTTGGGTGGTTGTCCTGTGAGACGTCCTTGATTAACTGATCTAAGTTGGTTTGCATATGCGCAACAACTTGGTCATAGCATTGTTGTACATAGTGTTTGTCGTTAGCAGCTTGGCGTCCGCTTTGTTCAAACGTAATTGGTGAACAAACACGGGTGTGGATTTGCTGAGGCCAGGGTATGTGGGGAATGGGACCGATGGCCAAGCCCCATGGTAAGCCTAGATAGATTGGAAAGACTTCTGGATCGATACCTAAAACCCAGGGTAAAAGACCCTGTTGATTGAGCCATTTAGCCTGGTCGTAACAATTGTCTAGCACGATAAAGGTATCGTGGGCACCGAGGGAGACAACAGGGATAATGGGCACATTTTCTCGCAGGGCGAGCTTAATAAAGCCAGTGCGGCCCATCAGCTGAATTTGGTGGCGCTGTCGGTGGGGGCGAAACACATCTTGGGCACCACCGGGAAAAACCAGAACATCCGCGCCTTTCTGTAGGGCTGCGATCGCAAACTTAGGGTGTGCCGGTATTGCCCCACACTGGGCTGCCAGCTCTGCTAAACCTGGGTTCACCTGCCAAATTTTGGCATGCATTAAACCATACATGTCCCGGTCATAGCCAAACCGCCGAAACCAGTCCACCATCAGCATGACTAGATCAGGCGCTGCCAGACCTCCATTGTGGGACGCCACAAATAATGTCTGCTGTTTAGGAATGTGGTGCCAACCATCGGTGCTTGTCCTAAAGTAATGCTCATAGAACCATTCCCATTTAGGTAGCAGTGCCGCAATGACCTTAGGGTCCCGTTTTGCCAGAGCGACTTCAACACTAGATTGGCGATTGGGCATAAATGACTTTAAAGCGCTTGAGGACGTGTGTATCTGAACTAAACTACCGATTCATCAATCGCTAATTGTGTAGATGACCATACTATCTAGAGAAAAGTCCTGAATTAGAAAAACTGGTTTGGATAATGAAGCACTCTAACCTATTGAGTACCTGTAGACACAAAAAGGGCTCCCACCGAAGTAAGAGCCGCAGTAAGCGTTATTCCTTAATATTTGTATTGTGCCAATTAAGCATGCTCAAAGTTGTGACGATGATCATGCCTTAGCCGTGTTTATGTTCATATCGCTGCACAAGATTATCCAGTACCTCTGCAAGACAAGCGATTTACCCTCAGCCTTTTGAAGGCTATCTGCGCTGTAAAAGATTTACCATGGAGGGGCAGGTCCTGTGAACCTGGTCTTGCCCCCTCATAAAAAAGTCATCTATATCCATGCAATTGCTAAACCGTTTGTTAGGTCGCAATCCTGATTCAGTAAAGGCAGCTGTCGAAATCTACACATGGCAGACTTGCCCCTACTGCATTCGTGCCAAGCTACTGCTTTGGTGGAAAGGGGTCAACTTTACTGAGTACAAAATTGACGGAGACGAAGCTGCCCGCGCCAAAATGGCGGAACGGTCCAACCAGCGTCGTAGCGTGCCCCAGATCTTTATCGATGACCGTCACGTTGGTGGTTGTGATGACCTGTATGCCCTCGATAGCAAGGGCCAGCTTGATCCCCTTTTAACCCAGACTGTATAGGCTGGGTACAGCCCACTATCGAGATGAAATCCTTGTAAGGTCCATAAATTGGCAAATTTTCGTATCGGTTGTGCTGTCTGGGCTTATAAAGAATGGCTCGGAGATTTTTACCCACAGGGCAGTCGCGCCACTGACTTTTTACGACTCTACGGTGAGCGTATGACCTGCGTAGAGGGAAACACCACGTTTTATTCCATTCCCTCAGCGGACATGGTGCAGCGTTGGGCTGAAAAGACACCAGCAGATTTTCGTTTCTGTCCAAAACTGCCCCGCACAGTTACCCACGAAGGGACGCTGATGCCGCAGTTAGCGAGTGCGCTGGATTTTCTCAAGTTAATGCAGGGGCTGGGGCCAAGGCTGGGGCCTATTTTTGCTCAGCTGCCGCCTCGATATAGTCCAGCTGCTTTTGCAGATTTAGAACAGTTTGTGACCTGCTGGCCTCACGAGCAAAAGCCTGTAGCAGTGGAAGTACGTCATTTAGATTGGTTTAAGCCACCTTATTCAGGACGGCTCGATGCTTTGTTATGTCATTTTGGGGTGGGTCGAGTGTTGTTGGATACTCGGCCAATTTATACCTGGAGTAATCCTGTTGAGGACCCACAGCTGCGATCTGAGCGTAAAAAGCCGCGAGTGCCATTGCTACCAACTGCGACGGCTTCTTTTGTACTGGTTCGTTACATTAGTCATCCTAAGCTGGATCGAAATCGTGATTTTTTGGCTGAGTGGGTTGACTATGTGGGTAATTGGCTGGCGCAGGGGGTGTCAGTCTATTTTTTCGTTCATTGCCCTGAAGAGGCTCAGTCTCCTGCTATTGCTCGTTATTTTCAAGAACAGTTAGAAAAAGCGGGCATCAATGTACCTCCCTTACCCTGGTCTTTAATCCAAGCTCCACCCCAACAGTTGGGTTTATTTTGAAAAACTGTTGTTAGAAGATATTAGATGCCAAAGTTAGGATGCTAATTTCTTCAGTAGAGACATCATAAACACTTTGACCATAATCAAAGCTCACTATAACAATGTAATGGAGAGAAAGAGTTATCTTAACTGATAAAAATGTTCTTATAGCCTTGTCAAAGACTCCTTTCTCTCTCACAATCACAATTATTCAGTGTTCTATCGAATAATTCCATTGATGGCAAAGTCAACTGCACGTACAAAATCTAATACTGATCGGCTTCAATCTTTTTCCCTGTGGGGTATTGTGGCTGGCAGTATTGTGCTCAGTTTTGCTAGTCTGTGGTTTCTTTTGATGGTACTGCCCCACAGGCAGGTTCCTAATACTGTCACTGAAGCTCAAAAGCGTCGTGCGGATCTCATAAATAGCAATCGAGAAAATGTATTTAAGGGAGTACAAGCATTAGCAGGTCTGGGCTTTGTCCTAACAGCCTATCTGGCATGGCGTAATTCTCAACTAGTGGAGGATAAAAATGTTGCCGAGCGCTTTACTAAAGCGGTGGAAATGCTTGCTGATGATAGTAAGCTTGCCGTTAGGCTAGTGGAGCGTCAAAGCTAAAAATTAGGATTGACCCAGTTATTCAGTGAGTCGTGAATCGCATTCTTGATAAGGTCTAGCGGTAGTAAAGGCGATTCTCATCGATCCCAAATCTCAGTCTTGACGCTCCACTAGGAGGGATTTATGCCTTAGAACGTATTGCTAGGGACTCTACAAAAGATCATCCCGTGGTTATGGAAGTCTTAACAGCCTTTATTCGTGAAAAGACTAAGATTGGATTCTCTGATCAGCCTGTACACCCGCGTGATGATGTGCAAAGTGCACTGATAGTTATTCTGCGCCGAGTATATAAATATGATCAACAAGAACTTGATCTGAATAGTTGTTATCTCCAAGGTGCCAATCTGGAAAAAGCTCAACTAGAGCATGTCGATTTATCTCTAGCAAATCTGAAAGATGCGATTCTAGTGGAAGCAAACCTGAAGGATGCGAATTTAGGTACATCTCAACTAGAGCATGTCCTTCTCAGCAACGCCTGTTTAGAGAAAGCGCGATTATATAGAGCTGATCTAAAGCGTGCAGATCTGAGTGAGGCTAATTTGGATCAAGCAAATTTGACTGGTGCCGATTTAAGGGATGCGAATTTAATTGGTGCGTCTCTTAATTCTGTAAATTTGACTGAAGCACATCTAGAGAGAGCAAATTTGACTGGTGCGAACTTAGAAAATGCAGATTTGATGGGCGCGAATCTAAAAAATTAGGAGTTACGCATTGACAAAAGCCCATCACTAGTATCAAGCAAAGGTGGCTTCTGTGGCATGGTCCAGAATAAACTGACGGATGACGGGTACAAATAACTGTCTCGATATCTCGTAACAGTTTCCAATCACTCCTTGAA
>JBCCQQ010000052.1:0-45070 GCA_039024555.1 Cyanobacteria bacterium P01_D01_bin.156
AATCCAAAGGGGATGACGCGTACCTCTGGCTTTGCGGTAATCGGGAATCGTTTGTAACGCTTCTATCAGAGTCATCACTCAACAGTCGAGATAAGATAGCTCTATTCTGCTTTTTATCCCGTCACATTGAATCAACCCTGGGTCAGGAACCACACGCAGCAGAGTAACCAAACCGCGACTTAAGGAAAAGACCCATGGAGAGGGAGTTGTATTCTTAGCAGCCAAAATCGATAGAGGCAAACTAAGGACGGCCCCAAAGATAGTTCCCACCAGGGCCATCTCAAATGTTTCCAGGGTGGCGCGACCCATACTACCTAAGCGAGCCGGATCGGCTGAAACACCATGCTAATCTGTCATAGAATCACAATTAGAGTCTTGACAAAGTTCATTCATCTTTATTATTGCGATATTCAAAAGTAGCGCCCAAGTAGCTTTCAAAACTAGTCTTTCTTTACATAGCTAACGGTAAGAATTTAGAGCACTAACAAATTACCTGTATCGTTTCGAAGGTGATCAACTTCTTCTTGTAATCTTTGAATTACTGCTGTTTTATTTGACAACTTAAATGCTTCGGTAACAGAAAACTCACATTCTACAGCGGTGTTTATGCGTCTATAGATTTTCTCGAAATCTGTCGACTTTTGGATTAGCCGAATAAGTAACTGCTCAAGGCAGATGATCCGATGCTGAAGTCGATTTAAAGTTGCAGTCATTCCTGAATTGGCAAGTGCTCTTAAGCATTTTTTATCAGCTGTTGCAATAAAAAAATCTGATTCTTGCTCAGTTGCAGAAATAAGTACAGCTTCTCCTTGATCAATTCCAATGATACCTAATAAGTCTTGATACTCAAGGCTTGCAGGGCTTGCAGAAGCTTTTTCAGATTTGTTAGTGACTTGGCAAGCTCGGTTACGAGTGGCCCTATCATATTGAGCCTGAATACTTGAGGCACGCTCAATGTATCTGGACGCAGTTGGCAATACCCTAATTGATGGATCGTCAATGCCCCATGTCTTCATAGAAGGCCAGAAGAGATTATATGCGGAAAATTTGATAATGATGTCGTTATCAAGAAAGTAAACGACCAAAAGACTTATACCCCTGTAACCAATCGCAAATACTCTTGACTGTCTCGATCCAGTTTTTCTGGGCTCAAATATTTACCTAAATAAGTGTTAATGAATTGAGGAGCATTAGCATTTTTTTCAAACTTTTTAAGTGCAGCCATGCCAGTGACCCAGTCTTGAGTTTGCCACGCATAGTTCAGACAGATTGTTCCCGGATCTACCTTGTATTGCCTGGACAGTCTCCTAGCCTGATTGACTAAAGCACCACAGTGTTGCATCCGTTGCCACTTGTAGCCGCTAAACTGCCCAAGCAGAAGTGTGGAGGCAAATAAGTTCGCTTCTACTTCCTCATTATCTTGCTCTGCAGCAATATCTTCATCAACAAAGACTTGCCCAGTTGCATGCCCACACAAGATATGCCCTAGCTCATGCGCCAATATAAAGGCGAGCCAAGCATCGTATTGCTTGGCTCGGCAAAGCACAACAACAGGCTGATCATCAAAATAAGCTACCAAACCATCTACTTTTTTGACGCCTTTAGGTAAATCAGAATAATGAACTACTGGAATACCGATAGAAGTACAAAAAGCTAGCAGGTTATCCAAACGCACGGTTGAATTATCTGTTAGTAATTGTTCTCGAATCTGAATTGCACTTAAAGTAGTAGTAGCAGTTAGCCTATAAGTCAAAGGTGTAGCATATTGGACAATTTCAGCCACTCGCAGTGCTAGTCCCTGAGCTACTTCAAGACTTTGACTATCAGTATTTTGTCTCTTCTTAAATTTGGTTTGGCTATGTCCCTTAAAAGTAATAGCTGACTCAGGCGAAAAAACAGAAGCTATGTCTAACCCTAGTCTTCTTGCGATATAGCCTGCTGCTTCAGCAACGACAGTAGAATCGTTTTCAAGTTCAGCATCCCACCAAGCAGGCAAAGCATGAGCACGCACATACTTTTGCTGTAGGCCTCTCTGCTCAAGGCGTTGGAGGATATTTTGCATATTTAATTGTGTATGACCAGCAACCTGTTGGATATTCACAATTCTAAGGACGCAATATATTGGACAAATATACTACTTCATATTGTCATATCTGAACCATGTACGCCCAACCTTTTCCACAATCTTTATGCTCCTATCAAAGCAACCTTAACTAAACGGTTGACCTGACTTTTTAAAACTTAAATGATTTCACTCTTCAAATGATCGTCTGACTCACTTTCTACGCTAGCTACCTGCCGGGGAAATCGATCTAGCGGTTCTACTGAGCCCAGTTCATCCCCAGCAGCGGCCCCTAACCCCTTAAACTTGCGAGCACTCACCAGCACACGGCTTTCCAATGAGCCCACAGCCTTATTAAACGTATCCACCGTTGTTTCCAAGCCTCGCCGCATTTTTTGCATGTGGCCAGTAAACACCCGTGTGCGATCGTATAGCTCTCGCCCCAGCTCACTAATAATCTGAGCATTTTCTGTTACCGCATCCTGTTGCCAACCGTAGGCCACCGCCTTAAGCAAAGCAATTAGGGTGGTAGGCGTCGCTAAAATCACTCGCTGGGCAATGCCTACCTCAATTAAGCTGGGGTCCTGCTCCAGGGCCGCACTAAAGAAAATCTCGCCTGGTAAAAACAACACTACAAACTCTGGACTGGGCTGAAATTGATCCCAATAGGATTTTTGTCCCAACTGTTGAATGTGACGACGCACGTGTTGCGCATGATCTTTTAATTTAGCCACCCGCTGGGCTTCATCGGTCAGATCTAGCGCTTCTAGATAAGCGGCTAGGGGAGCTTTAGCATCGACTATAATTTGTCGCTGCTGAGGCAGGTACACCACCATATCCGGACGTATAGCCCCCTGTGTCACCTGCTGGCTAAAGTCGCAATGTTCTACCATGCCAGCGATTTCCACCACCCGCTTCAGCTGAATTTCCCCCCAGCGTCCTCGCACATTGGGTGCCCGCAAAGCTTTGGTTAGATTAGCGGTTTCTGTTTGTAGCTGCAGTTGTCCGGTGGCCAGCTGGGTGATCTGTTCCTTGAGTTGGCTATAGGCCGATAGCCGATGACGTTCAAGCTCCTGTAAATAGGTTTCCACTTTGATCAGGGAAGCGCGCAGGGGCTGTACCAGTTCATCAATGGCCTGCTGGCGCTGTTGTAGCTCCCCCCTAGACTGGGTGTGAAACTGTCCAAGCTTAGTCTGGGCCAGATTCAAAAACATCTCATTATTTGTTTGCAAGGCTTCTGCAGACAGCAGTTTAAAGGCATCGGCCATGCCCTCCCGCGTGTGCTGCAATAGGGTTATTTTTTCAGCGGTGGCCTGCTGTTGTTCTTGCAATTGGGTGCGTGCCTGGGCCAGTTGGGTCGTTAGCTGGTGGTAGTCCCCTTGCATATGTTGTAGCTGCTGCTGTAACTGCTCAGTTTGTAATGCTTTGGCCTCTGCGGCTGCCTGGTGGGCGGTGGCTGCAGTCACTGCCTGGTGCTGCTGAGCAAGGTTAGTCTGCAGACTATGAATTTCCTGACGCAAATCTTCCAGCTGACCATTCTTGTGGTGCAGCTGCTCGACCATCGTGGCTCGTTCTGCCACCAGATCATTTTTTGCCCGTTCCCGTACGGTTTGATAGCGGGAACGCCAAAGTAGCCAAGTGATCAAACTGCCCACACCTGTCCCTGCCAAAAAGGCTAACGGCCACTGCATAAACTAAGTACATAATTACTATTGGACCATAGGGTAACATTCCGATTTTGAATTGCAAACTCCAATGCTATAGATTGCATTACAACGATTTTTTAAGCTAGGGCGATGGTGGATGGTAATCGCCCTAGCCGATATTTGCAGTCAACTCCGCTGAGTGGTTGACGATGTCCTAAAAAGGTTAAGGGTTTTGGAAAACCACGTTCGTTCTTTTCTAGGCTCCGGGAACATTCATAGAGCGTATGAATAAACCTTTTTGGGTTGATGAGTTAATCACTCCTGCAGTTTCACAGCAAATCCTTAATGTTTTTCTTAGAAAAACTCAGGGTTTCAACATGTGTGTGGTTTATGTTTTGATAGGAGCTGGTCTTTTAGACCTGTCCATGCATAACTCACCACGGCTAGCGACTAAATTATTAAGAGCCTTATAGGGAATGACCGTTAAAAGCCCACCCGAAAAATTTGTCAGACCTCCAATACTGGATAAACTGCCTAATCCTGACCTCCAAAGCAATGAATGTCCTCGTCGGGCAAAAACGCAGTTGGATTTTATAATGTTGGCTATTGAGGCTCTAGAGCTCAATGCATCTCAGGCAATGCTGGCAACTATCCACGAGTTGGGCCTGCAGGATGTGCTTAAAAGTCGAGTGCATGTGTGGCGCTTACGCAGTACAAATCCCCTGAGAAAATTTAATCAGCGCCAGCCACTTACGTTGGAAGAAGCCAAGGCGTTGGTGCTGGTGGTGTGTCATCTGTGCCGTAAGCTGACAAGCCTGATTCGTCAGCTGTTTTTGGGTTACCAGCAGCTCCAAGATCAGGATCTTTCCTTGGATCATCATTTTCGTTTGGCCAAATATCTCAAACGCTTTCGAGCGCACTTTCGGGCTCGTATGAATCCGAAACGGGCTATGGTGCTGACCTACAGCACCGATGAAAAATTGGACGAGCTGGCTCTTTCACTTTTGACTCAGCTTCTAGTGTGTACGGGTACTCGTGGTGAAGAACGCCTGTGGGCTAGCCTCTTTGATGGGGAGGTATCATGACCATTCAACGTCAGTATGTGCTGCCAAACTGCAGCTTATTGCTAGAGGGACTGAGCACCGACGCATCGAATGTGCTGTCGGTATTAGCCAATGCCGAGTTTAAAATTGTTGGCCTAGAGCAGCCTTTGACAGGGGGAACGGACTTCTTCAAAGCTGTCGCCAGTACTGTCAGTGCTTACTGTCAGCGCCTGCTAAGTGGTTTGGACCACCCAGGTCATTTGATATCCCAGTCGGCCTTGGTTGCCATGGAGCCTGGTGAAGGCCAATACCACCGTCTGCTGGTCAAGCCTGAACTCCTGGATGCCGAGGCTACGGACGGCCATCCTCAGACGATTAATCTGTCTACGGTGCAGCTGTTTGATATGGCCGAGGCTATCGATCAGTTTTTTGCTGATAGTCAGACTCTGCCAGACTTTTCGGTACCTTTGGTCCCGTTGGCTCGCCGACATGTGCGATCGCAGGAGCCCATGGCTCAGCGAGCCCTTCCCCCCGTCCTCGGCATTGCCACACTGGCAGTAGCCGGGTTGGGACTCTTCTTCTTGCCGGTGCCAGAGGTTTCAGAAGAGACCCTGACTCCACCTGCACCGTTAGAAGAATCGATTGAAAACCCGCTGGAAACATCTCCTCCCAGTGATGAACCCTCTAGCGAAGTACCGGCTACGGATGCGATCGCAGAAGACCCCATTGAAGGGACCCTTCCCCCCCTTACAGATGACCAACTAACGGCGTTACAGCAACAGGTACAGCAGCAAATTAGCGGAGCACTGCCCGCCGATGCAGCCTTTGAGCAGGCCCTAACGTATCAAGTATCTGTAGCAGAAAATGGTGATATTTTGGGCTACAACCCCACTGGCGACGAGGCCGTTGCCAATTTAGACAGTACGCCCTTACCTGCCCTTACCTACATTCCTGTAGACCCCACCACAGTCAACCCAGTGGCGCAATTTGACGTCACCTTTGGTACCGATGGCACCGTCGATGTCGTCTCTCAAACGACACCAGGAATCGTAACGCCTGAAGCTCCAGTGACGCCTGAAGTGGTTACCCCCACCGAACCAGAGGAAGACAACGGCCAAGAGGAGGAGGACAGTCCTACAGACGACTCATCGTCAGAGCAGTCGTCTGCTCCTGCGGAAACCTCTACAGGGGCAGCTGTTTCTCAAGGGACCGAGGGGCTATCAAGCGTTATAGACAATCAAATTCAGGACCCAGACTTAGTATTTGAGCTGAATCAAGAGCTGCGGCGTGCCATTATTAACAATCGAGAACCAGACTGGGCAGCTCCAGAGGTGCGCTATCGGATTCGTCTCGATGAAAGCGGTCAGACGGTTGGCTACGAAGCGGTCAATGATGAGGCCCGGCAACAGGCCAATGCCTTAAAAATTCCCGACATGGTCAAAGCATCCAATAGTGATAAACCTCAACTGGATTTTTTGGTAGTGATCGATGACGGCAATGTCGTACAGGTTAATCCTTGGGACGGTTGGCCTTAGCATCGAGGAGCAAAATGAACGGGTGATCAAAATCTTGGCAGGTATCCCCTCTCGCTCATAGATTGTTTCTAGAACGCTCCTAAATCTCGATTGTCGGTTAACATGTGACGCAGCCTAACGGTTTGATTAAAGCGTTCCTGTGTCTTCTAATCCCCATACATCTCCGATTTATTCTGCAACTGAGCTGTCGCCCACCATTAATGCGACGGCACCTGCTCCTGAGCCGAAACAACGCTGGCTTGGTCGGGGGGCCAATACATTGCTAGCACTGGGGCTTCTCATAAGTGGTGTGCCCCTAGCGTGGCTACTCGGTATTGGTACGGCCAGGGTTATTTCTATGCCCGGAAATCGGGTCCCCTTGCAAGAAGTTTTACTGCGACGTACCAATCGCATTATTACAGAGGTCTATCGCTTGCCCAGCCGCTGGCGACCGGCTCCCCCTTTGGAAACTCGAATTGAGCCGATTCCCATTCCTACCCAGCCAGTGGAACCTCTGACTGCCCCTCCAGCCGCTTTGAATGATCGAGATCGCCAGCTCGCAGAGGAAGAACTAGCTGCCCTCCAACAGGAATTTGCCACCATTCAAAATCGTCTATTTGATTTAGAAACTCGGTTGAGCACAGCCCAGTCCACCGCTGCGGTAGAAAGTCGCCTTGCCAGATTAGAGCAACGTCTAAAACCATCTGATATCAATGTGGCAAAGCCCGGTAGTAGTACACCAGATAATGGGCAGATAGATCCTCCTAGTGCCCAACAGCCTGTTGTAACCCGAGCTCCTTTACTCGAAACCACCGAGTTCAAAATTACGTTGCCCAGTGATGCTCTCTTTGCTCCTGGAGAAGCGCGCTTATTGACGACCGCACCAGCATTGCTCAACAGCATATTTAAAGATCTGGAGCATCATCCCCAGGCCACAGTTTTAATCGGTAGCTATACCGATGACCGCATGGAAACGTCCCAAAGCGTTAGCCTGGCATTTCAGCAGGCCAAGGCGATACGGGCCTATTTGGGTGGTAATCTACCTAGCCATCGCTGGGTAACCATCGGTTACGGTCAGTATCAGTCTTTAACGGATAACAGCACCCCCCAACTTCGTCAGCGCAATCGTCGCATCGAAATTGCTATTGATCGCCGTTAACGGCATGCTATAGCCATTGCCTGCCCCATTGAGCTCCTGTTATGAATGTTGTCTACTTTGGTACTCCTCAGTTTGCGGTACCTAGTTTGATTCGCCTGCTTGAGGATCCTGACTTTGAGGTAATTGCCGTTGTTACTCAACCTGATAAACGTCGGGGGCGGGGCGGTAAAGTTACCCCTTCTCCGGTGAAAGCGATCGCAACCGAAGCCGGTATCCCTATTTGGCAACCTGCAAAAATCAAAAAAGACCAAGCAACTCTGGATTTTCTCAATACCTGTCAGGCTGATGCCTTTGTAGTAGTGGCCTATGGGCAAATTCTCTCCCAAGAGATCCTAGATATGCCCAGGCTGGGGGCTATTAACGGTCATGGCTCGATCTTGCCGACCTATCGCGGGGCGGCCCCTATCCAATGGAGTATTTACAACGGCGAAACCGAAACTGGTGTTACCACCATGCTGATGGATGCAGGCATGGATACAGGCCCCATGTTACTGGAAGAAATCATCCCCATCCACCTTTTGGATAATGCCTGGACCATCGCTGAACAGCTCTCTACACTCACCGCCGAGCTGCTATTAAGCACCCTACATAAACTAGACGGACAAGCCATTCGTCCCATTCCACAAATCGAGGAACGGGCTACCTATGCACCACTCATCCAAAAGGCAGACTACACCATCGACTGGCAAAAAGACGCCCTGGCCATTCACAATCAAATTCGTGGCTTTTACCCCAACTGCGTCACCCAGCTAAGGGGACAATCCCTCAAAATCAGTGAAACCATTCCTTTATTTGACGACGTTTGGTCTCAGCTACCTCCGGAGTTTCAGACTCTAAAAGATAGCTATATTTCTCTGGAGCATTCTGAGCCAGGCTGCATCGCTGCTATTTGGAAAAACCAGGGACCTGTGATTGCCACAGGCAACGGCTACTTACTGTTACGCCAGCTCCAGCCAGCAGGTAAAAAATCTCAGTCAGGCTGGGCCTTTGCCAATGGTAGTCGTTTAGACGTTGGCGAACGTTTGGGTAGCCCTGGGTAAATCCATAACGATTTGTCTAAGCCGGGCGGCCGGTACGGCATCACTCCAATGAAGCGTCAAAGGCATGACGCGCAACATGTTTCCTCAACAAGTCGTGGGTAAAACGATAACGACCTCCGAATCGTTGCATGAAGCTTAGCTCCACAGCATGTTTTAGAAAGCGAGCGTAGTTCCATGGAATATGGCCATTTTTAGTCAACACAATACGCAAGGCAAGGTGTTGTAGAACCGATTGCAACCCGCCATTCAGCCACACATGCTTTATGTCAGTCGGTCCGATCAGCTCATACAGTAATCCAAGTTCTAGCCCAAGAAAAAAGCCCATATTCAGTCCACCACTGAATCCGACAGACAGCCCCTCTCTCAGGTCGCCATACAGCCAACCATTCAGCCCAAAACCCAGCCCGAACAGCAGTCCACCACTTAGTCCAAAACTCAGTCCGAAAATTAAAATAACCGTGATGGAATTCTGTAAGGATCTCCAGATTCCCTGATTGGGAAAGATTTTTTCATCAATTAGCCCACGCCTCAGCCCGCTAATCAATCCAACTAGCAGGCCAACTAACAGGCCAAAACTCCCTCCAATAATCAATAAAAGCAGCAGCCCAGCAAGCAATCCAGCAAACAACCAAGCAAACAAACCACACACTAGCCCCAAGGTTAGCCCCACAAATAGTCCCGCACGCAGTCCGAAACGCAGCCCCTTGTTTAGAGCCTTTGAGCAGGAAAACATAAGCGTTTCACTTAGCTGCCTAGCCGGTCTGAGTCCACTACTCAGACCAAACAGCAGGCCCAGCAGCAGCGCGCCATCCAGCCTAAAACACAGCCCAAAACACAGCCCATATAGCGCTCCATAAATCAGCTGATAAAGATAAACCTCATTTGGGCTCAGCATGGAGGGCTGCAATCCTTCAATCGCAAACTCTGCTGCTCGCATGCTCTCAAGCTGCTGTGCTAACCAGGCTAAGTAAACATAGGTTTGGCTGGCGTTAGGCTTTTTGTCAGATGAGTAAATATTGCCGCTGTCATCCTCCCTGATCTTTTGGACAATAAAGGCATCAAACAGCGCTGCTTCATCGGTAATGGTGTTGCTCTGATGAGTAACAGTCAGCATAGAGAGAAACAATGGTTTTTGAGCCAGTTCTTGCAGTCCTGAGTCTTCGCGAATACGTTCCCATAGGTAAGGGCAATTGAGCTGATGCAAAAAAGCTCGCACCTGTTCGAGGGGAAGTGGCATTAGATAAACTCCGCCATTGAACCCATGTAGTTTGCCTCGACTAGCCTCATAGTCTTCGCAACGGCAGCAGATAACGAGCCCATGATGCGTCTTCTCTGATAGAAATGCATTGATTTCATCAATGCATTTCTGCTGTTTCAGCAAACTCAACTCATCTAGACCATCGAGCAATGGCAGAACATCCTGCTGCCATTGCTGGCTAATTGAGGCAGGCATGCCGTAACGCTTTTCAAGGGTCTCAGTTAACCACTGCTCGATGGATTTGTTCTCGGTCCAGGTCGATAGCTCCAGAATCAAAGGAATAGGCAGACCATCATCCTGGGAGGCTCTTTCTACTAAATCCTTTGCCAGATGAAGAAGTGTGGTTGTTTTACCTGCCCCCGACGCTCCTAAAAGTAAAAGCCGCCCTTGAATATCCGGTCTTACAAAGACTTCTCCAAGTGCCTGAATCGATACCAACGGCATGGGAGATAGGGTTGGCGTTCGGAAAGACTGGAGACATCGATTGAGTGAGGTAATTTCAATCGCAGCAGTTGCCGACATCTCTCGGGGTATATCCCCTCTAAAGTGGCCAACTTGCTGCCATTGGTCTTCTATGGGGAGGTCAAATTTAACGCGCTCATAGAGCGAGGTTTCTAGCCGACATTTGATTTCACACCGAATAATTTTCAGAAGTTGATGACGAACCTTGTGCTGGTCACTTTCATCGGGGACTGAGCGCCGGAAAAAGTTTATCCCCAAGGGATTGCAATCCCTTGGGGATAAACGTCTCAATATAGTGACTGATATCACTACCGCAACCATTGCAGCAACGGCGAGCGGCTTAGCCGCTTTGTCTAACAATTCTGCTATTGCAAATAGCCAAGATGCTGAATGAGTTTCAGCCAAAATGAGTAATACCAGATTCAGCATCTACCGTCCTGCAATTACTCTCCCTATAGTCATAGGTCAACGGTCTAGTGGCAGCCGGAAAAAGTAGGGAAAGGTCTGCTTCTTCACACGACGCCAGATTGGTTATGCATCTCAGGCCCTGATGAAAATTTTGCTGTAAACCTATTTGGCCATTGTCTTACTCACATGCATTTCCTGCACTCATTTTGATCCAAACATTGGACCCTTTAGGACGCGTGACAACAAGATTTTCGATGCCGACATCTAACTCTGATAGCTGGTCTCTATAGCGATAAATAATGCCCCAGTGCTCCATCGAATCACAGTGCAGATAGAGAATACTTTCATCTGAGACAAAGCTAAAATAGCCGCCTTTTAAGAAGGGAAACTGGTAGGTCAGAAAATGGATCAGGCCATCAAGGGGGGACATATAAACCTATTAAAAATTGCTCAGAGAAAAAAGACTAATACCCCTGCTACTGAGGGTGAAAAACCACTCATATAAAAACAAAAAGGCTAGTCAGTAATCTTATTTTGTTAAAGGTATTGAGTAACATCTTCAGCAGCAATCGCTGTTAGCCACTCATGCTTCTTTAAGAAGCTAGCACAGCCTCAGAGAGAGACCCACCCTTTAAGATTTGTTTAATATTGGACCAAGCAACCTTTGCTTATCTGATTAGAGCTGCACAATATGGGCGTCTTCTTGCAAGGCTGCGAATGGGTAATGACCAGATTCTAAGGTGTATCGCAAAAGCAAAAATCTTTATGGGGCGACCTTACTAGTCGTATCAGTCAAATAAAAAGCCCCAGACAGTATGTCCGGGGCAATCTAAATAATCCAGCAAAAGTCTCAGTCTCTAGCAGCTCATTAGCTAGCTGCTAAATAGCCTTGAAATGTAGCTTTACGACGACGCAGATGCTTTAGGGCCTGTTGCTCTAGCTGACGTACACGTTCACGACTAATGCCCATCCGCTGGCCCACTTTGGCTAGAGACAGCTGGGTGCCATCCGCAAGACCAAAGCGTAGATTAATCACCTCTTTTTGCTGAGGCGTTAGTTCAGTCAGCATATTGCGAATATCTTGCCGCAAAGACTGCTGCACGGTGTAATCTTCTGGAGATACTGTATCATCCTCCAGGAGCTCCAGGAGCTCGGTATCCTGGTTATCCCCAATCCGTACATCCAAGGATACGGGCTGGCGAGCCATGGTTAGATACTCACGCACTTGCTCAGCGCTGAGTTCCAGCTCTTCACCAATTTCAGCTACTGAAGGACTCCGGCCTAGCTTCTGAGCTAGCACTCGCTGCTCTCGCTTGATCTTATTAAGCTTCTCAGTGATGTGAATAGGCAACCGAATAGTCCGAGACTGCTGGGCAATGGCTCGGGTAATAGCCTGACGAATCCACCAATAAGCATAGGTGGAAAATTTGTAACCCTTCATCGGGTCAAACTTTTCCACACCGCGCTCTAAACCAAGCGTACCTTCTTGAATTAGATCCAAGAATTCCAAATTACGCTTCTGATATTTTTTGGCAACAGCCACCACTAACCGTAGATTGGCCTCAATCATTTTACGCTTAGCCCGCTGGCCATGACGTAAATCATGATTCAATTCAGCCTCAGAAATACCTGCGGCTTCAGCCCATTCAGTTCGATCAGCATCGTGACCGAGCTCTTCATCCAATTTCTGTTTCATCTCTTGCAAAGCCATTAGCCGTTGCACCTGCTTACCCAAAACAATTTCATCCTCATGGGTAAGTAGAGGAACACGACCAATTTCTTGTAGGTATATACGTACCGTATCGGTGCTGTAGGTAACCTGGGAAGTTCGTTGGGGTGCTTTCAGCTTAGACATAGCTTGGGATGGACCTCCGCTGGAAAAAAATTGAACCACAGGCGATGGACTTTGCCTATAGTTGGAATTGCTAACGTGTACCGTTACCTATATACGTGGGACACAACAAAACCGGATTGCAATTGTGAATAATTACTTGGTAAATCCGCCTACTAAAGCTGAAAAAACACCTGGCAGCCAAGTAACGGGTCTAAATCGGATTCGTTATGAGTTTGTATTTATCCTAGCAATTAGCCAGGATGAAAGGTATGAACATCTCTCATAGAACACATCTCCATTGCCTATACATTAAGCTCATTAAATGAGAAATCCACATAGGCAAAGATTAGACCTGCCTGAGAGAATGAAGATTGACGACAATCTCGATGAAAGTATTATGACTTAGACCCTCTAGTGCTTAGGTGGGGTTTCCCATTGGCAATAACCGAACTAAAACTTCAACAGATAATAGTTTTGCCATTCATGCTACTGAGACTTTTAGATTTCCCTAGTGAATCCATAGAAAAGCCTATGGGAAACGTGGATAGCTCAAGAGTTTAAACAAGCCTTAAGGGAGGATTCTGTAGCTATGACAACAACAATTGTCTCAACTTAAGACAATGAAATCCCCATCACCAACAGCAAATAGAGGCTGCAAATTCGTTGAGTCGACTAGTCAAGTAAGCTAAAAGTCTAGCTCAAAAAAAAGCTACTGGCAGATATTAACACATAATAGTTCGTGCGTACTAAATTTATACATTTTTAGACAGCACTTACAGAATGCAGAGATGAAAGGCAAGGTTGAGTAAACACATTATAGCTATTAGCGTTGATGTAAGCTGCCTGACTGTGACAGCTAAGCCAATCCGCAGGAGTGTCACATTTGTTTAGGTGGGATTGGGCAAAAGGCGGGATTGGGCAAAATTCGATGTTGCCAATGCTGTTATGGGGCCATGAGTTCTACCGAGGGAGGTTTCTAGAATGTTGTTGATTACAACGACTCGTAAGTAAACCTACTCAGTTTTGTAATCGGTTTGCCCTTAAAACCACCTAACTTTTCATAATCCCCTGAAACACCATGTATCATTGGGCACCTTGAAGCTAATTGAGTACGGATTCTCTATTCAGCTGATCAAGGAACTATATGGCTTCAAAGCAAACGTCCAGGGGGTCATCGCATGCCCCTAATCATCATAATGACTTGGATTTTTGGCAACAGTTAGAACATGATTTTCCGTTTCATGGAATCGATGAGGAAGAGCTGCGTCGTTACACCACTCAGTGGACAACCTGTGCCAATGAACTTTTGGGTCCAGTACCTTCTCGGAGCAAAAAGCAGGCTCAACGCTAGCTCATGGCTTGGCAATGTTGCCAACCAAGGTATAAAGCTCGGGGCACATGGAAACAGCCTTTCCATTTACCTCCCTTTAAGGGGAGTAGAACATCTCCCTGGCGATTGAGATAGCCAAACCATTCTCCATAATTAGGATCGTTAAAGTGCGACCAGGCATAGTTGTGGACTGTACGATACCACTGCCAACAGTCCTCTCGTTGAGTTAAACGGTAACCCAGTAGCAGGGCGACCAAGGTCTCTAAATGCACCCACCAAAGCTTTTGGCTCCACTCTAATTGTTGGGGAGGATAGCCTTTACGATCTAAAAAGTAGAAAATACCACCATACTTTTTATCCCACCCTCGTTCCAAAATAGCCAGGGTTGTATCAATCGCACGGTTGATGAGCGTCCTATCCTGACGACGCTGAGCAATATCCATCATGAACCACATGGCTTCAATACCGTGACCAGGGTTTAGCAGACGTCCTTCAAAGCAGTCGATGGACGATCCATCCATGGCTAGGTGTTCAAAAACAAGGCCACTATCGGGGTCTAAAAATTCTTCCATGACAGCATAAACAGTGCTCTCTAAGACCATATCTAGCTGTTCAGCGGATAATAGCCAATCCATTTCTAGGGTGAGATTGGCCAAAATCATAGGCACTGCCAGGGATTTCATCGGTCGAGTCCCTGGATAGGTTTTGTTGTACTGCCCTTTAGGATTGTCTTGACGATGTAAAACATTCTCATAGCTCTGAAGCGCAATCGCTTTAGCCTCGGCATCACCGCTAGCTTTGGCGTATTGGCTAAAAGCCATGGCTGCAAAACAATCGGAAAAGACATTATATGGTTGCACTAGGGGATGTCCCTGCTGATCGAGGGCAAAGTACCAGTTGCCCCCATCATCTCGGCCATGATGAGCCAAAAATTCTGCCCCATGGCGAGCCATGTCTAGCCAGTCAGAGCGCTGGTCTAGACGGTTATACATCATGGAAAATGTCCACACTTGACGATTCTGTAGCCAGACAAATTTATCGGTGTCGTAAACAGTCCCCTGGACATCTAGACAGGTGAAATAGCCTCCATATTGATAATCTAATGAATGCTCTTGCCAGAAGGGCAGAACTGCTTCTAGCAGAGTGTCACGATACAAAGTTGTTAGAGCTGAAAAATCTCGATCAGACAAACGTTCAATCAGCATGAAAATAGCTAGAGAAAACAATCTATAGATACTAAGGGCTTGTTAAAAATTAGAATCCTGGCCTGGTGCATTTAAATCATGGTTTAGCAGGCTTTTCAGGCTTACACCGTGAAGTCGTTTCTTATCTTAAAGTCTGACTGTTCAGACACATAACTTAGTAAGCGCATTGAGTCGATCCATTTTTCTATGGGGCACTCTAGGGCAGTGAGGACGGAGAAAGGGGAACTTAACCCAGGATTTTTGCCGCTACTGATTTAGGGGATGATTGCTTGAAAGATCATGGCATTCATCAAAACAGCTAAAACTATTCCAAGAATCAGCAGTGCCGGATTTTTCTTACTGGATAAAAAATTATGTCGATGTCTGAGGGGCTGACAGAGCTCAAGTACCAAGAGAGTTTGCTATATCAAGAGGTAGCTACCACTGTGAGCGTTCACAGTGACATAATCAATAATGTCATTAGCCCCCAAGTAGGTTGTTTACTCGTTGCCATTCTCATCAGCCTTGTCATGGGCTGCTGTGCCCTAGTATTTATGCCTAGTCCACGTCATCACAATCAACGCTGAGATTTCTTGGTGTCAAGGGTCTATGCCCACGACTATTCCGCATTTAAGAAATTTTTTTACTTCTCGCCGCACAAAATTACCATTTAGCGCTAAGCTAAGCCCCAACCAGCGTGCATACCGATTAACGACCATTGCCCCAACAGTCTGCAAAATCCCTAACCCCCTTGGCCCTTAAGCAAGCTGCCAATTGGCAGTGCAGCTCCTGTGGACGGATATGTCGTCACCAAGGAGAGTCCCCCGAGGACTTTGCCACACGCATGGGCTATGACGTTGAAGATATTACGGCCCACCCACGTCGCTGGATACTCCATGTCACTAAGTTATCTGCAGCTACTGATTCAAAACAGCGCGTGGCAATTCTCTGCGGTTCTTGTCATCGTACTTATCATAACTACCGTCGCTGTCAGCACCAGCAGCAGCAGTCTCGGCAGCAGCAAGAGAAACGAGGCCAGCTCACCCTAAGTGATATTCGCTTACCTCTAACGGGGCTACAGCTTTCCTTAAGTGAGTGGGGCACTCCCTACGAAATTGTGAATCCTCTGCCACCCCGTAAACGCGCAAGGCATCCAAAAGCTTCGTAAAAGGGTAGATACACACTTGTTAAACCATTTTTAACAACCCACAGATTATTTAGGGTTACCCTTAGTCGTCGCCCTGTTCACTGCTATGGCTAGACGGACTCAGTTCAGCATTGCCTCTATGAACCTGTACAACATTAATCTCCCAGGTTTAAGGATTTACTCTGATTCAGACGGCTGGGATGACGACGCCTACCGACAAAAGCTGGACTGGAATCGCCATATGATCCTCAAAAACGAAGCGGACGTTTGGGGATTTCAGGAGCTTTGGCATACAGAGGCTCTGCAGGATGTATTTGACCACAGTGATTTAGACGAATATGAATTGCTGGTACCGGAAGGGCACAGCGGTCAACGGATTGTCTGTGCTGGGGCCGTTAGAAAAGACATTCTTGTCAGTGAACCTGACTGGATTGAGAACTTTCCGGAAAAGTTTATTTTGGAAAGCGGCGGCGACGATCCACAGACTTCGGACATTTCAGTTCAGGTCAACAGCTTTTCGCGACCGGTATTACATTTTCAAGTGCAGCCGCGATCGCAGTCTGCGCCAATCTCCGTCTACGTCGCCCACTTTAAGTCCAAAGCCCCCACCAAGATCTACCGTGAAGGCTGGTACCGGGATGACAACGAATATTACAAACAGCATAGCGAAGCCCTAGGCTATGCCATATCCACCATCCGGCGCACGGCTGAAGCAACGGCTCTAAGAATGATTTTGACCGAGCAGATGAAAAATACTGACGACCCTGTTGTGGTGCTGGGGGACCTCAATGACGGCGAACGCAGTAATACCCTAAACATTCTGACCGGGCAGCCCAACTATATTTTGAGCGGACTGCAGATGGGGGGCAGCGATGTGGATATGTATGCCGTCAGTCGACTGCAGCATTACCGTAGCGCTCGCGATGTGTACTACACCCACATTCATCAAAACTTACGAGAGTCGTTAGACCATATCCTTGTCTCTCAAGAGTTTTACGACAACTCTCGAAAACGGCTTTGGGCCTTTAAGGGGATGGATGTCACCAACGACCATCTCAATTGGGATAATCATAAGCAAGATGGTTCTTCAGACCATGGTGTGATCCGCGCCCAGTTTGAATATCGTCCTGTCAGTTAGTTTGAGGGTATGAGCAATCAACGGATACATTTGTTGATTGCTTGTCAGGTTAGCTATTGATGCTAAGGGGGCTTAGGAATAACCATTGTCCTAACTAACCTGACAGACATAACAGGTACCCTCATGGGTAAAGATACCTCAACTATCCTGATGTTTGACTAGGCTCTAGGTAAGCTTTGGGTATCCGATGGCACACGCCATCGTTACCGGTACCCATGTAGCCACACCATGCATAGCCGCCATTGGTTTGTCCCCCTTGATCACCTCGATGCTGAAGCCGGGGCTGAGCTTATCCCTGCCGATGAAAAACCAAGGGAAATTGACCCTATGGCCCAGGAGGGCGATAGTTTCTTAATTACCCTAGAAACGGTGCTGATCGCCCAAAAATATGACAGTAAAAGCGACAATGATTTGCTGGTGCGATCGCGACTCAAATACGGTAATGACCCTCTCCTAGAAGCCATTAACTTCTTCGCTAACGATGTGTCCCCCGGAGAGGCCCAAACCAATCTTCTGTGTGAACATATTTATACCCGTCAAACCTACACCAAGCTAGACCGGATTCATCTAACCCTAGAAGTGATGGAACTGCCGGGAGAAGTTAGCCTAAACTCTAAAATTGGTCGAGGTCTAACCATTGTCAAAAATACATTTGGAGTTGTTCTGAGTTCTCTTTTACCCTTTGGCGGTGTGGCCTTCAGCGTGATGGAAAAACTCAATAGTGTTAGAAGTAAAAAGCGGCAGATCTTTTTAAGCGCCCTTGACCTCTATGGGGATGGGGGAGAAGGAGAAGCCCGATTGCGCTATGGGGCCTATGTCTTTTTTCAAGAACCCGTAGATGGTTCACAGTATCGACTACGTCAGCTCCAGCTCACACATTCAACAGCTGAAGCCAGTGAACGACCCATTCCCTACAATTATCTTGTTGTCAAAATCGTTCCTAATGCCATTCGGGTGGGCAGTGACGACGAGCTACGACTCCATAATCAAGAGCTAGCAGCAGCACTAGCAACTAACGATGGTCAACTGGACAGCACGCTGCGGTATCCCAG
Organism: Cyanobacteria bacterium P01_D01_bin.156; assembly: GCA_039024555.1. Classification (GTDB taxonomy): domain Bacteria; phylum Cyanobacteriota; class Cyanobacteriia; order Phormidesmidales; family Phormidesmidaceae; genus Leptothoe. The sequence continues at coordinate 18,278 of JBCCQQ010000052.1, forward strand.
CTTTAAAGACAAATCTATTCCCAATGGCAACCTATTAAGACGTTTAGCTTTACTCTACCGACTACAAAAACGAATGAGAATAGAGGGTATTTTGGACGAAGCACAGGCTCAAGTTTATCAAACGTTACAACAAGAATTAAAAGATTTTCTCTGAGGTCTGTTATTTGAAGAAATGCAACAACAAAAACCGATTTCTTTCGGATACTTTCATAAAGTCGATATGGCTCTTTCGATAGGCTAAAAAGGAAATCAGAAATCTCACGAGGTTGGTCCTATGCTGCCTTTGACCCAGGTATCCGCGCACAATTCCCCAAAGACATCGTCCCAAGCCGCGCTCAATATTGATTACGATTTTCTAGTGATTGGGGCAGGTGATGAATCCTACGGGGATGCCGCCGTTGGTCCTCGGGTAGCTATGGCCGTTGCCGATTGGAAATTGCCCACGGTTAAGGCGATGGCTGTATCGCAGCTGATACCTGAACTCAGTGACAACTTAGTTAAGACCAACTATGTAATGTTTGTGGAAGCGTGCGATCGCAAAGCTGTCCGCACGATTCAAATCGCCCCAATTGTCACCTTTGAGCAACAGGTATCGTCGATGGCTTTTGCCGCTCAAAACTATGATCCTTTGTCCCTACTGCATTTAACCCAGCGACGACACAACCGCCACCCCCAGGCTTGGCTGCTGCAGATTCCCATCGAATCCTGCGAAGCCAATTGCGAGCTATCGCCCAAAGCATACCAAGGGTGTGATCAAGCCCTACGAGCGATTCAACAGTTTCTGATCACCTACCGTCAGCCCTACCTATGTATGAAGTCTGCCTAGGAATAGGCTGGAGCAGACTTCATACCCATAATTCAGCTTAAGCTCCAGATACCAAAATACCCCCGGCAACAATCAACACAGCCCCCATTACAAGCTGCAAGGAGTTTACCGTGGCTCCCTCAGCAAAAATAATCAGGGCCAGACTAGATGTGACCAATGTATTCATGTTGTACAGCGGCACCAGTTTGGCCAGTGGGGTTTGATAATTAATTAAGCCCAGTACTACACAACCCGTTCCTAATCCCCAAAACACTCCTTGCATTGAGGACGATGCTACAGCGCCTAGGGAAGGAATATGGAGTGGCAGCAGCAGATTAAACAATAATCCGGTAATGCTAATGGCAATACCGATAATAAATAAATGCCCCCCTACCGACATCCCTGCATTGGTGCTGCTTTTGGCAAAGATGCTAGAAATGCCGTAAAGAAGAGCCGGTAGCAGACCGCCTACAATTAAACCTAACCAATTTGATGTCATCTTGTTGACCTGTGTATGGGTGTTATCGATTTCATCCTTTCAATCGATAACAGTTGTTTTTAACAGTCTGGATACTATCGTAAGGTGTTAGCAGCATTCCATAGTTTGCTATACCTTCGGTCAGGCGTGTGCATAAAAATAGATCACCGTTACAAGGCTTGGCAATACCTGGTTCCCCTTGCCAAGGGGAACCGTCAGGGAGGGGGCTGGATCACTTGCCTCAATGACCGAAAACCCCTCCGCCTACGGCACCTCCCCTTGGTAAGGGGAGGAAGTTGCTGAAAAGAATCCTACTGGGGATTTTATTTATGTGCAATCTCCTCAGGGTAGGGTACTGATCCTCAGAATGACCGTGTTTGTCATATCCAGACTCATCGCCGGTATTACTGGTCGCTTCACACACTAATACCAGTAACGACAAATCTCTTCAATCACCAAGCAACAACTCACCTGAGCGATTAACAGTTGGTGCTTTTTTCTACCTATGCAAATAATGGGAAGGTGTACCAACATCTGAGCTTCACAATAGAATCTATCTAAAGTTGTTGTTATATTGTTTAAGATCTTGAAGAGGGCTGTTTTAGAACCAATATTCCGAGAAAATTCGCAAATACACCGAGTTATTTACACCATGGAAATGGGTCAGGCATCGATGATGTCACCGTAACTGTTGAAAGCACTTTCAGTGGATTCACATGAGATAAAGAGATACTTCAAAAAATCTTCTTTAAGTTGGGTGCTAGCACCATGGGGATCAAAGCATGTGTGCAGATACAAAAGAACAGTAAGACACATACCGATCCGAAATACCTATAAAAATGGCTACACTCGATAAGCTTACAGCTTCAGAAATTGACAAAATATTACTTGATCTAATTAATAAAGAACGTCAGTATGAGGGGCTTTCTCCATTAATCCTTAATACAGAGCTAGATAAAGCAGCTCAGGATCATAGCGATTATTTAGCACAGCAGACTTGGGATGATGAGAGCAAAGATCCCCATGTAGGTGCTGATAACTCTACTGTCAGCACCAGGGTCAATGATGCTAACTACGACTATCAAGTTGTTCGTGAAAATATTGCTTTTGGATATTACGACCCCAATATAGTTGTTCAAGATTGGCTTAAAAGTCCAGGTCACAGAGAAAATCTTTTAAACCCTGATGTCATTCATCTTGGTATTGGTTACGAGTATCGAGAGAATGATCCTAATTACTATTATGATTATCTAACTATTGTCTTAGCGAAGGGAGAATCAGAGGTAACTACTCCCCCTAACGATGATCATGCTTCATCCAGCGGCAACGATACTGACGATGATTCATCCTCTGATAACAGTACAGGTGACAACTCAGGCTCTGATAACAATACTAACGATAATTCATCTTCCAGTAACACTGGAAATAACTCAGGCTCTAATAACGATACCGGTAATGATTCAGGTTTCAACAACGACTCATCTGGCAACAACAATACCGATGATACCTCATCTGATGATGATGGGACTAACGACAATTCATCCCCTAACAATGACTCATCTGGCGACAACGATACTTTAGACGATTCATCTGATAATAACGGTACAGACAATAGCTCATCTAATGATGACGGAGCTGATAATACCGGCAATAATTCATCTTCTGATGATGATAGCGCTAATGACAACTCATCCTCTAACGATGACTCATCCACCGATGGTGATTCATCCAGTGATGGAGGCAATACCGGCAATAATTCATCCAATAATGACGATGGCGACAACTCATCCTCTAACAACGACGATGTTGGAGATGACTCTTCTAACAGTGACAATGCTGGAAATAACTCATCCTCTAATAACGGAACTAGCGATGGACAATCATCAGATAACAGTACAGATACAAACTCTGAAACACTGGTAGGTACCGAAAGTAATGATGAAATTAGAGCTGGTAATGGCACTGTTCTAATTGCCGGTGGGTTAGGTGACGATAGAATCTATGGCAGCATCAATAACGATGTATTGCGAGGTGACCTAAATGACCGTGATTCTGGTGTTGGCACTGAGGGCGGTAATGACTGGATCTCCGGCGGAGCAGGTGATGACTTTATTGGCGGCAAAGCTGGTAATGATATACTCCTAGGCGGCACCGGCGATGACCAGATTTGGGGTGACCATGGTGACGATATTCTACGGGGTGGCCTCGGTAACGATACGTTGACCGGTGATGACGACTCTGGCGGTAGTGGAGCTGACATCTTTATTTTGGCGGCTGGCGCTGGCGCAGACGTGATTACGGATTTTGAGGTTGGCACTGATAAGATTGGGCTTGCCGATGGTCTGATCTTCGATGATCTCTCCTTAGGTCAAAGCTCCGATGGAGCCACGATTTCTCTGGGTACAGAAGTACTGGCTACAGTTAATGGCGTATCAAGGGATGAGTTGATCAGTATTAGGGCAATGTTTATTGCGGCACCAGACGTCACCTAAAAACCACAAGCGCAGATGGGCCAGCTCATCTGCGCTTTTTGGGTTCAACCAGCTGCATGGCGGAATTGAAAAACTGTTGCTTGATGGCATGGGTCACCAAAATTGATGTAGATAAGCTGGCAAAGGCCAACATAAACATAATCAACATTTGGTATAGAGCCGCGTTAAGCGGGTCTGCGCCCCCGAGAATCTGCCCTGTGATCATGCCCGGTAGGGTCACTAACCCCACTACCATCATGGAATTGATCATGGGAATTAAACCAGCTTTGATGGCGTCTCGCCGATAGGTGGAAATGGCCTGGTTGGGTGTGGCGCCTAAACTTAAGTGGGTTTCAATATCAATACGATTGTTGCGCAGGGCATTGACCAACCGTTCCCCTGTCAGTGAGGAGGCATTGAGGGCGTAGCCTAACACCATGCCCGTCAGGGGGATTAAGTATCTCGGTTCGTACCAAAGTTCTGGACGTACCACCGCTGTCATGGTGTAAACCATGGTCGCCGCTGTACTGGCGAGGATGGCCCCCCATAGCCACAGCACTAGCCCAGGAATATCTTTACCGATGCGGTTACGGGCGGTAAGGGCGGCGATGGTGGCCATTACCAGCAGCACCAGGAGAATTAAACCTGGATTGCGTAGGGTAAACACAATGGATAGAAAAATACCCACTGCCAACAGCTGGACTACCGTACGCAGCGTGGCCAAAGCTAGGGTACTAGCCAAACCTAAACGCTGCCATAGGGCAAGTCCAATAGTAAAGGCGGCCAGTCCCAAGGCCCAAATCATGCGAATGAGATCGAGCTCAATAGTAGTGGGAGGCACTTGTCAACTACTCTCTCAAAACATAGCCCACACCGCGCACGGTCTGGATCAAACGCTTTTCGCCTTCGGCCTCTAGCTTTAAGCGCAAATAGCGAATGTACACTTCAATAATGTTGGAGTCCCCCATGAAGTCATAGCCCCAGACCTTTTCTAGGATTTGATCGCGAGTCAGCACCTGGCGAGGGTGGGCAATTAGATAATCTAACAGGTCAAATTCTTTGGCGGTTAACTCCATTCCCCGGTCGCCACGAAAGACTTCGCGGGTTTTTCGATTTAACGACAGGGTCTCAAACTGTAGGGTTTCGGCCTCCTGGGGATCGTTGCGACGCAGATGAGCTCGCACCCGGGCCAATAGTTCTTCAATGCTGAAGGGTTTGACCACATAGTCATCGGCACCGGCATCCAGTCCGGCAACCCGATCGGATACATCATCCTTGGCGGTGAGAAAGATAATGGGCATTTGGGCGCCGGTACTGCGCAGACGACGACAGACTTCTACCCCCGCTAGACCCGGCATCATCCAGTCCAGCAGAATTAAATCAGGAACAGTATCTCGGGCAGCCATCAGCCCGGACAGGCCGTCGTTAGCAATAGCAACCTCATAGCCTTCGTAGGAAAGCTCCATTTGCACAAATTTGGCAAGTTGGGTTTCATCCTCGATAACTAAAATTTTGGCAGCGGTCTCGGTCATGATGATGGACTCCGGCAATAACCTCGTAATTTTTTGCGTTGCTGATCCTGGGTATGACTTTAGTGTGCCAATCTTAGACCTTGAACGGTCTTAAAGATCATTTCATTCCCGTGATCAGAAACACCCTGTTTTTCACATTTAGAGCTGGGGTAGTTCCTCAGAAAGCGCGGTTAAGACGGCAGACTGACGGTGAATATACTACCTTCACCGAGCTTAGACTGAACCTTAATTTTTCCCCGCATACCCTCTACTAGGGTTTTGACGATGGATAAACCAAGGCCTGTGCCGCCTGTGGCTCGACAACGGTCTTCATCCACACGATAAAAGGGTTCAAAAATTTGGGTGAGGTCAGCCATGGGAATGCCTCGACCGCGATCGCATACCTGAATTACGGCCCATTCCCCTTCTTGACGCAGTTTCACGGTCACCACCGTATCGTCATCTGAATACTTGATGGCATTGTCAATCAAGTTAATCAGCACCTGCTTTAACCGATTGCGGTCGGCAAAAGCATCTAAACCGGACATTTCAATATCGGCCTGAACGCGATCGCTAGAGTAGCGACACATTTCAAGGGTGTCTAGAATAAAATCCTTCAGGGGTACCTGTTCCAAATGGAATCGCATATGGCCCCCATCAGCGCGGGCCATGTCCAACAAATCCTGCAGCATCCGAATGGTCCGATCTGCTTCTGCTGCGGCAATTTCCAACCCTTCTCTCTGGGGCTCACTCAGGGTATTGCCTCGTCGCAGGGTACTTTGCAGATAGCCATGTACCAGGGTAAGGGGAGTACGCAGCTCGTGGGACACATCACTGACAAACCGTCGCTGCTGGTTCCAGGCAGATGATAAACGCCCCAGCATCATGTTGAAGGCTTGGGCCAAGTCTCTCACTTCTGTCGGGGCTCGATCCAACTCCAAATGGGCATCTGCCAGGTTATCTGGACATACATTGGCCGCCAGCCTATTCATCTTACGAATAGGTCTAATGGACTGCCGTACATAGATGGCAATCACAACGGCTGACAGAGCGATCACAAAAATGCTAGTCCACGTCAGGTCACGAGTCACGGTAGCAAAGCTCGCCTGGTTCTGGGTAATGTCGTCAATGACGAATAGATCTCCTAAAACCGTGCCATCCACTTCCAAAGGAGAAATACACACAATCATCTGCCGGTCACCAATGGTGACGCTATCTAGCTGGGGCGAAGAGGGTAGCCGAATGACCTGCTCAGCCAGTCCACCTTTCTTCCAAGAGCCCATATCTAGGGTGTCAGATTTAGCAATAATGTCTCCCTCGGGAGAGCGAATCCAAATGGCGGTATCTGCCGTCGAGCGATAGTTAATTACCTTCTCCAGGGCCTCTGTAGACGCCATGGCTTCATCCATCAGTTCTACATCTTGACCAAACCGATTGGCGATCTCCACGGCATTATCTTTATGCCCTTGAATCAGGATTTGCTGCATCCTAAAGTTGCTCCAGCCGGTCATTCCACCAAAGCCGAGAATAGATGCCAGCACCATGCCAGCGGTAAGGCGAAATTGAATAGAGCCGGGGTCAAATTTCATTAGAACAACACAGGTATTAACAGCACAGATCAGTCTTGTTTTTAGTTGATATGACTTTAACCAGGCAAGCTGAGAGAATCCTGATAATATCCCCAAATAAACTTAATAGAACTGGTGGTGTTGCTGATTCTTGTGCTGTTTTTGCGCAAGCATGTTGAAGCACGTAGCGATAAGTAGGTCAGTCAGCTGCATTACCTTGCCAAATTAGCCGTGGCACCGTAGCTGTGCGATTGCCTTAATTTACCGCACCAATCAACGTAAAAGCAGCCCAGGCAACGGGATCTTTATACTGTTTACGGATGGCTAGCATGGCCTGACGCAATGCTTGAGCATTGTCCAATCGCTGGCGCTGACGATAAAACTCCACCATCAGCTGAGCTGTGGCTTCGTCAGGCACCTGCCATAGGGAAACCATAACATTATCGGCCCCAGCCGCTAGAAAGGAGCGGGATAGCCCAATGACGCCGTCGCCGGTAATTTGTCCTCGCCCAGTGTCACAGGCACTCAGTACCACCAGATCTGCCTGTAGGGTCTGGTCTAAGATTTCTGCGGCAGTGAGAAAGCCGTCCTGGCTATCATCAGGGACAAACGCTAGGGACCCCTGTAGTGGATTAGCTTCATTAAAAAAGCCGTGGGTGGCCAAATGAATCAACGATGCAGTGGCGAGCTGTTGTTTGACGACGGTTTCTGTTGCCACTTTTCCAATCAAGGCATGAGTACCAAGCACATTGGCAATACTGCTGGCTTCCGTCCCGGCATGGGGAAGCGCCTGAAGATTCTCGGGCATGGGAGTAGGATTGCCGACGACTAAGGGCTGACCAGTCGCTGATTGTTCTCCACCATCAGTCAGTGCTAAAACCTGAATAGCCGGAGCACTCAAAAGGGTGTGATGTTCAATGAGATAACTGCCATCCTCTTTCTGGAGGGCTGGAAATGGCACCAGGAACAGCTGCTCTTGAGGGATAAAGACAACTCGCTGCTGGGGATCCGTCGGCAACAGATCTTCCACGGGGGTAATCAATAGGTTGTATAGATCTTGCCACTGGGAGGGCTGCCTGAAGACGGCGGCAAAGGCAGTGACTTGGTGAACTTCAGTGATGGGAACCACCGGGTTTGGCAGCATAAAGTCTGGATGGCTGAGGGTAACAGTCCCTGCACGGGGGTCAACGGCAGTGACTTCATAGGGAGCCCAATCCAGCGGTTCTCCTTCTCGTCGGACTTGATCGCCGGGTCTCGGTAGGCCTCGACTGTTGCCCCGAATCCCGTTACGGGTACGGCTCGTTTCCACCAGCTTGGCAATGGAGGTGCCCTTCTCCTGCAGCGGTCTGAGATCCACCTCCCGAAAATCCACCTGTCCTGTAGGCTGAACTACCCAAATGTAGAGACGTTCTGCTGTTCCCCTCTGTTTACCTTGGAACTTAAAACCATCGTCAGGCACCAGGGTATATTCCACTAGGGTGGCCTGTTGCTCCATTGCAACAGCACGGATTTGCTTAATATCAGGTGCCTGGGTCGTCTCAGCCAAGGTCTCTGTTTGTTCGGCCACCAGTTCAACAAAGGCCCTCGCTCGCCCCCGCTCGGCCACTTCCAATGCAGCTTCGGTATTGCCTCGGGCCACCAGAATTTGTTGCAATAAGTTATAGGTCAGCACCTGGGTGTCAAAGATAGAAATTTGACTCGTATCATCTAAACCAGGTCGAAGAGATTCTAAAATATTGACCGCTTCGTACAGTTTGGCTTCAGAGGCTGCCAGCTGACCTGATTTAAATAGGGTATGACCAAGATTATTTAACGCGACGGCAATGGTTTGAGGATCGGCAGTTGAGCGGGCATTGTTCAGGCTCTGCTGGTGATGGTTTAGCGCCCGCTCATAGTCTCCTTGATCGGCATATAGACTCCCCAAACTACCCAGGGCTACACCAACCATATCTGGCTGTTGGTTAGCCTCGGCAATGGTTAATGCCTGTTGCAGCTGGTCAATGGCTAAGGATGGCTGTCCTTGTACATAATAAGCTGCTCCGAGGTTGTTGAGAGCGTAGGTTATTCCTTGGATATCGCCCCCAGATTTGAATAGCTCTAAGCTGGTGGTGTAGTGCTCAATCGCCCGTTCATAATTGCCCAGGCGAGCGTAGGTTGCCCCCAGGTTGACATGGGCAACAGCTATTAATTGGGGATCTGCTAATTGTTGTGCCAGCGCTAAACTCTGTTGGTGTAGCTCAGCCGTCCGTTCATAATTACCCAGACCTTCATGGGCATTGGCCAGTAGCCCTAACACCTGAGCTTCATTGTTCTGGGTTGTTGGTGTTTGGTTGTTGCGAATATCGGTTAGGGCCTTTTCATAGGTTTCGATGGCGGCTAGATAATTGCCTAGGGCGTTGTAGGCAATGCCAAGGTTGGCCTGGATGCGGGCGCGTAAATCTTCCTGATTGGTAGCAACAGTTAAGGCGCGCTGGGCCAGAGGAATTACCTGACGATGCTGGCCCAATTCTAGATGTACAAAAATAAGGAGTTCTAATACTCTTTGTTCACCTGATTTATTTTGGTCTTGGTGGTACTGCTCTAGAGCCGCTTGCCAGGGTGCGATCGCAGCATCTAGCTGATGATTACGATAGTGCGCCATTCCCTGCTCAAACCAATCCTCAGCAGAGAGATCGACTGCCGTTGGCCCAGGCGGTGCAGTTGCAGACAATGCAGTCCCAAATTGTCCGCCCAGGGGGAATCCAGCAACAACCCACAGCATTACCGCCAATGCCACAGCCAGATAACGTGACCATTTGAATCGCTGCGTTCTACAACTGCCCCAATATTTTCTCAATTGCACCATGTCAAATGTTCCTAGGGCTGCTCTGGCACCGCATTAATATCGTCCTCAATTTGCAAAATATCATTGGTGGCTGGCGCTGCACACTCACCAGAACCGTCCTCTGAACGACTGGCAATTAGGCTCGATGTGGCAGGTTGGCAAATGGCGTCAGTATCAACCTCTGGATCATTGTCAGCCACCAGGGTTTCTGTTTCCCCAAGAGAATCTCCCGTTACAGGGTTATCCACCTCTGGAGACACAATTACAGGTGGATCTGGCTCAATATTTGGCGGTAAGGGACGATTCAAAAACGTAGAATAGACCTGGCCATTGTTAATATCATTGCCGACAACAATCGCACCCACGGTCCCACTAATGGCAGAGGGAATGGTCTCATATACTGTAAAGTCCCCTGAACGATATAGAGTGATTGCCGCAGTTGCATCCAGCGGATCAAACCCAGCTAAATTGTTATCGTTATCCTCCAGCCCTGAGTTAATGGTGGGTCCAATGGCAAACTCATAGTCACCTGCACCCCCGTCAATGACGACATCTTCACTGTCAGGCAAGTCCATGCCCCCATGGCGGATAGCGATGTTAGATGTTTCACCATCGCCCGAGTAAGCGATTATGCTTGTAGGCACCTCCTGATCATTAATCACTAAAACTGTCGCTTCAGAAATTTCTAACTCAGCTCGATCAAACCCCTGACTCACCAGGTAATCAATCACCTCCGGACTGTCCTTAATGGGGATGGTACCTTCTTCCACGCCACCGATGGTGCCTAAAAAGAAACTGTCTGTCTCCCCAACAGCTCGAAATCGTTCCGCTGCATTAATATCTACTCCGCCTACTCCAGCACGAATGCTACCCACTTCGATATCTCCTTGGGTAGAAATTAGGCTAACTTTTCCCTCCGTTGCTTCATCGGAAAGATTGGTATCAGGGTTATAGCCTTGCAAGCGTCCCGTCTGGATCTCAGAACCACGGATGTCAATCTCACCACCATCACTCATCACTGATTGCACAGTCACTGATTCGGCGGCATTAATGCTAACATCGCCACCTCGGGTGAAGGGAGGAGCAAAGTCGTCGACATCCACTTGGGCGGTGGAAGTGTTAATATCCCCGGTGGTGATTTGTCCGGTGGCACTGAGGATAACAGGTCCCCCTTCCCCCTGGACAACCCGAGTATCAATATCCCCTACTGAAATATTTCCTATGGTGGCAGCGCTGCTGGTAAAGGTGGTGCCGCCTACGCTTTCTCCTGGCTCATTTGAAGCGTTTTGGAGAGCATTGCCTGCCCGTAAAATCAACGCTGACGAACTATTTAGTTGCGGAATATCAGGATCTGCCCCCGCCAATGTTGGATTAGGACCAACAATAGTGATATCTCCACCGCTAATACTACCTTGAGTCTCCACCTTAAGAGCTAGACCTATGTAATCACCAAAGCTGATATCTCCCGTGCTGCTAATGAGTGTATCGGTGGATGTACCACTTAGATCACCAGGGTTATCAGTCAAATCCAAGGCAAGAAAATCATTGCCAGCATTAAACGTAGCATCAGCCACAATCACACCGTCGCTTCTTAAAGTCAAATCTCCTACTATTGTCCTTAACTCCGATCCAGGATTGTTATTGGCCTGCACTCGTAAAAGCTCTGTTCCCTGTAAAACTAGCTCGTTGCCAGCACTCATAGTCAAGGCATCATCAAGTGAATCGTTAACAAAAGTAGTGCCGTCTGCTAGCAACTCAATATCATTCGTAGCCATCCAGCTGCCGCTTTCAACGGTGATATCTTCCGGTGTCGTAATTGAGATGCTACCCCCAGCCGTAATCGTAGCGTTTCGACTGCGAATATCATTTTGACTAGCAATTGAAATATCTCCCCCCGTATCAATCTGGCCAAATAAATTGGCAAATGAGGGCAAATCTTGAGCCGTAATCACAATACCCATGGTCGTATTAATTGACCGAAAGAAATCAATGGCGTTACCTTGAAGCGTTAAGCTCGATAACATAAAATTGTTACCCACTGCGCTATCCAGGTTAATATTTCCATCCCCAGCTATTAGCTCCAGGCTAACTAATCCTAGGGAACCATCAATACTATTAGAAAAACCACCGAATCCAATATTAATATCTCCCGGCTGTCCAACACCAGTATTAAAGGTGGCGTTAGCGGGCAACAAAATATTATCAGTTAACTCAATATCACCACCGTCAGTAAAAAGATTACCTAAGGTCAGCGTATTGGCATCAATAATTAAGTTTCTACCGTTGGTGGCAATGGTATCAGAACCATCCATAATAAACTCGTTGCCCGCATCAAACTCAATGGTGCTATCGCCTGCCTGAAAGGTGAGTTCGTTATCGGGTAAATCATCCAGGGTAATATTGTTGCTGGCTTGAAGAATCACATTGGTATCACCGCTGAGTCCCTCTAATTCTGACTCAAAAAGAGTAACAGTGGCTCCTGGAAAATCAGTCTCTAAAATTTGTCCCAAAAGCCCACTAACATCACCCTCAAATGTCATATTAGAACTATCGCCATCGCCATCACCAGTGCCAGCGGCAATCACGATATTGAGAGGATCTAATAATAGGGTCCCCATTTCACCAGCGGTAGCATTAGTATCCACATTGCCACGGAAAATCAGCTGATCTTTACCAGAGATTTCTACAAACCCACCATCGCCCAATTGATCTCCACCACGGGCACTCACGCTGCCGTAGAAGCTTGTCAAACCATCAGCCCAGGCCACGGCCAGACCACCATCCCCTGTATCTGCGCTACTGACATCCAGGTTAGACCCAGCATCGATGTAAGTAATCTGCGCATTTGGAATGGCATCATTCCCCTGGTAGCCTCCACCAACCCGGATGGTGCCCCCTTGATCTATGCCTGATGCGTCCAGGTTAGCGTTAAGAAGTGCAGTGCGATCGCCAATAACATTAATCTCTCCCCCTGACTGACCGCCGACATCCAAGTTACCGGCAACGGCGGTGGTACCAGCCCCATTTGGAAGAGTCACCCCCTGGAGTGAGACGGTGCCATCGGGGGCAATGGCTAGCTCACTGCTTTCGTTAATCGCGCCCCCGGTGAGTAATTCCGGTAGTGACAAGGCAGACAGGCCCTGCTCCGGGGCGAGGGGGATAAGTTCCATGGTCAACACTCCATCGGCAGCCCCTAGGGTAACCACCTGCTGTCCGTTCACGGATGCCAACGTTACCCACCCACCTGGGGCAGACACACTCCCCGTATTCACCACGTTGCCCGCCAACAGAGTTAGGCTTTGATGCTGATCAACGGCAAGCTCTCCCAGGTTAACCACGCTGCCTGCCTGCAGAGCGCTGAACGAAAACTGGTTAGGGTCACCGGTCAACAAACCGTAGTCACTGGTTCCCACAGAATCCCACCAGCTGTCGCCAAAGCCTACACGATCCGCTGTTGTTGCCGTAAAGCTGCCGTTTAAGTCCAGCCTGGCATTTTCACCAAACAAAATTCCAGACGGATTGAGTAAAAACAGATTGGCATCGCTGTTGCTTACTTGCAAAATGCCATCGATATAGGAGGCATTTCCCCCCTGTACTCGGCCTAGAATATTTTGCACCTGGGGGTTGGCAACAAAGTTGGCAGTCTGCTGCTCTGTTAAACCAAACTGTTCAAAGCTGTGGAATAGGTTGCCACCATCCCCAGAGGTTTGTCCTCCAGTAATCTCAATTTGATGGCCAGTGGATGTTACAACCGTACTGGCCTCAGCCGGGGTAATGGCCTGTGCCACCAGAACATCGGGTTGAGCACCGTTGCTAAAGCGTGGTTGAGCTGAAGCAGCTGGAACAGCTACGGGGGGTAGGGCCGCGGACGGAGCATTTTCCGGAATGGTCACTGCAAGGAGGGCAACTGGCAGCATGGGGAACTCCTTTGGTTAATTTTTTGCTTTAAAGGGCTGAAACGGGGGCTATTGAGTAGAAGACCGATTTGCTGATAAACAATCAACACTTAAACAACAGTCAACTAAGGTGGCTTCCATGAGATTATTTAGCTGGACCATGGGATGGGCCAGGACCGTTTGCCATGCCTCAGTCCACTGCTCTGACTGCTGTTGTAGCAACAGGGAGTGAACCATGTCGTACCACAGACCGTTGGTGGCAAGCAGGTCAGGTTTCTCTGCATCAGGGGTATCGGCTAGAGCCGTCTGCAGCTCATCACTGGCCCTACGGCGAAAAATGATGCCATCGGCCTGGCGGCTACCTGTGTAGGTAATGTTGGCGGTGCTAAATTGTTCGCACTCTAGACTAATTTGCCAGCGGTAATATTGGTTGACCTGCAACGCTGGGGCAGTCTCCGGCAGGGTGTAAAAACTAATGCCCGGTCCATCGACCTGCTCAAAGGTAACCTGATGCAAAATCTGTTGCGATCGCTCATCCCTAAGCTCAAAGGTAAGATTTGTTACGGGGTCAGATACGTAAATACCAAAGCTAGGGCGTGCCTGCAGGGTTTCTCCCCAGTTGGTTTGGGTGGGCTGTACTGCCGTTAGGTTGCCACAGGGGCCCGTACGGCTACCGGCATCCCACGTACTGGAGGGGGCACCCCGATTCGGTGGGTTGTACTGCAGGGCCAATCCCGGCAGGGATAGCACCGTACCCATAGCGGCTACTGAGCTAATGAATGCCTTTAGAAATGAATACGATAGTCGAGACATGGGGCAGATTCCCTCTTCGTATAAGTTGTAACTACATTAGCTTCAGTAACAGGTCAGGAATTACCAGAGGGGCGATCTTTTCTAGTAACGCCAGGCAAAGCTACAGCCGTACCACTGCCGCTTAATAACGCCAGGGTGCCAGGCACTAGTGGCACCCACCAGCCCATGGCAAATAGCCACCAGCTAACGCCATACAACGCCAAGGTGGTTAGACCTAAACTGAGCAGCCACAGTGGCCACGTTCGGCGTTTAACTGTTAGTCCACAGCCTATCAAAGCACCCCCAGCAATCCATAGCCAATCGGCCCAAACGGGGGTACTTTTTAACAAAGCACCGTTGTCTAGGGCCGCAGCTAAAAGATAGTTAATGGTTTGGGCATGGATATCAATGCCAGGAATCTTGGTTTGGGACCAGGCTTTAGCCCCTAGGGGCGTAACAAAATAATCGGTGGGATTCGAATCAGGGGCGCTCATTCCCATGACAACAGCGTAATTTTCCAATGTTTCCCAATTGGTTTCACCTCTTAATAGCTCAGAGAGGGTAATGCGCTGTTCTGGCTGGACACCGCCGTAGCGCAACAACAGTTGAAAGCCTCGGGCATCAATGCCCTGATAGCCGCCGCTGCCAGTTTCTAGGGGGGTAAGGGTGGCGTCCCCCAAACGCAGTAGCCGATCGCTCACGGTTTCCAACTGAATCCCATCGGCATCCAAATAGTGGAGGGTGGTCAGCATGGCCAGCGAGGTACGGCTGGTGCAGGGGTTGGTCGTATCAGGCTGGGCAAACAACAGCTGTCGCCGCAGCACACCGTCTGGATCCACCACCACATTGCTAAACCCCACCTGGGTTTCCGGTAGCTCCGGTGGTGGGGCAATTCCCCCCTGGTTACCGCCACCTTGGCCAAAACTGCACAGGGCGACCACATTATTGTCTTGAAAGGCTTCCCCTAGAAGAGTATTGGGCGCAGCCTCTGGACGAAAAATATCCAAACCAATTACCCGTGGATTATAGGGACGTAGCTGGTTGATGGCCATGGCCAGCACCTCATCCGGTAATGGATAGCCATAGGTGTTGACATCTTCTCGTGTTGCTTCAACAACCAGTACCCGCTGGTTTACTTGGGCAGGCTGCTGTCGCATCAGCTGATCGTAGGCTGCCAGTTCTGAACGCTGCAGCACCCCGGTCCAACGCAGGATGCCGAGACTGGCGGTGACAATGGCCCCAAGGGTGAGTAACTGTTTAATGGGTAAACCACCCACCAAAGGTCTGTTGGAAGAACCACCTTGGGGCGCAACGGTTAACTGAGACCAGCGTTTGGGTAGGGATGGGTTGACTTGAAAGATAATGGGTAACCAGCTGGCACAGGGGAACTGGTCTTCGATGCCTTGTAACCGTTCTCGGGCCTGACGGGTAGACGAGTACAGCGAGCTACCCGCCCCATAGGCATCTAAAAAATATTTTAAGAAGGTTTGGGCCACCCGGTCAGGCACCGGTTCTCGCATCAACACCATTTGCGGTAGCCCGATGGGGGCCAAGACATTGGCCAGACCCAGACCATCACAGGCATTAAAAATAGCTAACTGCAGCCCCTGACGTACCGCCTCACGTAGACCATATTTAAGCTCCTCCAGAGTGAGACTTTCCTTTGGATTAATAAAGATTCGACCGGCACCGGCTTCGGTACGGCCATGGCCCGCAAAAAAGAGCAGATCCCAGGGTTGTTCCCACAGCTGATCCGTAATCTGTTGGCGCTGGGGTTCGACTAAAAAGGTCACCTCAGCGCCGGGAATAGCGTCCAATAGCTGACGGTCGGCGGTGACATCTATCCCACTGCTGTCCCCTAAAATCGCCAAAATTTTAACAACGCTGGATTGTTGCCCAGGGGGAACATCCAACCGCTTTAGGGTGGGCGTTCCCAACGCAACTTCCAGTTGGGGATAGCGGTCGATCAGATCCCACACATGCCAGGGTAGGTGTTGGAGATGAGAATTGGTGGTCCGAATAACCAAACGGACAGTATCGGTGGAATTGAGCTCTTCCCGCAGGGGGCGATCGATGGTGGAAAACGTAGGCGATAACAGCCACGCTTTGAACTGTTCCCCGAGGGCTTTAGCCGCCTGCTGACAGGACTCCACCGTATGGAGGGACCCCACATAGGTAATCTCCAGGGGCTGAATTCGGGATGGGCTATCCATCAAGCGGTAGCTGTCCTGCCACGTTTGCAGCTGTTGCAACAGTCCTGGGTTGGGAGGTAGAGAGCCGATGGCTTCTAAATCTGGACGGGCACCCTCTGCACCAATTTCCAAAAGCACATGGAAACCGTTGTTTTCCAGATCGCCTTCAAGCTTTAGGGTGACGAGTTTCTCAGTCATGGCATTAAATCACGAACCTTTCGGCAAAGCTGGTGTCCTGGAGGGTCAGCCGAAGGCTAAATTCTTCGCCGGGGTGACCGGTAAATTTTAGCTGAATGGCCTCTGTGGCTCGGGCTTCCGCCTGCATCACTTCTTGGTTATTGCTGTCTAAAACACCGAGCTTTAGCTGGGGCGGCAGGTACGATTCTGTCTCAGCGCCATGCACATGCACCTGAATTTCTGTTTGAGTATCCGACAGAGGCAACAGACCCACCGTCAGGGTAATCTCCTGGTTGTTTAAGCTAATGCGCTTGCTGCGAGTAATTAGGTCTTCATTGACGGCAGCAGCCTGGTTTCTAAAAGCCAGGGTCCTGGGGATGGCCATGCTATCCAACACTTGCCAACCCTCATCAGCCAGGTTCTGTAACCAACGGCTGAGTTGAGTCATTTGTTCTCCCGCCTGTTGAAGTACGGTGGGTATCAACAACTCTGAAAGAATATCCAAGGACTGCAGCTGATCAAGGGCTATTTGAGTCGCAGGTTGGGTAACAACGCCAAGGAGGGTGGCGGTGCGTAAACTATCATCCAGGTGCACAACAACATAGCCCAGACGATCCTGGTGCAGCTCAGGGGCGATCGCAACCTCGCTGACTTCCCCTACCACAGGCAAACACTCTAGCTGACCATAGCCTTTAACGGCTAGGGCAGCTGTTCCCAACAACATCTGCTGCACCGGATTCAGACCATCGCTGGCGGCCAGATCGGGCTCGTATCCCAAACATTCGAGATAAAAGCGAGTGGCATAGATGGCCAGGGTATTGAGATACACCTGTTTTGCTTTTTGAGGTGACGGCTGATGTTTTCGAAATTGTTCCGCCTGGTGGTGAGGCTCTAGGGAAAGGGGAACGGTAACGTTGGAAAGAGTCGAAGGGATAGTCATGGCCGGGTTGCCTTTGCTGCACAGCGGTTTGGGAAGAAAAAAGGGGAAAAGGGGAACGCTACAAAAGGGTTTGAAACTGGTCGGAAAATTTGTCGCAACAGCGTTGAAAGAAACTGCTGAGGGTGGGAATCTTAATTCCCAACTGGGTGGAAATCTCTTCCCAGCTTTGGTCAGCAAATCGAGCTAGGGCAATCGCCTGAAAGCTGGCATCGGGACGTTTACGAATGTGGGTAGATTGGAACACCCCCTCTGGATCGGCGGCGATATAATCTCGCACATCCTTGGCCAGAGAAGATTGGGGTTCCGGCTGGGACAACCGTTCAAGATCGTTGAGGTTGGGCAGTTCCTGAGTGTCGCGATCGCTAAACTGACGACGACATTCAATCACCATGCGGTCCAAGCGAAAATTGACCCAGTTCATAAACTTTTGGGCCTGCCCCCGGTTGGGGTCATAGGTGTCAATTTTCTGACAGACGTACACCAGGGTACGGTTGACAGCTTCCTCGTAGAGTAGGGGATAAAACGAGGGGGAGAATTTTGCCCGATGGGGATGGGCCAGCCGTCCACAGGCACGAATTGCTTCCACCAGCTGCAGTAGGGCATGCTGTCGCAGACCGCTGGGGTTTGGCTGGCTTTGGGCCTCTAGGGCCAGACCCTTGAGCAACGGGTCAGTGAGGGCGGTTTGGGTGGCCTGGGTACGGAGTCCATAGCCCCAGCTGGGGTCAGGCTGCAATAGTCCTTTTTCAAAACAGTCTTGCAAAAGATCCTTCAGGGTTTGCCGGATGCGATCGCAAATGTCTTTATAGATCCCTGCCAGGGGCTGACCTCTGGGGGGACGGCCTACTTTTCGCGATCGCATCATCATATCCACTAGCTCAGAGAACGTGTCAGCGTCCCCATCCGACTGCCCCTGAAGCATCAGAATAAGCTGCTTAAAACGCGATTCCATAGGCCAAAGTAATACCAGCATTCATACAAACCTCCTCAAGATTATCGATCTGTTTCCTGATAACTCGTATGAATCGATCACTTTTTATGCAAAAGTCAACAATTTAGGTGGACTCAATCTTTCATAAGAAACGAATACTTGCTTGTGCAAGGGAAACCCCAATTTGCCTAATTGACATAACGTTGATACTTCCGAAAAGAAGAAAAGCCCTGAGCGTCCCTTTTCTCAATGTCGATTCTAACCTTCCAAGTAGGGACCGTACTATTTAACCAAGCATTCACCAAAAATCTCAAAAAAAAGATCCAGCATTTGCATAAAAGTCAGTTTTCTTCCACGAGTAGCCATCGAAAGGACAACAAACCAACAACGTCCTTCTATGGTTCATCTCTTTAGGAACTAATCCCCCAACCCTTTCTGGAGACTTTTAACAATGCTTGCTAGCTACATCAAAGCACTGCTACACAAGAACGGTATTCACTGGAACAACGGTGGCAACGTCGGCGATAAAGACGATATGGGTAATGGTGCCACAGTCACCTATAACTTCTTCAGTTCCCGTCCATCTGGCTTTAGCCGCGACCACTACAAAAACTTCTCGGCCTTCTCCGCAACCCAAAAGGCTCAAATCCGCCAAGCCCTAGACCACTACGAAGATGTCGCCAATATCCAATTCCAAGAACTTAGCAGCGGTGGCACCCTGCGCTTTGGCTATGCTGACACCTTTTTCGACTTTGATGGTGACGGAGACTTTGAACCGGCAGGGGGTCTAGCCACCCGTCCCCATTCATCTGGTGCCAGCATTGTTATCGACAAAGATGCAACTAACTTTAGCCCAGGCTCCTGGGGCTATTTTGTGTGGCTACACGAACTAGGACACGCCGTTGGCGGTCTCAATGATGTCACCATGGGGCGTAATCCTGACGATCAGTATGCCGCCTCCAGTGAACAACGCAACAAAGGGATGGACGGCCAAATTCTTAGCGAGTGGCAAGACAGTCGACAGTACACCGTCATGTCCTATATTGGCCACCCCGATATGCCCGGTGTTAGACCCCGCACCCTAGGTCTGTACGATATTGCCGCCATTCAAACTCTCTATGGTGCCAACTGGAGCCACAATGCGGGCCACAACAACTACACCTGGAGCCACAACGAAACCTTTATCGAAACCATTTGGGATGGAGGGGGCAACGATACCATTAATGCCTCTAACCAAACCCGTCGCTCCATTATCGACCTGCGGGCAGGGCGCTTCAGCTCCATTGGCTCCCTTAACGGCAGCAGCAATGCTGTCAACAATTTAGCCATTGCCTACGGAGCTACCATTGAAAATGCCTTTGGCGGCACGGGTAATGACAGAATTACCGGTAACAACGTTAGAAATATCCTGTTTGGCAACGCTGGTAACGACTTTATCAGCGGTGGCGGCGGGGATGACTTTATGGACGGCGGCACAGGTATCGATACTGTGGACTACCGTCACTGGGACGGCGGCGGTGTTTATAACTTGCAGACAGAAATCGCCAGTTTCTCCGGTTACTACAGCGAAGAGATCCGCAACTTTGAAAATATCTACACAGGCGATGGTGCGGACATTGTTATCGGTACGAACGGTGCCAACCGCATCTACACAGGCAAGGGCAATGACTTTATCTCGGCCCTCGGCGGCAACGACTATGTCTCTGCTGGTGCTGGCGCTGACAGCATTTACGGCGGTGCTGGTAACGACTTTATTATCGGCGGCAGCGGTGACGACTACATGAACGGTGGGTCCGGTGTCGATACCGTGGACTATCGTCACTGGGATGGTGGCGGTACCTACAACCTACAGACAGAGGTGGCCAGCTTCTCCGGTTACTACAACGAAGACATCATCAACTTTGAAAACATCCACACTGGTGACGGTGCGGATATTGTTATCGGTACGAACGATGCCAACCGCATCTACACCAACGATGGCAACGACTTTATCTCGGCCCTCGGCGGCAACGACTATGTCTCTGCGGGTGCTGGTGCGGATATTGTTTACGGTGGTGCGGGTAATGACTTTATTATCGGCGGCAGCGGTGACGACTACATGAACGGTGGGTCTGGCGTTGACACCGTGGACTATCGTCACTGGGATGGTGGCGGTACCTACAACCTACAAACAGAGGTGGCAAGTTTCTCCGGTTACTACAACGAAGACATCATCAACTTTGAAAACATCTACACAGGCGACGGTGCGGATGTTGTTATCGGCACTAATGGGGTTAACCGCATCTACACAGGCGATGGTAATGACTTTATTTCGGCCCTGGGCGGCAACGACTACATCTCTGCGGGCGCTGACAATGACACAGTCTATGCCGGTGCTGGTGATGACATTGTCTATGCCGGGTCTGGTAATGACCGTGTCGTAGGTGGCAGCGGTGATGACTTTATGGATGGTGGTTCCGGCATCGACACCGTGGACTATCGCCACTGGAATGGTGGTGGCACCTACAACTTAACGTCTGAAGTTGCTAGCTTTGCTGGATTCTACGACGAAACTATTCGCAACTTCGAGAACATTTACACCGGTTCTGGTCTCGATAACATTGTGGGCACCTCTGGCAACAACGAAATTAATGCTGGTGCTGGGGATGACATTATCGATGCTGGTAACGGCAATGATGTCATCATCGGTGGCTCGGGTAGCGACATGATTGTCGGTGGTTTAGGTAACGATATTATCAACGGCACTAGTTATGCATACCAGGGTACAGGAGAACGTGACATCCTCACTAGCAGCAGCTATGGCGATAGTGACACCTTTGTTCTAGGTGAGAGTGGTCGCGTGTTCTACAACGACCATGGCGAAGCTGACCATGCTGTTATCCAGGACTTTGATGTTCATGATTTCTTTGGTGATGTTGCAGACAGGATTCAGCTATTAGGTAGTGCGGCCTCCTACAGTCTTTCTAATGTTTCTGTTAGCGGTGTTGCCGGAGCAGGTATTCACTTTGCTGGCGACCTGATCGGTATTGTTCAAGGGGTGAATTCTTCTAGCTTGAACCTGGCAAGTACGAATCAGTTTACTTACGTCTAGGTAGTCCGAACGGTGTGTTGAGGTAGGGCGGGTATCGACACAAAACGGAGGGGTTTTCTAGGAAAGTAGAGTTAGGAATTCGGAGTTAGGAAGTCAGAATGCCCACCCTTTCCGAATTCCGAATTCCGAATCCTGAATTCACTTCTAGCCAAGGTTTTCGGCTTAAATTGATACCCGGCAGGGCCACTTGGATAACCGAGTGGCCTTTTCTTATGAAAAAGAAATCATTCATTTGCATAAAAGTGGGTTCCACCGCATGAGTATTTATTGAAAGGAGCAATCACACTGTTCTTTCACCAATAAACAAGCGTTGACTGTATCGCCGATCGGGTTTCCGGTCGGCTTTTTTTTATGTGCCTAATTTCTGGAATCACCTTAGCGCAACGTGCCATATTTGCTGGCAATGACTACACTGGATGCGAAATAAATGCACCCATGGCAATGCTTGGCGATTTTATCAATGGCATAGTAGGTCCCATTTTTGATGCTACCTGGAGTTCTCTGAAGGCTCAGTACCATCAGGGGTTAGAGGAAACGGATCTGAAGCAGGAGCAGATCAAAGCTCACAAAGCCATTGCAGCCGCATCAGAGGCGTACTACCAAAACTATCGAGAGCGTCACTGCAAAGTTAAAGTCCTACGGCGCTATGGCTCAGGCAAAGATATGGGGCTGGACACCATCTATACAGCAGTCAAGTTTCTGAGCGATGCGGACCGCAGATATTTTTCCACTGACCATATGGAGGAACTGTATCGACAGGCGGGGAACCGGCGGTTTCGAGTGGGCTCGAATGAACGGCAGGACGGGCTAAAGGTTGCCAACGCAGAACAGTATTTAATGGTGCTAGGCGGTCCGGGGGTAGGCAAAAGCACATTTCTGCGAAAGCTGGGGTTGGAATCGCTGAAGGGGGCGATGAAACATGAGCAGATGCCGGTTTTTATCGAGCTAAAGTCTTTTAAGTCAAAAGAGATGAGCCTGGAGCAGGCAATTGTTCGAGAGTTGGAAATTAGCGGGTTTCCCTATGCGGACAGTTTGGTGAAGTCCATGCTGGCAGAGGGTAGACTGCTGGTTTTATTAGATGGGTTAGATGAAGTACCGTCTAGCCAGGTGGATAATGTTATTGAACAAATTCAAAACTTTTGCGATCAGCATCGAAAAAATCGATTTGTGGCATCCTGCCGGGTAGCGGCCTATAAAGGAGGGTTTAATCGGTTTACTGATGTCACCATGGCAGAGTTTGACAATGATCAGATTCGAGAATTTGTTGAAAGCTGGTTTAGTTCAAAGTTAGACAAAGAATCGGGCACAGCGGATACCTTTTGGAAGCTGATCAACCAGTCAGAAAATGCCTCTGCAAAAGACCTAGCGCAAACTCCTTTATTACTAACGTTTCTGTGTTTAGTTTACGATTCTTCCCAGGCGCTGCCTACGGTTCGCAGCACGCTATATGGTGATGCACTGGATATTTTACTCAAGAAGTGGGCCGCTGAAAAACGGATTAGACGAGATTCGATTTACCAAGGCTTCCATGCGGATTTAGAAAAAGTTTTGCTTTCAGAAATCGCCCACGACAGTTTTCAAAAAGATCAGCTATTCTTTTCAGAATCTGAGATTACCGAGCGAATTACAACATTTCTAGCCGATACGCTGGATGCCCCATCACACCTAGACGGTGCTAAGGTGCTCAACGCCATTGAGGTACAGCAGGGAATTTTGGTGGAACGTGCAGCCGGTGTATACTCTTTTTCTCATCTAACGCTGCAGGAATATCTTACGGCTCGGTACATCAGCAAGAAGAATCTAATGCAGACGCTGGTGGAAAATCATCTAACCGATGAACGGTGGCGAGAGATATTTTTGTTAGTGTCGGGGCTACTGGAAGAGCAAGCCCAAGATCTTTGGTTATTAATGGAGCAACAGGCAAATGGGTATCTGGACTTACCCAAACTACAGGGACTATTACAGTGGCTAGTGGACCTAAGTAATAAGTCAGACTCCAGCAACCAACAACTTGCTTCAAGAAGCTGGCTATTGGCATCGGCCATCGCTATCGCCATGACCATCGACATCGACATCGTCATCGCCAGCGGCAGCGCCACCGCCACCGTCAGCCGCAGCGCCAGAGCCATCGCCAGAGCCATCGCCAGCGCCAGAGCCATCGCCATCGACAGCGCCATCGCCAGCGCCATCGCCATCGACAGCGCCATCGCCAGCGCCATCGACATGGACATCGCCATCGACATCGCCAGCGCCAGCGCCATCGACATGGACATCGCCATCGACATCGCCAGCGCCAGCGCCAGCGCCAATATTGATTACAATGCGCTGGCTACCGAGTTAGAAGCCTTACAAAAACAAATTCCCAGCGGCAACGCCACTGCGCAAAAATGGCAAAACTTTGCCGATCAGCTCATAGAGACATATCTCAGCTTCTTCAAATTAGACAAATCACTCATCATGTTTTCTCTAGAAGAAGCCCAAGCTTTAGAGAACTATCTCTACTCAGTCAAACTAATCATCGACTGTAAAAACGCGGCGGTGCGGGTATCTCGTCAAGAATGGGAAGCAATTGAATCCAGGTTGTTGACGCCGCAGCAACCGCCGACATAGTCTTTGCAACAATTTGGACTAGCGTTTGGTACCCACGCCGGGTTAGAAATCCCGCGCTAATAAATTTTGTCCACTCAAGGGACACGTTGATCACGAGGCTTGATCAATTAAGGATTGTGGATTTAATAATGTACCAATTTCTTCTCTCCTAGAAGCATCTTTCAATAAGGAGTGCTGCAGGGCAGATAATCCACTCT
The DNA here is from genome assembly GCA_039024555.1 of Cyanobacteria bacterium P01_D01_bin.156. GTDB lineage: Bacteria > Cyanobacteriota > Cyanobacteriia > Phormidesmidales > Phormidesmidaceae > Leptothoe. The sequence continues at coordinate 42,758 of JBCCQQ010000052.1, forward strand.
CAGGGGGGGACCGTAGACAGAGTGGGTTTCGAAAGCCTTGAAGAGCGGTCAACTCCACATATGTATCCCACAGTAGGAGCATCGATTCGAGTCAGTACTTTAGAATCCTAAAGGCTTCTGGATTAACCAAGGAATAATTACGATGCTACGCAGATTGGTGGCCGAATGGCTAGGAACATTTGCTTTGTTAGCAACTGTTGTCGGCTCCGGCATCATGGCTGAGCAGCTGGCGGGTGGCAATGTTGCGATCGCACTACTGGGCAACACAATCCCCACAGGTGCCATCCTCGTGGTACTGATCTTAGTCTTTGAATCCATCTCTGGGGCACATTTTAATCCTGCCGTCACGTTGGTTTTTGCCCTGCGTAGAAAAATCTCCATCAGAGAATCGTGGCTGTTCGTAGTAGCTCAAGTGCTCGGCGGCATTGCCGGTGTATTGGTCGCCCATATCATGTTTGGCAATCCATTAATCGATCCCTCAACCACTATGCGCACAGGGCTGGGCCAATGGATGGGTGAATTTGTCGCCACCTTCGGGCTAATCGGCACAATCCTAGGCTGCGTTAAAGCCCGCCCTGAAGCTATACCCTATGCCGTCGGCCTTTACATCACCGCCGCCTACTGGTTTACCTCGTCCACATCCTTTGCAAACCCAGCTGTAACCATTGCCCGTGGCTTTTCCGATACCTTCGCCGGCATTCATCCGGCCAACGTAGCACCATTTATAGCCGTACAGCTAGTCGCTGCAGTGCTGGCTAATAGTTTCTTTCATTGGCTGTTGAATGAGAATAACTCTAAGAGATAGCCGCCTCGTTTCTTTATCCGTAACTGCTCTGGTCGCTATTGGACAGTGCTAGTAAGCTAGAACGGTACGCTCGGTCCGTCTACATGCGGCTCATCTGACCCAATAGATGTCCTCGGTTTTACCCATCGATACCCATCGATATCAGTCTGGCGACTATACCCTGGAGGTCACCGCCCATCCGTCCCCGCTGTCCCAGTGGAGCGATAGACCGGTCGTACGCCAGCTCCGCTTTAACCTATGGGTAGAACACCCCGAACGAAAGCGATTGGCCACGGGCAATCAACACCAGCTTGTTACCCTCAGCGATACGGTTGAGTCCTACGTGCAGGCAAACCTAACTCAGCAAGCTTGGCCCAATACCCACCGTCTCAGCCTGCTCAATAAAGAAATAGAACTCAGCACCCTGCAGCTTTTTAACCTGGCTGAAGTGCTCAATGCCTACGGTCAAACCCACATCACCCTACCCGCTGCACCCAAGCAACGCCGTCCCATCCGCTGGTGGACTGGTTCAGCAGCAGCATCGTTGCTGGTGGCCGTTGGGGTAACGACCATTTACTTCCAAAATCGGCCCGCCGCCTGGAATGAAGCGGTTACCTCCCAGGCCCCAGAAGTTGCTGTGGATGACTCTTTGGATGATTTAGCAGATGTTCCTGAAGCAGCTCCTATTCCCGAAGTTAGTTCTGCTCCCGCTGCGGGAGCAGAACCGGATAGTGTCAGTGCCGACGAGCAACCAGCCGTTGCCAGCCCCTCACAGCCTCCTACCCCCTCGGAGAAAACTCAACCAGAATTTGCCCAGCCGTCTTTACCATCTGAATTAGAAATCAACCGCCCACCGTTTGAAACTGGTAATCAGACTGAACTCCGTTCCCCTGCTGCCATCAATGAAGAACCGTTAGCCGATATTGCGAAACCACCAGCCGCTGCTGTGCCCCAACCGGCTCAACAGCCGGAAATTGCTTCAGCACCTATTGCTGCTCCACCGGCTGATCAAGGGGCAGGAGATGCTATGGAAGAAACGACAGCGATACAACCGGAGCTGAGCAGGTCCGAACCGACACCAAGCAGTATAGAACCGAGGGTTGAGAGAGCAAGACAGCCTGATGATTCGCTGTCTGAAGCCAGTGGTGATGTGTTGAGTGCGATCGCAACCCAGCTTGCGCCCTATCAGCCCATGAATGCAACCTACCCGCTGGTATATCGCCTCCAGATTGCCGCAGATGGCACCATTACTAACCTGGAGGCTATTGATGAGGCACCTGCGATCGCGCTCACGACCATTACCCCAGCCCCTGGACGGTCCCTGAGCGTAGAACTAACCTATACCGGTGCTGCTCGACCTATGGTGAGAGAAGTATTTGAGTGAGATCGGGAGAGTGATCTGAATTTTGTGTAAACGCTTGTTTGCTTAAAGAGAAAAGCGTTCTGGGAAGAGAATAGCAAAATGTGACAAGGCAGCACGCCAATCTTTAATCGGTCGATTCCATTTTTTCGCGATATTATTCATCGCT
>JBCCQQ010000053.1:0-43831 GCA_039024555.1 Cyanobacteria bacterium P01_D01_bin.156
CAGACAGCGACTGGTAATAACGCTGCATCTGGACTTCGATTTCAGCAGGATAGGACACGAGCACTTATTCTCTCAAATTACCTATTTCCCAGGTTACTCTAACCATAGAAATATGGATACTATAAAATCCTTCTTCCTAACAGTGTGCGAATAACCTCATCCTGGGGTGGTCGAAAACTGTCGTAACCCCAGATCTCCCTAAAGCGTACTTCTACCTGTTGCCATGGTGTTGTAGTAACCATTCATGCCCCTGAGAACTGGCCCTAGGATGCCCCATAATACAAGACCTCTGATACTTTCCTAAATCCCATATTTGGGTCCAGGCTAGTATCAGAGGTTGCCATTGATTTATGTGCTGAGATACCGTGTCTTACATGTCAGGTTCTACTAGAATAGGCCATCAATGTTGTAACCCAGGCCAATCATAAAGTGAACGGTAATGTCGTCTGCTAGGGTTACATTGCTTTGACCGTTGAGGGTAAAGCGTTCACTAAAGGGAATATCCACCCCTGCACTGACTAAAGGTGCAACGTCATCTTCTGTCGCATTAATGGCGATACCGCCGCCAACATAGGGATAAAGGCTAGCGTTTAGCACATCGACAGGGGACTGAAAGTTAAATGTAATCGGTGCAAGTACGCCTACTTCATCGTTAATGATCACGCTGGGGCGCACAGCAAGCTGGGGCGCAACGCTAAACTTACTGATTACTGTTAGACCCACTTCTTCTAGGGCACCATCACCATCGCCAGTTCCTACACTGATGCCTAAACCTACAAAGTCGCTGGCTGTGCCATCACCACCGCGTACTCCTCGTTCCTGGGCAAGCTGTGGAGTCGTATCCTTTAGCTTTGCTGGATTAATCACATCGTTATTGAGACCTACATATGTCTCAGTTTGAGCTTGTACAGCCATGTGTGATGTCATTAACAGCCCTAGGCTAATAGATATGGCCTTACATAGCTTTGCTGTGTCGTGTCGTAGCTGATTTTTAATAGTCATTGTTTGTCACTCCTCTAACCAAAACAATTAACGTGTTTGGTCGGGCGGATTTAACTACCCGATACACCCACTGCAGTGTTGTTAAGCATGAACACGGCTATTAAAGGTATATCAAGTTTTTTCAACCTTTTGGCACAGCCCTTTGGCGTATTCTTGGTTGTGCAGCTTCAGTATAAAAAGAGCTTTAGCAAGCTATGCTCTATGCCTTAAAGGTTTTTGTATACAATTTGCTATTGCTATATGTCACCAAATCCTAGGCTTGCATGACATTCAGGATTTGGGCGGAGATAAAGGGCAGAATTGCTTCGTTGTTACTGTGTTCAGAACCCTCTGTAAATACAACTAACAGATAAGGATGGGCTCCATCAGCTTCAATGTAAGCCGCATCGTGACGTACTTTGCTAGTCAATCCTGCTTTGGACCATACTTGGGTCTCCATCGGTACACCGGCTCCCAAAAAGCCTGTGACCTGATTTTCAGGATCAGCAGCTAGTACCTTCGGATCTAAATCGCGAGTCATAAACCGCATCATCTTTTGGGAACGAGCTGCATTTACCGCCACACCACCAACGATGCTATGGAGTAAGCGTGCTGATGCCTCGGTGGTTAGCATATTGCGATTTTCATAGCTGTCTCCTAAAAATGCTCGCTCTCTACCATAGGGGCCATCGCACCAGGTTTTTTGGTTGGCATTGATAGTGGCGAGTTCTGGCCACTGCAGACTTTGCAGGTAGCGGTTGACGATATTACGCTGCTGCTTCCAGGTTTCAAACGGGCCGGGAGGGAGCTCAGGACCGCTGGTGGTGCCGGTTAATACGTCCATGACATATCCAGTGGCGTCATTGCTAGAGTCCACGATCATGTCTCGAATGGCGCGCTCTAGTTCTGGGCTGACCTGAGTCATGCCTCGTTCTAACCACTCGTGAATAGCTACCAAATAGAACAACTTGATAACACTGGCAGGATAAATCAGCTCCACACCTCTATAGCTGGCTCCCTTGGGCTGCTGTTTCCAGAAGTTGTCAGGGCTGAGGGCGCCGCCTGTATTGACGATATAGGGTGGCTCATAGGCCAGCCAGGTAACGGCGATTTGGTTTTGCGCCAGGTTTGGAAACCGTGCCCAGGTCAGGTCCAGCACCTGACTAAGTTGTTTTTGAAGGGCGTCGTCGGGTTGAAAAAATTTAGTGGTCATGATTGAAATAGGTAGCCTACTTAAACCCTGGGTCTGTCCCTTTGCCTGCATGGACGAGGGCTAGCTGTTCGTACTTTTTGGCGTGGTCGATTAGGTCATCTATCTGTTCACTGGTGAGGGTTTTTCGAACTTTGCCAGGAACGCCGACGACTAAGGAGCCTCGGGGCACATCCTTGTTAACAACCGCACCTGCTCCGATAATGCTGCCTGCGCCGACCTGCACGCCGTTGAGGATAATGGCACCGATGCCGATTAGGCAACCGCGCTCAATATGCGCACTGTGGACAACGGCGCGATGGCCAATGGTGACATAGGCTTCGAGAATCGTGGGCTGGCCAGGGTCACCATGCAAAACTGCGCCATCTTGCACATTACTATGGGCACCAATACAAATTTGCTCGACATCGCCCCTAACAACGGCTCCGTACCAGATATTGGCTCCTTCTAGGACTTTTACATCGCCGATGACGGTTGCGTTAGGGGCGATAAAAGCTGCTTGAGAGATGTCTGGTGCAGGCCAGGTCTTGCCTGGAGAGGTGAGGATTGGGGATGGGATTTCCACGGAATTACTTAAAAATCGTTAAGGTATCGGGGTTTTTCGCTGAATTTTTAGTGCGGAATATCAGATTAGCTAGAATACTTTGCCCTGCTTAGGGTAGATATAAAATACGCTAGCTCACTCTCATCAAGGCTTTTGGGCTGAATAGTTGGTGTAAAGCTGCTTGGCCTTGATTCGGTAGCGATCGCACCGATAGTCACGGAGCTAACGATGCCTCCCGTTATAATAAGGCGAGTACAAGCCTAATTGGCGTTGTCTAGGTCGCACCCTCCTGTGTTGCCGAAAAGAACGGTTTTCCTGGTCTCAAAATTGGGGTATTTGAGACTGGCCAATTTAGTTTGGGCGTCAATGTTTTGATAAAACCGCATGATAAATTCTGCTTCTCAGTATCCGTTTTATGGGCCAGAGATTAAATGCCCCCACTGTCGGCAAATTATTCCGGCACTTACGTTGACCGATAGCTACCTATGTACCCGCCACGGGGCATTTGAGGTAAGTCTTGACACCCATGATTTAGTGCATGTCCAATCGGGTCGCCATTGGCGGCAGTGGGATGGGGAGTGGTACCGGCAGCATACTCACCCAGATGGCATTCGATTTGAGATTCATGAGGCGCTGGATCGGTTATATACCGAAGGGTACCGAGCAACGCGGGTGATTATTGCAGAACGCTATCGCTCATTAGTAAAGTCCTATTTAGAGTACAGTACTCCCTGGCGTGGCCAGACCGACTCTACTAGCCCTCGCCTCTATGGTTTACCGGTTACCTTTAGCCCATCATCTAATGACGTCCCCCAGTGGGAGGTCATTAATTTTGATCTGGAAAAAGAACCTGGTGTACCCAATAACTATCGATATCTAAAGTTTTTTGAGTAAGTCGTAGTTCCGGTCATAAGCCATTATGCATCATGCATCTATCCGCACGGCAGACATTCACCGGGCAATTGCTTTTTATGAGCTGCTTGGATTTGAGGTGATTGAACGATTTACCGCTGGTATAACCCTGGCCTGCTGGATGGAGGGACTGGGGGGGCGTGTTGAACTAATCCAGGTACCCGAACCTGCACCAACGGCAGACGCCTTTAGTGATGAGCACTACACTGGGTACTATCACCTCTCCTTTGACTTGACCCAGGCGATCGACAGTTTGCCTGGTTGGTTGGAGCAGTTGCAGCAACAGGCAGTCACTCAAGGGAAATCTATAACTGTGCTTTTGGCACCTCAGCAGCAAATGATCGGGGCAAGTGTGTATGAAGTTGCTTTTATCGCTGATGCTGATGGTCTGCCACTAGAGTTTCTGCGTCGCTTAAAATAATTGGCTTAATGGGTTTGGTTCCGTTCGCGAATAATTGGGCATATCTGGATATTGAGCTGGGCTGGCTTGAGCGTTTATTGCTAGTGGCCGTATCCCAACAAAAGAAAAATCTAAAATCAGTCGCGCGGGTGGCTAAAAACTCCTCGGATAAAGCGACCAGCGATTGGTGGCAAGGGCTAGTGACGATTACGACTAACCGTGCCTATGACGATACTGCCCCGAAAGCAGGTAGTGGGCCTTCTTTGGGGTATCAGAAAACCTTAGACCAGCGCATTACCCTGAGTCGAGCCAGTAAAGTGGCGTTAGGTCTGCCTGCTATGCAGACAGGGCTAGGGCTGAGTTTGTTTGAGAAAAAGCTGGTGCTGATGGCGTTAGCGCCTGAGGTACAGGTACGCTACGGCAAGCTATACCACTATTTGCAGACCGGTACTCACTGTACCAAGGGGTCGTTGCCGACACTGGACCTGGCGTTGCGGATACTCTGTCGGAATGATGCGGAACGACGGCTAGCACGTACTCGATTGGCAGGGAGTAATTCACTTCTAGAACGGCGAGTATTACACTGTGTTGGGGAATCTTCCACATTGCTGGGTAGTCAACTGCGACTGGCAGATGAATGGATTGATTACTTATTAGCGGAAAATCCAGATCCGAGCTGGCCCATGCGGTTTGTGATGACGGATCGTTTTGCCCAGCGCTGTCGGGTGAAAATATCATGGTCCGAGCTCGTGCTAGCGGATGCGGTCAAGACCCAGTTGGAGTTGGCCACAGCCCAGACGGCATCCAGAGTTTTGCTGGTAGGTGAGACGGGGGTGGGGAAAGACCAGGTTGCGATCGCACTTGCCGCGCATCTGAACCGTTCTCTCTACAGTCTGGACCTGACTCAAGTTCCCCAGTCTGATTGGCATGCCTGTCTCAAAGAATTAAATAATGCCAAATATTCAATTGTGCTACTCAAGGGAGCACATCGCTGGTTAGGGCGCGCATCATCTACATCAATTGATCAGGCTCTTTTGCAAAAATGGGTTAACCAATCATCGGCACATATTGTGTGTACTGTGCAGCATCGACACTTGGTCCGTCGCCATTGGCGACATCAGCTCACTGTAATTGATGTTCCTAACCCTAACGCTGACCTACGTCTGCAGCTATGGAAACAGGCATTCCCCAACGGTGTAAAATCCATGGGCAAAGTGCGTTGGCAGACGTTAGCAGAGGTATTAGAACTGGTCCCTGGCAAAATTAAAGCTGTTGGTCAGACGGCAACTAAACTGGCTGGAAACGAATCGGTTACCATTGACCATTTGCAGCAGGCTTTAGACCAGCAAGGCTACGCTTGGAAACTGCGCTAGCAAGCCTATCAGATTTGTTTTTGAGCTTGGATAAAGCTATCTACTTCCAGCTGTAGCCATTCTTTTTCTGATAGTGATAGCGATGTCCCAAATTGGTGGCTGTATATACCAACCCTCAGGGCCAAGGTTTTCACTGGATAGTCATTTCTCAAAAATACGGTTTCCAGGACCATGCGCTCTAGGTCGTCTGCGCTGCCCTGAGCCACCTTTTGCCACAGCAAAAATTTGCGTTTTAGACAGTATTCTTGGGAGTCGATCACCAGAGAGACCCGTTCTAATATGGTCCACAGGGTTCTCCAGGCGATACCCAATCCCACTAGCCAAAAGGGTACAAAAAATACGACTGCTGCTGCTAGCGGGAAAAATGGCAGCACGGCTAGACCCACAAACCAAGCGATGGCATTCCAAGCCACAGCCAGGGTGACATGGCCTCGAGCCGCAGCTTTTTGGAGACCAGTAGGTGGCACGTTCAGGGATAGGTGACGTCGGTCCCTATGAAGTTGAATTCTACTGCCAGCGGGCTGTGGTGTTAGGGGCTGAAGTTCCGTGGGATCGGATAAGGCTAGGAGTGCTGCGCTGGCCGACTCAAATCGATCTTCCATCAGCGGTTCAATTAATCTATCCAGCCAGGTGGCAAACGATGGGGATAGGGAAATCACGGGGCGAAAGTCGATGGTCAAGCGTTTTTGGGGCAAATCTCCTGGGTGCTGATGGGTGAGTAGTGCCAGTAAGGTGGTGCCTAATCCATAGAGATCTGTAGTGGGAAAGGCGTTTCCCCGAAATTGTTCGGGGGCCATATAGCCAAAGGTGCCAACGACGGTGCTACCACAGGCAATAGTGTTTTGGTAAACGGTTTGAACCGCCCCAAAGTCCACTAAAAAGATACGGCCATCATCACTGCAAATGATGTTCTGGGGTTTAATGTCCCGATGAATAATTGGAGGGTTAAGACTATGGAGATATATCAGTACCTGCAGAATTTCGGTGCCTATATGACTGGCATCGGCTTCAGAAAACCGATGGTCTGCTGCAATCATCTCGGCTAAGGATTTACCTGGGGCCAGTTCTTGAACAATATAGAAGTAGCGATCGCGTTCCGTATCTACCTGGAAATAATCTACGTATTGAGGAATTGCTGGATGGTTTAGATTCTTCAGAACCTGTGCTTCCCGCTCAAACAATTCTAGCTTTTTCCAATCGCTCAGGCTTTTAATGGATAGCTCTTTAAGAGCTACGGAATCACCGTTGCTAGTGTCCTTAGCCATGTAGGTGATGCTGCTTCCCCCCTGGCCCAGGATCGATAGAATCCGGTAGCGATTAAGGATAATTGAACCAGATGGCTGAGCATCGTGCATGGGAGACCGTCACCAGAGACTAGGTATATCATCAACGTTCCCGAGCAAATTTCTGCTGTTACGACTTGTTTGTACGACGTTACCTAGAAAGGCTGCTGTACGTTTTACAGATAAATTTCCAAAAAAAGTACCCTGCGACCCGAAGGTGCAACAGGGTAGGGGCAACAGTTAAACGCTTGTGCTGTAAACAGAATCGCTTAGATGACTGTTTTGGAGAGTTGTTCTATGCCGGTTTTTAGAATGTCCCAAATGTGTGCGAGAAAAAGTGAGTAATATCCTCCAGGAAATCAGGAAGGTTGATGGAGGTGAATGCAGTCCAATTGTTTGAACCAAAACGGTCTGATTCCCTACCGGTGAATACGTTTCAACCCCTTATATAAGAATTCCTTTACCTTTTTTCTGATGCCTGTAAAGTCTCTGCAGGGGGTGATTAGGACTTTCATTTCCAAAAAAAGTACCCTGCGACCCGAAGGTGCAACAGGGTAGGGGCAACAGTTAAACGCTTGTGCTGTAAATAGAATCGCTCAAGTGAATCTCCTCAGCAGTTGTTGTATGCCGGTTTCTAGAGTGTCCATAACCCTTGTATAGCCTTTGTTTCAAGGGTGTGACCTTTAACACGTAGAACAGTGATCGAAATCACATAATCTGTATTGGACGTTTTCAAAATCTATGCTTGTTTATTAAACATGGACTTAAGGTTCTAGGCTCAATAGCTCTATTTTTTGAGTAGTCTAAGGCATATTGACGGTAAAGCAAGTGCCTATACCCACTTGGCTCTAACATCTATGGAACCCCATGGATGTTAGAGCACTTTTTTACAACCGCTAGCCTAATCTAGTGCCTGTAAGCAATGAAAGGCCTGATGCGTTGCTAATTGGCTGTTGTCAATTAGTGTCCGATGGAGAACCGAATCGATAGCCTTTACCGTAAACGGTATTAATTAAAACTGCTTCGCCGTCATGTTCTACTTTGCGTCGTAACAACCGCATCTGAGCCGCTAGGGCATTACTACTGGGCTGTGTCGTTGTGCCCCAAACGGCATCATAAATCTGTTGGTGGGTGAGCAACTGATTGGGGTGTTGCATCAAATATTTCAGAATATGAGCCTCTTTTTCAGATAGCTCAATAGTTCGTTCAGGTAGAATGCCACCACCCCGCTTCGCGATTTGATTCGCACTATCCAGGGTTAAATCGTCATACTGGAGTGTTGTTGTTTGATTCTCTTCACGAATGGGTGGTCGTCGTAATAGCGCTCTCACTCGTGCTAACAGTTCTCGCAATTCAAAGGGTTTGACTAAATAATCATCGGCACCAGCATCTAAGCCCTCCACCCGATCATCTAATGTATCTTTTGCAGTGAGAAAAAGAACTGGGGTAGTTAACTGTTGCGATCGCAACTGCCGACACATTTCCAATCCGCTTAGTCCTGGCATCATCCAGTCCAGAATCAACAAATCGAACTTACCATCCACTGCCAAGGTATAACCTGTCTCTCCATCATGGGATACCTGCACGCTATACCCTTCTCTCTGTAGTACACGACTCAGGGGGTCGGTCAGTTCCACTTCATCATCGACCAGCAAAATTTTCATTGATGATGCGAATTAGTCAGGCAAGTCGTATTGCTCAACAATCTTTTTGGCGTAGCTAGGTACATGCTGCTCCAGTTTTTCAGGATGATTGCGCTTTACATAGAGATAGTTACGGGTGAAATGAGAATCGATGGAAAAGCGAGCGTATTCCAGCCCTTTGGGGCCTACTTTCTCAATGACTACACCCATTAGCTTGGCTGCCCACATGGGGAGCGTGACGCCCTTGTCATAGGCAGGAATGCTATTTTGTACTGCCTGTTTGCGATCGCCCTTCGACATCACTGGCTGAGTTTCTAGCTGGTCCGTAACCAGGTCTAGCATTTCCTGCCCAGTATCGTTGCGCACCACCACCCACTGCCAACCAAAGGGAGCCCCCATATAGCCTACGACTAAGTCAGCGAGAGAATTTACATAATCAAAACAACTCATGCAGGAGGGGGCAAACACATCCTTGAGCTGGTTTGTCTTTAAGCCAAAGAAGGGGACTTTTTCGATGGAACCATCTTCATGCTTAAAGTGCACCCGAAAGTCTTGCATAAATTCGTAGTGCACCACCGTCTCTGGTGAGCGACTAGTGGTGTCCAGAAATTTTTGCAGCCCCGCTCGGCTGACATTGTCCACACAGGGAGTGCCTAAAACGTATAGCTTTTCAAGACCTAGCTCATGCTGAACAGCCCGCAAAGCCTGAATCTGACAGCCCACTCCAATGGCCAACAGTCGTTTCATTCCAGACTGCTCCACCTGATCCAAAATAGACAAATTTGGCGATAGGGTTGGTTTGTTTACCCGTGCTGCCAAAATATCTTCTGGAGTTTTGGCAATTACCGGCATGGGCTGAAACCGATCTTCCTTAGTGTTTTGTACACAGACCACCCCTTCCACTAGGCCACGGTTCAGCATTTCAATGGCGATGGAACTGACAATGCCAGTCCACTGGGCTCCTTCGATGGGCTCCGTTTTGCGGGCAGCCATCATCTGCTGATGCACACCAAAGTAAACGTCATTTTCGTTATCTAAGTCTCGACTGCGACCGTGGTTTTGCTCCTCCAAGTCAGGTACCTGCTGATTGATAAAGGCACAGGCTTCCTTAACGTAGTGAATGTAGGAAGTATCACAGAGGCCGCAGTCGCTACACAGCTCTTTGGCCGGACGCGCGGCCCCTCGACGTAGACCCTTTGATTTCTGGTGGGCTTTAGAGGCAGATGGAGAAGAAGACGCCAGGGTCATAGGTTATCGAGGATATTAAAAAAAGCTTGATGGGATGACTTATCGTTGCTGTTTAGGTCGCAACGGTACTGTTCTTATTATCCGTAAAGGTTGACTTTTTTTGCTACCGAAGACTTTTTTATGAAGAAATAATACGACTGAGGTCGTTACTTTCCTAAAAGTCCGAAAAAACCCGGTTGTATCAACGAAAATGAAACGATCCAAAGAGGTGTTGGTAGGTAAAGTAGAGTAGCGTTCCCTTTTACGTCACCTTTCTACCGTTTTACCTGTCGAAATGCTCTGCTGTTTAAATCCTGACTGCTTGGTACCGGTCAATCCTGATGAGGTAACGGTTTGTCAATCCTGTGGCAGTCCTCTCACGGAATTACTGCGGAGTCGTTATCGTCCCCTCAAACCGTTAGGACAGGGTGGGTTTGGTAAAACCTACTTAGCTGAAGATGTGGATCGACTGAATACTCGCTGCGTCATTAAGCAGTTTGTTCGTCAGGCCAGTAATAAGACCTTCGATAAGGCACTGACATTATTTAATCGAGAAGCTGTCCGACTGAATGAGCTAGGTGAGCATGCTCAAATTCCATCCCTGCTTGCCTACTTTGAGCATGACGGTAATTTTTACCTTGTACAGCAGGAAATAGAAGGGGATACCTTGCTGCAGGAGGTGAAAAAAGAAGGCCCGTTTGATGAGGAAAAAATCCGCAATTTATTGAAAAATATTTTGCCTGTTTTGCAGTTTATCCATGACCGTAATGTCATTCATCGGGACATTAATCCGACCAATATTATTTGCCGTCGCCAGGATAATAAGCCTGTTCTCATCGACTTTGGCATTGCTAAGCAGTTAGAGGATTCTCTACACGATAAGCAGGAACAGACGGGTACACGTATTGGTACTGAGGGATATTCTCCAATTGAGCAGCTACGCAGTGGTGAGGCGTACCCGTCGAGTGATTTATACAGTTTGGGAGCTACCTGTATCTGTTTAATGACGGGGCGTAAACCCGAAAAACTTTATAGTCCTTTGGAAGGGCGCTGGCAGTGGCAGGAGCATGTGATTGCAGCGGGGCGTACGGTGACGGCTGAATTAGCAGCAATTTTAGACCGCATGCTCAAGGACTTTATCAATGAACGCTATCGTAGTGCGGCAGAAGTGTTGCAGGCCCTAGAGGCTTTACCCGCATACCATCGTTCAGTGCCAGGGTGGACCAGTCAAGGGCTAAATGATGGGGATAGCCTGATGTCGGAAGCCATTAGCACAGGGCAAACCGTTAGTCGTAATTTAAGTGAGCAGCTAATTTCTCAAGAACTCAATGCGGAGTTTAGCCAAGATCATCCCCCCACAGCTCCACCTGATAGAGCCCAATCATCGGGTGGCTCAAATCCGATCTCTCAGCCTAAATCGGGTCCGGTTTCCCAACCTAGATCAGGCCCGATTTCGAAACCTCCGCCCATTTCTCGACCCAGTCAGCCCCAGTCGGGTCCTGTTTCACGAAGGCGCTCGGGGCCTACGTCAGCGGGTCGTTTGACTAGCCGTTCTTCGAATCCCATTAGTCAAGAAAAATCGGGCCGATTGGGGCGTACCTCTGGCCCTAGGAGTGCAGGCCGTAGCTCGGCTCGTCTGGGAGCTACTCCCAGTGGCTCATCTTTGGATGCTCTGGGAGATCGAATTTCTTCCGGTATTACCAAAAATCAGTCGTCATCTGGCGGCGATACCTCTAACTGGGTTTGTATTTACACCCTTGAGGGGCATCGATCCTGGATTTCATCCGTGGCATTTAATCCCAAGTATGCGGTGTTAGCCAGTGGTGGCTGGGACGATACGGTGAATCTCTGGAATATTCAAACGGGAGAGTTAATTGCTTCTTTGCTGGGCCATGAGCGGGGGATCAATGATTTGGTCTTTAATCCTAGGGGGCAGGTGCTGGCCAGCTGCAGCGATGATGATACCGTCCGCCTCTGGAATATTGCTACAGGGGAGCCACTCCATGTCCTGAAAGGGCATCAACAGGATGTGACATCCATTGCGATTGGTCGTCGAGGAGCCTTGTTGGTCAGTGGGAGTGAGGATCGTACCCTAGGTCTGTGGAATTTGGAGCAAGGTAAACTCTTAAAAGTGCTTTCGGGGAATGCGGGGATGATTCGCTGCGTAGACATTTCCCCTGATGAGGAATGGATCGTTAGCGGTGGCTTTGATAACAAGATTCGTCTGTGGCAGTTGGCGACCGGAGAAGTGTTTCGAGTACTCCCGGGGCACTTAAACTCGGTGAATGATGTGGCCATTAGTGTAGATGGCAAATTAATCGCGAGTGCGGGTAAAGACCGCTGTGTTAAATTGTGGAGCTTGCACACGGGGCATCTGATTCATACCCTTAAGGGCCATCGCGGTGAAGTGAATGCGGTGGCAATCTCGCCAGACCAGCGTACGGTGGTGAGTGTTGGCAGCGACAGTGCTGTTAAGGTTTGGAATGCCAAAACGGGAGAGCTGGTGGATACGTTTTTAGATCATGGCAATTCGGTAAGTGCGATCGCAATTCACCCCAATGGCAAATACATGGCCAGCGCTGGTGCCGATAAGACCATCAAAATTTGGCACAGAGAGTAAGCACATATGCCAGAAGGTCCAGAAATTCGTAAAGCTGCCGATAAAATAGAGCGTGCCGTCAAAGCCAAGGTTGCCAGCGAAGTCTTTTTTGCATTTGAACATCTCAAACCCTACGAAAGTGTATTGACGGGCCAAACCGTACGCCAGGTAGAAACCCGTGGTAAAGCACTCCTAATTCGCTTTGATAACAATCTCAGTATCTATAGCCATAACCAGCTTTATGGTGTGTGGATGGTCCGTAATGCCCATAACTATCCAGATACAAAACGGCAGCTGCGGTTGGCTATCCACAACGCTAAAAAATCCGCATTACTATACAGCGCGTCAGACATTGAAGTCCTCACTCCTGAGCAGATTCCCATCCATCCGTTTTTGAGTAAGCTGGGACCTGATGTGCTGAGTGCGACGCTGCGTCCCCAACACATTCTTGAACTGTTGCTGGCAAAGAAAAATCAGCGTCGTCAGTTCACCACCCTGTATTTGGATCAGCACTTTTTAGCCGGAATCGGCAACTACCTGCGCAGCGAAATTCTTTATGTCGCGCGTATACATCCTCGTTTGCGACCCGTTGACTGTAGTGATGCCCAGCTAGAGGCTTTAGCTGAGGCAAGTATCGCGATTCCTTACCAGTCTTATCGCTACAACGGCATTACCAATGATCTGGATCTGGCTAATCAACTAAAAGCACAGGGCCAAAAGCGCTCCCAATATCGTCACTGGGTGTTCAGTCGAGCGGGCCGACCCTGCCGTACATGTGAGACGCCCATTTTGAAAGACTTTGCCAGCAGTCGTCGTTTTTATTACTGTCCGGTGTGCCAGCCCCATTGACTTGAAGTATCCAAAAACTCTTCAGACTTTGGCCATAAAATAAAGATCGCGCTTAAATTTGGCCATGGAGATCGCAAATCACTATAGAACCCTAGAGCTTCACGAATCTGCTTCTCAGGCAGATATCAAACGGGCATACCATCGCTTGGCCAAACAGTACCACCCAGACAGTCGTCTGGATGGGAGTGAAGATCATCAGCGTATTTCTGAGATTAATGCGGCTTACGAAGTCCTAGGGGATCCAGCTGCTCGTAAACGATATGACTTTCAGCGTAATGGTGGTAATCGAACTCAGCGGGCCAGTGATATTAGCGCCCATTATCAAAAACAGCGTAAAGCCAATAAAAAGGCTGATGATTCGCTGACTAATTGGATTCGGAGTGTTTATAACCCCATTGATCGTCTGATTAGTAAAATCATCAATCCCCTCAAATCAGAGATCCGCGCTCTGTCGGCTGATCCCTTTGATGATGAGCTGATGGAAGTATTTCAAGAGTATTTAGAAGACTGTCGTGCATCTTTGGAAAAGGCCAAGCAAAAGTTTAAGTCCATGCCAAACCCATCTCAGGCGGCTAAGGTGGCAGCCAATGTGTATTACTGTCTCAATCAGCTAGAGGATGGCATTGAAGAGATTGAGCGGTTTACCTATACCTACGACGATAGCTATTTACATACAGGCCAGGAGCTGTTTCGCATTTCCAAACAACTCCGCCGCGAAGCTAAAGCTGATATGCAATCAATTTTGTAGAGCTAGTCTGTCGAAGACTGGGGCTCCGTCTACCTTCGAGAATCCCTTTGATAAAGAAAATACCCCCTTGGCACAAATTGTTACAATGGTCGTCTGCTTTTTATCTGCCGGTTTCCCATGGCTTTGCCCGTTGTTGCAATTATTGGTCGTCCCAATGTGGGCAAGTCCACCCTTGTAAACCGTTTAGCCGGGGCACGGGAAGCAATTGTTTATGATCAGCCAGGGGTAACTCGCGATCGCACGTACCAGCCAGCTTTTTGGCAAGACCGAGAATTTATGGTGGTGGATACCGGTGGTCTTGTCTTCGACGACGACAGTGAGTTTTTACCCCACATCCGCGAGCAGGCGATGCTGGCGTTGGCCGAGGCCAGGGCGGCAGTTTTTGTGGTGGATGGTCAAGAAGGTTTAAATGAAAGCGATCGCGAAATATCGTCTTGGCTTAGACAGCAATCCGTGCCTGTGCTGCTTGCCGTTAATAAGTGCGAATCTGAAGATCAGGGCCTGATCCAGGCTGCAGAATTTTGGGAATTGGGTCTGGGTGAACCTTACCCAGTATCAGGTATTCATGGAAACGGTACCGGAGAACTGTTAGACCAGCTGATTAGCCATTTACCCACCAGCGACGAAATCGAGGACGACGACGAAATTAAAGTTGCCATTGTTGGTCGTCCTAACGTGGGTAAGTCCAGTTTGCTGAATGCCTTTGTGGGGGAAAATCGTTCTATCGTTAGCGATATTTCTGGCACCACCCGCGACACCATCGACATGGTGGTTAAACGAAAGGAGACGGTCTACCGTCTGATTGATACCGCCGGTATTCGAAAAAAGAAAAACGTCAATTACGGTCCCGAGTTTTTTAGTATTAATCGTTCTTTCAAGGCAATTCGCCGTGCCGATGTAGTGTTGCTGGTCATTGACGCCCTGGATGGAATGACTGAGCAAGATCAAAAACTAGCGGGTCGCATTGAAGATGAAGGACGTGCTTGCATCATTGTGGTCAATAAATGGGATGCCATTGAAAAGGATAGCCACACCATTTATGAGTACGACAAAAAGCTGGGCGGTAAAATTTACTTTTTGGATTGGGCAACCCGCATCTATGTCAGTGCGCTGACGGGGCAACGGGTACCTAAAATTCTAGATGCTGTAGATGAGGCCGTGGTCCAACACCGTCGTCGTGTGAGTACCGCCGTAGTCAATGAAGTTTTAGAGGATGCTGTTAGCTGGCATTCTCCTCCCACGACTCGTCAGGGAAAGCAAGGTCGCATATACTATGGCACCCAGGTGGCGGTCCGGCCTCCGACATTCACGCTGTTTGTTAACTCTGGCAAACTTTTCACCGATAACTATCGTCGCTACATCGAACGTCAGTTTCGTGAAAACCTGGGTTATGAAGGCACACCCATTCGTATCTTTTGGCGTGGTAAGAAGATGCGCGATCTTGACCGAGAAAGTGCTAACCGTGCCACTAAGGTGTAATTTCACGCTTCTATGGATCTTCTCCGTTCCCTGCCAATTGGTCTCTACTTAGAACAGCCTAGAACTTGGTTGCATCGAATTGATGCTCGGGTCAAGTTGGCTTGGTTGTTGAGTTTTTTATTGACGCCAGTTTTAGCGAATATGACTTGGCGGGTTGCCTTAGTTGTCATCTTGTCGTTGCTTACACTAACGGCCCGTATCCCCTGGCGAGTGTGGCGACAACAGATGGGGGGGCTGTTACTGTTGTTTACCCTGGCATCGCTGCTGATCATGATTATGCCGGATGGTGTGGCTGTGATCACTCAGCCTCGTTGGCCCACACCGGAGGCGATCTCCAATCTTGATACGCCTTTTGAGACTGTTGGCAGTCTGCCATCGAGTGACTATCGTTACGTTATCCTGGATCTTCATTGGGTTCAGGTAACTCAAAAGTCATTCAAGCTAGCCATCAAAGTAGGAACGCTGTTATTTACTCTGATTTACAGTACAAACCTATTTCTGTTAACCACAGCCCCTGAAGAAATCACGGCGGCGTTAGAAGAACTGATGTCACCGTTGCGCTGGTTTAAACTCCCCGTTACTGAAATTGCCCTCACCCTCACCCTGGCGTTACGGTTTATCCCTCTGGTTTTAGAAGAAGTGCAAAATCTAATTCGTTCCGTGCGTACCCGTGCCATTAACTGGCGAAAACTGGGCTGGCGTCATGCTAGTCAAATTTGGTTGATGGTTGCTGAACGTCTCTTAGATAACTTATTGCTACGGGCTCAGCAAATTGCCGGAGCGATGAAGGTGCGAGGTTTCACCACTCCAGAGCATCATCAGGTCCAATGGCATCAGCTACAGCTGCGTTGGTGGGATTGGTGCTTTATTCTCTGCCTAATTGCGTTTTGGTGGGGACGCTTTGTCTTAGGCAGCTATCCCACCACATAACCTCTCTCCCATTGAAGTCTTTTGCCCATATTGTCCAGGTTTTGATTTGGTTCTTTCCTCGTCTTTATCTCAATTACGCCTGTCTCCTAGGTACTGGCAACGACTAAACCTACAGCATTACAGTGGTGCCGATATTTTTGAAGCACTGTTTGCCGCTGATAAAATTGCCACCCTGTTAGAAAGTCCTGGTCATGTGGATGGAGCGTCGCAGGATTTGATTCGCTATTCCCTATGCGCTGGGGGACCACAAAACAGTGAAGGCCAATTACATTTATTTACTCCAGAAATAGGGGAGATTTTAACGACCCTGAATCAGTTGTTGAAGTATGGTCAGCAATCTTCTTTGGTCGCATCTGCTTCACCCGATGTGCCGCCTGAATATCTTCCTTTTCTCGGTGGCTGGCTTGGCTGGCTTGGTTTTGACACTGCTTGGGAAATCGAAACGTTACCCTACCTCAATCCTGACTCTCTTCCGTTCCCTGTGGCTTATTGGTATGAGCCAGAAGAGTTTGCCATTCTTGATCATCAACAGCAAGATCTATGGCTAGCGGCAACTACTCAGTCTGGATTAGTCGCTATGGCAAAACGAATTACCGCTTACCAATCCCATTCCCATAACGATTACTCTCCCCGACAGGGGACTTCACGGATAACATTTTGTTCTGATCAGCACCAATTTGAAACGGCGATTCAGACGGCCAAAGACTATATTCGAGCAGGGGATGTTTTTCAGGTGAACCTTTCCCTGCGGTTCCATACTGAAACTCACAGTTCTCCCTGGAAGCTATATCGTCAACTACACACCATTAACCCATCCCCATTTTCCAGCTATTGGTGCACACCTTGGGGGCAGGTTATTAGCTGCTCTCCTGAACGCTTAGTCCAATTGCAGCGGGATACTGCCCAAACTCGTCCCATTGCTGGGACACGCCCTCGGGGGAATACCCCTGTTCAGGACCGCTCTTTAGCCAAAACGCTTCAAAATAATCACAAGGAACGAGCCGAGCATATTATGCTCGTTGATCTGGAGCGTAACGACTTGGGGCGAGTGTGTACTTGGGGCTCAATTGAGGTCAATGAACTTATGGTGATTGAGCGCTATAGCCATGTTATGCATCTTGTAAGTAATGTTATTGGTACCCTTCAGCCTAATCTCAATGCAGTGGATTTAATTCGCGCTACATTTCCTGGTGGGACCATTACTGGTTGTCCCAAGGTTCGCTGTATGGAAATTATTGAAGCATTAGAACCTGTGCGTCGGAGCTTATTTTATGGATCCTGTGGTTATTTAGATAGACGTGGTCAGTTGGATCTCAATATTTTGATCCGTACCTTACTCCTGGCTCCTATAAATACCCATACCCATCAGGTATGGGGGCAGGTAGGTGCAGGGATCGTTGCAGATAGCGATCCCCATCAAGAATGGTTGGAATCCTTACAAAAAGCTAAGGCGCAGCTTCTGGCCCTAGGTGTAGGTCTTGAATCTTAGGAATACTGGCGATTTAGTGAGTCGGATATATATCGTTGCTGATTGATTGCCGATACGTTCGTCCTGAAGTTCAGCCAAGCTATATTCTTAAGATTTAGGATAAAACGTCATACACTCAACCAAGATTGTTTGACTTTCACGGGTTGACTAGTATAGTGAGTCACATTTAGTAATTTAGGAGTTTTAACGGCATCCATAATCAGGTAGTGTTGCTGATCCCGGTTATGATTGCATTTGCGAATCATGGTTTCCAACAGAGTACAAATTGATATATTCCATGCATCTAACGGGTATCTAATTGCTCCTCAAATCATCTATGCGGTCTGAATTTCACCTAGAGAAGCCTTATACGTATCAGTATAAAATGTCCATTTGGCAGAGTACTTACTGTTCTTATCGTTATCGCACCCACCCCTTGAATGAGCGCTGAAACTTACCTTAACCACCCTGACTTTGGTCTCTTGTTTCGGATTTGCCTTGTGGATGGTGATAAAGAGCTATTCACCACTCTGTATGCCCAGAGATTATTTTTTCTGGCTACGGTAGATCGCGCGGCAGGCTTATTGTTTGATCCCATTGGTCGTACGGAGGCTCGTATGATGCTAGAAACTCGCCTGCGTATACTTCGCCAAGCCGGCCAGTACAGTGAATTTGAGCAGTTGAATAAGGTGTATAAACGCACGTTTCAATGATCAATATGTCGTCAGAGTCTCAAGAAACGTCTCCGGATTTGTCTCTATGGCATAGTCAGTCTATAGCCCAGCGAGTTGCTCAGCTCATGCTCCCTGACCATGTAAAGCTAGTAGCTGTGAGCAAGACGTTTCCTGCATTAGCGATTCGGGCTGCCTATGCCGCTGGAATCCGAGATTTTGGAGAAAACAAGATCCAAGAAGCCGTTGCGAAACAGACAGAGTTGACTGATCTGACTGATATTACTTGGCATTTTATTGGCCATTTGCAGACAAACAAGGTCCGTAAAGCGATTGAACATTTTGATTGGATTCACTCTGTTCATACGCTCAAACTCGCTCGGCGCATCGACCACATTGCCGCTGAGTTGAGCCGCTTCCCCATCTGTTGTCTGCAGGTAAAGCTGTTGGAAGATCCTAACAAGTATGGTTGGAGTGAGCCAGAAATCTGGCAAGCACTGCCGGATTTAAGTTCACTATCTCATATCAAGTTAGAGGGAATTATGGCTATTCCCCCCTATGGATTAGAGAAACAAGAAACTCAAAGGGTTTTTGAACAAGCCTATGGTTTGGGACAAGCCTTAAAAAGTCATCAGGAATATCCTTTGCCAATTCGTTACTTTTCCATGGGAATGTCCCAGGACTTTCCGCTTGCGATCGCAGCAGGAGCCAATATCATTCGATTAGGAACTAGTTTGTTCGGCTCCCGTGGGTGAAGGTTTTAGCCCCTTGTGACTGTGCACTTGTCAAAAAAAGATCAAGAAATTAGACCTATTTTTGAAATTGGTGATTTTTTTTGATCAATTCGTGTATACTGTGGCTCAAAGTTATGCCCGAATGGTTGCCACCGGGTATTTCTCAGGGATGACTCAAGAGATTTCGATCTGTGAGTCTATTCAACAGTGACAAACGTTTTCTTTGTAACGACGTTTGTTCGTCCATTGCCGTTTGAGCGTAAGGGGCCTAAAGTTATCTTTGGTCTGAGTTGATGGCTAAGAGTTATCAGTAATTCCACCAGGATATTATTGATGCCCCAATCGTTAACAGAGTCCACTTTAGTCTCAATCAAACTCTTAATTCTTTTAAGCCAAGCTTTGAGAGTTTCCTAGCCAAGTTAAGTAATAGCCATAACGGAGTTTCAGCCGTGAGCACCATTTTCACCAAGTTACGTGATTTTGTTGGCCTTAATGATCCGGCCGACTATGAGTATGAATATGACGAAATGGATGGCGAGGAGTATCAAAATCTCTATGAGCAAGAGAATGTTGCTCCCCAGCCCCAGCCTCCGCAGCCAGCGACAGTAGCGGCATCTACCCCTGTTGAGCCTCGTGCCCCCCGTCGGCGCATTCGTGACCGAGTAATGTCTACAGATTCTGGTATGGTTCCTATGAATAATTCAATGAGTAGTGTTAGTAACGTGATTGGTATGCCTGGTGCAATTAACGGTGTTTCCGAAGTCGTCGTCATGGAGCCCCGCTCTTTTGAAGAGATGCCTCAGGCAATTCAAGCGCTAAGAGAGCGTAAGTCTGTAGTCTTAAATCTCACTATCATGGACCCCGACCAAGCTCAGCGAGCTGTGGACTTTGTTGCTGGTGGTACTTACGCTATGGATGGTCATCAAGAGCGTATTGGTGAAAGTATCTTCCTCTTTACACCTAACTGTGTTCAAGTCAGCATGCCAGTGGATGAGCTTGAAAATCTTCCTATGGAAGAGCCGCCTGCAATGCCTTCCGCAGCTCCCACTCCTGCTTGGGCAACTGAGCAAGTAGCGCGCATGGCCTAATGCTTGCTGTAAAAATAGGTTGGGATGATCGAAGATCATCGCTTCATTAATCGGGTATCGTCCTGCCTATTGATTGGGTTGCCAAGGTTATCCGACCATTTCACGGTATTCTTAGGATGCTAAAAGTGTATTCGGAGGCTTTGGACCTTTGCCTGGTAAACTCGGCATCATTGGCGGCGGTGTAATGGGAGAAGCTCTCTTATCCTGCTTGCTCTCTAAAGGCCTATATAAGCCAGACTCTATTGTGGTTGCTGATTTATCCCATGAGCGGAGGCAACTGCTGACTGAGCAGTATGGTGTGAACACCACCCATAGTAACCGTGAGGTGATCAATCAGAGCAGCGTGATTGTTTTGGCTATCAAGCCTCAAGTATTTGATAGCATTGCTCGTGATTTTGTTGGCATTGTGATCAGTGATCCGCCTCTCGTAATTTCCATTTTGGCTGGTGTATCGCTAACTCGTTTGGAGCAGGCGGTCCCTGGCTGGCCCGTCATTCGTGCTATGCCGAATACTCCAGCAACAGTTGGTTGTGGGATGACTGCAATTGCTGTTGGTAGTCGTGCCATTGCGGAACATGTGGCTACTGCTGAGCAACTGTTTTCCGCAGTTGGTGAAGTAGTCCGAGTAGCTGAGCCTTTACTGGATGGTGTGACTGGTTTGTCGGGTTCAGGTCCTGCCTATGTGGCAATTGTGATTGAAGCCTTGGCTGATGGGGGTGTGGCGGCTGGTCTGGCTCGCTCAACGGCTAATAAACTTGCCTTGCAAACGGTTTTAGGGACTGCTCAGCTCTTGCAAAAAACAGGTATGCATCCTGCTGTTTTGAAGGATCGGGTTACTAGTCCTGGTGGCACTACAATTTCGGGTATCGCTTGTTTAGAAGAATTAGGATTGCGCTCTGCTTTGATTGAAGCTGTGAGGGCAGCCAGTAGTCGTTCCCGTGAGCTGGGTAACCAGTAAACAAAGTGTGGAATTTGAGAACAGGCTTCTTTCAGAATTCCGAACTCCGAATTTATTTTTTTATGATTCTTGCGGCTTGCTTCCCAGTTTTGGTTCTGTTCCCGCCAGTAATCTGGAAATATTGCTGCGGTGACGCAGGATAACGTAGGCGCCTGCAAGGATTGCTAAGAGTTTGAATGGCAAAGGTTGACCTGTTAAAAACATCAGTAATGGTGCGGCGGTGGCGGCGGAAATTGAGCCTAGGGAGACGGTGCGAGAAAGGCCAAATACCAAGCCAAAGATGACTGCTGTGCCTAAACCTGCTGTCCAGGATAAGGCTAGCAGGACACCGAGTCCCGTGGCTGCTGATTTGCCGCCTGTAAAGTTGAGCCAGATGGAGCGACTATGGCCCAACATGGCCAGCAGAGCTGTAAGGGTTTGGACCCATGTAGAGAATTCAGTGGATGCCCCCACTTGGTCCATGACCCACCGTGCAACCACCACAGCGATTAACCCCTTAAGTAGGTCAATGACCAGTACCGTAATACCGGCTTGTTTGCCGACAACACGAAAAACATTGGTTGCACCTGTGTTGCCAGAGCCATGTTCCCGAATGTCGATCCCTTTGAAGACTTTTGCGATCGCAAACCCGGTAGGTAAGGAACCCAACAGGTAGGCCAAGATTAATAAACCGCCCGCAATCCACCAAACCATAGCGAATATCTTCCGTATCAACCAAAACCCGATTTTAGTTTAGGAGGTTATGGTGTTTTGGAAAACCATTGGCTAGTGATCAACGAGCGTGTTTAGTAATAATAATTATCTTGAGAAGGGTTAGCTGGGTCTGGAGCAAAAATCAACCACAGAGGAAACTGCAATGCTGCCAGTGGTAATTTATCCTCCGATTCATCAATAATTATCATGGGCAGATAGCCATTATCCAGAAGACGTTCTGCCCGCTGAATCATTGCTTCAGGCGATTCGAATAGGGTAATGCCTTGGTTAGCACCAAAATCTCCCCGAGTCACCCCTAAGCAATCTTGTAGCCAACGCCGCCATTCTCCCAGGCGTTCAGGAGTATTGGCCAAGACTAAATTGCAAAGGCGATCACCATAGATTGCATACAGTACTGAAATAGCGCCTGAGGCCACCAACACATTCTGTAGCCGGCTACCTAAACTTTTAACAGCCCCTCGACCCCCCTGGTTAAAAAACCAGTTGGACACCCGATCTGCATGGACCATTTCAAAGGTCCGACGCAGCTGCCAAGGTGGGCCATAGTAGTCGGGCCGTGTCCGATATTGGTCAATCAGGCTACGGACTCGTTCCCGTTGTTCCTCAAAGCGTTGATTGGAAAATGCCGGAGTGGATGGTATGGCCTCTTGGGCCATGGGTTGTGTCGTTTGGTTGACTGTGGGAGCGGGCGGAGCAGGTGCAAGGTCCAGTTCTTCTGCCGCCGTTGCTAAATCTTGTAGGCTACCTACCAAATAATCTTTAAAGCCCTGTAGACGAACAGATAGCTCCTGGGATGCTCCCGCAAATGTAGTGCGCATTTCGGCCTTGATACGGTCTCGACGACGCTCCAACTGCTCAATTTCCTGTTGTAATGCCTGACGTTGAGCCAATAAATCCTGTAAACCTGTCTGGACCATACGCGCTACGTCGGCTTCTGCTTGCCGACTCGAGGATGATTGTAGCGGTGGTAGGGGACTGTTTTTAGAGGACGGTATTAGTTCAGAAAACTCTTCAGGTGGCATGCTGGTGACAATGTGACAATGTTTAGCAACAGACGCAAGGGACGATCAATTCTAAAACCGGTACATTAATTGACCGAACCACTTTCCCCACAGTGTTGCTTCAGCTGCTTATGGAGCTCATCAGGGTTAAAGAGCATGGGCAAAAAGTGAATGCTCTTAACCTCACGGAAGTAAAACAATATGGGCGCAGGTGTCCAAAAAATGGCCCAAGCAGTCCATTCATCATAGGGAAAGTGTCGCAAAATCGTCGTTCCACGACATACCTGTAATTCCGTGTCTGTAAATGTTAGTCGGATGACTGTTGTTTGGATTAGTAAAAATCCCCCCAGCAGGGCAATCGCTAATCCAACCCAAGGTTGTATTAATGCCAACCCCAGTCCCAATATAAAAATAGCCAACGCTAATCGATAGTCGGGTGATAGCGTTTCTGCAACTGCAGGGGAAGAGACAGAAGCTTTCATAGACAATTGAGTAAGATATGCATGGCACTTAAAACCTTAAACCAAAAAGTCACATATCGCTTTTGCGTGTATGGGTATACTTTAAACTGCAGCCGTCGTACACG
The DNA here is from genome assembly GCA_039024555.1 of Cyanobacteria bacterium P01_D01_bin.156. Classification (GTDB taxonomy): domain Bacteria; phylum Cyanobacteriota; class Cyanobacteriia; order Phormidesmidales; family Phormidesmidaceae; genus Leptothoe. The sequence goes on from JBCCQQ010000053.1 coordinate 23,399, forward strand.
AAAGCGATGCACGGTTGAATGGCTAGACGACCACGTCTACCTCAACCACAAGCCTCTAAAGCTCAGCCCGGATTGTAAAGGAATAATCTCCTCCAGGTTCTAGCTGGTAATCAAAGCGTTCTAAGAATCGCCCCAACGGTTCTTGGATTAACGCACGACCCAAAGACGGTTCTACAGTCAGATGCCCGCCTCGAAATTTCCATTGAAACTGCCAGGCAAACTCATTGGCAATAACCTCGCCCTCCAGTTTGCCATGGTGCCAAGATTGATACGTAATACGAACGTGAGCAGTTGTTTCGGGTAAACGTTGAGCAGTCACAAGTAAATATTAGAAAAGAGGCTTTTAGGTTAAGATAGCTAGCTCTTTGTCCAAGAGCTAGCCTTCTCCATAGAAAAATTTGCTCTATTGTAAGTGCGAATAATCAGCCAGACTGTTCAAGACTCAGCTAAAAACGGTAGCCTAATAGGTATCGATTCGCTCGGACGCTGAACGTGCCACCGGTTTCTAAGAACGTTCCTCAACAACAGAGCCTACCTATTAAACAGATTGGCAAAAAGGTTGGCATTATCTACAACGATGTCAAACCTGTCGCTTGCCAAGTTACTCAGGAACTCACAGTGAAGCTTGAGGCTTATGGGTGTCAGGTGGCGACGGCAACGGGATTAGGAGGCTTGTTAGGATATGCCGATGCTGAAAGGCCGACACGGTTAATCCCGATTGATTCCTTAGTTCCAAAGAACTTTGATGATGCAATGGACTTTGCCATTGTCCTCGGGGGCGATGGGACCGTCCTTTCTGCCTTTCGTCAGGTAGCTCCGGCTGGAATTCCACTATTAGCAGTTAATACAGGGCATATGGGTTTTTTGACTGAAACCTATCTCAACCAGTTGCCCCATGTTCTGGAGCAGATACTGTTAGATAACTATCAGGTAGAAGAACGCACCATGATTGCGGTTCAGCTGGTACGGGAGGATAGCGTAATATGGGAAGCGCTTTGCCTGAATGAGGTGGTTTTAAATCGTGAACCCCTCACCAGTATGTGTCATTTTGAAGTGAACATTGGGCGCCATGCTCCGGTGGATATTGCGGCTGATGGTGTAATTATTTCTACGCCGACGGGGTCCACAGCCTATTCTCTGTCGGCAGGGGGGCCAGTGATCACACCTGGAGTACCGGTTTTGCAGCTGATTCCGATTTGTCCCCACTCTCTTGCAGCCCGAGGTTTAGTGTTTCCCAGCGCTGAGCAGGTCACTGTGGCTTCGGCTAACCCTGATCCACTGGTGATGGTAGTAGATGGTAATGCAGGGTGTTATGTTGCGCCTGGCGATGAGGTTCGTCTGCAAGCATCTAAATTGCCAGCAAAATTCATTCGTCTCAAAGATCCCGAGTTCTTCAAAGTGCTGCGGGAAAAATTAGGTTGGGGACTTCCCCATATCGCAAAACCAACATCGGTAGAACTGCCCTAGAAAGGGTTTAGTGACTTATCTGCAGTAGAAAAAGTTGATGTGCTCCTGGGGGGCTGCTCCTGATGATAGTTAGTAATTTGTTACTTGTTGCTAACGAGTCTAAGCATTATGTTCGACGACTATATTCCGATCTGCTAAGGATTGACTTTTCATAGCCCTTTCCTTTCCAATTTCGGTGATCATCTACGACTAGGCTACTGACGGCCCTAATATCAGTAATTCAACGAAGGTACTCTCTTCGTCGAAATTATAAGAAATCAGATGGGGGTTTTCACAAGATAGCCAGATTGTTCCTAAATAGTTTTTGAAATTGTTCTGTTAGCTTCAAACACCTTTAGAGTGCCTGTGGCCTATATGATTCGTTGTCAGTCTTGAAAGTCTTTAAACTGTTGCATCCTGTCCAGCTACTTTCTTGATCAACAGCTGTATACCCAATAACAACAACCCTAGAGCAGCAATACCAAATACACCTGCACCCAGTGCAACAATTCCTACTACCAATGTGCGTACTGCCGCTGAAATGTTGAGCACTACGGCTTTCTCGGAAACAATTGGTTTGGCTGCAAACGATGTAGCAATGGCAATCATCATGCGATAGCACAGAACACTGAATGTACCCGACACAGCTGCACCGGTGAAACAGCGCAAAGGAGTGGCCTGCTTTTTATTACCTTCGGTACTGGTTGACGTCTTTAGCGATTCAGCCATTGCCCTAACCCTAATCTGGATTTTTATTTTACTGCTACATGCTCCTATCCTGTGTAGCCTTTGACGGAACTGCTGTAAAATACCAACCTACTCAGATTCCACTATCTATGCCGCGCCCTCGTAAACGTTTTGGTCAACATTGGCTACGTGATCCCCAAATTTTGAACCAAATTCTAGCGGCAGCGGAGCTTTCTAGTACGGATCGGGTCTTGGAGATCGGGCCTGGTCAGGGCGTATTAACGAAAGGATTAGTGCCGTTTACCCAAGCTGTTATAGCAGTGGAGGTAGACCGAGACCTTGTACATCAGCTGCGACAACAGTTTCAGGCATCGGAGCGTTTTCATTTAATTGAAGGGGATTTTCTAGATGTAGATTTACAGGCTGTTTTGGCTGATTATCCTAGTTTTCAGTTCCCTAATAAGGTCGTTGCCAATATTCCTTATTACATCACGGGGCCTATTCTTGAAAAATTGCTGGGTCAGCTCCATCAGCCCAATCCGCATCCCTATGAATCTATTGTGCTGCTAGTGCAAAAAGAAGTTGCGGATCGTCTGTCTGCTCAGCCTGGTTCTAAAATGTTTAACGGGTTATCAGTGCGGGTACAGTATTTAGCTGACTGTGAGTTGATTTGTCCAGTGCCAGCCAAAGCGTTTAAGCCAGCACCCAAGGTTGAATCGGCAGTGGTGAGGCTGCGACCTAGACCATTTCCCCACCAGGCTGTTCAGCCTAAGCTTTTGAATACCTTGGTCAAACAGGGCTTTTCTCAGAAGCGAAAGATGCTGCGCAACAATCTTCAAAGCCTAATCGACCGTGATCGGCTCACATCCATGCTAGAAGCGATGGAGATTAATCCCCAAGCGAGGGCGGAGCAGTTGAGTGTAGACAATTGGGTAACGTTGACAAATCAAATTGGCGAATCAACTTTGTTATCCAATAATCAATCTTCTACTACAGAAGAGATGGGTCACTAGAAAATAGCTGACCCTCACAAGGTGTTAATCTGCTTGTGGCAAACGGTTGGTTTAGGGGCTATGGCGAGTTATACGCTGCTGTCGGCGGCAAAGATTAATCTATACCTAGAAATCATTGGGCACCGCTCTGATGGATTTCATGAAATGGCGATGGTGATGCAAAGTGTAGATTTGTGCGATCGCATCACCTTGATGAGTCTTGCCACACCCATGCGCCGTTTGCAGTGCAATCACCCCCAGGTACCTACCGATAATTCCAACTTAGCCATTAAGGCAGTTGATTTACTTACCGAGCAATTTCCACATCTAATTAATCGGGGAGTAGACATCACCATCGAAAAAAATATTCCCGTTGGTGCCGGTCTAGCCGGTGGGTCTGGTAATGCTGCCGCCACACTAGTAGGGCTTAATCTGTTGTGGGAGTTAGGCCTGACCCAAATCGAGCTTGAAGAACTCTCTGCCAAACTGGGGTCTGATATTCCCTTTTGCATTCGCGGGGGGACTGCCATTGCCACGGGTCGCGGTGAGCTCCTTGACCCCATCGCTAGCCTCAGCGATGTTTACGTCGTATTGGCAAAGTATGAAAGCCTTTCGGTATCCACACCTTGGGCTTACAAAACCTATCGGGCTAACTTTAGCGATCGCTATGCTGATATCTCTGATCAGGCCACATTAAAAGAGCGTCAGCAGCGTGTGCATGCTGGCCCTATGGTGACTGCAGTCGTGAAAAAAGATGGGATTGCTATCGGGCAAAATCTTTATAACGACCTGGAACGTGTGGTTTTACCGGCCTATGAAAAAGTTCAGCAGCTTCGAGATCGCATGGCTAGCCATGGTGGTTTTGGGACTATGATGTCCGGTTCTGGGCCAACCGTATTTACGTTAGCCAACACCCAACAAGACGCTGACGATATTTTGACCAACGTGAGGTCAGAACTGAGCGATCCCGACTTGAAACTATGGACAGCCCGCTGCACGGGTACTGGTATTCGCCTTGCTTCTGAAACAAAAGGTTAATCGAGTCTGTTCAAGGACATTCATAGGGGTAGCATAACCTTCGGCCCTGTTGGCCCCCGTTGGATAGTTCGTGTATGGATGCACAATACAAATCATAGACTTTCAGCTCAAATTCTGGTCCACCCCGATTTGTATTTCTTATAATTGAATATGTGGTCGTACCGTGGCTGCTCCCCTGATGACAATTAACTAGGGCTGAAACGATACGATTCCTGGATAATCAGGATGTTTAGATAAGGCGCTATCTCTTACTGCTGTCAGCATTTCAAGTTTGTCAATCGGCACCTGTTTGCTAACCCTCCTAGCGATTGTGGAATAACGGATGTCCCTTGTTTTTCGTCCTATTGATCTGCAAGCCCATGCCGAACTGTGTATTCACTTTCGGCGTGACGCCTTTATGTGCAGTTTTACAGACGGCGATAAACGCTTTGCCCTAGAGAGTGGTGAACGCGCCCAGGGCTATATTAAATGGCTCAATACCCGCATTAATGCTTGTCCCGAAAGCTGCGTTCATGTCTTTGATGGTCAGGAAATTATCGGTCAAATTGAAACTGAACTACGGGGGCAGGAAAAATTGGGCTATGTATATCTGTTTTATGTGATCCCCAGTCGACGTGGTCAGGGGTTTAGCGATCAGCTCCACGCTTATGTCATGCAGCTTTTTCAAGACGTGGGTGTGATTCGAGCTCAGCTATCAGTCAGTGCTTCCAACCAAGCTGCTATCAATTTTTATAAACGCCATGCTTGGGAGGATGTGGGGCCAAAAGCTGGCAATATAGATGTTCATTTGATGGAACGTGCCATTGAAGTTTTGGAACTCGTTGAGTAATTTCTGAGGCTGCTGGGATCTCAGTAGATGATGAGACTTAGGCGAGTTTTGAGATTATTTTAGTTGCCAGAACCTGAATATTGAAAGTTGCTCTAGATTGTTTCATCCCTGCAGTTATTGGCGTTTTGGTCTATCTGAAGCTATGTTATGGCATCTGGAATGTGTCTGTTCACAACGCTAAGGGGGACTTGTGAAGTCATGTTGAAGAATGCCTGTAGCCCTATTCTCATTTTGGTTGATGCGTACAATGAGATGTAGTAAGCAGATTAGCATTGCTGATATATGCGGTAGCTCGTCTGGCGCGTTTGCAGCTGATTGTGTTAGCCTGCAGTCTGACTCATGCTTGATTATCTAGCCACAAGTGGGTGCGATGTCAGGAAATCTAACCAGCTCTAGGTATTTTTGGGATTAAGCTCACTTACTACTTCCAACCGATATGCCCAAAGTATGTTTTGGAAGAGAGTTCAGGTTTACCTAGGGATGATGTATAGAAAGGGTAGTTCTTTGCATGATTAACCTGAAAAGTCGATTGATCTGGCTTACCGAAACAGTAGCGATAGGTACCGGTTTACTGGTTTTGCTGGCTTGTGTCTTTGACTGGCTAATCTAGTTATTATTTCTCAAAATTTAATAGAAAGCGTATTTTATTTCGTGATTATTGATGCGTTTGGTTAGAGGTTGTCAGCCCTTATCCAAACTATCCATAGAAAGTATGCAAGAAATCGATGCTTCTTGTCTCAATTCGTGCGCTAGCCTAGCGCTAAGGTTAGTGCTTGATAGAGACGGTTGCGATCGCTATGAACTTGGGGAAGGTGAAGTTATCACAGTTACGAGCGCTAGTCGCTGTTGCCACCACTCAAAACTTTAGCGAAGCCGCCTTAGAACTTGATCTTAGTCAGTCTACAATCAGCCATAGCATTGCCACTTTGGAGTCGGAACTTGGCATAGTACTTATTAACCGTGGGCGTCATGGGGCTACCTTGACCCCCGTTGGTGAAAGTGTTTGTGGCAAATCCCGACAAATGCTGCAAGATCTGGAAGATATTGGCCAGTTAGCATCACAGGCTCGTGGTTTAGAAGGGGGCCACGTTCGCGTTGCTGCTTTTCGTAGTATGGCCAGCAACATATTGCCTCGCATTATTGCGAAACTGCATACCGAGTATCCTAATATTCAAGTCACCCTTACAGAGCTAGATGAATTGCGTGATTTTCAGCAAGCTCTGACCTCTGGAAAAATTGACATTACCGTCGCCGAGCTTCTACCTGCAGAAGACTTTGAAACCCTTTTACTGATCAACGATCCCTGTATTGGTCTGTTACCTCCCGATTGCCTCATCGATACTTCCCGCCTGAGTTGGGAGCATCTACATCAGCATCCCTTAATTACGTCTGTCCATGGCACTTGCACGAGTCGTCTCAATCGCGCTTTAAAGCAAGCGATTCCTCCCATTGAGGCAGCCTATCGTGTTCGTACCGATAGCACTATTGTGGGCATGGTTTCCCAAGGTTTGGGTATTGGTCTCATGCATGAGCTATCGGCCCATCCGATTCCGCAGGATGTCCGGGTAGTACAGTTGCCATTTCAGGTTTTTCGTCCCCTAGGCGTTTCCTGGTCTAAGGAAGCCCTTTTGTCACCAGCGGTCTATGCATTTCTAGAGATATTCAAAGCCTGGCAACGCCAGGTGTATCCAGCTACTGGCTAACGTTTCTTCGGGGCGTTTTCCACCACATCAGTACTCCGGTAATCAGTAGAGTTAAAAGCCCTGCTGCATTGAGAATAGGGTAAACAAATTCCAGATTGATGGTTCCAAATTTCCCCCGGTGTAGTTCCAGTAGCCAAAAAAAGTCTTGGGCACGGTTTGCAGCTACTGCAAACTGAAACGCTGTCCCCGTTGTTAAGGTAATCAAGAGGGGCAGTACCATGAAGGGGACCAGGGCACGATGCAACTGACGAATGCGATAAGCTTTCATGAACGATTTTTTCGAGTATTGAGTTCTGTTCTTAATGCAATCAGTAGCCAGGGTAGGACAATTAGGATCGTAAACAAGGATTCACCTAATCCAGCGGGCATGGCAGCAATGGAAGGTGGTGTAGTGGGCGCAGGTTCTACCTCAGTCAGTACATTAGCTTCGGTCTGAGAACTTTCCGCTTTAGAATTGTCTGTTTCTGGTTGGGGATTATCTGGTGGGGTAGTTACCTTGGGCTGATCTGGACGACCATGGAGCTCTCCAGCGTGGGCTAGAACGGGAGGTATCAATTGATTGTTCGTAACCGTCGTTTCTAGGTTAAATAAGGTGATGGACATTAACAGATTACGTTAATCAATAAGGTCGGCAAAGTTGGTTTCAGTCATCTATCACTTTAACCCTATAGTTCACTCTAGAGCTAAGGGAGTATGGTGGAGACAGTTCTTGATCGCACACTACATATGACCGCTTCTTTGAAAATTGGTGCCCTTTCTAAACAAACCGATGTTGCGATAGGCGCTCTACGTTATTACGAGAGTTTGGGTTTATTGCGTTCAGAACGAGGAGATAACGGCTATCGTTATTATTCTCCGGAGGCGGTGCAGCAGGTGCAGTTTATTAAAAAAGCGCAGGCTATTGGACTGTCGTTAGAAGAGATTAGTGACGTGTTAACACTCCATGAGAAGGGAGATACGCCCTGTGGCTTAGTACAATCATTATTACAAGAGAAGATTAATCAGCTGGAAGTTCAGATTCTTCAGATGACAGAGTTTAAGGCAGAGTTAGAAGAGTATCGCGATCGATGGGCCTCGAATCAGCCGCAGCCTGAGTCAGGGGAGATTTGTCCCCTAATTGAGACTGTCAGTCTAGACCCTTAGAAGTTGTTTTAAGCTAGGAAGAGACGTCGGTTTTGATTGGTTATCCTGGTGCGTACCATAAAATTCATCTAGGGTAACTTGCTGGGGGCCTACTACCCAGGCAACTCCGCGCTGCTTGGTCCATTACTCTGTGGGTAGGCTAGGTTGGGAGAAAATTATAGGAGAAAGCTAGGATGCTACGGGGCAAAGTCGAGGTTGCGATCGCAATCATTCATCAGAATGACAAGTTTCTCATGCAGCTGCGGGACGACCTGCCGAATATTTTATTTCCTGGCCACTGGGGATTTTTTGGCGGACATATCGAACCGGGTGAAGATGCAGATACCGGCGTACTTCGGGAGCTATACGAGGAAATTCGCTATGTTCCTAAAAATATTACTCTCTTTGAAAGAGTAGAAGATGACGGAGTGATTCGCCATTTTTACCAAACTGAGTTAACCGTCCCCGTAGATAGTCTCGAACTTAATGAAGGACAAGACTTAGGACTATGCTCTATTGATGATATTCGGCGAGGCTATAAATACTCTTCTCAAATTGGTGAAGATAGACCCCTTGGCCATCCCCATCAGCAAGCGTTACTGACGTTTATTGCTCGACGGTGAATTTAATCAAAGTTGTTGTTGAACTTCTCTCAATCCGTACACTCCCGCTAATTTTAGGGGGCAGCTGGGCTAAAGAGTTATTGAGCGAAAATCAAGGCGATCGATATGAGAAAAGCCGATGGTGCGACAGCACCATCGGCTACAACGTTATTGAGGTATTGCGAATAGCTATATGCCTGCCTATGCAGGACGACTATAAATTCATATTTACGTACATTTTTTTTAATTCGTCTAGGTTCTATCAGCGAGTTTATCTAGCTTTTACAGGCCGCTTCATAGACTGAATTTTGCGATATTTGCGAAGCTATAGCGGGGCGCACATCGTTTAAGCCATAGGCGATCGTTAATAGCTTTATATAGCCATAGCGATGTATGGTGCAGTCTGGAGAATGTATTTATCCGTTTGTTATAGCGTTAGGCATTTCTGCTGCTAAATCGACGTAGTCCTATGCTTAAGAGACCTAATCCTAAAATGCCGGTGGGTTCAGGTACAGACGTAGATGGTTCATCCGAGTTGAATAGGTGAAGATGGGATTCACCAGCGCCGCTCAATGAACCTGCAATTAAAGTGCCATTGATGTGACCGTTATTAAATTGAATGTCAGCATTGGGTGCCAGAATGCTACCCATCCAACCGACTTCTGAAATGCTGAGGTTGTTGGCTTCCTCAAAGTTAAAGAGGATATTTTGGCTGCGATCGCGACACCACATATGGACTGTACGGTCAGCGCCAGGATTGCAATCCTGCTCACCAAAGTAAAAACCAAAGCCACCCAAGGCTAAACTGTCCCCTGCTACATTAATGATGGTCTTGGCCGTATCGGGTATATCAAAGGTTAGTTTTTTGAGATTGGCCAAAGCGTCAGCCGTGACATTAAAGACATTTTCTGTTGTATCCGTGCCGGTAAATGTGGCTAGGGTAGTATCACCGCCGTATTCTTCATAAAGAATGCGAGTCGTTGCCCCAGTAATGGTTTTAGCTAAGCCGCCAGCAATGGGTTGAATTGCCTCGGTGTAGCTGTTTCCTAAGGCCGCATCTGCAATACGCTGCGCTAGATTTTGCAAGTTCTTTCCTAGGGTGGCAAAGTTTAGAGGTGATTTCTGGGATAGTTCAGCGCGATGAATAATGGTGTTGTCATTCGCTCGAAACTCAAACCCGACATCTTCAGTAACTGTCGCAGTTCCACCATAAACAGCATCACCGTAAACTTTGCCGTTGCTGAGGTCGATGTTACCGCCAACGACCAGCGTATTGCCATGTGCATCACCTCGCAGCCTTTCGCCAACGCCAAAGGTATTGGCGGTCAAGTTGCCACCGACGGCTAATTTACCCTGTACGTCGGTGTTGAACATATTGTAGTCACCAAGAACAACAACGTTGTAGTCGGCGGCTTCTCCCAAGGAATAGCTAGCTGCATTCCCCTCAATAGGGTTAAGTGCGATCGCGCCTACAGCTAAAGAGATTGCACATTGCCAGGTGCTTGGACGACTCATAGAAAAAAGTTTATGTGTAGGAAAGTTTATTGGCTGTTGCGATGCTTAGGTTTACTTACAGAAATTGCCTCGGTTGGGGCCTGTGGCACTGCGGTCAAATCGTTTCTCGCATGGCAACATATCACTTGTTTACATCTAAGAAGATTGTTCTATTCCCCGTTCTAACCCGGAGTATCTCTGAGATATAACCGTCTGATGTACTTAAACTTCCGCTAAATCACGGTAACATCCACAACACTGGATAGAACTTGCCCTAAACTTTACGGATAGCTTTAAACATTACCCACATTTATCACTGTGGTTTTACCGTAGAGGAAACAGTAGTCAGGCCCATGACTGAGGTGTCACCCCCAAAAAATATACCCCAGCCGCCGGAGGAAGGTCCCCCTTCCCTGTTACAGCAGTCTGCTCCTCCACCTAAGTTGCGGCCCTATCAGGTGGACTTGGTGAATGACCTCTATCGCAAACTCAACGAGGGCCATAGTCGTATCGCTATTATTGCCGGTACCGGAGCTGGTAAAACCGTCATTAGTGGCCAAATTTGTGCACATGCTGAGTCTGCCGGTCGCAGACTAATGTTTTTAGTGCATCTGGATGTGTTGGTGGGGCAAACCTATGAAAAAATGCGCTCCTTTGGTCTAGACTGCGGTTTTATTAAGGCGGGTTGGCCAGAGAATCCCGACGCACCCATTCAAATCGCTAGTATTCAAACCATGGCTAAACGCCGTTGGTGGAAAAATTGGTCTGCAGATGTGGTGTTTTACGATGAAGGACATATCACCCTGTTTAGCCAAATTGGTAAACAGGTCATGCACAAAACTCACCCGGATGCGGTGCATCTGGTAATGACAGCCACACCGTTACGTTTAGGCAGAGAACAGCTGGGCGATGTGCTAGATACATTAGTGTCTTCACCGGTTCCCAGTGAGCTACAGCAGATGGGTTACCTGGCGCCACTCAAATATTTCAGTATGCCCATGGACAGTATGGCAAACCTGGAAAAGGTGAGCACCAAAGGGGGTGACTACGATGAAAAGGATCTGAAAACAGCGTGCGATCGCCCCGAATTAGTGGAACGCATTGTTGAAGAATGGCAGCGGCTAGTACCGGGTAAACGCACCATTGCCTTTTGTGTAGATGTGGAACATGCCCGTAATGTCGCCAAAGAGTTTAGAAATGCAGGGATTGCGGCTGACACTGTCGATGGTAATACTCCCATTAAAGAACGTAAGCGTCTGTATGAAGCCCTAGGAACTGCTGACCTACTGGTGCTGACATCGTGTAACGTCATTAGCATTGGCTTTGATGAACCCAGTGTAGAAGTTGGTCTGATGCTGCGACCGACCAAGTCTAGTGCTCTGCACTTTCAACAATTAGGACGGGTGATGCGGATCTCTCCTCAAACAGGCAAACACTATGGCATCATTCTTGACCAAGCAGGCAATTTAGAACGTCTTGGCTTTCCTGAAGATATTCGAGAATATATTTTGCCCATCCGTAGCCAGTCTTCTAGTCAGGGTGGACCTGCACCTACTAAACCTTGCCCTGCCTGTGGTTTGATTGTTTATTCATTTATTGTTAAATGCCCTGAATGTGGCCATCAGTGGGTTAACGATCGCCCTATTCTTTTAGAAGATATGGTACAGATTTATTCGTCTCAACAGGCCCATCAAATCAACGATATTCCTACCCTGGTGCAGTTGTTCCATGGTCACCGTCGACGTGCATTTAAGGGGAACTATGCGCCCACCTGGGCCGAACACTCTTTTTGGGAACACACGGGCCGTAAGCCCCAGCCAGAGTGGTGCCGCGGCTCTATTTATGGCCATAACCCTAGCTGGGAACAGCAATTAACCTTTCTCGACTATCTACGCAAAAAAGCCCGCCGTTTGGGTAAACGAGATGATTGGGTTGCCCACGAATTTGAAAAAGAAGTTGGCCCTGGCAGCTGGAAACAGCTTGCCATTCATGATGGCATTGCCTGACACAGGATCCCATAACCTAAAGTCAAAGGGATTCATAAGTTTGGATCACTAGAATGTGAAATGAATTAGAATTAAAGTACAGCACTACATCATACTCAAGTAGATGTAGTGCAAAAGCAAAAAGAGTCATACCAAAAACATCACTTTAATAATCTCTCAATCAGAGAGTCTGCTCTAATAAGAGAATATGGAACCTTTAGTTTTTACAGCTGTAACTATCCTAACCAGTACTATTTTTGAGAAGGCGGGTAGCAATGTTGGTAAGAAGCTAGTTGACTATCTTAAGCAACAACTTAATGAAAGTGCTACAGAAAATCAAAAAGCACATACAGCTCTTGATATACTAGAAAGTGGTGGGGATCGGAATGCATCTAATCAGACTATAGAAGTCATTGCGGAAGCCGTTCAAGATAAAATAGATAAAGACCCAGAATTTGAGAATAATATTAGGGAAGAGCTAAAAACTCTTATACAAGAACTTAGAAAAGATAATCCGCAGCTTGCTAAGCAGATAGAAAGTCAAACAAAATCACTCGAAACACAAATTGTCAAAATTGATCAAGATGTAGAAGATATACGTAAAAAAATTGAGAATCTCATTAGAATTAATGTTGCTGAGGGAGATTTTGTTGGTAAAGATCCATATGTCCTCTCAGGAAATCAAAATGTTATCAACCAACACTTTTATTACAATGGAGATAACTTTATTGGTGATAATACAACTAATAGCGGTAGCTTTGAAGATGCAGAAGAAAAGACAGAAAGCTCTTCAAATCCCACTGCGTCTCGGTCTATAAACTCAGAAGGTACAGAAGTAATTAATGTCAGTATCAACAGCGTTAGCTCTATACAGGACAGGAAGTATTACACTAGGGTTTTAGCTCAAATAGGCCAAATAAAAGGAAAAATTACTCAGTATTTTACAGTAAAAAAGAGTATGGACGAATTAGATGAAATTCGTCAGCCTAGGCGTTTAGGCTCTCTGTATGTAAAGGAAGCTGTATTCGAAATTCCATTTTTCTTAGGGAGGTTTTCATTTCTTTGGAGAAGACCTGAGGAAATTCGAAAAAATGAAGAAAAACATGACTTGACAGCTGAAGACTATTTAAAGGCTGTTCGGGATATTGAATCGCAGTTGCAAGCAAATGCATCACACGATGAAGCTCTTTTAAAGAGGCTTGGTAATATAGCCGATGAGATAAACTTCAATATTTCTACTCTGAATAATTCATTTATTTTAGCTATATATCCAGCATCTGCATGCCGTGAGCTTGTCGAAAATATGGCCTCTAAAGTTGGATATAGAGAACTGCGTGAAGAAGCAGAAATGCATCTGAGTGTGATATCTAGATTAGTCGAAAAGTTGAACTATCTGGTTAAACGCTTTGACATAGAGAGATTAAATGAGAAGTCGCAAGATCCTCTTAAAGGCAATGTTTCTCCGGAAAGTATTGACGCTATTAGGCTACTAGTAAATTCGCTCAATAGAGCTGAAAACTCTCAGTCAGCGGAAAATATTATTAGCCTAGTTAGAGGTGTAAAAAATGAGAATGAATCTAAGAGTGTAAAGCCATTAGAAAAATTAGACCAATCGAAAGCGGAAGATAATTCTGAGTCTCAAAGAATATATATTTTAAGCGATGAATCTCAGGCCACAATAGGTATGATGATTGATATTGAGAAAAGAAAATTGCTAGTTGAAAGTTTAGTTCAGCTAGATAGGAAGAGAAGAAATCAGACTACAAGCTTAGTTACGTTTGCAATTATTCTTGTGATTGGGCTTATTGCTACAGGTGGGATTTTAAACGGACCACTATTTACAGTAGGAGATAAATCACTAGATTCACTTAAGCTACCTCTCCTTAATGTGCCTTGGCCAGTAGTTTTCTGGAGTTTTGTAGGCAGCTTTGCTGCTATGATCTATAGGTTTAACAGGCAGCCGATTCATGAATTTGGTAATGTTATAAAGTGGACTATTACTCGCTTAGTTCAAGGTGTGGTTTTAGGTTCGGCCTTTTATCTTATTCTTGTATCGGGGCTTGCATTATTAACAGGTATTTCACTTGAAACATCAGACAATGTTGCTCAAGATGAAATAGCAACAGAAGTGATTTTAGTTTTAACTTTCTTAGTTGGTTTTAGTGATCGATTTGCTGATACGATTTTCAATACACTTATCGATAAGTACATTGGTAGCTCATCAGAAGAAGGCCAAGCCTAATTGACTGGAATTTAGACATAAACTGTTTCCGAGCCATAGGAGATTGAATTTAGTCGATTGCCATGATTGAGCAGTGGTGTTAGTGGCAAAAATCTGTCGTTATGCGACCTTCTTGGGTTTGAGTTTGGGTTTGGAGTAGGTCTTTTTTGCCGTGGGAAATCGCTTTCGAGGAGTCCGAGATTTGCCTGTTGGCCATCCGGGTGATTTTCCGCGAGGTTTCACATCCTGAGCAGGTGTCCCCAACGTGACCAAAAGTGATGCAAAGCCATTAGCGACCCGTCCAGGTGTGGGCTGAGCCAAGGGTTTCTGCCAGGGTAAGGTGTGGATGTCTCCCTCGTGTCGAGCGAGCCAAAGCTACCAGGTTATCAGCGGCATCAAGGTACTCCATGCAGCGGTCTGTGTGGCGGTGCCCAGATAGGGTAAACACCAATGTAATCGCTGCTTGATTAACCGATACCAGTGATCCACACATAACCGTCGCAAGTATTCTTGTCAAAGAGTTTCCAGTTCTGGCAGGGACTCTCCAGTCGCCATCAACCAAAGGGGATGGTGTGTTCGATTCCCTTGAATATCAAGGTGTTCAACCAAAATTAGCTGCATCGAATGAGTGGTGGTTTTGCGAAAGTGAACATTGGCCCAACGACGCAGTCGCAGAGACCCTAATTGTTCATCTACCAGGGTGCTTTGTTGGGTGGCGTCCCACCAGGTGCTTGAGTCATTGAGTGTGAATTTATCTCCATGCTTATGGGGATGTCCTCGCCCTGAATACTCTGGGGGTGTGCCATAGACCACTCGATTCGACCGCAGGCGCATCAGCTTATCACACTCAACCTCTGCCGTTAATTGAACAAAGCGAGCGCACCCATATTCAGCATCCCATAATGACAACGGTCGCTCGTTCATTGCCTGACAGACCTGATTGAGTTGAAGAGCCGCTTTTTCTAGGGGACTCTCAAAACTGGTAATCCGCTCATGAGTAACGGCAGTGCCCAACTGCCTGATATCTCGGGAACACACACCAAGGTGCTATACCCCTGACCCAGGGTTACCGGTTTTGAGCCCGGAACCCAGGCAGGTTGGTGCTCATAGGTGCGCTCTTTCAAAGTCGGTGACCACAGGCGTGACCAAGCGGTATGGTCCCCAGCTAACACGAGTCGCTTTCCCTTAGGCAAGTAGTCTGTGTAAAGGCGCATCAATTTGTCGGCAGACGGCTCACTGCGCTCAAGCGTTTTGTAGAGGCTTGACCATTGACGGCGAAACATCGGTGATAGCGACAGTTCCGCAAAGCTGGGCACGCTACTACTGGTGATGACGGCATCTATCAGGTCAAACAAGGCATCTCGTCCATTGCCTATCAAACCGTAGGCACGCTTGCGAAATGTTTGAAGTTCAGCAACACTTTTCATGGCATCTGAGATTGGTAGTGCTTTCCGAGATTCGCCCGTGGAGTGATCTGTCTCAATGGCAGATCGCTCTCGTCGAGATTATTGGATTAAACTCCAGACGGTTAATAAACAAACGCTAAACCGTGGAATAAAAACAGCGTTTTAGCTGAACTTAGATTGTGCCACTCAAAAGTCTGGAAAACCTTATGAGGTAAAGGCTTTTAGAAATGACTATGGTGAAAAAGGTCAGGTAGTAATGTTTCTTCCGGATTGCTTATTGGCGAGGTCGGTGTATGAGTCGACACCTTCTTAGTCTTGACAATATCCAGCGCCTATTTTTTCTCATCCAAACGCTTCAGACAACCATGAAAATCGATTTTCTAAAACAACCAACGATTTCAACCCGCTTTGCTCTCGGCTCTGTTCTGGTTTTAACAACTGTTAGCGTCTCTTTGTCAGCTGTCTCAGATGCTAAAGCTACAGTACGACGCGCCCTTCATGTTCGTCGTACCGTAGGCTCAGTAACCACCTTGGCGGGATATCGCAAAAGAACTCAGCCAGGAGATCAGCTTACAGATGTGGGGCATGGGATTATTACAGGGCGTCGTGCCAGCGCAAATCTCAGAATCGATGGTGGTAGCGGTTCTATTGCAGTAGCACAGAATACCCACATGACCGTTGAACGATTATCGGTTTCGCCTAATGGTGGTTATGTCACAGTCTTAGATGTTGAGAGAGGACAGGCACGGGTGCAGGTACGTCCCTTTACCAACCCTAGTTCAAGGTTTGAACTGCGTACCCCTAGCGGTGTTGCTGCCGTACGAGGTACTGAATTTGGTGTATCGGTCTCAGAAGCAGGGAAAACGGGGATAGCTACCCTAGAAGGTAAGGTTGAAGCTAGTGCTCAGTTTGTTGAAGTGCCAGTAGAGGCTGGTATGGTCTCTGTTATCAGACCGGGGGAAATTCCTACTCCAGCCAAGCCTTTAGATCGAACTTTAGATATTCAATGGAAACGTTATGAATGGAAAGATAATCAGCTTTACATCGAAGGATATGTTGATGCCGCAAACCTTTTGTTTGTTGCAGGGAATGAAATTCCCGTTAATCGTGCTGGTTACTTTAAGGCTGAAATTCGTTTGAAAAAGCGTACCCATCGAGTAAAAGCAACTGTAAAAAATGCTGTGGGGGAAACACGCAATCATCACCTATTTCGTTGGATCACCCATAGATTTGATACTTAGCTGAACAAAGCCGATTGAGAAGTACTGCGTTGTGCTTAACCCCATGGATTCCTTTATAAATCGTCCGGGCTATGTGTACTAGAGATGAATTCTATGCTGGTGGCTATTTGAAGTTCTTTTGAATTCCGAGTTATCCACAATGCCTTGGGAAAAATAAATCAGTCAATAGATGTAACCTTTTTGCTTTCGCAAGCAGCATTGCTTCATGTGCTATCCCTGTGGCATTTGTATAAAAAGGAGCATCGTTTACTCTCTCAAATCTATGGATATGCGTCTGATGGCACAAGCCCAGCGGCTAAATCGGCGGACCTTTGGCATGCTCATGGTCGCAACAACCTTTGGAGTGATTTTTAAGTCCAGACTGGCTGCTGCAACTGACTATGACTACTCAGTGCGCTGGTTACGTATCAAGCGTGTGTCAGGCTCTGTAACTATGCTAAACGGACAACGTAAGAGCGCTAGTGTTGGAGACTATCTGCTATCAGAAGGTGAGGGATTGGTCACAGGCCGTCGTTCCACAGCTCACTTAGAAGTTGACGATGGTATTGCTTCTGTGGCTGTGGCGCAAAATACAGAAATGACTATTCAGCAGCTATCCCTACAGTCAGATGGTTCCCGTGTCACGATTTTAGATGTACCTCGGGGGCAGGCAAGGTTTCAAGTACGCCGATTTACTCACTCTAACTCTCGTTTAGAACTTCGTACGCCCAGCGGTGTTGCAGCGGTGCGAGGTACAAATTTTGGCGTTTTGGTAAACCAGCAAGGACAAACGAATGTGGCTACCCTAGAGGGCCAAGTAGATGTGAGTGCCCAAGGGGTTAGCATGCCCGTTACCAGTGGTACGGCATCGATTATTTATCCTGGAGAGGCACCTACAGCAGTTCGCTCGGTAGACCGTGAGCTTGATATTCGTTGGGAAGATTACGAGTGGCGAGGCGAGTCATTCTATATGGCAGGGTATGTTGATGCTGCCAATGTGATCCGAGTCAATGACCAGGAAGTAACCGTTGATCGGGCTGGGTATTTTGAACAAATCGTTGTCTTTGATCGTAAACGTCAGGTGGTCTCTATCATTGTGCAGAATCCCATGGGCGAAACACGCACCCATAGAGTCTTTCCTCGGGGAGAAGGCTAAATGATGCTGGGGTGGTTGAAACATCATCAGTATCAAAAGAGGCAGGTGCGATCGCGCCAGCAATGGCTCCAACTGTTTCTAGGCCCTGGTTTAGCAGCAGCTGGTTTGGGAGTAGCATTGACGCTCTTAGGTGCTTGGAATCCACTAGAGCAGGGTGTCTACAATCGTTTATTCCATGTCCGTGAACAACTACATCCTCGACAGTGGGATGATCGCATTGTTGTCATTGCCATAGATGAAGCCAGCTTAGATGAATATGGTAGCTATCCTTGGAATCGAAATCTTTACACAGAACTTCTGTATCGGTTGACTATTGTGCAACCAGCAGCTGTTGGTTTTGACATTCTCATGGCCGAAACAACGCCAGAGGACGCAAACCTAGCAGAGGCTATTACCTACAGTCAGAATATTGTTCTTGCCGTTGGTGGTGACTACCAAGGCAACTTTATTGATGTGGCTGAAACCATTGCCCAACCCGCTAACAATTTCTTCTCTGTTGGTCATGTAAAACACATTACCGATCCCGATGGTATTAGTCGTCGTGCTTTTCTATATGAACGCTATAGGGACCAGGTCGCGGATAGTTTTGCTATTGCGCTCTTGAGAACCTATCAAGCTAGTCTCGAAGGAGTCATCAATCGTGACTTTGTTGCTGCCGAGACAATCACTCCGACTGTTCTCAAAAATAAGGAACAGTTTGATCAGAATCGACCTGCTTGGATTAATTGGCCAGGGCCAATACCTCAAAAAGGCTATAATCATAAAGGTGTGAGAGTTCTATCTTTCCAAGAAGTGATGCAGAACGATGCTGTGCTCGATCAGCTGCAAAATAAGATTGTCTTAGTGGGATATACTGCAGCAGGTGTTGTCGGAACTCTAGAAGATCCATTAAAGACACCTTTTACAAGAACTATTCCAACGTCTGGAGTTTTTCTCCATGTTGCACTCATAGATAATTTGCTGAACAATCGTTTTCTGCAAGTGCTGTCTCAAAATTGGACTCTGGTCATAGTGGTGCTGAGTAGTTTTGGAAGTAGTCTGGTTTTACGACCACTCAAATTAAGAGGCAGACTACTCTTTCTATTTGCGCTAATGCCAGTTTGGTTTATTGTTGCCTATGGTTGTTTTATCTCCACGAATTTTCTAATACCTATTGCTGCCCCTATCGGTACAACTCTGTTGGGTATGCTTTTCTTTCAAATTGCAGAACAGCAGGAACGCCAAGCCCTTACGGATCTCTTTGCTATCAGTCTATCGCCACAAATGGCTGATTTTGTCTGGCAACATAAAGAGGAATTGCTGACCCAAGGCCAAATTCACTCCCAAGAGCTAACAGCCACGCTCCTCTTCACCGATATTCGTGGTTTTACTGGTATCAGTGAAACGTTGCCATCTGACAAACTTCTAGACTGGCTAAATCGTTATTTTGAAGTCATGACTGAATGCATTATGGAGCATGGCGGTGTAGTGGATAAATATATTGGCGATGCTATCATGGCTGCATTCGGAGTGCCTGTTTCTAGGGTGGATGACGATGCTACTCAACAAGATGCTCTAGCTGCTGTTAAGGCCAGCATTGCCATGGTCAAAAAGTTAGAAGAGTTAAATCAAGAATTTCAAGATCAAGGATTACCTACTATCAGATTTGGTGTTGGTCTACACACAGGACCTGTTGTGGCTGGTACGGTAGGTAGTCGTAGCCGAGCTAGCTACTCTCTGTTTGGGGATACCGTGAATATCGCGGCGCGACTGCAGGACATGACCAAAACGCTTACGAAGAATTCTCCCTATCCGATTTTGATGAGTGAAGCAACCTATGAGCAGGTAGCTGGCCATTGTACGATCATTACCGAAAAAGCCACGATTCAATTGCGCGGACGAACCGCACAAACAACGGTCTATGCATTAGGTGAAATGCAAACCATCTAACATATATTTGGTCGTATCTAAATCATTATGGTTTGTGTATGCTCCTACTATCTATGCTATCTAGCAAATTAGATAGCATTCTCTGAGGGGTAATTTTTGAAGCTGTATAAGCTGTTTGACTGACGAACAAGATCTTTGTCCGATACCTTTTAAAGTGTTCACAGAGTCTTCAAGAAGTTATACGTAGGATCTCTCATACAACGTGTCCATGAGTCTTTGTAGTCTTAAATAACGAGGCTACAAATTTGTATAGTTTTTAGCTGCAATTTGATAAGGCATCTTAATAACAACATGCTTTACTCAAAAGATGATTGATATCTGTTGGTATTAATCAACGTAACTACCCCTGTTATCGACTCAAGGTTTTCAATGGTGCGTTTTAAGTTTAGCTACGATCCAGGTATATCGATAGAGCAACGCATCGGTTTTGAACTGGCTGCGCGTATTTGGGGAACTTACCTGACAGATGATATTGCTGTCAATCTCCATATTGTTTCTACTGATGCCTTGGAAGGTGACGCTATTGGTGGCGCAATTCCTATATTTCATCAACAACATTATGGAGTTCTGACAGAGTATCTTGAGCAAGATATCACTAAATCA
>JBCCQQ010000054.1:0-43710 GCA_039024555.1 Cyanobacteria bacterium P01_D01_bin.156
AACGCTACGAGCTGAAACAGCGGCTTGGGCGAGTGACATCAACAGCACTCAGAGAGGTGTCGATTGGCAGATGAAAATTGACGATGCACGCTACAAATTAGCGTCTGTCTATCCCAAGATTAAGTCTTGACGATGCACTAGGTTTGCATTGTCAAAGTTTGAATCGTAGATACGCGCACCTTTAAAGATCGAGTTAGATATGTTGGAGCCTTCAAATGAAGTTCCGTGACCTATCGATCTAAAAAATAAGCTAAAGTTTTCAAAAAAGTATCTTTTGTTCGAATTAAGGTGTAATTCTTTTTGCAAATAATCTATAGTGAACTTATTAAGGTATATTCCTGCCCGTAAAGATGGCAAAAACAAAAGTAACAGTCCAAAAAGGTAATTTTTATCGTAATCAACTAAAGATTTCAGAGCCTTAGAGAAAATTATTCCAGCAACATTCCAAGTGAGATTAACAAACTCCACGAAACTTGCAACTTGGAAGTCATTAAAGACAGAAGAAAATGTTATGAAAAGAAAGATAACGGGTAAAATTAAAAATAAAAAGACAGGTGTTAGTAAGCCGAAGAAGTTTAATGCATATTTGACGATATTGACAGCTCCTAAAAAGAATAATAGTGAGCAAAGTGTTATCGAAAGTTGAGCATATGTTGGTAAATAATAAAGGCTGGCAATAATCACTAAAGCTAGTACCATGATTAAGAGGCTGAATGCAATTATCAGACAGCCGAATAGTAAAAACCTTAAGATATGAATACTTACTCCCATGCTAGACATGTCCAATCTTCTACTCTGAAAGGTTTGCCTGTAGGATTCTAAATAATCTTGTAGTTTGTTAAGCGGGCCTCCAATAGAATGGGGGGATTCAATAAAGGTGTGTTTTTCGTTCAAAAAAATAGGCGGAGCTGAGAAACGCTGAGATATTTTTTTGTAAAATCTAAGACATGCTAATTGTTGAAAATTCATCCATTGACTAGACGAAGAAATAGCCCAAAAGAAACCTCCGAATACAAAAACCATTAAAGTTTGCTTTGTGCTACGACCTGTTTGCACACCTTCGAAATTAGCACCCTTCAGTATACTATTGCTAAAATCACAGCCACGAATATCAGAGTTGCTGAAATCAGCTTTGACTAAATTACTTCCTCGAAACGAGCACCCTCTGAGATTGCATGATCTAAAAACTACATGAGGCTTGACGTTCTCAAAAATTTTACCTCTTAGATCTTTTCCACAGTAGCTGATTGTTTCTTGCATTGATTTTTCTAATACTACAAATTCTAGATAGCTATATGGGAATGTAAATATATTGCTTAAACAGTCAGCATGATTTTAGCTTATCTTTATTTTGTCGGCTCTGCATTATGTGCAGGTGTACGAGTAGTGATTGTTGAGAAATCAAATATTTCAATCCTCAACAATTTCTTCGAATCACATAGGCACTAAGAAGTTAATTACTTAACTCGTTATTTGTATAGATAATAATAAATACATAGCTGTGGGAAAATTGTTCTCAACAATTTTAATTGATACTTATTCTATAGCTACCTGCAGTTAACCTTCCAGAAGGTACTAGCAAATGAATACTCTCTATGGGAGGAGGTGTAAGATCATGCAGAGAATTAATTCTCCTTCAAATGGCCAGTGTTAGCGTATCGTACATGAGATATAAGGGCTTCGCTCGCATCACTGTTGCGCAACTATCACCGGAGCAATAAGAGATCTGGGTCAGGCAGATGTATCTTATTGATGCAATCATTTTTACATAGGTAAAACTTTACCTCTCAAATCACTAGGGCCATCCACGTCATAACGCCCCAGCATAGTTGGCAAAATGTCATAGAGCTGCGCGTTCTCTAATACTTGCCCACCTTTAGGCTCTTTCGGGTCATGAAAAATCATCAACCCATACTGAGCATGGTTAGCATCATCTGGTCCCGTGTCATTACCTTTTGCGTGTAGTTCCCCAGTGCCCACACTACCCACAGATCGCCACGCCAGCCAGTCAAAATACACCAGCAAGTCTGGAGCCATTCCCCGTACCTTTTGATAGGTCTCTTGGGGTACATAGGCCTTGACCTCCATCGGTGACCCATCCGGATAGGTAATCGCTTCTAATTCGGCAATAAGCTGTTCTCGAAATGCCTTAAACTCTCGCAATGGAATTGTTCCCTGGGGTTCTCTTCCCTTTATGTTCAAAAATATTCTTGCGTAGTAACCCCCAGCACCCCAAACCTTTGTTTTCTCCCAATCTACGTCTACTTTATCAAGTGCAGTCGGTTCATTTGGTTTCTCTTTAAGGGTCAGATAGCCTTTATCCATTAGCCATTCATTGATGCAAATACCCCCCATCAGGGGCTGTGCTCCATGGTCTGAAACCACTAGTACAGCTGTCTCCTCATCACAGTGAGCCAACAGTTGCCCTACCCGCTCATCTACATGACAGTAATAGTCATGGATAGCGGTTTCAAAGGGCATGTCAGGTACATAGTCTGGGTGCCGTGGGTCCATGGGCTTCCAGAATGCATGGTGAATGCGATCCACGCCCATATCTACCAGCATTAAAAAGTCCGGCTGATCCTGCACAATCAGCTTTTCTGCCAGGGTAAATCGCTGGTCGCATAGCTTATGGATATTGGCTAGAATCTCGGCCTTATCTTCGGACCGAAACTCTGGTACATCCATCATAAAGTCAGGCATCCAGTTACGGATTTGGTCTCCGAGTTCTGGTGGATGGGTAAAGGTTACCTGGGGGCTCGGTGTCAGGAAACACGACACCATTGACCCATTCACCTCATAGGGTGGGGATGTCCCTGGCACACTTAGGGCTGCTACTTTCCAGTCTGCTTTACCCAAGTAGTCCCACAGCCGTGGAAACTTGACTGCCCGACCATCGGCAATGGTCATATCCTGATAGGCTCGCGTCGCCCGATTGCGAAAACCGTAGATGCCTAATTCTCCTGGATCACGCCCCGTCATCATGCAGCTCCAAGCAGGTACTGTAATCGCCGGAATGGAACTTTCCAGGCGACCATAGCTGCCTTGGGCCATTAACCGAGACAGATTTGGTAAATCCTCTCGCCACTTCTCAAATACAAGAGAAGGCTCCATACAATCAAGGCCGATAATGATTAGGCGAGGCGAGGGAGACATAAGAAAGTAAGGAACGAGGTGAAGGAGTTAGCGATGACTCACGATATAGGTTGGTTAATGTCTGGTCATCAATTCTAAACAAAAGAAACTTAAGTGAATTCCTCCCTTTAGCAAGGGGAGGTGCCGAAGGCGGAGGGGTCTACGAGACTTGTTCAAATGTCGGAAATCTTTTTTGATGTTGACCCTTGTTCAGGAAAACCAAAACCCGATAAAAACGTCAATTAGTTATTGCCTTACCCAACCGCCGTCGCAACACCAATGTCGCCACAGCTCCCACAATCGCCACTAGCGAAAGAACATGCACCACGTTAAATGGCGTACCAGGGAAGAACCAAGAGTCTGTTCTCAAAAATTCAATAAAAAAGCGGCCAAACGGATACCAAACTAAATACAATAACGACAAATCACCCGGTCTCAGCTTTCTACCCAACCGTTTAGAAACAAAATACAGCACTAAAAAGCCTAATAAGTTCCATACGGATTCGTATAGAAATAGTGCATGAAATCGCGTTGTTTCCACTGGATATGCTAAATCGCAATTGGGTGGGTTGATCGGACCGCAGTTGGGCGGGATAGTCGCATCGTAAGGGGGAAGGCGTCTATTCGCATCAATGCGTAGACCAAGGGGCCAGTCGGTTGGTGGACCGTAAAGCTCCTGATTAATAAAATTGCCCCAGCGTCCGATTGCCTGGGCGATGGGTAAGCCTACTGCTGCTGCGTCAAGATATGTCAGCGTGGGTAAACGACGAATTTTGGTAAATAGCCAAAGGGCAATGCTGCCAAAAATGAATGCCCCAAAAATGTGAATGCCCCCCGTCCAGATCATCAAAACTTGCAGCGGATTGGCAAGATAGTAAGCGGCATTGCCAGACTGAATAAAGACGTAGTAGAGACGTGCGCCAAAAAAGGCGGGTAGTAGAACCCATATGAGCATGTCCCAAAAGTCTTCTGGGTCTTTACCACGACGTTCAATTTCTTTGCTGGCAATCCAAGCACCGGTAATCACAGCAGTGGCCATAAATAAACCGTACCAGGTGAGGGTCAGGGGACCTAAGGAAATTGTTGGAGCTACGGGGGGATACATCTTGGGTGTTCGCAGTTATTCTTCTAAATATCCAAGGTCTTTGAGGCGACGACGAACATCTGGATCATCAAACCCAGTGGCTTGGGCTTGAGAATACAGAGCCTGATGTTCATCAGCATCTTGGCTAAAGGCGGAGAGTGAATCTTGGAGCGATTCCACCATTTCAGGAAAAATCTCACTTAGGTCAAGATTCTCTTCCGGATCGTCTTGCACATCATAGAGCTCGGGTGGATTTTCATTAATCTCAATCAGTTTATGATGTCCTACCCAGACGGCCCGTCTTGTTTGATCGCAGGCGTGCTGAGAGATTAACTCGGGCTGACGTTTTTGAATGAGGTTCAGAACGTTTTGAGGGGTGACGGCTTCTGCATAGACGTACCGTTCAGGATCAAGATCTTCAATGGCTTCCTGATCAGATGGGCACTCTAAACTCAGGCTAGCTTCCTCAGATGTTGCCAGACCGGCTGCTGAAAGTACGGTGTGGAACAAACAGCGGGTAGAGACCACGTCTTCTCGAAGAGTCTTTCGTTGAATAGTGTCCTGTGGGTCGTGGATAATCAAGGGCACTTGAACTAGTTCGTTGTAAATAGAGAGACTATGGCCGATGAGTTGTTTTTCTCCTAGATGTTCTCCATGATCGGCACAGATAACAATATAGGTGTTGTCTAAGCGTCCTGATTCTTTTAGCTGCCTGAGAAAACGACCCACTTGGGCGTCTTGAGCAGCAACTTCGGCATCGTACATGCTGTCTAGGGTGCCTTTTTGTTGGTTGTCGAGGGCACCGACGAGGGGAGCTAACCAGCCATAGACATCACCGTTAAAGCGTCTTAGGTAGCTTTGGGCGTCTCGGTCTTTAAGGACATTGGGGGCAAATTGCTCGATGTACTGTCGCGGTGGATGGTAGGGCATGTGGGTGCCCATGAGATTAATAAAGGTGAAAACGGGCTGATCTGGGTGGACGTTTTCACGCTCGATTAATAGCTTGGCTGCATCATCCAGTGATTTTCGGGTGTTGCCTTTGAAGCTTAGGGCTGTCTGCCACAGGGGCACCATTAAAGGGGTAAAGGAGAATGATAAAAGCCAGTCAGAGCGAGCAAAGGCGTCTTGGATTTTGTTGAGACCCTTGGCCAGGATGCGCTTAAAGAACTGACGGTATTTGTCTAAAAAGCTGGAAGGGATTCCGGCTTGGTTAGGGCGGGAGCTGAGTAGACCGCTGTAGTTTAGAAAGCTGTAAAAGCCGCGTCGTAATCCGTTGTTGATGACGCCAACCAGGGGATTATTGCAAAAGGCAGCGGTGTAATAGCCACCGTCCTGTAACCGTTCCGCTAGAGTTTGGAGATGGGGCGGCATAACGGAATAGGACTGCTGCATCTGATGTTGGGAGGGATACAGCCCGGTAAACATAGAGGCGTGGGATGGAATGGTCCACTGGCCTGGTGCGATCGCAAACTTAAATCGTGTGGCTGTTTCCGCAAAGGCATCAATATTGGGCGATGTTTGCTTTTCGTAGCCATAGCATGACAGTCGATCTACCCGCTGGGTATCGAGTACTAAAAAAATGACATCTGGTTGATTTGAAGGCATTGAAGCGCAGAAAAGCGTAATGGCAATCTCGCCGTTACTGCTTAGCAGCAACGCCGCTATCTTTACTACGTTAGAGAGAAAAAGATGGATGCATGGTGTAGTCCATAAGAGCTTTCACTCAACAGCCCACAGTGTGAAGCAACGTGCTCCTACCATGCCTGAAGCCCCAGCCCCAGTGACTCAGCATCATTCCAAGAGTTCTCTACATTACGAAGTACTCAACCAGTCTAGAGCATCAAGCCAATTGCCGTTGTCCATCTGATGGATAAACCGCTAGATACTATGGACGATGGTGTGCTGCTAGAAAACGTTCTACATCATTACGGGTGGGCATCGAGGTCTGTGCGCCAGCTTTTGTCACTGCAAGAGCCGCGACCGCACTTGCCCATGTTGCTGAGTAACGTTTCTCCAGCCTGGGGTAGGTGAGGGACCTGGACCACCAAGTCCATATTGAGACTGCCAAACACAATGATGGCCATGGGATTCTAGGGTTCGGAGCTTCCCCAAATATCTCCCAGTCCTGTTAATGAATCTAGATCGGGTGATGATTCTTCAGATTCCACCTGCCAAGGATTAGGGGGGCGATCGCTGCTCCAGGCCCACCAGGCTTTGCCGCATTCGCACTTATAAAATTCCTGCCATTTTCGCCGATGATTCTGGGTATACACCGGAGCGCGACGATTAATCCACACATCAGTCGCTACACTTGCTGTCTGGTTGCACGCTGGACAGCAAAACGAAAGAGCATGGGTGGCAGAGTCTACCCATTCGGGAGGTGTTGATGCAAAAGCTTCCATAGGCTGGGGGGCTAGCGTTCTCCTGAGATCAATTATGGTCTCAATTTTGAAAAGCGGCTGACTTTTGCTGTTCTGGGCTTACTGAAACCAGTGATTGTGATCCCCATTTCCCGTCTCCTACATTTTGTGAAAAGACGTTAAGAATTTATAGTTGAGTCAGGGCGGGCCAAGACGGCCAGCTGTCAACCTTTAGCAATAGGCAATTCCCGTGAAGGCAATCACTCTGCTTGGTTCAACTGGCTCCATTGGTACCCAAACCCTAGATATTCTTGAGCATCATCCTGATAAGTTTCGTCTAGTTGGAATTGCCGCAGGGCGCAACGTTACCTTACTTGCTGAGCAAGTTCGCCAGTTTAAGCCGGAAATTGTTGCTATTCATGATGTCAGCAAACTAGCAGAACTTAAGGAAGCCCTGGCGGATGTAGACCCCCAGCCTCAGATTGTGGCAGGCCCTGAAGGCATCGTAGAAGTGGCTCGCTATGGTGATGCTGAGGTGGTGGTGACTGGTATCGTTGGCTGCGCTGGTCTGTTGCCGACTATTGCTGCCATTGAAGCAGGTAAAGATATTGCTCTGGCCAATAAAGAAACGCTGATTGCCGGTGGTCCCGTGGTGCTACCCCTGGTGGAAAAACATGGGGTAAAGCTGCTACCTGCAGACTCTGAGCACTCTGCTATTTTTCAATGTCTGCAGGGCTTGCCAGAGGGGGGACTGCGCCGCATTATTCTGACAGCGTCCGGTGGGGCTTTCCGCGATTGGCCGGTGGAAAAGCTTAAGGATGTGACCGTTGCTGATGCTATCAAGCATCCCAACTGGTCCATGGGGCGTAAAATTACAGTGGATTCTGCCACCATGATGAATAAAGGTCTAGAGGTGATCGAAGCCCATTATTTGTTTGGTCTGGACTACGGCCATATTGATACTCTGATTCATCCCCAGAGCATTATTCATTCGTTGATTGAGACTCAGGATACGTCTATGCTGGCGCAGCTTGGCTGGCCTGATATGCGTCTACCTCTGCTATATGCCATTTCCTGGCCTGAGCGCATCTTTACTGATTGGAAGCCGTTGGACTTGGCGCAGCTGGCTACATTGACATTTAAAAATCCAGATCACGCTAAGTATCCCTGCATTAACCTCGCCTACGAAGCAGGCCGAGCCGGGGGCTCCATGACGGCTGTTTTAAATGCTGCGAACGAGCAGGCAGTAGCGCTATTTCTAGATGAAAAAATTCACTATCTGGATATTCCAAAAGTGATTGAGAAGGTGTGCGATCGCAATCGCGACCACCTCACGGCCCAACCTTCGCTACAGGATATTCTCGATGCTGACCAGTGGGCGCGCCAGGAAGTGATCAATGTGAGCGATAGCCTCAATGAGCGCCAGGTTGTAGCCCTGGGGTCATAGGTTAATATTAGGCGTACTTCAAAAGGAATCGCGGCCCATGGAAATTGTGGTTGTCATCGGTGCGATCGCTATTTCAATCCTGGTGTTCACCTGGTTGATCAAAGTGGTGAAGGCCACCCTTAAAACAGCGTTCTTAGCCGCCTTAATTTTGCTAGGCTTACAAATCTTTTTTGGTATTGGGCCTGCTGCCATTTGGGAAACCATTCGAGATTTTGTGGGTCAACAGGCGGGCAGCGTCGCTCGTTAAACCTTCGTAGAGGCTATTGTCTCGTGGTGTTTAGGCGGCCAGTTCATCCTGAACTTCCATCTCTCCTGTCCACACTTGAGTTAGTAAAGCGATTCCTACTTCACTTAGCAATACTTCTGACCCATCGTATTCAAAATCTTCAGCTGAACCACCTGCTGCCAGCACGAGGTCCTCGATCCATACATTACACGGAGTGATGGGAGTGAGTTCCAGTAGCTGATTCAGCTGTTTACATATATGTTCTGGCAAATCCCGCTGAATTAATTGATATAAAGCAATGCCAGTGCGAGCTTCTACACCACCAAGAATCTGGTGTACGTACCAAGCAGCTTCATTGATAGGTAAAGCCTCTAAACGTTGCTGCATACGTGCTATCACATCATCAGCGAAGTTCGCTACACCCAAATGCTGACTCAGGGAGTGAACAGGAGTATCTAAATCCCGCTCTATCAGATTGGCAATGTTTGACCAATCAATTTGGGGAAATGCATTTTGCAATAGAATAAAGCCCCGTTCATTGATGTGGCAGGAGCCTTGGGCTAAATCATAGGAAAAGTCTTGACCTGGCTGTGCACCAGCTTCCACAAGCATGCGGAAAAGTTGAATATCTTCGGAGTGCATAATAACTCCCCTTTAAGACAGCAATAAAATATTTTTTAATAAATATTAGAGCCTTACTAAAGTAACATCCCAGCCGGGAATGGGTGTAGCAAGTAGTACAAACCTCGAAAGTTAGTTGAAAATGCTCATGTATCAGTGATCGTATGTATTTCATCCTAGGTTAGAAATACGTAGGAGGCAGTACCCTTTCGGGTAGAGTTTTCCCATGGCCCCGGAATATTAGTGTTCTAATCTGACACAAGCTTTGAGATAAGCAGCAGCAGCCCATGCGGGAAATGACATCAATGCAAACCGAACTATGATGCTTGTTGTTCACGGTAGGCTTGGTGCACGGCATTGACGTTGTACCAGTTTAGAAAAATTCGAGCGACCTCTAGGGACAGTTGTGGTTTGCCTTGATCAATTAACCACTGTAAAAAGGGTCTTAGAGTACGCTCATTGAGCAATCCTCCCAGCGAAAGCAGTCCCCAAAGCAGGCGATGTAGCCAGGTCATTTGGATCATCATGCGGACATCTAGGGTGGGGTGTTTTTTATAGAACACCACACCCATACGGGCTCGCTGAATTTCTACGTCAATTAATCGGGGCAAGTCGTCTAGTTTAAAGGGCGGGTGCCAGTGATAGCCAACGGCTTCTGGGCATTTGATGAGTTTGAGCCCCAGGTTCTTGAGTCTTACTCCCAGTTCTAGGTCTTCCCATCCATATTGGGTAAACTGCACATCAAATAATCCTGCGTCCGTGAGCCAGTGTTTTGCGATCGCAACATTGCCTGTAGCAAAAAATGCTTGGGAATAATCGGTCACCTTAAAGGGTTCTGATGTAGGTGTGTCAAAGTTGCAGGTGTTCACAACACGACCATAGGTAAAGACCCGATCGTTGCCCTGGCTCTGATAGTGTTCGGTCAGGGCATCAGCATGATGTTGCAAAAAGCCTTCCAGCACAACCAAATCACTGTCAATAAAAATAATTGTGTCGCCTTCTGCTTTTTTGACTCCAAGGTTGCGGGCCACGGCAGCGCCCTTGTGATCCTGCTCATAAAGCTTGACATGGAGAAAGTTTTCGGTCTTTAACCATTCCACGGTGCCATCGGTAGACCCATCATCAACCACAACAATTTCATAGCCATTGACTTGAGTATTAGCGCGTAGACTCTGCTGCTCCATGGCCCGTAGGCATTTTTCTAAAATAGGCTTGCGGTTGTAGGTGGGAATAACAACGCTAAAAAACATGGATTGATGATAAAAGGCCCAAGCTTTATCATAGCGGGCTAGTTCAATGATTTGACCTGACGTTCTCTGGATTCCCCTAGTATCAGCTATTCCGGTCCATCGCTATAGATTCGATACTAATATCCGTGGGGGGAGAAGCACTATCGATCTTAAGAACAGATCTATTCCCCATCAATCCCTACCGTAAGATATACATTTGGGCATGGCTGTAGCTCAGGAGTATTTAGGCTGAAAACACCTGATTTAAGGGGATATCAGTCTTAGGCATACCTGCAACACAGCAATGGCCAAGTGTGTAATATTCTGATAGGAAATCAATTATGGGTCGGGCTGAACGGGTTGTACTAGCCTATTCGGGAGGTGTGGACACAACTGTCTGCATTCCTTATTTGAAGCATGAATTTGGCGTTAAAGAGGTGATCACTTTAGCCGCGGATTTGGGACAAGGTGAAGAGCTGGGTCCTGTCCAAAAAAAAGCGCTCGATGCTGGTGTGAAAGCGTCTTTAGTGGAGGATTTAACGGAAACGTTCATTACCGACTATGCGTTTCCTGCGATTAAAGCGAATGCGCTGTATGAAAATCGTTATCCCCTCTCTACTGCATTAGCTCGCCCTTTGATTGCCAAAGCTCTGGTGGCCGCTGCTGAAAAGTATGAGGCTGATGCCGTGGCCCACGGCTGCACAGGTAAGGGGAATGACCAAGTGCGATTTGATGTTGCGATCGCAGGATTAAATCCTAATCTTAAAGTTCTTGCACCAGCCCGTGAGTGGGGCATGAGTCGAGAGGAAGCCATTGCCTATGGTGAAAAATTTGGCCTTAGCTTTCCAGTGAAAAAGTCTTCTCCATACAGCATTGATCGTAATTTGTTAGGTCGTAGTGTAGAAGCTGGTGTCTTAGAAAACCCTTGGAACGAACCGCCTGAAGAAGTCTATGCCTTAACAAAAGCCATCTCTGAGACACCTGATGAGCCAACGTACGTTGAAATTACCTTTGAAAAAGGTATCCCTACTGGTCTTAATGGTAACAATCTCACCCCTGTTGATTTAATTACACAGCTTAATACACTAGCTGGTACCCATGGTGTTGGCCGCCTTGACATGATTGAAAATCGTCTGGTTGGGATCAAGTCTCGTGAGATTTATGAAACTCCGGCATTATTGGTGCTTATAGCGGCCCATCGCGATCTTGAAAGTCTTACCCTGAATGCCAATGTTACACAATACAAGCGTGGTATCGAACAAACTTACAGTGAATTAGTCTACAACGGCCTGTGGTTTAGTCCTTTAAAAGACGCCTTAGATGCTTTTATCGACAAAACTCAAGAACGCGTTTCCGGTACCATTCGCCTAAAGCTGTTTAAGGGAAATGCAACTATTGTTGGGCGTCAGTCACCTAATGCTCTATACACTGAAACTTTGGCAACCTATGGCGCTGATGATCAATTTGACCATAAGGCTGCTGAAGGGTTTATTTATGTCTGGGGACTACCCACACGCATTTGGTCTGAAAAAATGCGCTCATAAAATTGAATCATGATGTCTGAGCGTCAATGCTCACAGCTTTGTTTCATGCCTTAAAAGTTGACTGTAGATGCTCAATCTATAGTCAACTTTTATTGATTGATTTTTTATCCTAAAACCTTTTTATCATCTCATAAATGCAGTCTGCAAAAGACATTATTTAGAAAACCTTTGAGAATTTCCCAAGGCTTACATAAAAAATAAAACATAGTCTAGCTCAAGTGACTGTTGCAAAAATCAATAAATCTGAGCATGAATGAAAAAAAGCTTAGAATCTCAGTAGTCTTTTACATGCAAAGTACCCGTTTTTTTGAAATAGAGGTGGTGCTAGAGAATATAGTTCTTTATTAAGGTCAGTTCAAACTCTCAAATTTACTCTCAGGGTTCAGGCCCCTTTGAGACTAATTGAGTTTTCATCTCTTAAAGTCTAGATATTTGGCGGTTAGTTTGCTCTTCTTCAAAGATATACACTAAGTTAATAGACTAGTCTTCTTTCAGCTTCAACTGAGTAGTGTGATAAATAATATTGATAATTTAGAAAAAAGTAATATTGAATTAAAGCAACATCTAGGGCGCTGGCAGCGTGCGACACAGGCTTTATTGGCCACTAAAGATCGCCTTAAACGTTTACTAGCATCGAGCCCAGCTGTTATATACAGCTGTCAGCCCGCTGGTAGCTATGGGATAATTTTTGTTAGCGAAAGTATCCGTCAATTTGGGTATAGACCTCAAGATTTTTTAGAAAACTTTGATCTTTGGAAAGAATGCATTCACCCTGATGATGTTGATTATGCTCTTGCTGAATCATCAGATTTAATGCATAGAGAACAGCAGATATTTGAGTATCGATTCCGACATAAAAGTGGTGAATATCGTTGGATTCAAGACCAGCGAAACTTGATTTCAGATGCTTCAGGGAATGGTGTAGAAATAATTGGTTCTTGGCAAGATATCACGGAGCGAAAATATATTGAGCAAGCACTATTCCAAGAGAAGGAACTAGCTCAAAATATATTGCAATCCATTGGAGATGGTGTCATCACTACGGACGCTTCTGGCTATATTCAGTACATTAATACAGCAGCTGAACAAATTACTGGATGTACATTGGGGGGGGCTCTTGGTAAACCCTTATCCTGGCTTATTAAAAGTCATGAGCCAATACCCAACACCAGCGGTATTAATCATGCGATTCAGACGGCCAAAAGTTTAAGTAAAGTAGTCAACCTGGCCGCAGACCAATCGTTCGTTTTACAAGATAGTCAACCTCGTAATATAGATGGTTCGGTTGCTCCAATTCGCAGTCGCAAAGAAGATGTCATCGGAGCAGTCGTTGTATTTCGAGATATTACACAAAATCGTGTTTTGGCCCGTCAACTTTCATGGCAAGCCAGCCATGATTTTTTAACTGGCCTCTTGAATCGTCGAGATTTTGAACAACAGCTTGCCCAGGCAATTGACAGCACACGTACTCAAAATAAGAAACATAGTCTGTGTTACTTAGATCTCGATCAGTTTAAGGTTGTTAACGACACCTGTGGCCATGCTGCTGGTGATGAACTTCTGCGGCAACTAGCTCGATTAATGGGTAAACAGTTAAGAGCAGATGACGTCCTGGCTCGCATCGGTGGTGATGAGTTTGGCATTATTCTCCACAGTTGTTCCCTGGACAATGCCATTGGCTTAATGGATAAGTTACTTCATACCATTCAAGGATTTCGGTTTGTTTGGCATGACAGTACATTTTCGATTGGTGCTAGTGCTGGGCTAGTGGAAATCAACCAAGAATGTGGGGATATTAACTCGGTCTTAGGAGCGGCAGATGCTGCGTGCTTTGCGGCTAAAAATCGTGGGCGAAATTGTTTTCATGTTTATCGCGCTAATGATGAAGTGTTGGCAACCCAGCGTGGTGAACGTCAATGGGTTGCTCGTATTCTCAAAGCTCTTGAGCAAGATCGCTTTTGTTTGTATCAGCAGGCAATCGTCCCTATTCATGCAACAGAAGGTGGTGTAACTCACTATGAATTATTACTACGCATGGTAAGTGAAACGGGAGAAGTTATACCACCCATGGCTTTTGTGCCTGCTGCGGAACGCTATGGTTTAATGCCTAAGTTGGATCGTTGGGTGATCAGTAGTTTCTTTGAAAATTATCAAAAACTTTTTGTGAGTCATGCCGAGAACCAGCAGCATACAGAAGAACTAGACTACATGCCACTCTATTGTATTAACCTGTCGGGGATGAGTATTAATGATGACTACCTAGCTGCTTTTCTAAAAGAACAATTTATATTGCATGAGATTTTGCCTCAAACAATTTGTTTTGAAATCACCGAAACAGCTGCAATTACTAACCTATCTCGTGCAGCTGATTTAATCCAAGAAATTAAGAACTTAGGCTGTGCGTTTGCTCTAGACGATTTTGGTAGTGGTATGAGTTCTCTGGCCTATTTAAAGACGTTGCCAGTTGATTACGTCAAAATAGATGGTAACTTCATTCGAAATATTATCCAAGACCCAGTCGATAGCGTCATGGTTGAATCGATTACGCGCATTGGTCATGAGCTGGGTATTCAAACAATTGCAGAGTTTGTGGAAAACGAGGATATTTTAGCAAAACTCGAACTTCTAGGAGTAGATTATGCACAGGGATACGGTATAAGTCGTCCTATGCCATTCCGCCATCCCTTTGATGGTACAGCGTATTCCTTGGGCTAATGGGAGATAGAAGCATGGCTGAGACGATTTTGGTGATTGAAGATGAACGCCTCACCCGAACAAATTTGATAAATTTTCTTCAATCAGAAGGGTATGACACTTTAGAAGCATCTAATGGTCAAGTTGGCATCGAACTTGCCCAGGCTCATCTCCCGGACTTAATCATTTGTGATATTCTCATGCCGGAATTGGATGGCTATGATGTCTTGATTACCCTACAGCAGCATATGGAAACGGCTAAAATTCCATTTATCTTTCTGACTGTATCTGCAACAGAAGATGGATTTCGGCAGGGTTTGGCATTAGGCGCTGATGATTATTTAAGTAAGCCAGTAACCAGTGAACAACTAAGAACGGCAATAACGGCTCAGTTAAGAAAAACTCAAACTTCTCTTGAAGCCTTGGCTGATCCGTTGGTTGAAGCGCCTCCGTCAGAGCAAGATTCTATCCTGACAACTCCTATAGATACCACCAGTGCGGTATCTATAGGAGAACGTATTGTAACTTCCCAGAAAATTAACCTAGTGACGTCTACTCAGGCAAAACTTCTGGAAACCCTATGCCCTGAACTGAAGCAGCGCTTGATAGATCTTCGTAAAGAAGTGGAAGAAGTCCAGAAATTGATACCTAATAGTCAGTCTGCACAAAGGTTGCGAGATGACTTTGCACAGCTACTCTCGTTGGTTAACGAGATATCTATTATACAAAAGTCTCTAACGCCAGAGAATGCTACAGACCTGCTGGCAAGGTTTGTAAGTACAATCAATAATGTTGAGGGAACTAATAATGGATAAGCCACTGTTGACTCAGAACAACAGTCTCTTAAAATGTAATATCATTTCTGCGTCTCAAGTTGTTAATTTTCTCCAGCAATCGACAGTGACTGTAGATAATCCATTGTTGGTTGCTCAACAAATTTTAGCTTGGACGAATGGCCAACCTGAACTAACTTATTGTCTAGTAAAAAAAGTTCTAAGTAGACTGTCTCAGTCTTTCAGTGGTACGGCTGCAGAGCTGGTAAATCAGCAAGTTAAAGCATATTTTTCTCCAGAGTTGCTGAATTTGCACAAAAATCAAAGGACTATACCCGTAGTAGCATTGTTGCATACGTTGAAAGAGTCGCTGCTGCAAGACAAACAACAAAAATATCGACGCTTACAGTACTATCAGCAGGTCTTGCTTTCATCTCGTAGGGTTTCTGCTGGATATCAAACGGAACATGCAGCATTAGTCGAGGCAGGCTTAATAAGTGAGAACTCCCAGAGTCAAATAAAAGTTTCTAATCCAATTTATAGACGGGTTTTTAATGCTGCTTGGGTGGAGCAATGCTTAGATAGTAATTTTTCCAACAGTAAAGCACAGTGGCTGTTGCTGACCTCATTGTTGTCTATATTGGCGTTTGTTGTCTTACAGAGCACGTTTCGTTATATCCCGGTTTCTAGAACTAATCGCTGTTTACAGGAAGCTGATCTGCGGGATGCAGTCCTTGCAAAAGTTTCTTTAGAGCCGATACAGATGCAACGTTCGATTGAGCGACTATTAAAGCTTCAAGGACAGAAACAACTGAGCACTCAGTGTCAAAGTGTTTTGTATGACTTGCAATATAGTTATGGCATTTATGTATCTGCTGGCACTTATAGTAATCCTTTGGATGCTGCGCAGTATCTTTGCCAAATTCCTGAGCTTTACTATAAAAAGCGGAATTCTGTCCCCTGGTTTAGTCGTTGGTCCAACCTATATGAGAGAGATGACTTTGCAGCTGCCCTAACTGATTATGTGGAGCAAAATCCTTGTCCTTCATATGGATTTCTGAATCGAGTGAATCCTTAATCTTTTATTTGTTTTTTCATGGAATCCAAATCATCTGATGTTCAACCAATGCTCAGTTTTCGCTTGAATCCTCAATTACAGGCGGTAATCTCAGTTGATGAACTTCTTGGTCTAGCAACGATAGAAACGGTTGCTGTTGCTCCGATTCCAGAGACCCCTCAAGCTGTTATGGGAATTTATAATTATCGTGGTCATCCAGTGTGGATAGTGGATTTACCTAGTCTATTGGGTTTAACTCCCCTATACCTGTCTAATACTCGACAAGTGTGCAGCATTATTTTTTTGAGAACTCAGCATCAAACAATTGGCTTTGCTGTCCATCAGCTTGGACAAATGATGTCATTTACTCAAGATCAATTTCAGCAAGACTATACGAATCCTGGAGCTCAGCGCTTAAACTGGTGCATTAAGGGGACTTATACTAGTAATAGCACCACTATGTTAGCGATGCAGGGTAGCAAAATGGTTGACCTCTTGAAAAGTAGTGAGATGACAGCATAGTTTATGAATTCTAACCAATATCCAAGTACTAAGAATACTGGAGAAAATGCGGACTCCTCAGTTATTTTCCAAGGTGATTTTGAGTCCGATATTGAATTCTCTAAACAGCAAGCACCTAACGCCTCAGCTATTACAAAGTTTAGTGCAACAGAAACAGAAGTTGTGGACCAGGAAGCACCATTTCCTGCTATTTCTGCGCCGGTATATCTCCAGCGAGGTTTCCGTTGGCAAGTATTACTATTGACTATCCTCCTCAGCCTACCTTTAGTCACTGGGGTTGCAGGCTTAATGCTCTGGCTTAAGCAACCTTTGGTAGGTGCATTATTAGGCAGTATCATTACAGCGCTGATTGCTAGCCTAGTGATTGCTCGACGCCGTTCCGCTAATGATTTTTATCAAACCGCTAAATATGAAGAGATAGATTTATTAGAAGTTGATAACAATCGCCTGTCTGCTCAGTTGACTGAGGTGACTCTTCAAAAATCTCAGCTTGCCCAGCAGTATCAATTGTTGAGTATGCTCGCTTTTCGGGTGAGACAAATTCCTGAACAGTCTGTGCTGTTTGAAACCCTAGTACAGGGTGTGCGGGACTTATTGGATACCGATCGCGTTATCGTATATCGGTTTAATCCTGATTGGTCTGGAACTATTGTGGCTGAGTCCGTCGATCCTGCCTATCCTGCTTCCTTAGATGAGACGATTGGTGATCCTTGCTTTCATCAACGTCATGCCTCTCAGTATAAAAATGGTCGAACTCGAGCTATTTCAGATATTTATCAGGAACCGGGGCTAACAGATTGCCATATCCGTATGCTTGAGCAGTATCGGGTTCGAGCTAATCTAGTTGTGCCCATTCGGCACAATGAAGAACTATTTGGTCTACTCATTGCTCATCACTGTCGTTCTGCAAGAGATTGGTCAGAAGCCGATCTCAATTTGATGTCTCAGGTGGTAACGGAAGTAGAGTATCAAATAGATTTTCTCACTCAAACCCATCAAAATAAACAGCTGACCCGTCAGTCCCAGTTGCTAAGCATGTTAGCTTTCAGGGTAAGGCAAATTCCTGAAAAGGATGTTCTGTTTGAAACTGTTGTTTCAGGGGTACGAGATCTTCTGGCAACAGATAGAGTAGTTATCTATTGGTTTAATCCAGATTGGTCGGGAACCATTGTTGCAGAATCTGTCAATCCGGCTTACCCAGCGTCATTAGATGAAACTATAGGCGATCCCTGCTTTCATCAACGTCATGCAGCCCAATATAAGGATGGGCGTACTCGTGCAATTGCCGATATATATAAAGAGCCTGGCCTAACAGACTGCCATGTTCGTATGTTGGAGCAGTATCGCGTGCGTGCTAATTTGGTTGTGCCGGTTCGTCTAAACGATCAACTAGTCGCGTTGCTGATTGCTCACCACTGCTCAGATGCTCGATATTGGTCAGATGCAGACCTCCAACTAACTTCTCAAGTCGCAACAGAAATTGAATATCAGTTAGACTTCATTACCCAAAGTCAGCAAAAAACTGCGAGTGCAAAACATGCATGGTTTTTAGGTGATATTGCATTTCGTGCTCGTCAAACCAATGATTTAGACGATGTGTTTAAGTCTACTGTCAAGAATTTGCGACAACTCATCTCTGCGGATCGGGTAGTGGTCTATCACTTCAACCCAGATTGGACTGGCACAATGGTGGCTGAGTCCGTAAGCAGTGAATTTACTTCAGTACTCAATGAAAAGATTGACGATCCTTGTTTTAGAGGCCGATATGTGGACCTTTACCGAAATGGTAGGGTTCGTGGAATTAACAATATTCGCCAAGAGCCGGGGCTGACTGAGTGTCATATTCGGCTGTTAGAAAAATACGAGGTTAAAGCGAATTTAATCGCTCCATTGCGTCGAAAAGATGAGCTGTTTGGTTTACTAATTACACATCAATGTTCTGCCCCTCGTAATTGGACAGCGAATGAGCTGGATCTGATTTCTCAAACTTCAACTCAATTGGGGTATGCTCTTGAACATTTAGATTCACTAAAAGATTTAGAAAGTGCTGTGGATCGATCACGCCTCTTTGGTGATATTGCATTTCGAACTAGACAATCCCTAGATGTTGATATGGTAATGCGAGTAGTGCTGGAAGGTGGCCTAAAACTTCTAGACACTAATCGTCTACTTGTCTATCGGTTTAACGCGGACTGGAGCGGTACGATGACCTATGAGGCTGTGTCTTCTGAGCGTTGGCCCAGGGTGTTGAATACTCGTATCTTTGACCCCTGTTTTAAGGGCCGTTATGTGGATATGTACCGGAACGGCAGGGTACGAGCAATTAATGATATCTATCAGGAACCTGGTTTATCTGACTGTCATATTCGTACACTTGAGCAATATGATGTCAGGGCGAATTTAGTTGCGCCTATTCGGGTTCAAGGCGAACTCTATGGTTTGCTGATTGCTCATCATTGCGATGGTTCTAGGATATGGAGCCAGTCTGACAAGGAGTTTTTGTCAGAGCTTGCTACCCAAACCGAATATGCTCTAGGGCATTTAGAGTTTATTTCTGAGCTAGAAAATGCCCGCAATACGGCGGAGCAAGTTTCACAGCAGCAGCGTCAGCAGCGTGAAGTGATTCAGCATCAGCTGACTGATTTGAGGCAATCATTGGAAGTGGCGTTTAATGGTGATTTACGGGTCCGTGCCGTAGCTCCCAACGGTGATATTGGTATCTTTGCATCCTTTTTAAATGAGTCGCTTGAGCATTTGCAGCAAATTGTTCAGGAAGTACAGCTAGCGTCCGAGACTGTTACCCAAACAGCAAATGCCAATCAGCATAGCGTGGCCCAACTATCAAAGGCCACCTTGCGTCAATCTGATGAGTTAGCTGATGCGATGCAAACGGTTGGTGCGATCGCTAACGAGATACAGCAAGTAGACCACAACGCTCAGAGTGCTCAACTAAAAGTTCAACGAGCTGATCAAGTTTTTCAAGCGGGGGACCGTGCTATGAATCAAGCTGTGGACTCCATTGCACTCTTGCAAACTAAAGTGGAAGAGACAGCTCAGCAGGTGAAGCGTCTTGGAGAAGCCTCTCAAAATATTTCACGGGTGGTCAATCTTATTCGAGACTTAGCTAGTCAAACCAATGTTCTTGCGCTCAATGCTTCGATTGGGGCAAATAGTTCCGGTGATCAGAGCCAGGGGTTTGGTGTTGTTGCCGAAGAGGTACGTTCTTTGGCAGAGCAATCAACAGTTGCAACCCGTGAAATTGAAACTCTGGTGGAAGAAATTCAAACTGAAACGAACCAAGTGGTAAGTACAATGGAATCCTGGGGAGATGATGTTAGTGAGAGTATGGACTTGGTGGAAACATCCAGACAGCGCCTCAACTCTATTTCTACTCTGGGTGGTGAAGTCCGTGTATTAGTTGAGGCTATTGCTCAAGCTACCTTGGTTCAAAATCAAGCCGCCACATCAGTCTCGCATACGATGCAAGATGTCAGACAGATTTCCCAGGAGAATTCTCAGCTTTCCATCAGTGTTTCAGAGTCCTTCAAACAGCTTTTAGAGGTGGCTAACCGTCTGCAGTCAAGAATTGATCAATTTAAGGTTCAATAACTATCTTTTCCCAAAGTGCTATCTTCTTGACCTATGGTGTCAGACTTTCGCCCTGATGAGTCCTATCAATTCTTTCTCCAAGAAGCGCCTCAACTTTTACAAGTTCTAGAAGCAGGGGTTCTAAATTTACACCAAAGTACTGAGGTAGAACGTATTTGGAATTTGATGTGTACTACCCACTCTATCAAAGGAGGAGCTGCCTGTGCAGGGATGGATGCTATCCAGGAGTATGCTCATCATTTAGAAAGCTGTCTCAAAGGGCTGTCAGACCTCTCTTTACCAGTTTCTTTGGCTGTAGAGGAGTTACTGTTGCAAGCTTTGGATTATTTGAAAGCTGCTGTTGTAGAAGAAGTTAAAGGGAGAGACAGTAGTGCTGTCTTACTGCAAGGGCGCTCAGTTATTGGTGAATTGTTCAAACATTTGCCATCCCTTGAGCAGGAGACTAAGGATGTGGATGTGGTGTATGTCTTATTCCGAGAGGATGTTGCCAAGGGATTGAGAACGTTGAGCCAGCTATTGGACGATAAAGCGACGCCAGCCCGCCTCGAAACCTTTAGAATCCAAGTGGAAATTCTACAGGGGATTGGTGAGATTGCTAATTTGCCTGGTTTTATTGAGATTGCCACCTATACACTGACGGCAATAAATGCTGCGCCTGACAAGTTAGATGCCATTGCTCCTATCGCTCTGAATGATTTAACGACTGCTCAAGAGCTAGTGTTGAATGGAGACAGGGCTGTTGGTGGCAAGCCATCCCAGGAGTTAGAAAATTTAGCAACAACCTCGCCACAGACTGGTTGTGAAGATCATGATGATGTAATAGCACCTGCAAATTATCCAATAGAACAAGCAAAAAGTGACGTATTAACCACGTCCTATGACTCGAGTCGGAAGACTCCGATTTTATTATCCTCATCAAATGACGAACAAAAATGGGCTGACATCAATGATTTGGTAGGTGAAATGGTTACCCTTGCCAGTCGCTTAACCGCACATCAAAGCCAATCAAGCAAGACACTGACGGTAGGTGAGCGATCATTCTTTCGCTTGAAACAGCTACTGACAAAATTACAGCATCGATACATTGCTGCTCAAAATACGCTTGCGGAGGATGATTCTGAGAGTAGCTTGCCGTATAGGATACAGCAGCAAAAATATAAGGGCTTGCAGGCTGACCTGCAAGATATGGCTGCTGAAATGTCTCAACTAGGAGAATTCTTTAAAGACTTTAGTCTAGTCTATCAGCAGTATCAGTATTTACTTAAACAAAATCATAAACAGCTAAATCAAGTGCAGGATCACCTTCTCCAAGCTCAGATGGTGCCTGTTAGTGTTGTTCTAAACCAGTTTCCTAGGGTTGTACGTCAGCTGTCGCAACAACAAAAAAAATCGGTAAGGCTGGTTGTTACTGGTGAGACTACGTTAGTTAATAAAACTCTTTTAGAGAAACTTTATGAGCCATTACTCCACCTACTTCGTAATGCTGTTGATCATGGCATTGAACCTAATGATGTACGTCAAGCGTCTCACAAGCCTTTGCCTGCCACGATTACTCTCTGTGTAAAACGTCAGGGCCATAATGTATATATCGAAATAGAAGATGATGGCCGAGGAATCGATCTAGATGCCATTCGGCATACCATTATTGCTAAAGGTTGGTTGCTCCCTGATGAAGCGGTTGCAGTACCTAACCAACATTTACATGATTATCTCTTTCAACCCAACTTCTCTACAGCGACTGAAGTGAGTCAATTATCTGGTCGTGGTATGGGGTTGTATGCTGTACGCTCTCAAATTCATGACTGTCAGGGGTCAGTGCGTGTACACTCACAATTAGGCGCCGGTGCTCGCTTTACCCTACGTTTGCCTGCTAATACTGCGGTCACAAAACTGTTGCTATTTCGCAGTCAACAACAGCTATATGCAATCCCTGTAGATGCTGTATTAGCCTTGACATATGCAACACCCAACCGGCTAAAGTCGGAAAAAAATCAGGTTTATTATTTTTGGAAGGAACAAACAATACCTTTCTATATGTTGTTTCATCTTTTAACATATCGTTATCCACTGCCATCAGTTAGTCGTGAGGCATTGGGGTGGCTCGGCCCTAATGCTATTGAACAAGTTGCTTTAGACCACACTATGGGCAGTTTTCAAATCCTGATTATTGGTGAAGAAGAAGAGTGTGTTGCTGTACGAGTAGATGAAATATTAAGTCAGCAGGAATTGGTCATTAAATCTTTAGATGAGGAATTAATTACGCCTCCCGACTACGTCCAAGGAGCAGTAATTTTAGGGAATGGGAGTCTCTTGCCAGTTTTGAATGGGAGGGTTTTAGTCGAAAGATGTTTACAGTTGCGTTATTTACAACTTCCTAAAGTCTCTACAAATCAACCGTTCTTAGAACGAACTGTTACACCAACAATTATGATTGTTGATGATTCTCTCACGATTCGTAGTGTTCTTGCTCTAACGCTACACAAAAATGGTTATCGGGTGCTTCAGGCCAAAGATGGTCAAGAAGCTTTGCCTTTGTTAGATCAAAATTCTGATATATCCGCTATTATCTGTGATATTGAAATGCCCCATATGAGCGGAATTGAGCTGCTCAGTCGCTGTCGTCGCAGTGGTTTAACAATGCCAATCATTATGCTAACTTACCGTAACAGTGAGCGTTATCGTTTGCTGGCTCAGCAATTGGGCGCATCTGCGTATATGACTAAACCGTATCTAGACAAAGAGCTTTTGCAGGTATTAGGGAAATGTTTATATCAGCATCAACAGGTACAGCAGACAGCTAATACATCACTATAAAAGAGCTGCTTGAAGAAATTCTTTGTCTCATTATAGGAGATTCATCCAGCTAGTAACGGCTACCGCTAGTGCATCTGCAGCATCATCAGGGCGGGGAATAAATTCAAGTTTTAATTCTCGTTGTACAGCTTCTTGGACATCGTGTTTATCTGCATTGCCATAACCTGTCAAAGCCTGCTTAATCTGAGCTGGTGTAAACTCAACAAACGGTAGCTTATGTTGAGCTAATACCAACATAACCACACCTCTAGCTTGTGCAACAAGAATCGTGTTACCCATGCGATAAAAAAATAACTTTTCGATTGAGACAGAATCAGGCTGATACGTTGTTATCAGATTATTCAAATCGTCGTAGATAGTACATAGACGTGAGCCTACTTCTGTACCTGCTGGTGTTTCAATAATCCCAAAGTCGATTACCTGAAGGTCTGGTTGAATATTGCGGAGTGTTGAAGGGTCGTATTCAAGAATACCGAACCCTAGAATGGCTAGCCCTGGATCCAATCCTAGGATTCGTTTTTTCACTTAGCGTGCACCTACAGGTGTACGTCCATTAGATGCAGGATCAGGAATACTGACACCAAAAACGGTACCAAAGGTTTTCTCAACCTTGTAACCAGAATCGATGGACTCTAGGGGATCTTTCCGTAAGCGATGACGTAAGCATAGAGCAATAACTGTTTGAATGTCGCTTAAGGTGACTTCAGTGCGTCCTTCATAAGCAGTCAATGCCTTGGCAGCGCGATTGGAAACAATGTCACCGCGTAAGCCATCTACATCCAGCTCAGAACAAACTTGAGAGATTTGCACCCGATATTCGTGGTCGATAGTGACATCCTTTAGACGTTGCTGAGCGCTAACAATTTTTTCCTGTAGAGCTGTTTGTTTATCTTGGTACTTAGCCAAGAAGGCTTCGGGATCTTGATCAAACTCAGAGCGCTGTTCAACGATCTGTACCCGCTGAGATGGTTCTTTCACTGTGCGTATCTCAGCATGCATACCAAAGCGATCTAGTAGCTGAGGACGCAATTCACCTTCTTCAGGATTGCCAGAACCAATTAATACAAATTGAGCTGGGTGACGCACAGAAATGCCTTCGCGCTCTACGGTATTGCGTCCTGATGCTGCCGAATCTAACAATACGTCTACCAGATGGTCATCTAAAAGGTTAACCTCATCCACGTAGAGTAGTCCTCGGTTAGCTTTCGCAAGTAATCCTGGTTCAAATGCTTTTACACCTTCTGATAGAGCTTTCTCGATATCAATGGTGCCACACACTCTGTCTTCAGTTGCTCCCAGTGGTAAATCCACCATAGGCACCTTCATTGTGTCTGCGGGAACCACTTGTCCGTTAAATTCACGTTTGACTTCAGGATCCTCAGGGGACCGGTTAAATGGATCGTTCTGCACAACCGGAATTTCAGGTAGAAGATCGG
This sequence comes from Cyanobacteria bacterium P01_D01_bin.156, assembly GCA_039024555.1. GTDB lineage: Bacteria > Cyanobacteriota > Cyanobacteriia > Phormidesmidales > Phormidesmidaceae > Leptothoe. The sequence continues at coordinate 24,552 of JBCCQQ010000054.1, forward strand.
CCAACGCACGAATGGTGGTGGATTTGCCAGTACCGCGATCGCCCATGATCATAACGCCACCGATTTTGGGATCGATGACATTCAAGATGAGGGCCAATTTCATATCTTCTTGGCCAATGACCGCCGAAAACGGAAAAACGGCACGCCGGTTTGAGGTAGCAGTACTCACAGGGCTTTCTAAAACGCGATGTATTTTTAACGACTAGATTTAATTGTGCCATAGTGCGGTTCCACTACTGTGGTTATGGCCGGTGAGTTGTTGGATATATCTCAACGTCAGTTGTTACCGTCTAAAACCTATTAACTAGTGTGTTGCCATCCATGGGGATTTCATGAATGACTCATTTAGGATTCAGAAGATTAGGCTAAGGTGTCCTCAAATCCACTGAACTGATTAGAACTTTTTAGCATTGTGCTGATTTAGCTATGAGCTTTATTCACATTCGTCCTGATTGGCAGCTCCCTGAAAAGCTTGTAACCTCTGAAAGAGGTTACATCAACCGTCGTCGATTCGTAAGAAACCTAGTGGGTGCTGGCTTGGGGTTTGCCGCTACCAGTTGTTATCGTCGACCTCTGACATCAGAAGGTACGCATGCTTTTGAGCATACTTTGGGTGATCTAGTCGCGAATTTTACGCCCAATTCAGCTTTTGCCGATGTGGGTCAATCGGTGACTGATCAGAAGTTTGCCAGTCGTTACAACAACTTCTATGAATTTGGTCTAACTAAAAATATTTGGGCTAATGCGCAAAAGCTGCCGACAGACCCTTGGAAGTTGGAAGTTTCTGGCTTGGTGAAAAATCCTAAAACGTATGATTTAGATGACCTTTACAATAGATTTTCTCTGGAGGAGCGGATTTATCGTTTTCGATGTGTTGAAGCATGGGCCATGGTTGTTCCTTGGTTAGGATTTCCCATGCGTCAAATTTTAGAAGAGGTAGAACCTACATCAGGAGCTAAGTTCGCTCGTTTTGAATCATTTTATGATCCAGCGATTACCGAAGGACCAGCTATTTCCTTTTCGAATCTACCTTGGCCCTATCATGAAGGGTTACGGCTAGATGAAATGGCTAACGAACTTGCTTTCTTTGCTGTTGGTATATATGGGCGGACGATGCCTAAGCAGCATGGTGCACCGATTCGCATGGTGGTGCCTTGGAAATACGGCTTTAAAGGGGCAAAATCCATCGTCAAAATTGAGTTTGTGGCGGAGCAGCCCACAACCTATTGGAATACCATTTCGCCAAATGAGTATAAATTTGAAGCCAATGTTGAACCAGACGTTTCTCACCCTCGCTGGTCGCAAAAACGTGAGCGTCTTGTAGGTGAGGGTGAAGCTTGGAATTGGGTTAAGCAGGATACTCTTATATATAATGGTTATGGCGAATATGTGGCTGGTCTATATAGTTAATTGACTGCCATATCTAGTTTTCAAAGATATGACGTTTCAGAGGTAAAACACCCATGGCTTAGAGCGGAATTCTCTGAGTCTTAATCATGTGTGTAATGTGAAACTTTTGCCTGTCACCATAGAAAATTTACACCACGTAGTCCGATGAAACGGTCATATTTTTATGCCTATGCATATTGCAGATCCTGACCATATTGATACTGTTTTTGCCTTTCCCTATTGCGGTGTGAGGATTCAGGTTACTCGCAGCACTTACCTCGGAACAACCATCTATACAGCTTGGGTTGACCATTCAACCGGTAGTGCAGTCGCTGTTCCCAAAGCTTATAGTCGTCGGGAGGCTGTTAAACATGCCAAAAAATGGGTTTTGAAAACACTAGCAAAGTAGTTTTTGGGGCACCCTTACTCAGTGGTATCTTCAGAGCCAAGTTCCTGAACAGAGCTGTTGTCTTCTTGTCTAGTGGGAATAAATAGCTTTTCTAGACGCTCTTTAGACCAGCTTTCACTGACAAATGAAACAGCGCTGATTTCTTCTAGCCTTACTAGCCAAACAGTACGGCGAGATACCTCATCATCAGGTTCATCATCTTCATCAGGTTCGTATACATGCACATATACAATTTCGACACAGGTTTCGTCTAGGTATACAGGAACACCGCTTAATCCACCCCAAGGAAGGCGTACCTGGACCTCTGTGCCTTCTTGCATGGCTGCTTCCAATCGCTGATGTAATCGACCAGCATAGGAATGCTTTTTATTATTTTCTACAAGATAAGGTATTTGCCGATTATTAGTCATGGCGCTCCCTGCTAGTTAACCAAATTGCTGCTGAGCCTTGAATGATTTTAGCCAAAAGGCCAAAAGGTATTGTCAAATCAGATATCTAGTAGCTTTGGTTTATCCTCTCAGTCATCAGCATCTAAAGCTTGAGTAATCCATATTTTCTGGTGAGCCTATTGTTGCTTGAGTGGAATAGCTGCTCCGTTAATAAATGACACGTGGAGCAACAATGACAATTAAACCTCTGTGAGAAGGCCTATCTAGAGTTGATCTGGGTTTTTGACGTGCTCGTGTGAGACCTATAGACGTTTAAGTTGATGGGGATGGTATGTGGTTAGACGAACCATATTGCATATCTAGATTAACTAAGTTCTCCTTAATATGACAGTAGGTATTGCTGCATATTATCGGCAACATCTTTATTCAAAGGACGTTGATAAAGGTATAGATGCCTGGCATGATATTCAGATATATCAGCATTTCTTGAGTTTCTTTATGTGATTTGATTGACCCACTATATGCAGTTACTCAGAAGAACTACGTAAGATTAGATGTCCCGTATTTTTTTCTGTTTAATATAAAATCTTTTTCCTTAATTAAATAAGTTGAAGTTGCAAAAAACTTGAAGAATATGTCTTATTAGTAGTGAACTCGCCATTAATCTTACTTAATGTCATTAATTGCTAGATGTTGAAAGCACCTGATTCATATTATGGATTATTTGGTGGGTCTACACATTTTGCAGATTACTATATAATTCCTGGCAGTTTCCGATTCTGACTGTACACTCAGATGTGTAGAGTTTCTGCGTGCTACTTTTGTAGTATTCAGTCTTTATAGAAGTTCTAAACTTGACTAATGAGCCTTAACACCAAATTGCCCACCACCGATATGCAAGTCACCAGTATTCGTTTTGAGCGAGAGCTCATTGACAAGCTGAAAACCCTGGCAGGTAGTCGTGGGTATCAGTCTCTGGTGCGTGAGGTTCTTTGGGACTATGTACGTCAGCATTCAGATGATCCAGGTTTTCAAATACAGCGTCAACAAATTCGAGCCATTATGGCTGCGGAAGCACAGCGTTCTGAACGTTGTGCCTTGACTGGTGTGTTAATTGAACCTCAAGAAGAAATGTGGGTTGCTTTTACTACGGATCATGAGTTGGTGCCTCTGAGCATTGATAGTTTAGAGGAGGACTGAAGAGCTTTCTCTGTAGGATTTGCTATAGGCATGCACTAAATTTTGGGTAGTCTGCGCCTGTGAGTAAGTTTCAAAATAATGCTTCTGACCTATGTCCTTGTGGTAGTCAGCAGCCATACACGAGCTGCTGTCAGGTATTCTTGACGGGCACTGCTATAGCACCCACCGCTGAGGCATTGATGAGATCGCGATATGTTGCCTACGGTCAAGGCAATGTGGATTATTTGATATCAACACGCCATGTTTCAACCCGTCGCTCTGGTGATCGCATTGCTTTACTTGAGAGTGTTCAATCTACCACCTGGTTATCGTTAAAGGTTTTGAATACTTGGCAAGGGCGTAGACATGATCAAAGCGGCTACGTAGAATTTATCGCAGTTTATCGTCAGTCAATCGTGGGGCAATTACACGAGCGTTCACGATTTGTTCGAGAAAATAAGCGCTGGTTTTATGTCGATGGCGATATACTTCCGCCCATTTTGCCTAAGCGTAGCCATCTTTGCTGGTGTGGTAGCGGTAAAAAATTTAAGCACTGCCATGGTTGATCTATTTTCTACAGCCTACTTAGCCAATTTACGTACCGGTCCTAACCCAAGCTTTGATTGATGGCGCTACGTTAATCTCAGGAAAGTTGGCTAGTTTCTTGCAGGGAGTAGAAAGATGGGTTGGAAAATGCCACGTCAGAGTGGTTGGCAGGCGCTGCAATTCTCTAACGCACTTGCTGTGAGTAGTACTGGTGCTTTAGTGACCATGACTATTCTGCTTGGGCCTATGTTAGAGGTTGCTTGGGCAAATAATGGAGATAGTGTGCCATCCAGTTCTCGATTTACCTGTGAGGTGCAAAATGGTGAATACACGGTGGTGTATCGTCCAAAAAGTACCCCTAATCAAGCTTATCCTTGGGCTGTACCCACTGAGTTAGGAGGGGGTTGGACCCCACAAAGACGATGTGAGACTATTAGTGCCCGTTTAGAAGAGTATCGACCTGATAGGTTAGTTGAACTCCGTACGGATGTTGAGAATGGCTATAATACCGTCTGTGCGACTACCGAAGAAAATCTAGATAGTTGCAGAATTGTGTTTACTGTACCTCCAGGACAAGATCCCATAGCCACTCGTGATGCAGTTTTTTCGAACATTACATTGGCTGACGCTGGTACAGATACCAGTGCAGTCAATACGTTCGTTGGGACTACTCGGTTGCCAGGGTCTGATCTATTTAGACTCGGTTCTCGTAATAACTCCATCAATGATGTACTTGGTGAAGTTTTAATGGGACAACCTGCTCCTGGTCACCGGAGTTATCGTGGCATTTATTTGAAGCCGTTTTTGGATCCAGTCGATGGTGGGACAGGGGATTATCTTTAATGTTTAGCTTTCTTACAAGCGAAACCTAAGGACTAAGCCGAAAGGGAATCTGACCAAAGACCTTGCATTTCTAGCCACTCACGATTGAACAATTTAGACTGGTAGCGAGAGCCACTGTCACATAAAACAGTCACAATGGTGTGACCAGGCCCCATTTGTTGTGCAAGAGCATAAGCGGCTCCAACATTGATGCCAACGGACCCACCCATAAATAGGCCCTCTTTGTGAAGGAGTTGATACACTACTCGTAGGGCTTCTGGATCATCAATCTGGATTGCGTCATCGGCAGGAGCACCCGACATATTACCGGTAACCCGTCCGTTGCCAATGCCTTCGGTTACGGAGTTACCTTCAGATTTAATTTCACCTGTTTTGACGTAGCTATATAAGCCACTACCCATGGGATCAGCAACTACGCATTTGATATCAGGGTTTTTCTCTTTTAGGAACATTGCTGTGCCAGCATAGGTGCCTCCAGTACCTGTTGCTGCAACCCACGCATCTACCTTGCCAGCAGTCTGTTGCCAAACCTCTGGACCAGTTGTTTCATAATGAGCCTGTCGATTGGCTAAATTCTCGAACTGGTTAGCCCAAATTGCATTTTCCATGTCTTCGGCTAGTCTGCCGGAGACCTTAACATAGTTGTTCGGGTCTCGATAGGGAACAGCCGGTACGGTGCGGACATCGGCACCTAAGGTGCGTAGTAAATCTATTTTTTCCTTGGATTGGGTTTCTGGGATGATAATGACGCACTTATATCCTTTGGCATTACAAATATGTGTCAGACCAATGCCGGTGTTGCCTGCGGTGCCTTCTACAACAGTTCCCCCTGGCTTAAGTAAGCCTTTTTTTTCTGCATCTTGGATAATAAAAAGCGCTGCTCGATCCTTGACGGAACCACCAGGATTCAGAAATTCAGCTTTTCCAAGGATTTCGCAACCGGTTTCGTCAGAGAAACTATTCAGCCGAATCAGCGGAGTGTTGCCAACGGTGCCAACAAAACCTTGCGTGATATCCATGGGAATCTTTGTGCAGTAAACCAGCTTTTTTATCCTAATGGGGAATGGTGCAGGGAAAACGAAGGTCTTGAATAATTTACTGTCTTATGACCACAGACTGATATCTATGGATGTTGCTAAAGGAGGGATCTTGTCAATTAAGTTTGCTTGGGCTAGCTGTTGAGCAGATTGCTGCCATCTTTTCGGATTAATTACGCCAATGGGGTGGCGTTGAGGCTGTACATAATCAGCCAGGATCTCTAGGGATGCAGTTTGATAGTCAATATCTTGATAGTTCGGTTCAACATACTGATTAACTAATATTCTTGCCGTTTGAGATGGATGAGTAATTGCCCAGCGCCAGCCTGAAAATGTGGCATTTAAAAATTTAGCAAGCATCTGTGGCTGATTCTTTATCAACGAGTGGGATGTAAAAATCACTTGGCTATAGACGTCAAATCCATAGTCTTTGAAAGCAAGGACACATGGTGGTTGACCAATGCGATGAGCGAGCTCAATGGGCTCATCTAAGGCGTAGCATTGGACAGCGTCAAAGGTGCCATTGCTTAATAGTTTGTGTTTGTTAACGTAAGGGATATCAGTAATGTCTAGTTCTCTGGGATCAATACTCCATTGATTAAGGACTAGTTCCAGTGCTTTGCGACCGTCGCTATGAATACCTACGCGTTTACCAATAAGCTCTTGTAGATTCTTTAAACCTGATTGAGGCAAACTCATAAGTGCAAGGGGAGATGCTTGCAGCATGCTTGCGATCGCAACTATCGGAATGCCCTTGGCTTGGGCTGATAAAATCAATGACTCTTCAGCACAGCCAATCGTCCAGGGTTGCGATACTACGGTTTGAACAACATCGGTGTCGGGTGATGCCGGGACTAGCGTTACATTGAGCCCTTGATGGCGATAGTACCCGTTATCCTGAGCGATGCAGAGTCCAGCAAACTGAGCATTTAAATGCCAGTCCAACTGCATTGTGAGGCTTGATGAAGGTTGTATGGGTAGTAAGCCTAGAGAGGCTTGTAACAGTGTCCGTCGTGATATCACCATAGTGTTTTTATCAGGCTATGGATAATTGTGACCAATAAACTATAGTTTTCATCGACCACGTGAGCAGTTTGAGTCATTGAACTAAACTCATGATTACTTAATGATCCATTTTAAGAAACTTCAAGGTCTAAAACTTGCCTAATATCGAGGTTTGCAGCCTGGACCGGGCAATCTAACCCTATAACATCTGTCGATTAGGGCAGATAGTGTGCCTGAAAGCTCAGTGGCTAATACTTAGCCTATCTGAAGTAATACATGCATCCGACGATTGTTATCGGACACCAGTGGGAAAGTAATGGTTTGCAGTGAAAAAACACTTGAAATTGTGGCCCCTAGTGACGAACTATGGCCTCAACTGTTTAACCATTTAAGTACGGCTGTTTGTCTCAAAACGCTCGATGGTCAATGGCTTTATGCTAATAGAGCTAGTCATCGTCTATGGCTCCATAACACTGTGAATCAAAGTCAGCCTAGTACTGATCTTGACTACTTGCCTGCCGATCAAATTGAAACCTTTGCCCAAGCTGATGCTCAGGTGATTCAGTCCCGGACCCCGGTTGAGTTTAGAAGTTATACACCGACTCAAACTCCTGTCATGGTTCGTAAATCTCTGCTTATCATTAGTCATGAACACCCCTATATCCTGACCGAGTGTCAGGAGCTTTGCCAAGATAACGTTGCTCAGCTAGATAAACAGCCCGCTGTGCTCGAAGCCACTTTACAGGAACTCCAGCAAACTCAACTCCAGCTTGTACAGCATGAAAAGATGTCTAGCCTAGGGCAGCTGATGGCCGGGGTTGCTCATGAAATCAATAATCCGGTGAACTTTATCTATGGCAATATTCGTCATGCACAGTCCTATGCACAAGAACTGATTGAGTTAGTGAGTGCCTATGGTTCTTCGAATATTCGACCTACGGATGAAGTCCAAACCTTATTGGATGACATTGATTTAGACTTCATGATGGTTGATCTACCTAAAGTCCTATCATCCATGAGCGTTGGTGCTGAAAGAATTCGGGCTATCGTGTCATCCTTGCGCACATTTTCACGCATGGATGAGGCCGATATGAAAACTGTGAATTTGCATGATGGCCTCAACAGCACCTTAATGATTTTAGAGCATCGCTTTAAGTGCAATGACTCACGCTCAGCCATTACTGTTGACAAGCAATATGGTGAATTACCTTTGGTAGAGTGTTATGCGGGCCAGCTGAATCAAGTATTTATGAATTTATTGGTGAATGCCATTGATGCCATTGAAGAGGCCTTAGATGCACACGCTATCGCTGCTCCTTTAAAGATTACGATCTCGACCCATGTAGTGGAGCAGCTAGCCATTATCGCGATTCATAATGGTGGACCACCGATTCCAGCAGACATTCAGCCGCGATTGTTTGACCCCTTTTTTACGACCAAACCAGTAGGTAAAGGCACCGGTATGGGGCTATCTATCAGCTATCAAATTGTTAATGAACGTCATGGTGGTCAGTTACTGTGTGAATCTACCCACCCAAAAGGGACGACGTTCACGATTAAGCTACCTCTCAAAACTAGAGCCAATGGAGCTAAGAGTCTCTAGAGACTATCCTTGAACTCTAATTGTGTTGTCAGATCACTGTGGCTTTTGTAACCGTTATTCCGCCAACATAAAAAGTCTGGTAGGTAATCTTTAGCAGTTCTCTCAAGCTCTAAAGAACATGCAACTAAAAAGGATGCTCAATAGAGCACCCTAAAAGATTGCCATCATGGATTATGCTCGTTTGAGCATGACCCTCTATTTGTTTGGCTGAGGGGTCATGCGCAGGTAAGGCTTGACCTCTGTAACTCCTTTGGGAAACTGTTGTTTTGCATCTTCTGTGGAGATGGAAGGAACGACGACACAGTCGCCACCATCTTGCCAGTTAGCAGGAGTTGCAACCTTGTGATAATCAGTAAGCTGTAGTGAGTCAATCACTCGGAGGATTTCATCAAAGTTCCGTCCTGTGCTAGCTGGGTATGTGATTGAAAGACGCAGCTTCTTGTTGGGATCAATGACAAACACGGATCGTACGGTCAGAGTATTACCAGTACTGGAGTTTGGATGAATCATCCCATATAGCTCAGAGACCTTCTTGTCTTCGTCTGCCAGAATGGGGTAGTCAACGTTGGTGCTTTGGGTTTCGTTAATATCGCCAATCCAACCATTGTGAGACTCTACGCCATCAACGCTTAGAGCGATGGTTTTCACATTCCGCTTGTCGAACTCGGCGCGGTACTTCGCTACGGTACCAAGCTCAGTAGTACATACGGGTGTGTAATCAGCAGGGTGAGAGAATAGAACGACCCAGCTATCGCCAGCCCACTCATAAAAGTTGATATCCCCAGCGGAAGATTTCTGGGTAAAGTCTGGGACTTGATCCCCTAGTTGAAGAGCCATAACCGAATTTCCTGATTATTTCCTTACTTGAAAAGTGCTTTGAGCAATGCCTCTAGGCTATCTGCAATAAGCGTCTCATAAACCCCGGTATTCCGGTCGGAGTTTAGATGATTCTTAATCATCCTAACCTGAAAGGACTCAAATGGTATCAACTGCGCCAGACATATCCGATAAAATCTGTATATTTTTTAACTTGATTGCAGTCTGTGGCTCAGCCTGAGGGCAGCGTTTGACAGCTGAAGTTGGCTATCAATCAGGGCGAGCAAATGTCATCAATTGCTGTGGGAAACGGCGACATGATTTCCGCTTATGTTGGGGATGATGGTGCGTGCATCGTCAATTGATTAAATCCCTTGAATTAATGGGGATATTTTTACAGCCGTTGATACATGCCGTAACTTCCCAAATACCAATTAAGCTTAGGAACTGTAGCGTCAAAGGAAAATTCATGGCAGAGACAGCGAAACGAGTCCTGTTAGTAGATGATGAACCCGGTCTGCGTGAAGCAGTGCAGGCTTACTTAGAGGACAGTGACTTTGAGGTTCGTACCGCCAGTAATGCAGCAGATGGAATGGAGTTGCTGCAACAAGAAACGCCAGACGTATTGATTTCAGACATTATGATGCCTGAAGTTGATGGTTATGCGTTTTTGAAACAGGTGCGTGAAGATCCCCGCTACAAGTCATTACCCGTGATTTTTCTGACGGCTCGAGGCATGACGAGCGATCGCATCCAGGGCTACAACGCTGGTTGTGACGCTTACCTGTCTAAACCATTCGATCCAGAAGAACTAGTGGCTATGGTGACGAACCTCATTGAGCGTCAAGCTGCTCGTGTGCCAGAGGCAGGGGCAACGCCTGATATTGCTGCCATGGCACGCCAAATAGAGGAAATTAAAGCTCTTCTAACCCAACGAGGCACCATCCCTCAAAAAACATCGCCTATTCGTATTGATTTAACTCCCCGTGAGCAAGATGTCCTTAATCTGGTGGCAGAGGGGCTGATGAATAAAGAAATTGCGAGTCGGTTAGGGACTACGGTGCGGAATGTCGAAAAATACGTCAGTCGTTTATTTGGTAAAACCGGTACGAATAGCCGTACAGAGTTGGTTCGGTTTGCCTTGGAGCACGGCTTGGTGACGACGTAGTAGTAGTGCAGAGTAAGGCTACAAAAATGCTTGCCAATAGGGAGTAGGTATGATGGCACTCTTGTCCTGATTCCTGCCCCTAGGTGAACGTTCGACTCAATCAATCAAATAATCAATCAAATAAATTTAGCGGAAAGGGTCCATAGGTACCGTTGACGAGGTCATACTCCGGCTCACTGCTGTGGAATGAAACTAAAACTCCCCGGTTGGGGCCGCTGTAGTCATCAAGGTACCAGGCTCCTTTGAGGGTATTGAATTTTAGATAAACTGCTCCATCTCGAGGCGGTAAGTCCAGGTTAATGGGCCGGGCAAACTTTTCGACATAGGCTTCAGTGGCAGCTTTGCCAGCGGCTAGAGTATCTGTGCAAATACCCAAAGTTTCGTATTCCGCCAGCTCGCTAAACCAAAGCAAAGCGTCTATCAGTTCTTGCTTTTGATTTTGAGAGAGCTTAGGTGGAACAACCAAGCAGCTAAACTGAGCCAGCTGCTGACGAACCTTTTTGATGTTTTCGGGTGTGGGTTTTAGCTGGAGCATAGCGTTAAAAGCAGGCTCGCTATGATTTACAGGGGGTAGGGTTGGGATTTAGGAACAGATGGGCTCACTAGATCACAACAGTGCCGCCTATGCGGCAACCATTATGCCATTGACTCTACACCTATGATAATGACCTGTGAGCGCAGCCAAGAGCAGGTTGCCTGTTATAACCTGCGGGTAAAGGATATGCCTACCGATCAGCGCCCGCGGGAACGGTTAATGGCTTATGGAGCGCAAAACCTCTCTGTAGCTGAGTTATTGGCGATTTTACTGGGTACGGGAGTAAGTCGTGGGCAAAAACTATCTGCCGTTAATTTAGGGCAGCATATCCTCAATGAATTAGCCCAAGAAGGGAGGTCGGTTCTAGATGCTCTACGGAATGTGACTTATCAAGAGCTGATGGAGGTGCCGGGTATTGGTCCCGCGAAGGCAACTACTATTCTCGCAGCGTTAGAGTTAGGCAAACGCGTGGTACAAAATCGACCTTCCGATCTCACCCTAGTAGATGATCCCGCTATTGCGGCAGCAGCCCTGAGCCAAGATCTAATGTGGCAGGCGCAAGAGAAATTTGCGATCGCTCTTTTAGATATAAAACATCGGCTTTTAGGCACCAAAGTAATTTCTTTAGGTACAGCAACAGAAACCTTGGCCCATCCCCGTGAGATTTTTCGTGAAGTGATCAAACAGGGCGCAACACGAGTGATTGTGGCCCATAACCATCCCAGCGGTAGTTTAGAGCCAAGTCTCGCTGATCTCCATTTGACGCGTCAGCTACTACAAAGTGCTGACATTCTGGGTATTCCTCTGTTGGACCATCTGATTTTAGGCAATGGAGACTTTGTGAGTCTAAGACAAACTACAGATCTGTGGGATCAATCAGATGAGTAAAGAGCATCTGAGCAGATAGTGGCTAGGTAATTTTCTTGACCTATCTTTAGTGTGTGTCATGTTGTCATTGACTTTAAGAAGCGTGGCAACATTATTCGGGAATCTCACGCCGAGAGAGTTTATCTCAATGAATATTCAAGAAAATAGTTGTTCTAGATAAAAAAAAATATTCCTTTACGATCGTTCATAAAGTCTCGGCGCTTACAGATGAATTACTGGAATACATAGTCTGCAAATCTGATTGATATAGCCATTGTGGCGTTGCTGACCCTCGGGATGGGGGCATCTGTCATATTCAAGTAACTGGTCAGTTCTGTAGATCGTTGCATCCCCTCAATCAGCAACGGCGACATTGTTTTCTTCAGCAGGAGCAGTAAAAAGACCGTAAATTGAATTTATCACAATGCTTTGTGGGAATATCTATGTTAGGAAATCAGGTTTTCTGGCGTTTTTGTGGGACATCTTACAGATGTTGCTCTACAGGTATCTTTGTCGTTTTTTCAGCCTGCTAAAGCTCTAAATTTAGAATGAAGAATACCTATGCATTGCGTTTGAAGAAAGTATAGTTGAGGTCTGCTTAGCCTGAAATGTTTTGCTGAAATTGTTGTTATCAAAAATTGATTCTTGTTTATATTTTGAATGCAAGTTAATGTTAGCGATGCTAGTCCTGTTGTGTAATGGTCACATCGTTGATTGTCGCCGTAACAATCGTAACGGTTCATTTGCTGTGAGATAGGTTAAAAGTTGAGCTTGGTGACTATTGAGTGGTGACACCAATTTGTTAAGAAATCATGGAGTTCTGCACGTTGTTTATCGACATCAATAGTGAGATTTTTGTTTAAGTGACTGCGGAACTCTCAGGGATAGATAGAACTTGGCCTATTCTTCGCATCAGTAGAAAATGTGGTCAAGCCTCTCCCTAAACGCTTCTTGGAGAATTATTTTCTCGTAATTGTGATGCTGATGATGGTGATTCTTAGGCACCTCATTGGCAATCTTCTTTGCTCTTTATCGGTTAACTCAGTGCTTTTGGAGTTAGACATCCACTATGACTATTTCTCTATCTGTCCTTAAGCCCGGTCTCAAATTTAATAATCTGCGAGGAGATTTTTTTGGTGGGATCACGGCTGCCATTGTCGCTTTGCCTCTAGCGTTAGCCTTCGGTGTTGCCTCGGGAGCGGGACCTAGTGCGGGGCTTTATGGTGCCATCTTTGTTGGGTTTTTAGCCGCTCTTTTTGGGGGAACACCCTCCCAGGTGTCTGGTCCGACTGGTCCGATGACGGTGGTGATGGCATCTACCTTTGCGGCGCTCACAGCGAAACATCCAGAAACTGGGCTGGCGATGGCCTTCACGGTGGTGATTTTAGGCGGGCTGTTTCAAATTCTCATGGGGATTTTGCAGCTGGGCAAATATATTACCCTTGTGCCCTATACCGTTATTTCAGGGTTTATGTCCGGTATTGGGGTGATTATCATCTTGATTCAAATTGGCCCTCTACTCGGACATATGGGGACTGGGGGCGTAATCGCATCGATTCGCCAATACCCGGAGATATTTAGCAGCATTGATCCGGTGGCTGCTGGGCTAGGTTTGCTGACCTTGGCCATTGTCTTTGCCGCGCCACCAAAGCTCAATCGTATTTTGCCTGCGCCCCTCATTGCGCTAGTGCTGTGCACTTTAATCTCGGTGCGTTACTTCCCGAATAGTAGTATTCCTCGTATTGGTGATATTCCTAAAGGTCTGCCACATTTGCAGATGCCCTACTTGTCTTGGAGCACGCTTACTGAAATGTTGGGCTATAGCCTGATGTTGGGTGTTCTCGGTGCCTTGGACTCACTACTTACATCGCTGGTAGCCGATAGCATTACCCGTACTCAGCACAATTCTGATCGTGAGTTGATTGGTCAAGGAATTGGTAATTGTGTGGCAGGGCTATTTGGTGGCTTGCCTGGTGCAGGAGCGACCATGCGCACCGTCATTAATGTGCAAGCTGGGGGCAGAACGAATCTGTCTGGGATGATCCATGCTTTAGTTCTAACAGTGATTGTCCTGAAGGCAGGGGGGTTGACGGAACCCATTCCCCATGCGGTTTTAGCGGGAATTCTCATCAAGGTTGGTATTGATATCATTGACTGGGGCTTTCTAAAGCGCGCTCATCGCCTATCGACAAAAGGTGCTGGTCTCATGTATTTGGTGATGGGACTGACCGTTTTTGTGGATTTGATCACGGCTGTTGCTGTAGGGGTATTCCTAGCTAATCTCCTCACCATTAAGGCGCTGACTGATATCCAAGTAAGGGATATGCGGGCTGTAACCCATGGTGAGAATGAAAACTGGCTGACTCCCGCAGAGCGATCGCTACTGAAAGCGGCTAAAGGACGAATCCTCATGTTTCATCTGAGTGGACCTATGAGTTTTGGGGCCGCTAAATCAATTTCTCGGCAGTTAGCCATTGTCGAAAATTATGAAATTCTGATTTTGGATCTGACGACTGTTCCCAGGCTAGGTGTGACGGCTCTTTTAGCTATTGAAACAATGATTAAAGATGCCCTAGCTAAACGGCGTGAGGTCTTTCTAGTGGGGGCCCATGGTCAGGTCCAGTCCCGACTCGAACGACTCGATATTCTTCAAAAATTACCGCCTGATCATCAGGTAGATGAACGAATTGAAGCGCTGGAACGCTCCATGGAATTAATTCATCCCTACATGCCGACAGAGATCTGAGACGATGTTCCAGCTCATCTCAGAAAGCTACACGTAGGAAACTAGGCACACTTACGGCTGTGACCAGCTAAATCACAAGGGCTACGCAGCTATCTCTGGTAAGGATTAGCAACGGCTGAAGAGTTTGCCAAGGGCTTAGCTATTCTTGACATGCATGATATTTATGCATGTTTTTCATATGGCATTGCTGATAGGGATCCACAACCCAGGATTTTAGAGCAAGATATTAATGGAGATTTACATTTCTAAAGCAATTGGCTAGTGCCATCAGTGCGTTGTGCTCGATTGTTTAGGCTTGAATTAAGGTTAACGCCACGACTAGTGGGTTGTTAGGTTTAGTCCATGAGGTAAATTCTCTCAGGGTGGTTTTGCTTTTGATTGTTGGTTAGAGAATCTGTGCTGATGTACAGCCCTAAGCAGACCTTAGTTGAGACATTCATTAGCTATTTAAAAAATACGTACCATACTGTTTTTGGTAGCAATTCTTGTGAAGGTTCCCAGTTTTTGGAGTCTATTGCCCGACTGGCATTAGAGACGATTGCCCAGAGTGATGCTCTGTATCACAACCTAGAGCATACGTTGTTGGTCACTTCTGTCGGCCAAGAAATCCTGCAGGCTAGACGGTTCTGTGAGGGGGGCGATAGCGTAAGTGCCTTAGATTGGTTGCATGTGACAACGGCGTTGCTTTGTCACGACATTGGGTATTGTAAAGGCGTCTGTGCCGAGGATGATGCTGAACTGGGGCGATATTGTACGGGTTTAGTCGATGACTATGTGTTTTTGCCCTTTGGTGCGACCGATGCTGCTTTAAGTGCATACCATGTCGATCGCAGTAAGCAATTTGTGGAAGAGCATCTTAGGAATACGGCTTTGATTGATGGGGCTATCGTTCAGCAGATTATTGAGCAAACACGCTTTCCGGCAACGGATATACCCTTGCCAGCTGCTGTTCAAGCCTTAGCTAATATGGGCCGCTCAGCAGATTTAATTGGACAATTTAGCGATCGCAACTACTTACAGAAGCTACCTGCCCTCTTTTATGAATTTGAGCAGAATGGCACGAATCGGAGACTGGGTTACCATCACCTCAGTGACGTGAAGTTGGGACTGTCTGAGTTTTACTGGCAGCGTGTTCATAGCTATGTTGAGGAAGCCATCGAGTGCCTTAAGCACACTCCCAATGGTCAGTGTATTGTTACAGAACTCTTTGCCAACGTTTCTATGTCTAATACTAATTTGTGCGCCTAGTATGCTAACGCTCGGAGAGACTATAGATTCTTAACCAGCCATATATGTTAAGGATTCTCGATGTTTGAGCTGAATCATGCTCGTATCTTGAAACATCCATAGGCATATCGGCAGAAAGCACATACACTAATGCTGTTCTTATCTGAGAGACCCATGGCTCCACGTGATGTAAGTACACCTGAAGCAGCTCCTGCTAGTGCCCCTGCCAAAGTAGCCGATCCGACTCCGGAAAAATCTGCCGCCACTGCATCTGACGTAGATACCGATAATCTAGATACTATCTTCGCGGCCCTCAAAACCCTGATGACGACAGTGGACAAATTGCAAAAGTCACGTCAGGAAGTGGGGGATATTAAACCTCTGATTATTCGCATGCTGGATGGGGAGCTACTATCGGGTGATGAACTCGATCAACTCAAGACGGGAGTGAGTGGACTATCTAAGTTGGTTAAAATCTATACCGATTACCAAACTGCCCTTGAGAAAGCACAGCCTGCTCGAGAGATTTTGGATACTGTCTTAAAGTAGCTCAAAGATCTCTACGACCGGTGTCTTTGGTATCTACGAGTGAGATGATTAGTCTCTGTCTCATGTGTTTTTATCGGTGTTAGTGCTTGTAGGAAGCGGCTGTAAGCGATATTCCGTTGACACATTGTGAGTATGCTTATGAGCCATCCCGGTGTTGCTGATCCTTGGGATGATTTCATCTGCAAAATCCAGGTAAATAGTAAGTTCTACAGATCGTTTCATCCCCTAAATCAGCACCAAAAACTTCCCCCATCCCTAAGATAGGGGAAGTTTTTGGTGCTTTAAGATTCGTGCTGCCAACAAGCCCATAGCTTCAGTATTTAGCTACTGGGAACACAATGGTTGAGCCTCTATGGGTTAATTCAGTCTTTATTATTTTCCTTCGGCAAACGAGGACTATGAGGAGTCATCAAGACTTTATCGACGCGATTGCCGTCCATATCCATCACTTCTACAGTAAAGCCTCGCCATTCAAATCGGTCAGTGGCTTTGGGAATATGCCCTAGTTGATGAATAACTAAGCCTCCAAGTGTGTGGTAGCTGACGGTTTTGTCGGGCAAGTCATTTAAGTCCAAACAGTGATAAACAGCTTCAATATTCATCATGCCGCCTAGTAGCCAAGAGCCATCATCTCTCTGATAGGCTTGGTCACTAGGATCATCTAAAGCCGGTGCATCTCCCACTAGGGCTTCGAGAATATCCCATAGGGTGACTAACCCTTGGATGACACCATATTCATCGACAACTAAAGCCGTATGCACGCGAGATCGTTTGAATTGTTCTAGCAACGGTAGCGATCGCGATAGTTCAGGAATAACTAACGGCTGCTCTAGACCAATCGTGAGATCTAGGGGAGCCTTATCCAAAGCACGGTTCAATAAAGAGTTAACACTAATGAGCCCCACACTATTATCTAAATTACCCTGACATACAGGCAGCCGGCGATAGCGAGTTGCCGCAATTTTGCGCTGATTGGCATCCGGTGTATCTTCTAAATCTAGCCAGACAATATCGGGGCGAGGTGTCATAATTGCTGTGACAGGACGATCTCCGAGTCGAAAGACCCGCTCCATAATTTCTTTTTCAGTGACCTCCAGGGTGCCTTCTTCAGTTCCCTGCTGAATAAAAGCACGGATTTCTGCTTCAGTTATGCTGGGGCTATCATCAGGTTGAATATTCAGAAGGCGTACCACCCGGTTGGTGGAAAAACTGAGCAATGCCACGATGGGTGCTGCTAATTTTGACAGCATTGCCATTGGACCGGCAATTACCATGGCAATTGCTTCCGGCATGGTAAGCGCTAATTGTTTGGGCACCAGCTCTCCCAGAATTAGAGAAAGGTAGGTAATTATGGCCACTACAAGCGGGAAAGCCAGAGTATCGGCGTAACCTGATAGACCTGGAATGTTGCTTAGCAGCTGTGCTACGGGTGCTGAAAGTGCCTGCCCGCCAAAGGCACCACTAACAATGCTGATTAAGGTGATGCCGACTTGGACCGTCGAGAAAAAGTTATCGGGTCGTTTAGCGAGTTTAAGAGCAGCCTGGGCCTTACGATCCCCTTTTCGGGCGGCCTGTTCCAATCGCACCTTACGGGCTGAAACAACCGCCAGTTCAGACATCGCAAAGATACCATTGGCAAGAATTAATGCCAGTACAATCAGAATATTCGTGACCATGTGGGCAATCAGCAACGCTCAGAGTCTTTATCCTACTATTAGTCGGCTGTTTGCCCTCTGTGGCTTCTGTCCCCATCTTTGAAACTTACCAGCGTAGACCTCCATTTAGAAAAGAGGCTAATGGTCCTATCGCTATGCAATGAGAGCTATCCGCATTATTTTTTATCTGATGTTGTTGCCATCATTCAAACAACAGATAGAGTAATTAGAACCTTTGAGTATCGAGAGCAGACAATTCTAGTCTCTGGAATATGCAATAGTTGTTGCTATTGCATATGTGTATGTTTGAGCCAGTTAATGACTGAGCTAATTGATTGCACCCCATAGTCCGCATATTTGGACCACATAAACTCTCCTATCACGTCAATATAGACTGTTGCAGTTCCTGCTCGCTGGCCTGCCATTAGATCAAACTTGTAATCTCCCATCATCACAGCTTCAGTGGGGGCTGTCTCCCATGCCTCTAAGAGTGCAAAAATGCCATCCGGTTCTGGTTTAGGCGCATGACAGTCACGGCTGAGGATGAGATTTGGATTAAAGAAATCTATTAAATTGCAAGCATCTAGAGTTTCATGGGCAATGTCTTTACCATTGCGAGTCAGGATGGCAATATTTTTGCCTTGCTTAATCAGCAGCTCTAGAAGCTTGTGGGCTCCTGGCTGGGCAGTGGCTCGGCGGGCAAAATCAAACTCTATTTCCCGGAGCTGTTTTTGTTTGACCTCGGCAATTTCTGGAGGTAGCTGGCGTAAGGATTCTAAAATAGGTGAACCCGTCGGTAACTCCAAGGCTTCGCGAATAGCTTCAAAATCGTGAATACCAAGGGTTAATGTCCCATCCATGTCAAAAATCCAGCAGCTACGCTTTGCAAGATTGTCACTACCGGTTAACTGCATACCTTCGTTTTATTAGGGGTTCTCTGTCAGTGTATCTTGAGTAGATGCAGTCTTTTGTTTTTTGGAAATTTCTGAGTATCTGGTAGATCAACGATATCAAGAGCTATTCTGCGACAGTCAATGCTGAATGTCTGACAGTAAGTTAGGAATAGGGATTTAATAACTTCCAGTTTTATATTTGTTGTGGTTGAGCAACATAATTCCATTGAGGTAGATAGTCATCGAAGCGAATGGGCATCTGAGCCTTAAACTCATCGGTAGCTTTACGTCCGGTCTCATAGA
>JBCCQQ010000055.1:0-42615 GCA_039024555.1 Cyanobacteria bacterium P01_D01_bin.156
CTCTAGATAGCTTTGGTAGATTGACGGTATCATAGGGCGTGATAGGTCGTGTTCGTAAAACTAGCCTATCTTTTTTTATCTACCCATTCTTAACCACTGAATTTATAAGGCTTGCAGCAGTTGTGTAACCCCGTCAGCACAAAGGTATAACTTTTACCACTTCTTAATCTGTTATTAATAAACAGTAAGATAAGCATGCAAGAGTGTCTGATGGTCAAAAGTCATCAAAACAATAACTTAGTCAGCCCTTTCCCCAGGAAATCCGGATCCAGCTTGGCTGTAATAGGTTTGATTGCAACTATTTCAATTAGCTTTCTAGGGATGGTCTTGTTAATCAGTTTGTTTCAACGGGTACCCGTTGACAAACTCACTGGGGATGTCACTGCGATCGCTGAAATACCTATTTACTCAGGATTACTTACACAGATAGGAATCTTCTTCTGGATAGCAGCAGCAGCAATCTGCTTGTTTAGCGCCACCATAATTCTCCCTAAAAATCATCTAAATAGTCTCAAAATCAGAAGATTTTTATTGATCTCAGCAATCATTACGCTTTTTCTTGGACTTGATGATGCTTTCTTATTTCACGAAGCTGTTTTTCCCAGTTTAGGGATATCCGAAAATATCGTATACCTTAGCTATGCTGGCTTTTTTCTTTTTTACCTTGGCAAATTCTGGTCAATAATTTGCAAAACAGACTATAGAATAATGGTCCTTGCGCTGATCTTTTTCAGCATTTCTATTTTATTGGACATCGTTCATTTATTGAGTCCAATCGCATTTCTCTTTGAAGAGCCAATTTTCTCTTTTTTAGAAGATGCAGCAAAATTTACAGGCATCGTCAGTTGGTTTACATATTTCTTTCACGTTGGGCAATGGTCAATCAAGCATAGTGTGGCCAAGCTTAATGCTGACGTCGTATAAATGCAGGCTGGTATCTCTACCCTTATAGGACTACTGCGGTGGGATGGATACAATCTGTTTATTATGGGGGGAGCCACTGCACTGCAAGTTGGCCCCGTCGCAAGAATCTGTTTGGTAAAAAATTAGCGTGAGATCGTATTATTCCTACCCGGATTCAAGAAAAGGCTCACATAGAAGCACCTTCTCGGTAGAACATTTTTATGTGAGCCTCTCTCTTTTCTTCTACAGAATCTGTTCTAATATAAAATTTTATACATTTGCTTCCGGGAACATAGTACATAGATTGATTTTCCTAAAATCAGGCTTTCTAAGCATCCTCAAAAATAAACACTACGATTGTACATCCGATATAAATCAGCGTCATTATCATCGTGTAAAATGTCAACTCATTTGAAGATTCTGGGAACCAAACAAATACTTTTGTTATCCAGAATGAACATATCAAACCACCTGAAAGAAGGTTACCCCAAAATCCTTGCTCATCAATAGACATGAGCTTAAAAAATGTGGAAACACCCACTAAACTATAAAGGGTACGCAGCCAAGGAGAGAAAGTTGAAATATCCGAAGCCAAACGTGCCTGGATTAGATTCATTTTAGAGGAGAAGAGACATTCTTGTACTGGATAAAAGAAGAGTAATCCACAACTGATAAGCGACATCACAACACAAAAAATTGGATATCCCCCGCCAAAAAGTCCAAATCTCACTTTACGCGAAACATTCTTATCATCCAAAACCTGATCGATTATTCTTGATGCTCCATATATTGAAAACAGCCCCACAAGCAAGAATAAATCATTTACAAAAGTATGACAGTTGCTAGCGAATATTGCTAGCGAAGGGATTGAGATCGCGGCTACAGTCACTAATAGTGTAGCCAGAGCAAGCTCTTCTATCTCTGCAGCAGATAAATTTTCATCGAAATTGACTATGACTATAACTCTTTCAGGATTTTGATATTCTTTATTCACCTCTTTCAAGACGTTTTTTTGATTTTCGAACAACGAGAACTTAAGGCTGCTTTCTAACCTCCAAAGAACTTTTTGCTTACTTTTGAAATTAGCATCAAGTTCAAATAATGAAGTATCAAACTCGGCAATTGTCCCTCCCCACTTACCTTTTCTTTGGTAAAGGATAGCGGTAAATTCACCATTCACAGGCAATTTCACAGTATCAAAGGGGGCATCATCAACTCTGATTATTGCTTTTTTAGCATTCCTCGGAGTTACTTTTTTCAGAACTGATTGACGAGACTTCTCTCGATTTGCACCTAACCTGTATGTCAGTGTCTCCTGCAAAATCTGAATAAGCTGCTCTCTTGTTTCCCCTGTAAATTCTCCAATATCCAACTCTGCAATACGCCCACGCCACAGATCTTCTCTTTCTGGATAAATAAATCCGTTAAATCGAAAAACCATACGATATAGGACTCTTGTAATTATCTATACGTTTTTACTGTTAAGCTGATTCCAGCTATAATTGGCTCGTAAAAAGCATAATATTATTCAACGAAACACAGAACTGTTTCAACAATACTCAAAGCAACTGCCTCAGCAACTTTAATTCCATCCACACCAGCAGAGAGAATCCCCCCTGCATAGCCTGCCCCTTCGCCCGCAGGATAAAGGCCCTTTGTATTCAAACTCTGAAAATCTTCTCCTCGCTTAATGCGTATGGGCGAAGACGTGCGAGTCTCCACTCCCGTCAACACCGCATCTTCCATAGCAAAGCCTTTAATCTTTTTATCAAATACGGGTAATGCTTCACGAATTGCTTCAATGGCATAGTCCGGCAAACTAGGGCTCAGATCGCATAAATGCACTCCCGGTCGATACGTAGGCCTCACGCTTCCCAACTGCGTCGATGGCCTACCTACCAAAAAGTCCCCCACTAGCTGCCCCGGTGCTGCATAGGTCCCCCCACCCAGCTCAAACGCACGAGATTCTAACTCTCGCTGCAACGCAATGCCCGCTAAGGGACCGCCCGGATAATCTTTTTCTGGCGTAATGCCCACCACAATGCCACTATTCGCATTCTTACCACTGCGCTCATACTGGCTCATACCATTAGTCACCACCCGCCCCGTCTCGGACGTAGCTGCCACCACCTGCCCCCCAGGACACATGCAAAAGCTATAAACCGAACGTCCATTGCTGCAGTGGTGCACCAGCTTATAGTCCGCCGCCCCTAAAATAGGATGTCCCGCCTGCTCACCAAACCGACATTCATCGATTAGCGGCTGAGGATGCTCTACCCGGAAGCCCACAGAAAAGGGCTTCGGCTCAATGTACACCCCACGTCGGTGCAGCATTTCAAAGGTATCGCGGGCACTGTGCCCCACTGCCAACACCACGTGGTCCGTAGGAATATGCTCGCCATTGGCCAACACCACACCCTGCACCTGACGATCTTCGATTTCAATATCGTCCACGCGGGTTTCAAAACGCACTTCTCCACCAAGCGAGATAATCGTATTGCGCAGGTTCTCGACAATTTTTACTAGACGATAGGTGCCAATGTGGGGCTTATTGATATAGAGAATTTCTGGCACAGCCCCGGCATTCACCAGCTCCTGCAGCACCTTGCGACCATGGTGGTTATTGTCCTTAATGCGGCTGTAGAGCTTGCCATCGGAAAAGGTACCTGCCCCACCTTCTCCAAACTGAGCGTTGGATTCGGGCTTAAACTTGCGCTTACTCCAAAAGCCAAAGGTATCTTGCGATCGCTCATGCACCGCCTTGCCCCGCTCTAAAATAATCGGCCTAAACCCCATCTGGGCCAGCAACAACCCAGCAAACATACCGCAGGGACCATTGCCAATCACCACAGGACGATGTTCCAACACCTTAGGTGCTTCAGCCACATAGCGATAGCTAGTATCCGGTGTGGGAGTCACATGGGGATCTTTCTTAAACCGGTTAAGCAGCGGCTTCTGCCTAGGCGTATCCACATCAATGATGTACACCAACCGAATATCATCCCGTTTGCGGGCATCGTAGCTACGTTTAAAGACCTTATAGCTGGTTAGTTCCGATGCCTTCAACCGCAGTTTCTTTAGAATCGCGGCGTGCAAGTCCTCCTCCGTATGGTCGAGGGACAGCTTGATCTCGGAAAGGCGCAGCATGGAAGGAAATGGGCACGGGTCACTGCCTATTTTGCCATGCTTGTCTAGAAATGGCCTGCCGTTGCTCATACTCAGGATGAATTTGTCTGTCAAATCCAGACAAATAGCGAGTTCTACAGATCGTTGCATCTCCTAAATCAGCAACGGCAGAGATAGCCCCGCAGTTAGCAAATGTCAGCAAACATGGTAGACAAGTATCACACCGTTTACCGATGCCCCCGTCGTGTTCACCCGAAAGCTAAAATTCCTAGCTGCCCCTCCGGCAAAATGGCTAGAGTCCTTATCCATAATAGGGCTAGGACTGGGAGTTTTAGTTCGCCTAGTGCAGTACCTTAGCAATCGTTCCCTCTGGTTTGATGAGGTATCCCTAGCACTCAATCTGCTAGAAAGAGACTATTTTGGCCTGCTGCGTGCCCTCGACTACAACCAGGCGGCACCGCCCCTATTTCTATGGATTGAAAAGTTTTTAATTAATACCTGGGGTGGCCATGAATATGCCCTACGGCTGTTTCCTCTCCTAGGGGGTCTCCTTTCTCTAGGTCTTTATTATCGGTTTACGCAACAGTTCTCTCGCGGTTGGGTACGGGTAATCGCCATCTGGTTATTTTCCCTACAGGGTTACATTGTTTACTTTTCCGGTGAAACCAAGCCCTACAGCTGGGATGTAGCCCTGGGTATCTGGTTGTTTATGCTGGTCATGGCACTGGACACCATTAAACCCAGTCTCCAAAAACTACTCACAGCGTCAGCGGTAGGAGCTGTAAGCATTTGGCTGGCATTTCCCAGCATTTTTGTCATGGCTGGCATAGAAGGTGCCAACATTGTTAAGCTGCGTCTTTGGAGAGAATCCTGGCAACAGATTAAAGCGTTTCTCATACGGCGATTAGCGCTTTACAGTATTTGGGTAGGCAGCTTTTGTTGTCTGTATTTTGGCATCATTCAAAGCACCTTAGCCGAAACAGGGCTGAGCGACAGCTGGGCAGGACGCTACCCTGACAGTTGGCTCGATGGCCTGTGGTTATTGGATTCCATGGGACGTTTCTTTTACAGACCCATGGGGTTTTCTAGCCCTGCCGATGGTATTGCCCTTGTTGCGTTTCTAGCCGGTCTGGTCTGTCTATATCGCACCCGCAGGCTACAGCTGCTGTATTTAGGCGCTCCTTTTATTGCCAACTTAGTGGCATCCTATCTGCACAAGTATCCGTTTCGAGAACGGCTAGTTCTGTACCTGGTTCCCTTTGGGTTAATCATCTTGGCAGAAGGGATTGTATTTTGGTGCGATCGCATAAATAAACGTCCTCGCATCCTTGGCATCATCAGCGTCATCATGGCAGTCAGCCTGGTAGTTATGCCCATTGGTAAATCACTACAAGACATTGTGCGGCCCACCAACTTTCACTTTGACCATGTGCGTCCGGCCATGGCATACATCCAAAAGCAATGGCAGCCGGGGGATAAGCTGTACGTCTTTACACGGGCACGTCCACAGTTTCAATACTATAACTACCGTTTTGAGTTCTCAGAACAAGATACTTTCTTGAGCAAAATGGAGGACATCGGCATCAAAAAGTTGGAAGGAGACGACCTGGATCAGTACGAACAAGAACTTAGCGCACTCAAAGCAGGGCCTTTAGCAGGACAGTCAAGAGTTTGGCTTTTATTAGCTCGTAAAAAGCCCCACGCGGAAAACGATATTGTTGAACGCATCAACCAGGTCATAGTCCCATTGGAACGAAAACAATTCCCTGGCGCTATGGTAGGGCTATATGATTTCTCGTAGATATATCTGAGCAATTCTCAATGGGAAACTCTTATCCATGGCCCTATCTAGCAAAGCCTTAGCCATCACTAAAATTGAATCTCCCATAGGCGAGATCCTCCTGGTTACAGATGAAGATACTCTGGTGTCCCTCGACTACGAAGGCTACGAACACAGAATGATGCGCTTACTAGAAAAGCGGTATGGCGCATTTACACTGACTGAAACATCAAACTCTTCTGAAAGATCAGCTTCCATAGAGCATATTGTCACTGCTTTACAACGCTATCTAGCAGGGGAGCTGACTGCCATTGACACTATTCAGGTCGACCCAGGGGGAACAAAATTCCAGAGCACGGTGTGGCACACCTTACGTTCTATTCCCCCTGGCACAGTTATGTCCTACGGCTCTTTAGCACAGTATTTAGGGAATCCCAATGCTGTGCGTGCGGTTGGTACTACCAACAGTCTGAATCCTATTTCGATTGTACTACCCTGCCATCGAGTCATTGGCGCTAATGGTAACCTAACGGGCTATGCCGGTGGTCTAGAGCGCAAACGATGGCTATTACAACATGAAGGTATCGACACCACAAACCTAAAACAACAGGGTAAACATCAACAGCTCTCCTTACTCGATCTAGAATAAATCTCACATGTATCTTTGCTAGATAAATCCTTCCATCACCCGTTCTCCCGATGGGCTGCTGGCAGATGTTTCACTCCCGTCAACGGTCACAAACAGCTCAGTAGCTTTAACACCCTTAGGTGGTGACTCCGGAGGGGTAAAGCGAACAAATACAGAGCCTGTTTGATCAGTATTAAATTCTCCGCAGTAAATGATGTCCCCATTTTCAAGGGTTAGCCACATACGATAAATC
Source organism: Cyanobacteria bacterium P01_D01_bin.156 (assembly GCA_039024555.1). Lineage (GTDB taxonomy): Bacteria > Cyanobacteriota > Cyanobacteriia > Phormidesmidales > Phormidesmidaceae > Leptothoe. Next base: position 6,691 of record JBCCQQ010000055.1, read on the forward strand.
TCATTAGGCGGTAGGGGCGGTAAATCTCCTAGGGACACAATTACCTCTTGCCAATTACCTGGGGTAAATAACAAGGTTCCTGCAGCATCACTATCACTACCGGTTAAGGATATAAGGCGACTATTCGGTTGTTGAAGAATCGATGCAACCCGATCCTGAGCAACATCCTGGGCTAGTTGATAACGTAGCCGAAAGTTATCTGCCAATAGCCCTAAAGCTGCCACAGAGACTAGGCCAAATAAGACTTTTAAGATAGACCAGGTGGATTTTGGCTGAGTTTTCTGTGGTAAAGCGTTCGCTGGTAAAGCAGCCGTGATTTTTTGTCGTAACTGCTCAGGTGGTGTGACGATAGAGAGAGCCTGGGGCATGAGTTCATAACTAGCTTGTAGTGAGTGAATCTCCCGGACAAGATTGGGATTTTCCACAACAAGCTTTTCAAGGGTGGCAATTTCTTCTGGAGTTAAATCGCCCAAGACATAACCAGCAGCTAGCATTTTTTCCTCTTCAGACAGTGGGCTCAACATATTGTTTGCGTTCATTCCACACGTGCCCCCAATCGCTGTCGTAATTCCATAAGTCCCTTACGAGCACGAGTTTTTACAGTGCCCAATGGCATATCTAGCTGTTTAGCAATTTCGGCATGGGTGATGCCCTGATAAAAGTTCATTTCTAAAATCTGACGATGCGGTTCTTTCAGCTGTGATAGGGCCTGCCGTACAGCCTCTTGCTGTTCTATTCTGGAGGCCTGCTCTAATGGAGTTGGGGGGCGATCGGGCAAAACACTCCGTTTCAGTCGTTGCAAAGAACGTTGATGAGTACCCCGTTTAGCTAGTCGGGTCAACGCTCGCGAACGAGTGACTAATGCCAAATAGGTGCGCAGAGATGCCCGCGCCGGGTCATACTTATCGTTTTGCCAAAAATTCAGAAAGATTTCCTGGGTCAGATCTTCCACTTCGGCAGGCTGCTTCAGGAATCTACTAGCGACTGTGTACACTAGGCCACCATAGCGGTCATAGAGCAACGTCAGTGCTGCTTGATTCCCAGATCTCAAACTACGAATTAGCTCAATATCAGGGGCATCATTAGAAAAATGGGCCATACAAATGTAGCTGATACCATGCTAAAAGCTGAGGTCAACGTAACCTATAAAAGATGAAGTTTACCTAGCTGTTACTTATTACTTCTAACGCTTACCGTTGGATTGAAATGTGTTCTATCAAAATCAATAGCACCCCTGTACCAAAGCACGATACCGAGAACCTTCATTATCAATACTGCCAACATACATATTGACCTGATAAGGGTGTAGAGACTCGTGGTCGTTGTAGATGAGATCGCTACTGTCATCACTATATTTCATGGCTAATTTCGATGTCATAGTCATCCGACTCTTCTGGAATCACCACCAAAATAGATTGTTCATAGGTAGTGCCACCAGGAATTTCCCAGTCACTATTAAAATTATCGCGAATACGTAACCCTGGTATCGGCCCCGGTATCAGCAAGGGCGGATTTTGAGGCGTTTTCTCCACTTCAGAACCTTCACTGCCCTACAAGAGTAAGTGCTGGGCCGTGGTTCCTGCTGGGCATCAGTCAGTAAACGCGGTTTCCTGGCCTTGAGCTAGAGGCAACGATATACCGGGAGCAACTAGAGCTAAAACAAATGCAAGGGGCAGGTATCTCATGCCTTGGAAAGGCATCTCCATTCACCAGAATAAGATGACTCTTTACATTTATCCCTTGCACCAGTCAGATTTTTTACTAGGCATTCAGGTAGACCCTAAACCGATATCTCCAGCCAATACAGCTATCGTGTCAAACACGCTAATGTCTGTATCACCAAGAAATGACATATTAAGGGAATCGCTGGTGGCCGACAGCACTCCCAGGTCATTTTTTTCTTAGTCAAATCACCTATGAAACTACATAGCTCTGGTAGCGTCAGTCTCAAAGGATGGAAAGGCTAAGTCTCTAATGCGCTACATGCTTCAGCGATATCAATAAATTTATGATATATGTGCATTTAAACACGCAACACTTATGCATGTCGCTTACAATCATCCATTTATTCTTCTTTTGAGTTTCTGAGTCTTGTAGATTATCGTCACTTTGAGTATCATGAAATCCCAATATTTTATCAGGAAAATTTTCGCCTTTTTATTTCAAAAATCTATATCACGAAGACTTTTCAGGAACACTATCAACAGGGTTCAAAAATCATCAGTCAAGCAACAAACAAATACTTTTTCAACCAAAGAAAAGTCTGCATCAGAGATTCTAATTTTGTTTGTTTTTCTCTTATTAGTAGGATGTGTGGTTAGTTTTCAGATCGGCCATGCAGTAGCTCAAGGTAAAACATTAAAAGGCTGGCAAATCATTGGCAGCTTAGTTGCGGCCTTACCTTTATTCGATTTAATAAGGGGTTTTATAGAGGGTTCAATCGATGGAGTTATCGAAACTGAGAAGTTCAGAGAGAAAAACATTACTTCCTTAGTTACTCGAGACGATCATGACCAAGTTAGCGACACAAATTATAGAAGGAAAAGGCATTACATATCCTGCATAATTTCTGACAACAAAAGTTTTGGCATGAAGAACCTTAAAATCAGCGAAGTTAATAAAGGTATTTTGCAAGATAGAGACAGAAAAAGCGATGAAGAATTGAGTTCTGATCTATCAGAACTATTTGAAGGAGAGAAAAAAAGGCGGAGAGTAGTATGTAGTATTGTTCAGCTACCAGACCAAGATTTCCTTTTCAATGTAGCTGCTAAAGTAAGTGTAGAAATCTTAGGCAAAACTCAAAAAGAAATATCTAAATCTCCCACAGATCATCGATTCTTCGAGGATATTTACATTTATTTAAAAGCATGGTTGAAATGTAGCGTAGATAGCAATGAGAGTTACATCTTAGATAATGATGCAGACAACTTTACTGTGATGCCTATTAGCTATATAGGCATCAATTATCCGACAACAAATAAACCTGACAAATACTTATATATTAAGGCTATCAACTACATGATTAATGAAATTTTCACTGAAGATATATCAGGCAAACTATTTCCAGATGTGGAAGAATACGTCGCATCTCCAGAGGTCAGAAACTATATCAAAAAATACTTGAAGAAGTTGAGAAGTGAAATAGATAGATATTAAAAATCTATCTTCCAACTTTGGACTATCTCTTAAAGCCCCGCAAATCGGCATCATTGATATCGAGGTCAGTATTCGATATTTCGTCAATAATTTTTTTATACTTCAATAAATCCTGTCGATTAACTGTGTCAAGGACTTTTTTATTCATCATTTTAGTCTTAACATCTTGCACTTGCTTCCGTAGGTCTGAGTCCTGTGCTTTACCACTGACAGATGTAAGAATCCTGAAAATACCTTTCATTAGTACTTTTGCAGAGAACATATTTACGAGCTTGCTTGCTTTTATCATTTTTTCTGCAAGTCCTTTAAGCTCTCAGGACAATTCGTTCATCAACCAAGAGTGACACCAAATATTTCGGATGAGATTTCACTATCAAACAGCAAGGTTGTGACTTATTGAATAAACGTTATTGTGATGCACACATGAATAGTACGTTTGAACTATAAAAATGTCAATGTTTAGCTTCCACTTCTCACGTTCTAAAAGCTGTCTCCTAAGGTGTAATAAGTCATCCAAATGGCCAAAGGTCGAAGATAGTGACAAGCGCGAAACGTTCCCATCGCCGTAATCGCTTCGGGGGTGCGAAACTGCAAACCATAGTCATAGATCTGTCGCACCACCGCTTCAGTAATGGCCATGGCTTTCTCCCGTTTACCCATCTGAGCTAGAAAGGCCGCTAAGCCAAAGTTAATGCCGGTCCACACTTCCAGCTGGTGGGTATCGTCAGGATTTTCCGGTGAACCATCGGGCTTCACACCGTTCGCCGCACCAATCGCCAAACCCAGCTGGGCAGCACTAAAGAATCCCGTTTGAGCCCCTTCAAACTTTTGATTCTGGGGCGCTGCATGGTTCGCCGCATACTGGTTGAATTTTACAAAACAGGCATCGTAAATCGTATCCAGGGCAATGTCGATATACTCCTCATCCACAATGTCTGGCAGACCCATGAGCCGAGCACAAAACTGACCACACAGCTGATCCGTCATCACGACATTAGAATTACTCTCGGAATCTAATCGGTAGAAGCTACCTGTCCACAGCTTGTTTTGGTAGACAATCTTGCCCTGCTTAATCCAGCGCTGGTACTGGGATTTCACAATGGCAAAACTGCCGGAAATCTTGCGATGCTGCTGCAATAGGTCACCCATTTTAATGGCAGCCTCCAGGGCCGCAATCCATAACCCGCCACAGTAAGCACTCAGTCCCTTGAGTTGCCAGTCATCAAAGGTTTGGTCCGGGGCACCGCCATTTTCGGGAACGCCGTCGCCGTCGTGGTCAAAGAGTTTTAGATATTGAATCGTTTCAGTCACCGCAGACCAGCATTCCGCCAAAAATTCGATGTCATTAGCGCCGGTCAGCACAAAGGCTCGATACACCTGCAGCACAAAGTCGCTGGGCAGATCTTTCCACTGGTTACAGTCCTGGTAGCTGGTATAGTTGGTGGCGATCCAGGGGTTTTCATTAGGGGCACCCAGATCATGGGGGGTAGCTCCTTTCAGCTTGCGGGGGGCCAAATGCTCTCCCTCACCAACGGTGTAGTAATAGCCAATGATGCGCTTTTTGGGGTCTTCAGTGGGGATGGCTCGGGCAAAGGCACGGATAATGGCTTTTTCGAGTTCCGGCCACAGCATCAGGGTGGAAAATCCACCATACAGCCGCACATCCAGACTTTCATACCAGCGATAGTCAATGCATTCTAAAATGCCAAACTGTCCCACCGGGTCGTCTTTGCTGGCAGCGGACCAGAGCGTGCCACCACTGGCCATGTTGTAGAGCTCATTAAACAGGGCCATTTTGAACCAGTCGGGCAAATCCGTACGGTCTAAAATCGGCTGCTGCCAATCGATAATGCTTTGTTGCCAAGTTTTATAGTTAGCCAAAGCCTCTTGAGCAATTTGCCAGGCATTGCGTCCAGAACGAGAGAAAAAGTCGGTGTAGCGTCGGTAGGCTTTTTTACCGGTGGCGAACTCGGTCACTGGTAAATCCCAGCTGAGAACAAAGGGAATGTCTTGGGTCTCTCCCGGAGCTAGGGTAATGCGGAGCGCGATCGCACATCCTACTTGGTCATCATCGTCTGCAGAAGTTGTATCAGCAACATTACTTAACACTCCATTCGCAGCAAAGCTTTCCCACAGATCCGTCCCATCGCCATCCGGCTGCCAGCGGGTGTGATAAGTAACCTCTCCCCCAACGGTTTCAGAAGACACCGCGATACAAAACTGACCATCTCCCTCTGTAGGACTGCCAGTCCAAGCACCGTCCATCACAATGCCGGTAGCCTCATCGCTGGTGACTAGCTGATTAAAATTCCCGCCGCTCTGTCCTAGCCGAGGCACATAGTCATAGAACGGGCTGCCATCTTCCCGCTGCTGAATTTCTGGCGATGTTTCAGAATTGGTAAACCATCCCACCATGTTCTGCCAGCTCAGGGCAATACTCAGGGTAATAGGCGAAGCCGTCGGATTATGGACCGTCCATACAAACACCGCTACCGGGTAGCTACTCTCCTGGTAGTTATGGGGCCAGATGGGCGAAAACTGTTCACAGGTAATCTGGGCTTGAAAAACATCCTCATAGCAGTACCAGCTGCGAGGATACAGCGCTTTATACGTGCCGCCTTGATGCTTTTGTGTTGGAGGTTCAGCCTTCTCCAGTCCGCTCGTCGGATATCCTAGCCAGCAGCCTGCCCCCGTTGTATCCATGGCATATGTCTGGGCATCCCCTACCGCTTCCTCGCGCACCAGAAACTGACAGGCGGGAAAGTGCTCAAAAATATGCTCACCACCGTCTAGGTGCCAGAGGTTAAAGGTGCCACTGGGAGACCGCCCAATACAGCCAGCCCCAAAACCACCTAGGGGAATTCCATGCTCTGGCCCATCATCTAAATTACTGGCGTATCGCACAATGTAGGGGGTATCCCATTTCGCACCGATGGGCCAGGTCCAGGCAACAGATGGAATGTGGGGGGCGGACATAGAAAACCGTCAAAAACAGCAATCAGCATTCTATAGCGGCACCGCATCGATAGAATTTTGCCAAAAGGGTTTTGCCACGATCGATGCCTAAAGAAACTTAGAGCATAAACACTCTGACCACAAAATAAGGCCAGTGCGCTAGCGTAGACCCTAAGGAAATAGCAAGCTTGGTGAGGGGAGGGACACCATGAAACCGAACAAGGTCATTCAACCCATTAAGAAACCAATAAAACGGGTTAGTAACTGGTGTAGCCAACTCTGGGATGGTTTCAGTGGTAAAGATACACGCCGCCTCAAGCAGCTACAGCATCGCCTAACGCTTTCGCGAGAAAATGAAGCTAACCTAACTCAACAGCTGGAGGAATCAACGCAGCAATATGCTCAACTGCAGCACGCCCTTGACCATCAACAAAGCTTACTCGCCAGCAGTCAACAGGCATTAGCAGCTTCACAACGGGAATGTCAGGAGCTCTGGCAAGAACTCGATGAGTTAGATGCCTTCGTCACCAAGAGTCACCTTCAAATTCAGAGCTTAAAAACTGAACTGGAAAACCGGACGTCTGCCCTAGCCAACTGCGAAGCGAATCTCGGTGTTTTACAACAGTCGAAGAGTGTGGAAGCAAGCTCTCCCATCACAGCGAACTTACCTGCAGAAACACCCGGCGCTAATTTAGCAAAGTGGAAAATTGGCTTTGTGGGCGGTCACGATGCCACCAGACGAGTCGTTACTCGTACTCTGCATGCGGATCATGGCCTCATTCACCCGCCCGTGGAAATTCCTCCTCATCACGATGCGAAAACATCCCAGAAACAGCTCAAGGATAAGTTAGCTGAATGTGATTTAGTGGTTTCGATTATTGGCTATTCCAGTCACACCCTGACCAAGTCCCTCTCTCAGCTGAAGGATAAGGGTGCTCTCAAAGCATCGATTTTGATTCCCAATAGCCGTGGTGTCAGCGGCGTGGTGCGCGACATCTTATCGTTTGTCAATGCTAATCCAGATTTGGTCTAAGCATTGCTCACTAGAGCCAGCGATTGGCTACTCCAACCAGTAGCCCTAAGCGAAACAACTGCCACCCGACAAAGGCAATCAAAAACACAAATATGATGCGATTAGTGACATCTTTTGGAGTACTCATGGCGAGCAGAAGCATGATTTTCCTTCACTATAGTGTTTCAAAAAGAAACATGTCGTATGGCAACCGTTGAGTTTGTTTGAAAGAATGTGGCGTTTTTACCCGTACATCCTAGGATTGGTGCGTAGCATTCCCACACACCATGGCAGATACTTTTCCCACCTTAGCTAGCCTCGACCTACAGCCTTACCTGATGGATGGGGAACTGCCCACGGAATTCAATGGGAAAGTAGGAATATATGCCATTTTTGACCAGACACAACAGCTGCAGTATGTGGGCTATTCCAGAGATATTAGCGTGGGTCTGCTACAGCATCTGGTGCGCTGTCCCCACCAATGTCACTGGTTTAAGGTGCATACGGTGGAGCGCCCTAGTCGCACAGTCCTAGAAGGCATCCGCACAACATGGTTATCAGAATATGACGCTGTACCTCCAGGGAATAGCGATCAGCAGTTGGCTTGGGAAAAGCCAATTGATGCAAAGGCTTTTATGACAGAAGACGAACGGGATGCGATCGCAAATGCCGACCCAGCTAGCACCCCCAAACTACTCAAACAACTCGCCCGCCGTGTAGAAGCCGATGTGAAAGCCAGTGTGGCAGACCGTGGTGCCCAAATGGCCATAAAGTTCAACCCTAAACTCAAAGAGCAAGGACTGCTGTCTCTAAAGTAGGTAACGTTTAAAGTCGGGCCGTCACATCCCACAGGACCCAATTCTCTTGTTGCTCAACCACAGTACCGGGTATCTCTGGATGCCAGTCCTGGTGGGTAAGAATGTGGGTGGCTCCATACTTAGCTGCGATCGCTGCCACATCTGACGAGGTTTGCTGTTGAAACCGCTGCGTCAGCGATCCTTCTAAATTAGCCGTCAGCGGTCCCACCAAGTCTTCCATACGCTGCTGCCAGGTAACCATTCCCGCATCCGTAAACGGATAGCCCTTAAAGTTGGCTACCACAGAACGCTGGCTGTAATAACGAAACAACAATTCGGACGGCGGTACCAATACCAGAGCATCCTTGGGTGAGTCTTCACGAAAACGGACTGCCAATGCTTTGACGGGTTTGTCTACTAAAGGCTCTAGCTTAATCGCTCGGTGAAAGGGACCCAAGCTACGATGGGAAACTACACCACCCAGATGCAACATTACAAATACAGCACTCGCCGCTGTAACTACATAGGCCCCTAACCGCAGGCGCTTCAACGTAATCGGAAACTCATTGACCAAAAACGGATAGGCAAAGCTCAAAAACACTACCAGATGGTAGGTATAGGTCACCGTCAGAATAATGGCAAACAGCGTATAACCCACCCAAGGACTCTTTTGCAACCAGCGATCCAACGGCTGCAGCTCTTTCCACCGCAACGGCAATACCGTCAACAAAACCACGATCAGGGTGAGCAGAGCACCCAAGTTATCAATAACTGGCGTGACAATCAGTAGCAGCGCCAGGGCCTTATGTCCTCGATCATACTGGTCCGATGCATAGACTGCGATCGCAGCTAGAGACATCAGCAACATAAACGGCGTCACTCGGGCAAACTGCAACTTGGCCACGGTGGCCACCGGATACAGTTCCACAAATACATAGCCAATGGCGAGTAAACCACAGCCCGTCAGCAGTGTGCATCCTAGGGTGATCTTATGGTGCGCCTGCAACCGCTGAGAGCCATAGAGACACGCTACCCCCGCCAGTAAAAAGTAGAGAAACCGCAACCACCCATCCCCAGGAAACGACGACAAAATAATGTGGTGGGGATGGCGCACATAGCCATAGAGCCAAATAAAATCAGCATCGCTAAACAAGTCGCTGCCCGTATTGCCGCTTAGCACCATGGGACTGTACACCAGCCCTGCCAGCAACAGCAGCACACCCCAAGCCCACAGCACCTGCCGCCACCGTTTTTCTCGCACACTGTGAATAATCAAAGCCGGTGTGAGTAACACCCCAGGCAAAATACCAATTAAAAACTGCAGCAAACAGCTAACGCCTAGCAGGCCGTATCCCCGTACCCATCGCTGTTGCAAACAAAAGTAAATGCCCCATATGGCAATGCCAATGGCATAGGCACTGGGGGCAGGGGACCGCTGAAATAGAAAATTGAACCCTACGGTGCCATCGGCCACGGCAAGTCCTAAAAAGGCTAGTGTGGCTGCCGCTAGATGAGACTGACCCAAGTGACGACCAATGGCATACAGGCCCAAACTAAACCCAGCAAATGCGATCGCAAAATAGATAAAACAAACCACCGGTAAACCCAAGCCCAGCTTTACCAGCAGTGCCAGCGCATAGTAGTAGTAAGATCGCGGCGTAAACTGGGTCATCTCCTGCACATAGAAATCCTGACTGTAGAGAGTGGGATCCAGCAGGGCCATGACCGCAGGCATCTGATTAAAGATATTGGGTCGAGAAAAGCGATAGCCATAGGCCACTAGAGCACACAGCGCCATGGCCACCTGGGTCAACCAGGGCGGTGCACTCATTGTTTTGTCAAAGGCCATGGCAGTACTATCGTTGCAGTCTAAAAATCAGATTACAGCAGCTCAAGCCGCCCATTAAAAAAGAAGCCAACCCGCAGGCTAGCTCCTTTTTAATCAAAGATTTTTCAAAATGCTCAAGGGCAATATTTAGAAGGTAATGCCAAAAACATTCGCTAGAATGCGCTGCATGATCTCCATACCCGTAAAAGCCTGCCAGCCAAACAGTCCCACAATCACTAGGTTCAGACTGATATGAGTCAACCGAGCAGTCTCATTACCTCGCTGCATAAAGGGCACCAAGGAAGCGGCAACCGCAATTAATCCAGTCATGCCCAGACCAGCTAACAGGTGAGGTCCCACAAACAATTTGCCGTTGTTGATATAGGTGACGGCCATACCACCAATAGTTCCTAACACCATCAGAGCCAGAATCACAGAGCCCAGTTGATGATGCTTGATGGTAAATTTGCCCTTGATTAACTCTTTCTTTTCTTCACCAGTGACATAGCGCACTTTGCGGCTTTTGCTACCCAGATAGGCGGCATATATGGTCAGTCCAAACAGGACCCACATCATCAAAGGATGGAAAAAATTTAAATAAGGCTTAATCGCTTCAAAGGTATCAGCGCTCATGGTGGGTGATTAAAATTAACGCGTTATAAAACTTAGTATATGGTGATTGCCCCTATTTCGCTGTGGCATGGGAGCTATTTTGATGGGCATTGACCCCCTATACGCCATTACTTGAAGAGCATAGACAAGCGATGTTGCTCAGGTCATTTCGAGAAAGATTTGCCAAAATGAGCCCAAGGGATCGCCCAAAAAGCCCTTGCACATAGTCAGCACCTTTCGTTATTCCATATCACCATGAAGGCACGTCAACGGTTTGCCGTACTCCTCGCTATAGGTTTTGCAATTACCCTACTGCTGAGCCCTGTGCTGCCTGGTCGTGCCGCCAGCCCCGAGAGCCCTGACCATATCGTGCAAACCGGTGAGGCTCCAGACGCGACGGCAGAACCTGTGGACACGGTGGAAACCACAGATATGCCAGACGGGGCAACCTCCACTGCCGAAGATGCAGATGCAGCGGAAGAATTCGATCCAGAAGCAGCTGCCGCAGAGCAGGAAACTTGGTTTCAACGAGAGCTAATTGTTGAAGCAGACCGTCTATATCTAGCGGGCGATATTGCCGCTGCCGAAGAACTGTATCGAGAAGCCAAAACCTTTGGCTGGCGCAATGAAGACGATCTGGACAATATTCCAGCAGAGCCATTTTATAATCCCGCAGAACTTTCTCCCGCTGGCGGTGTTTACTGGCGTGAAGCAAATCTGGGTATTGAGGCAGGGAGAGAATCACAAACATTGATTCCCCTGGGGTTGATTACGGAAGAAATTCCCGCCTTTATCCCTGGCCATCTGCTCTACGCCGAACTGCTCCAAACCTACGAACGGCCAGAAGACGCCGAGGTCGTTCTAGAAAAGGCGCTGACTCTATACCCCTACGAGGCGGACCTGCTAAGCGCTCAAATTGAGCTCATGATGCTTCAAGAAGAGTGGATCGAGGCATCTATTGCATCCCGTCAGTTTGCTCTGCTTAATCCTGACCATCCGGACTCCGAGCACTATGCAGCACTGGCCGATGACAATCTGCGTCGGTTTAAGTCAGCCACCAATGCCCGCATTCGTAATAATGCGATCGCAAATATATTTACGGGAGCCGCAGGCTACATTCTCACAGGCGGTCTCTACGGTCCCTTTACCGCACTCAACTCTAGTCTGATTCTGCTCCAGGGTGAGAAATCCCTTGGCGCATCCGTTGCCCAATCTGCCCGCGAACAGCTGCCTTTATCTAAAGATGAGGACCTACTGGCCTATGTTCGTGGCATTGGTCATAAGCTAGCGACCGTGGCCGGTCGAGATGACTTTGACTACACCTTTGATGTTGTTCTAGACCCTAATCTCAATGCCTTTGCCCTACCCGGCGGCAAAATCTTTGTGAATGCTGGGGCTATTCTCGACACCGACTCCGAAGCAGAACTAGCCGGTCTCTTGGGACACGAAATTTCCCATGCCGTTCTTTCCCATGGCTTTCAGATGGTTACCCGAGGCAACCTCACCGCCAGTCTCACCCAATATTTGCCTTTACCGGGTTTAGTAACCAATGCCATCGTCTCTGGCTATTCACGGCAAATGGAACGTCAGGCAGATATTGTCGGTACCCAGATTTTAGCCTCTAGTGGCTATGCCGCTGATGGCATGCATGGCTTAATGCTGGCCCTGGATAACCGGTATGGCGATCGCCAAGGAGTACCCTGGTTAGCCTCTCACCCCGCCCCACAGGAGCGAGTAGATTACCTCCAAGCGATTGTCGAAAATGGTGGCTACAATCGCTATGCCTATGAGGGGGTGCTGGATCACGAAGCCATGCAAACCAGAGCTGAAGTAGAACTGGCCGCCTACGAAGAAGAAAATGGCGACATCTTAGAAGATGAAACCGTTGCCGATGACGAAGAAATAGAAGCCGCCGTAGAAGAGGTCAAGCAAGAACAAGAAGAAGCCTTGGAAGCACCCACTGCCCCTGGTGAAAACAGTGGTGAGTAATGGGATAAACTGAGCTGCATGGCAGATCAGGAACTACGGCTAGCCAAATACTTAACAGCAGGCGTCGCTTTTCTATTGGTGGTGCTAGGTGGCGGCGTATGGCCCCTGATTTGGTGGGGGATGTATTCCAGTGGAGATCGCGCCCCAAAGCCCCAGGTCAAGCGGTTCGAACTCCGTGTCCAAGACATTAACGGGCAGGAATATATCCTGCGACCCATGGACCTTTATACCCTGGATGATGATTCATCTAGCCAGGCGGCTGGGCACCGGCTAGTGAAGCGTTCCGCCATTGGCACAGAGGCGCAAAAAGCGGTCTATCGTCCATACCTCATGCGACGACTCGAATTTTTATTAGATACACCCATTCAGGAAGTTGAAGCTTGGCAAAACATCTGGAACGTTGATTACAGTCAGCACCCACCCATTGCAATTGAGCAGCCAGCAGAGACAGTATTTGTAGATCGGTTTAATGCGGATTCTTTTGACTCAGCACGTTCCCGATAGTCCCCTATGAAATTTGTTCAGCATCTTGAGCACCGCTATGTCCGTTGGCTGACCCGTCCAGCTAAAAATGCAGCTGGACGCATGGGGCTATATCGAATTGTGTATAGCCTTTTCTATCTGTGGTTTCTCAGCCCCATGAAGTTTAGTGAGCTGGGCATAGTCCCCACAGATCTTTGGGAACCCACTATGCTATTTGGCTGGTTATCGCCGCTGCCCAGCATGGGCTATCCCGCCATGGAAATTCTCCTGGTAATGGCCTTAGTCCTGCTCTTAGTGGGTTACCAAACTCGCATCGCCACCCTGGTCGTTTTCATCCTGGGCTTTGGGTTAACTGTTTTTCGCACCGGGCTACTCACCCAAGAAAGTACTTTGATGGTTACGGTGTTCTACGTGCCCCTGTTTATGATCATGTCTCGCTGGGGGGCCACCTATTCGATCGATGCTGTACTCAGACAAAAACAAGGGCTGCCTGCAATCGAGCCAAAAGATTCTTCCTGGCGTTATATCTGGCCTGCCCGCAGTCTCCTGGTGATTATATCTCTGCTGTTTTTATCGGCAGCCGTCACAAAATTCAATCGGATGGATTGGCTCGTCAATCCTCGATTTGTCGGTGATTTTGTCCTTTCAAAGGGGGTGAGGAGCTATCTCACCAGTGGTTTTCCGGTACATCCTCTTGGACCCTGGCTTGGGCAACAAGATGTTTTGGTCATCCCTGCTCAGTATGTGGTGTTGTTATTTGAAAGTGTCTTTGTTCTAATCCTTTTTAGCCGTGTAGCCCAGGCGATTATCCTGCGACTGACTCCCATCTTCCACAGCTTTAATACACTGCTGCTGGGTATTCCATTTATATCGGTGCTGAGCATATACGCCGCATTTCCAGATTGGCAAAGTCTCTATGAACAGTTCTACCCCAAGGCTTTAAGACTAAAAGGACTAGAAAAGCTACCATCAACTGTCTTAAGGTCCGGCCCTATTATTTTGGCAATTACCATCGGCGCACTGTGGAATACCACTCCATTTCCCCGTTTATTCTTTGGCTGGTTTAACCTGTTTAGCTATCAAACCTTTTGGTTTGCCCTGCTGCCGTTTTGCTTAGTTTGGAGCTTGAGACCGCTGTGGCAGGAGTCGGCTAAATTACTGACCGAGCGCCTGTAGAGTCATGAAATCACCTGCTTAAATCATGGAAATCCGGAATTTATCCTTAGCTAAATACTTCACGGCAGGCATTGGGTTTATCCTGCTCGCCCTAGGCGGTAGCCTGTGGCCATTCACCTGGTGGGATATGTACGGCAGTGGTGACTACACTGCTCCGAATCGGGTTGATCGACTACAGCTGCGGGTGCTCGACAGTGCTGGGCAGCAGCATATTCTACATCCCATGGATCTCTATACCCTAGATGATGATTCATCAGCCCAAAAACCAGGGCACCACCTAGTGCGAGATGCCGTCTCAGAACCCACTCCAGAGCAAGAAATTGCTCGGGCTCACCTAGTACGGCAATTAGAATTTGTTCTCGATGCTGAGGTTGAGCAGGTAGAAATCTGGCGATATTTATGGGACGTTGATTTTTCCCATCATCCCCCCATTGAGATTGAACAACCTATAGAAACCCAGTTTGTTGATCGTATTGTTGCCCAGTCAAATTGAAGATTTCTATCCTATGAAGGTCTTTCAAATTCTTGAGCGACGCTATAGCCAATGGCTAACCCGTCCAGCGCAAAATGCTGCCGGACGCATGGGACTATATCGAATCGTATACAGTCTTTTTTATCTCTGGTTTCTGAGCCATCTGCGCTTTAGCGAACTGAGTCTTGTACCTACTAGCTATTGGGAACCAACCGTTGTACTTAAGCCCTTCTCTCCACTACCAGGGGCAGCTTACCCGGCCATGGAAATAGGCCTAGTTATGGCACTGGTGTTACTGTTGCTAGGCTATAAAACTCGCATTTCTACCTTGATGGTGTTGATTTTAGGCTTTGGTTTAACCATGTTTCGCACCGGGCTGTTAGTACAAGACCGCACCCTGGTAGTAACAGTGTTTTATGTGCCTCTAGTCATGCTGTTGTCCAATTGGGGAGTGACCTATTCCATAGATTCTGTACTGCAGCACAAACAGGGTAAGCCTGCTGCGGACCCAACAGATTCATCATGGCACTACATTTGGCCGGCCCGTGCTCTCATGGTCATTATATCGATTTTGTTTCTGTCGGCTGCGATCGCAAAATTCCAGCGCCAAGACTGGCTAGTCAATCCCAGATTTGTGCAAGGCTTTTTATTGTCCAAAGGAGTAGCCAGCTATCTCAGCAATGGTTTTCCAGTCAATCCTTTGGGGCCTAAGCTGGGCCAGATAGACGCCTTTATTATCCCCACTCAATACATTGTGCTGCTCTTCGAAGCCGTCTTTATCCTTGTTCTCTTTAGTCGGATCGCCCAGGCAATTATCTTCAGATTGGCCCCTATTTTTCACAGTTTTAACACGCTGCTCCTGGGCATTCCATTTATATCGGTACTCAGCATCTATGCCGCTTTTCCAGATTGGCAAAGTCTTTACCAACAGTTTTATCCAAAACAACTAAGAATCAATGGGCTCACCAAATTATCAGCCCCTGGGCTGAGGCTAAGTTCTGTTGGTCTGGCAATAGTCATCGGCCTACTCTGGAATACCACCCCTATACCACGTCAGATATTTGGGTTATTTGAGCTATTCAGTTATCAAACCCTTTGGTTTGCACTATTGCCATTCATTCTTTTATGGATTGCTAGTTCCCTTAAGCAAAGACGTTCGATTTACATAAGCCACGAAAGACTCTAGCCCAACCTAACCATTGGAGTGCAGGTTCTCTAGACAGGGAGCAGCATTATCCCCTTTACTGACAACAGCTGCAGTCGTGAGATCGCCCATGGCAGACAGGGAATTACAAACAGCCAAGTACTTTACAGCAGGAATTTCCTTCCTACTAATGGCACTTGGGGGAGGGGTATGGCCATTCATCTGGTGGGAAATGTATTCCAGCGGTAACTATGAGCCACCCACTGTTGCAGGTCGTATCGAGCTGCATGTCCAGGACAGCAATGGCGACAAACATATTCTGCGTTCCATGGACCTTTACACCATCGATAATGATTCATCTCGACAGGCTGCTGGGCACCAGCTGATGTATCGAGCCTTTACCGGTTCAGATGAACAGCAGGCTATCTATCGCCCCTATCTGATTCAGCAGGTGGCCACTGTACTCAATACTGATATCGAGCAAATTGAAGCTTGGGATTACGCTTGGAAAATTGATTTTGAGCAACACCCTCCCCTAGATATCGAGCAACCTTTCACCACAACACTCATTCATAGTTTCGACACTGCCACCATTCACTCAATGCTTTCCCAGTAGTGCCTATGAATCTTTTTCAGCATGTCGAACAACGCTATATGCGGTGGCTGACCAGACCTGCCGAGAATGCCGCTGGACGTATGGGTCTGTATCGCATCATTTACTGCCTGTTTTATTTGTGGTTTATCAGTTCCATGCACTTTAAAGAACTGAGCCTAGTTCCTACTAGCTTATGGGACCCCACTGTATTGTTTACTCAACTCTCACCTTTGCCTGGTGGAGCCTATCCAATTATGGAAACTCTCTTGGTGATGGCTCTAGTGCTGCTCATGGTGGGATACAAAACTCGGTTAGCCACCTTTTCCACGTTGCTACTAGGGTTTGCACTAACAGTTTTTCGCACAGGACTGCTCACACAAGAACGCACCATTTTAGTCACAGTCTTTTATGTACCTTTATTTATGCTGCTGTCTCGCTGGGGTGCCACCTACTCTATCGATGCTTTGCTCAAGCAAAAACAAGGGTTACCTACTGCTAATCCCAAGGATTCTTCCTGGCGTTATATCTGGCCTGCTAGAGGGTTATTGGTGATCATCGCCCTTCTATTTTTGTCGGCAACGATCACTAAAGTGATTCAGGTAGATTGGCTTTTAGATACTCGATTTGTTGGTGACTTTTTACTGCACAAAGGTGTAGAAAGCTATCTCAGAAATGGATTTCCCATTCATCCCTTGGGTCCCATCCTAGGTAAAACCAATTTCTTGGTTGTTCCAACCCAATATGGAGTGCTGCTATTTGAAGGAGCTTTTATTCTGGTTCTGTTTAGCCGCACGGCCCAAGCAATTATTCTGCGGATTACGCCAATTTTTCATAGCGTCAATACCCTACTGATGGGCATCCCATTTATATCGGTACTCAGCATCTATGCCGCTTTTCCTGATTGGCAAAGGCTCTACCAACAGTTTTATCCCAAGTCTTTACGTCTAAAGGGCTTAGCTAAGCTATCGGCACCCTTATTAAAAATTGGTGCTATTAGCCTTGCCGTATTGATCGGCTTACTTTGGAACACCACCCCAGTACCCAGACTGATCTTTGGTTTGTTTGGGCTATTTACCTACCAAACTCTTTGGTTTGCACTACTCCCATTCATCATTTTATGGATCGCCAGTCCTCTCTGGCAGCGGTCTAAAAACAGAGTAGAGCATGAGTACTTGTAGAGTATCTACCCTATGGGTTGGAGCTGATAGTCTATGCCTCCTCAGCGAGCACTCATGTGTATATTGCGAAATGTAACCTATTCTTCATCTACAGGCTGATCCAAGTCAGCGACCTTGGTACACTGATAGCCACAGTAGCTTGCCAGTTTTCTAGCGATTGTCTGGCCCGTATTTAGAAGTGTGCTTTTCTTTAGCCGCCTTACCAAATAGTCGTTGCTACTCTTTGATAGAGAATTAGCAACGCCCTAATACATAACTGATAGAGGACTCATGGTAGATTCCCTAAGGAAACCTCAAGACGCTAATACAACTGACACCACAAAACCCGGGGTTAAGTCGCCTGCAAAGGACACCATCCTCACCCCTCGTTTCTACACCACTGACTTTGACGAGATGGCCAAAATGGACATGTCCGTCAATGAAGATGAAGTGCGTGCAATTATCGAAGAGTTTCGTGCTGACTACAACCGCCATCACTTCGTGCGGACCGATGTGTTTGACCAGTCCTGGGAGCACATTGATGGTAAAACTCGTGAGCTGTTCGTCGAGTTTCTAGAGCGTTCCTGTACTGCTGAATTTTCTGGTTTCTTGCTTTATAAGGAGCTAGGTCGTCGTCTCAAGGATACCAACCCCTTGCTGGCTGAAGGCTTTACGCTAATGTCCCGTGACGAAGCTCGTCACGCAGGTTTCTTGAACAAGGCAATGTCCGACTTCAACCTGCAGCTGGATTTAGGTTTCTTGACTAAAAGCAAGAGCTACACGTTCTTTAAGCCTAAGTTTATTTTCTACGCCACTTATCTATCTGAAAAGATTGGTTACTGGCGCTATATCACCATCTTCCGTCACCTAGATTCTCATCCTGAGAATCGGATTTATCCTATCTTCCAGTTCTTTGAGAACTGGTGCCAGGATGAGAACCGTCACGGTGACTTCTTCTCCGCCATCATGAAGGCTCAGCCCCAGTTCTTAAATGACTGGAAAGCTAAGCTATGGTGCCGTTTCTTCCTGCTCTCTGTATTTGCCACCATGTTCCTGAATGATATTCAGCGCAGTGGCTTCTACGCGTCTTTGGGTCTAGATGCTCGTGAGTACGATATTCACGTCATCAAGAAAACCAATGAGTCTGCAGCCAAGGTATTCCCCGTAATGTTGAATGTGGAGCATCCTGATTTCTTCAAGCACCTGGATGTGGCGTCAGACGCTAGCTTGAAGGTGACTGAAATCAGTAAGACTGAGCAACCCAAGCCTCTTAAGTTTCTACGTCAGCTACCCCACATCGCTACTATCGGTGTGAAGCTGATTCAGCTGTACTTTATGAAGCCCATTGATATGGCTGAGACTCGCGGCGTTGTTCGCTAGAGATCGAACTTAGCTGAAAAGCTTACATGAGAGACTGGGCGCCCTTTAACGAAGTTCAGTCTCTTATTATTTGAAAGCTAGTCTTGAGTACCTTAAGTCTTACTTGAGTAAACTAAGCGTCCGCTCGACTCCACAGCGCTAAACCACCTCCCCGTCCACGAGCAGCAATACCCTGCTTAGTTACCCAAAAATACTTAAAAAAGGCTTGCTCTTTTAGCGACTGGTCATAAAACTCTTGATCCGCCGCTTCTGGCTTAATGCGTCCTTGATAAAGGGTGAGCTTACCCAAAGTGATTTGAATTTGAGTAAAGTCAAAGGCCAAGCATCGCGCCTTTGACCAAAATTTGATGGGTCCTGTGAGAGCTAGTTGGAGCGCACCTAGCGCAACGGCATTCTCAACTATCCCTTGGTCGTCATTGCTGACTTGATACTTCAGCTGAATTTTAACCAGCTTGGGTATGTAACGGCCCGGCCCCAAAGCGACTCCCGCTTTTTTGCGAGTCTTTTTGGTTCCGGTAATGAAGTGCAGCCGCCAAGCACCAACGAGATCGTTGAGTTCGTAGGAATCTCGATTACTTTTTTCAACTGCCTGCAGTGCAGCAACTAACTCATTGGAAAGCACATCAGTTTGCTTGGTGGCTTTTTCTAAAACTGCTGCACATTCATTCATGGTGTTCTAGCGAATTGGTAATGAGCGGGTGCCCAAAAAACAGCACCCTTACAAGATTGTCCGCTAAAAATTCGCCGTTGCTGATTTACATCATTAAACAATCGACTAAACATGCTTTTGTAGCAGCATTGTTCGCCCAGGCCAATAGTAGGGGATCAGCCATAACTCAGACACACCATTAGAAAATTGTTAGGTCCCAATCAGCATCGGTTAGGCCCTCAGTACCGACGAGCTGGACGCGGATGTTCAGGTAGCGATCGCAATATACCTTGCACTGCTTATAGCGAGGATTAGGACTTCCAAAAATCGCATCTTGCTCTGCATAGCCCTTCAATAAATCAATGCGATCCGCTTCGGAAAGTGTTGGTAGTTCACCCTTTGAGGTAGATACGGTCATAAAGGCACAGAATAAATTGATTTCTATAGACTAAAACCAACTTTTCAGACCACCCAAGACTCTCCCAAAAAGCTTAATCTCTGGCTCCGATCCCCGTTTTACTCGTTACATCGCTGCACAACTCAAAAATTCTCAGCTGCCTTTCACCCAGCACTGTTAAGCTAAAGCGACCAAATTTTCTTCCATTCCCTGCGTAATGGCCAATTACCGTCTTGAGCGTCTCCACCTTGAAGTCACAAACGTTTGCAACTTCAAATGCGATTTTTGCCCAGATGCCATCATGGAACGTAAGCGGGGCCACATGGACCTCAAGCTTTTAGAAAAAGCACTAGACGAAATTGCAGAGTACAACCTTGCTAAAGTTGTCGCCTTTCATTTGATGGGAGAACCCCTGATCTATCCCCACATTTTCAAAGCGATTGATCTGGCACTGACGCGCAGTCTGAATCTACACCTCACCACCAATGGCAGCACCTTTCACATTTTTCCAAAACATCGCCAACAGCTGATTGCATCCGGCATTCCTAAGGTAACTATCTCTCTACAAACCCCCGATCCAGTCACCTTTATCATTCGCGGCGCACCCCCTAAACTTAAGCCCGAACAATATTTTGACGGCATCACCGAATATGTACAGGCCAACTTGGCTGATTACAGTTCAAGAACCCGCGTTCACCTCAAATTTTTAGACACAACACCCCATCCATTTCTGGTGCCCCATAAGCAAATGCATGTGGTCGAAGGTAAAGCGCAAATGCAGCAAGAACTCACAGCTTGGGCCGATCGCCTGCTAGAGGGTTGCCCAGAACGCCCTAGCGATGATGAGCTACGTCAGCGTATTGCTCGCCATAAACCCGGTCGCTGGCAAGTGATTGAACTAACTCCCAAATTAGCCTTAGAAACCTTTCCCTTAGATAGCTGGGGTAATGTTGAAAGCACAGACGTTGTACCTGCAAAATTCGGCTACTGCAACGGCACATCGGATCAAGCAGGCATTTTATACGACGGCACCGTTGTCCCTTGCTGTAAGGATTATGACGGTCAAATTCCCCTTGGCAATCTTAATCAGCACTCTTTAAGCAAGATTTTGGATCACCAACAGCCTGCCTGTGGGCTACGGCAGGGATTTGATCGATTACAAGTCACCAATCCAGTTTGCCAGCGATGCATGGGGGCAGACACACAACAAAAAGCTATTCTTAGGCAGGTTGGTTCGGTAGCCTACTTCAAAGTTTACAACCCAATAATGAAACGCCTACAGCCCGGATGGGGTGAAGTCTAGCGATTAAACATTGAACTAAAAAAAAGACCACTCACTCAATAGAGGTAGAATAGAATACTGTCTAATTTTTGCCTAGGTTTATGGTGCGACGACTTCTACAGCATATTGTGCGCTGGATAAGAGGATTCTTAGCTCAGTTTAGAAGCAAAACACCTCAACAACCTTCTCCTACGAGACGACAGTCTTTGATGGCATATCAGCAACCGCAACCAATCCACTCTAGAGAATTAAACGTCGCTCAAACGCAACATAAACATCAGCAAAATCCTAGCTTTCCGCCGCTACAGGATACAGTGCGCCCTCCAAGCCTAGGAGAACCTGAAAAACCCTTAAATCCAGGCTCACCCAGAGCAGACAACCCTTCAAATTTTGAGATTTTACTGAGCCCTCATCAGCGTCCCCCCAGCTCTGCTGTTCAAGATTTAAATCGTCAACTCTTACACGGTAATACAAGTGAATTATTACCATCCCATAATGATGCCATCAGCATCTTCAAAAGATTCTCAAAGGCTCCTTTTCCTGCCGTAGCTGAGAGTCATGCAGAGAAAAACCATACATCAGATAGTCAAAACTCTTCTACTCGAATAGACTCTCCCAAGCTACAGGGCTATCCACCGGCTTCTGCAAGCTTAAAAGAACGCCCTCAACTTGACCTTCCAAAGATACACCATCTGGATCAGCACAATGGGGGGAACCTGAATCAGAGCCGTATAGAGCCTGCTGACTTAGTTGACATTGGTTCACCTCCAAAAGTTCAAAGTTACATACAGCCTGTTGCTACTGAAACACCAACTGTTGTTACTAGGGACAAACCTGCTAAAACTGAGCAGAGCGCACCACTACCTGTAGATGTTTCCACCAATAACACTCCCGTTAAACCTATTACCAAACAGCCAGAACTAAAGCTGGAAGAACCTACACAAGTTCTCGACACTAGAACTATTACTAAAAAAGGAGTAGTGAAGTTATTATTCAAGCTAAAGAAAAATAATCACCATGGCTACATCACACCTAATGATGGCTCCAAAGACATTATTTTTCATCAAAAGTATGTTGGTACTGATGTGTTCTCCCAACTAGAACGGGGAATGGAAGTAGAAGTAGAAGCCAAAATTGTTGAAGGCAAGGCCTACGCAGAGCGTATATGCATTCTTTAATGCTGACAGCGGACCTCACATCAAACCGAGAATCTACTGAAGCCAACTTTAAATCCTATATAAATAAGCATCTCTTTGCATTTTCTTAATAAGGAATATCATGATCATCACCCGTGTAATCTGGCATCACACGTCATAACTTAAGAGAAGTGAAACCTCAGGAATCTCCCAACAAAATGGAACCAGTAATTTCTCAAACTACAGATACCAAAGATATTTTGTGGCAGCCTCTTTCAACACGAAAATCCGAGAAAATTAGTGGCGGTGGCGGAAGTGTTAGCGGCTCTATCAGCACTTCAGTTCAAGGCTTTTGTAACACTACTAAAAAACAAATGAATATTTCATCATTCACTAGTTGGAACCGGAGGTGGTAGGGTCAGTTTCACTCTCAAGAATGAGCTGAAGTTTTTTTGAGAGTGAGCCGTATCATAATATCAAAATAGCTCCCGTAAGGTTGTGCTGGGACTTCATATCTCAAGCATTTATTGGCTTCAAGCTTATACAAAGCTAATCAACATCTCGACAGTTGCGCTATTATCTCACAGCGGAATCTATGAAAGCATAGTTATCGTAGAGAAAATATACACGTGCAACTCAGTGCCTCTAACTCTCTCTTAATCATAAAGGTTGACAATTCATGTCCAAGCACACTCATTTAAACAAAACAGTTCTGTGGGAGTTTCTTTCTGATAAACACGCAGAAGTTGTAAAAGGCGGATATAGCAATAATATTAACTACGCCGCCAACAAGGATTTTTATATATCTCTTGGCATGTGGTGTAATACAACAAAAACCAAAGTATACGGAATGAACTGATACCTATGAACCCGACTAACAGACAGTTAGTCGGGTTCATAGGTATCAGTCACAACTTTGATTTCAAAGCAAACAAAAAGCAAAGCATCTGCAAGTCATATACACATCGCCTGCGAACACGCCTTGCTAGAAAAATTTACAATTTGACATCAATAGTTCGATTTTTTTGAACTTACAATTTGGGAAGAAGCTACCCAAAATTGATTATGGTTGCGATCGCAATAGTATATTTTTCAGGCCAAGGTCACACCCACATGATGGCCAAATCTCTGGCAGAGGGAATCACGGCAGCTGGTGGAACACCTCATCTCCTAAGCATCACGGGCGAGAAAATTGTAAATGGCCGCTGGAAAGATGACGATGCACTAGGCACACTATCTGCAGCCGATGGCATTATCTTTGGTACCCCTACTTACATGGGTGGTGTGACAGGCCAGTTTAAATGCTTTATCGATGCCGCCAGTGCCACTTGGTTTCAACAGGGCTGGAAAGATAAAGTAGCAGGCGGTTTTACCCACTCTGGTTCTCCCAGTGGAGATAAACAAGGAACATTGCTTTATCTAGCGATTAACGCCGCTCAGCATGGCATGATCTGGGTTGGGCCTACAGATATGCCCAATCCCGAAACAGGCGTTAATCGCTTAGGCTCCTTTATGGGAGTGATGGGAAACAGTATGTTGGACATGAGTGGTGCTCCAGCTCAGGTAGATCCTGGAGACTTAGAATCCTCTAAGCGCTATGGTCAACGGCTCACCGCTGTGGCACAAAAAATGTCCGCCTAAATCTTCAATTATTAGAATAGCTGACGGTTACCCTTAGCTGACCTGTCCCCTGTCGTATTAGGGTAGAGGATGGGTTTGAGAACCCACTGGTTAATAGGAGCCCTAGAATGATTCAAGCTGTACGCACCTCAGTTGATTGGAACCTGCTGGCAGAGCAGGCCCTGAAAGATCAAGAAATTAGCCAGCAGGATGCGCTGAGGGTATTACAGGCTGACGATACTGAACTCCTAGCTCAACTCGCAGCAGCTTACCGGGTGCGCTACCACTACTGGGGTAACCGGGTCCGCCTTCACTTTTTATTGAATGCCCAGAGTGGTCTATGTCCCGAAGACTGCCATTATTGCTCCCAGTCCAAAATTTCATCCGCTGAAATTGATAAATATCCGCTAATGGCTAAGGATAGGATTTTAGCCGCAGCGGATCGAGCTCATAAACTCAAAGCTGGCACATTCTGCATGGCGATTTCAGGCCGCACCCCCTCAGCAAATACGTTGGAGCAAATTTTAGAGGCCGTACAGGCTGTAAAAAATAAGTATCCCATGCGGGTGTGCACCACTTTAGGGCTGCTAGATGAGGATCAGGCTAAGCAGCTCAAGGCGGCTGGCGTAGATCGCATTAACCACAATCTCAATACAGCTGAAACTCACCACAAGGAAATTTGTACTACCCATGGCTACCAGGATCGTTTAGCCACAGTGAAAGCTGTACAAGCAGCCGGGTTGACCACATGCTCTGGCGGCATTTTGGGGATGGGGGAGTCAGATGAAGATATTATCAATTTGGCGAAATCATTGCGAGAGCTCAATGTCACCAGCGTCCCGGTTAACTTTTTAATACCCATTGAAGGAACACCGTTTGTAGACCGTGGCAAGCTAACGCCTCAACGCTGTCTAAGGATTTTGTGCCTCTTCCGATTTTTACTACCCTCTCAAGAAATCCGGATTGCGGGTGGACGAGAAGTACATTTGCGATCGCAGCAGCCCTTAGCCTTGTATCCAGCAAACTCCATTTTTGTAGGGGACTATCTCACCACATTCGGTCAGAGCGCCGAAGCAGACTACACCATGATCAAAGATGCTGGTTTCAGCCTAGAAGCCGCTGACGGCAGTCCACTAGTGGATGCAGCTATATAAAGAACAGTTGATATAACTCGGTAAATACAGCTAGAATGATGTATCAGAAATTACATCAGCACGGTCGTTCATTGAGTTTAGTTGAGCTTTCGATAGGATCCTCCCGACTGACAAGAGCATCGCAGGATAAATAAAACTGCAATTACCACCTACTTTTTTCCCAAAAACGTCTATTGCTCGCATAAACCTTCCTTAAAGCATTCGAAAATCCTACCGATGGATGTGTCGTATATACGTATGAGCAAGGCATACTAAGTCCATATCTAATCTACTTGTTGATTTGAAGCACAGACCGTAGCTGAACCTCCTATCTGCGTTTGACCTTTACCGTTCGATATCCTATCCCTCAAACATCTGTTATGACCCGTCGCATTTTTATTGGTGATATCCATGGACACTATGAGGGTCTTATGCGGTTACTGGAAGCAATTAATCCGGCTCTGACAGACAATATCTTTTTTGTGGGGGATTTGATTGACCGCGGACCACGTAGCCGTCAGGTAGTCGAGTATGTGCGAAAAAGCGGTCATCAATGTGTCATGGGCAATCATGAGCAACTGCTGCTCGAAGCTTTCCCCAATGGTGAAGCTCATATGCCCGCATTTCAAGGGTGGCTGTACAGCGGCGGGCAGTCCACACTCTCTAGCTACAATAACGTTGACGACCTTTTTGAACACCTCGAATGGATTAAGGGACTTCCCTTTTATCTTGATTTAGGTGACATCTGGCTAGTTCACGCAGGGTTAAATCCTCAGCGAACCTTAATAGAACAAACTAGTCACGAATATTGTTGGATTCGTGAGCTTTTCCACAGCCATCAAACAGCTTATTTTTCCGACAAACTCATTATTACCGGTCACACCATCACATTTACCCTGCCAGGTATCAACCCTGGAGAAATCGCTCGGGGTCCAGGTTGGTTAGACATTGATACCGGAGCTTATCATCCAAAAAGCGGCTGGCTAACAGCCTTAGATGTGGACAACAATACGGTTTATCAATACAACGTTTTCAGCCATATGGTGAGAATGCGTCCTACTGAAGATGCTGAAGCGCCTGTCCTCCAACATAAGATCAAACAGCGTTCTCACCATCAATTGGTGAATTCCTAAAGAAAGAAAACTAGACATTAGACTGAGCAGCGCGAAGCGAGACCTTTGAGAGCGCCTTTGCAAGGCTGTCGCGGCGCATGGGTTTGCTCATGTAGTCATCCATACCCGCCTTAAGGCAATATGCCCGATCCTCAGAGCTTGCATTGGCGGTCATTGCAATAATCCAAGGTTGAGAAATGGATTGACCCATTTGGCGAATACGTCGAGTCGCTTCCACACCACTCATTTGCGGCATACGCATATCCATTAGAACCACATCATAGATAGCTTGGTTCACTGCTTCAATAGCGGCAGCTCCTGTAGAGACTGCATTAGCTTGGTGCCCCAGCAGTTGAAGCATATGTTGCGCTACCCGTTGGTTTACCGGATTATCATCAGCAATTAAAACTTGCAACCCCATAGCTGACACATCAGCTACCTGCCCTGAGTCAGTAGACTGATGCTCTATTTCTGTCGGCAATGCATGGACTTGGACCAACGCTCGGTATAAGGCGGCTTGTTTAATCGGTTTCCAAATAACCGCCATATCCGATCGATTGATTGCTGACTCTACAGTCTTCTTTAGGTCTGACAGGATAATTGTTGGCAACGTTGATCGCCCCATTGCCTGCCGTATGGACTCAATTGCACTGAGTACAGGAGTCTTGGTAATATCTGCATCCAGAATGACTCCGTCAAACTGCTGCCCTTGCTGCACTAACAGTAATGCTTCTGCCACACTACGGCTAAAGGTGATCTCGCCCCCTAAACCCTCTAGCTGCCAACCCAGATTCGTTCGTCGTGTCATATTTTGATCGATGATCAATATGCGCTGGTTTTCCCAGCTCGCTAACGCAGGAGCATAGGTCGGTTTAATCGTAGCGGGATCAAGCTGAGCCCGAATCGTAAAGAAAAACGTACTCCCCTGATTCAGGGTACTTTCTACCCACAAAAGCCCCCCCATCGTTTCAGCTAAGCGTTTGCTGATTGTCAGACCCAATCCAGTACCACCATAGTTACGGGTGGTGGAAGTGCTGGCTTGGCGGAATGGTTCAAATATTTGCGCCAGACGATCTTGCGGGATGCCAATACCGGTATCGCGAATGGCAAAGAGCAGTAAAACAGACTGTTCAGAAGGGTGGGACCAACGCGTTACAGGCGCTCCTAAATCATTACTGGGAGATAGCTGTACAACAACAGCAACCTCACCTTTGTCTGTAAATTTAATCGCATTGCTCAACAAATTGAGAAGAATCTGCCGTAGACGAATGGGATCACTAATGATCACTGGAGGGACCTCAGGCTCAATCATATAAACCAGGTCCAATGGCTTATTAGCTGCCCGTGTTGCTACGATATCCAGGCTTTCTTCTATTGAGTGACGTACACTGACTTGATGTTCTTCAAGAACCAGTTTACCGGCTTCAATTTTAGAGAAATCCAAGACATCATTGATCAGTGCCAACAGAGCCTGACTACTATTCTGAATCGTCTCACTAAATTCTCGTTGTTTTGGATCGAGATGTGTCTCCTGCATCATTTCAGCCAGGCCGATGATGGCATTTAATGGAGTGCGTAGCTCATGGCTCATGGTACCGAGAAATTCATTTCGAGCCTGAAGGATAGCACCGCTGCGCAGGCGATCTGTAAAGACAATAAAACTCTCAGTCAGGCCAAAAACTAAAAGAGGAGCGGCCAATGGTAGTGCATAGTTCTGGTAAATAGCACCCCAACAGATAATCAACCAGCTACCAGTACCAATAATCCATATACCCACCTGACGTAAAAATGAGCGCCCCTGTAAACTGACACTAACAAGGGGGCCAACAAATAACAGTATTACTGTCACCATGTATGGGTTGACAGTTTTCAACCAATTTCCTTCTAGTAGGGTATTTAAAGCTGCAGCATGTACGTACACCCCATGCTCTGGCTGATCTTTATCAAACGGAGTACGTATCCAATTATCGATGCCTGACGCAGTAGCACCAACAATTACGATCTTATTCTTAAAGTCATTGGCCGGTACTTTACCGTCTAAGACATCAATCAACAATCTGCGAGGAAGATCTTCTACAGATGCAGGCCAATTAATCAACATCTCTCCCTGAGAGAACAGGGGAACATTCAGAATATCTGTTGTTAGATTATAGGCCTGTGCTGTAGCCGCTGCCAAAGACCGGCTATTGTTGATGTGAATTCTGTGGCGACGGGTGACACCGTCAAAATCATCACTATTGTCATCAATATGACCGCTTGCGATCGCAGTGCCATATAACAAAGGAGTCGCCTGGAGAAGCTGCCCCTGGTCATCAATCGTTTCCGCTAAGATAACCCCCCCATGGCGGGTCATCGCTTCAGCCAAAGCGACATCATCTTCAGTCGCCTCCGGCATCAAGACATCGAAAGCCACAACCCGATTACCACTTTCTGCCAAAAAGTTTAATAGATTGACATAGTGTGGGCGCAGTTGTGTTAACTGTCCCAATTCAGTAAGGGTGCCGTTATCGATGGCAATGAGTATGATTTCCTCATTCCACGGTCGTTCCCCACGCCACTGAATCACAATGTCCCTGGCCAGATTTTCCAGTGGTTGAATCAGCCCTACAGAAGATAACGTAACCACAACTCCGCTAACAAATACACCTGGCAGTAGCGGTTCACATCGTTGTACAAGCTTGCGCCAATTAGGGAACCACCAACTCATAGATTTTCTCTGTGCCCAAAGGAGTAATTATTTTTACGTTAAACAGTTCAGTTTCAGGTAACGGCAACAATACGTCAAAATTTCCGTCCCGGTCAGTCTCCTGGGTCTCATCATCAATCAGCAACAAATTATAGGGAGACGTATTTCCCTTTAGCAAAACATTGGTTCTAGACCGACCACTTTGCCGGTTACGTCGCTCCACCCTAAAAATCTTAAACGTAGCATCGTCCGACAACGGTTCAGGTAAAGATGGAGGTTCCCCAGGAATAATTATGTTTTGAAAACCGGCATCTACAGATACAGATTCTCCCTGAGCCGAGGACGTTACCCTGCCTTCTTCGACGACTAAAGCGGAGCGCCCACCAGGTTGCGTAATGATCCCAAAGTCGGTACCCCTGACACCATTAACACCTGCCGGCGTTCGTATCTCTAAGCGCGAATCGGGATTGGTAAAGGGCCGTACAAATATCCTAGCCTGACCACGCTGAACATCTAGTTGGGTAACTTTACCCCCTCTCGGTGTGGTGTACAAATCTGTTATTCGTAGGTCCGTATTCTCAGAAACACTGACAAATCCAATTTGTGTGTCTACGGCCAGTCTTGCCAGGGAACCAGGACCTGTACGCACTCCATCGCCGATATTACTCAAGCGCTGACCTCGCTGAGCACGGTTCCAACGACCATTTTGTAAAAATTCAACTGTCCCGCTGAAATTACGCATCTCTAGCCAGCGATCTACTCGTACAGACAGCGGTCGAGCACTCGTTTCTACCGCTCCCCCGACAACCGTGATCGCAAGACCCACTAACAAATAAAGACGATACTTGCGATGATAGGAAATGAGTTTACGAAGTAACAGCCCAACCATATCTATAGGCCCTTTAACAGGTGCAAACGCTACACCAATCATGGCACGAGTATGTAAAGGCTCTGCCATAGGTCGTTATATTTGCTTGAGCATTCGAGCAATTTGGCCGAATTTTCCTGAAGTAGCAGCGTAGACGCTGCTACAGCTTCCCTAGCAAATCACTACTTTGAATTTTAAGGTCTCAGACGATTTTCATGGATGACTCTGACCTGCATATCCAGAACGTCACTCATGTGATCCGCTAAAGCCTTAGCATCCCAATAATTATCCAGCGATGCTACCCGGATATAGCTACCTAGTCGAGATGATGTCACAAATGAATCGGGAATACAGGTTTGAACGATTGGCAACCGCGCTTCTAAATCAGTCGTAATCAAAACAATATAAGGGCGATTATCTAACTGACCAATTGAGGTTACATTACTCCCTTCTGCAGTATTGAGATGTTGTGGAGATACCAAAAAACTACAGGGCTGGGACTGTTGGGCGGCAGCTCTGGTGTTCGTAACCATTAGACACAGACCAAGCGTGGCTAGAGAACAGAGATGTTTTTGAACACTATTCAAATTGGTAGCTCCATTGGTAAGAGTGTCTTAGATCATACCAATACAGTTAATTTAGTTCTAACCTACCAGCCGTCAATTTTCGCGGACACTTGTTATAGAGCATATATGCTCAAAAAGCTCCCAACAGCTACAGCAATATTGCGTCCTAGAAACTACCAGAACATCTGTCCGATATCTTTATCCTCGTTTATTACGCTGTACAACATCTGAGGATAGTTTTCCGACGGAACGCCGGGAGAATAAGTGGGCCGTCGTCAGCTTATGGTCGGTCATATTGGCAATAGTGACACGCTGATGTTTTCTGAAACGAGCACGTATTTGCCTGGTTAAGGGTAACGATTCCTGCTGCTGAATGTGCACAGAAGAAGGCTGACTCTGACTAGAGATATGTGGCACCTCAGGATTAGTAGTCCCTAGAACGACTATTAAAATCACCATCACCAGAGGACGAAGGACGTTAATCCCCAACCACTGAGCATTTTCCATGCCCCGTGAAGCCTTGTGAACTATCTGGAAAAACTTAGATCTACTGTTTTGAAAAAGTAAATGCACTCTTCTGGCAAGTGAGACACGTTTATAAGTGAAGCCTTTAAAGAGTATTACAAATATCAATGATATGCATTAAAGATTCGCATTTTGTCAGAATATCATTACCGAATTGAGAGGCTGAAAGCCTATGTAATCCTTTCTATTGAGTTAATCACAGCATTAGCGATGCTTTTGCACAAAAGTCATGCCTCCACTATCAATATCGAATTCTAGGATCGATATAGGCATTGAGGATATCGATGGCAATGCTCACCAGGGCAACAATGGTGCCAAAAAATGTCATCAGTCCTTGAACAACTTCATAATCCCGTTGGGAAATGGCTTCAAAGAAACGATTGGCTAAACCCGGCCATGAGAAAGTGACCTCTGTAAGCACCGTTCCTCCCAACAGAGAAGCAAAGGTCAGCCCCAAAATCGTGATGACTGGAATCAGCGCATTCTTCAAGGCATGAACGGTGATAATGCGGAATTCAGGAATTCCTCGGGCACGGGCGGCCTCTACATAGTCGGCTCGCAGGGTTTGCTTGAGGTTAACCCGCACCATACGTTCAAACACACCGCTAATGAGAATACCAAGGGTCAAACTCGGTAACGCCAGATGATAGAGGGTAGTTCCAAACTGAGAAAAGTTTGCATGGAGTAAGCTATCCAAGAGGTATAACCCCGTAGGACCATCTGGTGGAGTCTGGGTGAGGGGAAAGCGAGTACCAATCGGAAACCACCGCAGTTGTACCGCAAAGACAAGCTGCAAAATCATACCAAACCAGTACATTGGGGTGGCATAGGTCAGAATGCCAAACAAACGGCCTCCAGCATCCAAAGGGGTATTGGGACGAGATGCCGCGATAGAGCCCACGGTAATGCCAACAAGCGCTGCCACCGTGAGACCACAAAAGGTGAGTTCAACCGTCGCGGGAAAATGATCGCCAATGATCTGCCAAACGGTTTGACCCTGACTAGCAATGGAGCTACCTAGATCAAAGCGCAGCAGATGTCCCAAGTAGTCGAGATATTGGAAAAAGAGAGGCTTATCAAGACCTAGCTGCGATCGCAGCGCTTCCTTAGCCTCTAGTGGTGCTCGTGGCCCCAATAACGCATCCACCGGATCGCCCGGTGTTGCCCGCATCAACAGAAATACCACGGTTGTGATGGTCCAGATCATCAACGGTGCCAGCAGCAACCGCGACATTATGTAGTAGCGCAGCGCATTAGCCCGAGATGCCATAGATTCCCTCTTATCTCTTTACCAACTCAACTTTGAATGGTAGGCAGTGCCCATCCTACTTGCTAATTTGCCACAGCAAAAACTGCTGGTTTGGCTCAATGGCCACGCCCTCTACGCCAGCCGCAGCAAAAACATAATCCTTGTTTTGCCACAGGGGAATATAGGGAACATCTTCCACCATCACTTGCTGCAAGTCCTTAAACAAACCAGCGCGGACAGATTTATCCAGCTCAGCGCTTTGTTTATCCAACAAGTCATTCGTCTTGGCGCTGTAGTAGAAAGACCCATTCCCTTGGGTAGCGCCTTTTTCACAGAGAGTATCTTGAGAGCCTTCATTACAGCTCAAAAAGGGCTGTACAAAGTTATCAGGGTCAAAATAGTCCGGATACCAGTTGGCCAGAACACTCGGATAAATTCCCTTCTCCACATTCTCCCAAAGCGTCGCCGACTCCGCAGTGCTCACCTCAACATTCACCAGGCCAGACATATTGGATTCAATCGCTTCCTTGAGAGTGTTGGCCACAACACTCCGAGTGGTCGATGCTGTCGGGTACCAAATTTCAAACTCCAGGGGATTCGCTTCCGTAATCCCGGCTTGCTGCAAAAACCCTTTTGCTTTCTCGTAGTCTCCGTCCCCATAAGCACTTTCAAAAACGGGCTCATGCACATCAAAGCTTCTGGGAATTAGACTATACAGAGGCTCAGCCTGACCCTGAAATGCCCGTTCATTAATCAAGTTACGGTCAATCATGGACGCGACTGCCTTACGCACATTCAAATCATCAAAGGGTGCGATTTTTTGGTTGAGAGACATGTAGTTGACTACAGTAGATCCCGCTTCGATCACGTTCCAACCACCCCGATCAGCATCTCGTTCTAAGGCAGCAATTTGGTCTGGGTCAAGCGTTTGGTACGCCACATCTAAACCACCGGACTGAAAGGTGTTGTACAAGTTCGCTGGGCTTGTAAAAATCTGGATATCGATACCCTGATTGGCAGGAGCATTCCCCCAGTAGTCTGGGTTAGCATCCAGCTTAATCACGTCGCTCGTGAACGATGCCAGTTTGTAGGGACCAGACCCAATAAATTCCTCTGGTTTAAACTGAGCTTCACCAATGGTGTAGGTTTCCGGCGCTACAGGCGTTACTCCCCAGAATGTCAGCAGTGAGGTAAAGGCTGCGAATGGCTGCTGCAGGGTAATCGTCAGCTCGTACTCACCTGTGGCTTCAACCATATCGATTTTTTCAGATAGCAAGAACGCAGGCCGACCGCCGTTATCCATAAACCGCTGAATGGAAAATGCCATCACTTCAGCATTAAATGGAGAACCATCGTGGAGCATTACACCTTCGCGCAGCGGAATTGTGTAAGTGAGCCCATCGTCGCTAATGGTAGGCATCTCAGTCGCCAGCTGAGGTTCTAAGGTGGTGCTGCTAGGTGCATAGGTGTAAAGGCGATCCCCCAGGTTATAGAGCAGAATCCCTGGAAAGATTTCGTAGGCATCGGCAGGGTCTAGGGTGCGGGCACTAAGGGTAGTACCGACCGCCACGCGACCGTCTGCAGGCGCTGTACTCTGCTGACTGCCACCTCCACAGGCTACGGCAAATATCAGGCATAGGCTAAATAGACCAACATATAGCGATCGCAAAGGCCGCGGCCAACGACGCCTACCCATTAACTGCATCACCATAGGAATCTCCGATACGCTACTACACCGCAACAGCTATTCAAATCTATGTCTGCAACCAGACATAGATTTGAATACAAGCCATGGCTGCTATTTGTACCATTCTCACAGGTTTCAAGCAATGCGGCACAGGAGTTTGACCATCAATTACGCTATTTGGTAGTGCCCTCGATATCCACATCCGGTACGGTTTAATAATGTCTATTTTGTCTATTTCCAGAGGCCATTCGGTCTAGTAGTCTAAATTCTATTGAGTGAAGATCCATCATGTCGGAAACAGCCTAAAGTACTCCCAGGAGCCACAAGCTTTTCCTTGAAAGGGGCAGAATCACACACTATGCAAACCAATAAATTTGGCTTTCAACCGTCTGGTCGAGCTTATTTACTAATTGCGATCGCTATCTTTGGGGCCGCCAATGCAGTTACTCGAAAACTGACTGATTTGGGCGAACTCAATCCGATCGACGGACGCAACCCAATTTCGTTTTGTAATGTGCTGTTTGTCGGGAATTTGTGCGCCTTGATTCTGTTAGCCATCTTATACAACCGTGAGTGGCGTAAACCTGTTCTAAAACGCATCAAATGGCAAGACTGGCTATCGATGACCTTTGTTGCGATTTTGGGGGCTGCTGTTGTTCCAACACTTGTCTTTACGGCACTATCGATTACGCCGGTCAACAATGTAATTTTGATTAGCCAAATTGACACACCGTTGGTACTGGCATTATCTGTCTGTGTGTTGGGAGCTCGAATCAACAAGTGGGTAATTGCTGGGGCAGTGGTCTCCTTTATTGGTGTGGCGCTTACGGTACTCATTCAACCACCTGGAGCAGATACAGTCTCCATGGGTATGGGTATGGTGCTGGGGCGTGGTGCTCTCTACACGTTGATTGCTGCCGTAATTAAAGCCGTTAGCAATATAGTCAGCAAAATTAGCCTGCAGGAAATTTCACTGGGTATCTTTAGCGTCTTTCGGATGTTTGTGGGAACAATCTTTTTCTTTGGTGCGACCGTGGTTCTCTATGGACCTGAACACTTTATGGATGTAGGGTCACCCTTTTTGTGGCAGTGGATGTTAATCTACGCAGCTGTGATTGTTGTCGCTGGCCAAACCTTTTGGTTCAAAGGACTTACACAAAGCACTGCTAGTGAAGTCTCCTTTGCTACTGCGTTTAATCCCATTGTGGGGATTTTATCTGCATTTTTGTTATTAGGAGAAACTCCTACATTCGGTCAATATATAGGCGGCCTTGTGATTCTCGGTGGAATTTTCTTAAACCAGATTGGTGTAAAGCGGTTGAACATGATGCAATCTGTTCAGAAACCCAGTGCGAAGGAAATGAGCGAATCAGGTGGATTTAAGGGCATCTAGTTAAAGCTCCGTAAGTATACTCCCAAGGTTCTAAATCACAAAATTTTAATAACGTGACACATGACCACATAAACAGCGCTAAGGGTAAGGATATACCTTTGAAAAAAGGATACGTAGTCAAACAACGCAATCTTCTAAAGAGGATGTTAATCCACTAGTTAGAGAATTATATTTTTTGGCTCAGTAGCTGTTTCAGGGAGGTGAACTTATTCAGTAGCCTATAAGCCTTACCCAAACAATGTTTCAGAGGCACTACACCTCCCAGACTAAAAGCCTTACATAACAGGGATTTCAAACGTTTTTTTGCTTCAAACCTCCCAGAAGCCCATATAGAGCCATATTTTTTATGTTTGTGAAAAATTTTTACATTTTTATCTTTCCTACAAAAATACGCTAAAATTTTCAAATTTAAAGAGTACTAGCCAGCGCGTTAAACATCCATCATGTAAATTCAAGTAATCAAGGTTCAACTTTTCAAACAGACCAAGGGAATAATCTAAGGTTTTTGGAACATCCAATGAGCTTAAATTCGAGAGCAGTATTAACAGCAAGAAACACAGAAAGCTCGTTACACACTTATCAAGTTGCACAAATGAAGCATGATAGAACATATCATCGCGAGATCTGGTGTCTCGGGGTTCATGGTGGAATGAATCATGTTGTGCTCCACCTAACTAAGTACTTATATCCGCTTTTCTCAAAAGATACTTCTTCAAAAGACAGCCGAAAAGCTTTGATTGACTCATTTATCATGACTATCTCAGCAGGCAATCTGTTAAACCTTGACTTTAGCCAGCATCTAGACGCTATCGAAAAGCAACGAAAAGAACAAACAGAGCAAAATTTTATCAACGAGTATATTTATC
>JBCCQQ010000056.1:0-41749 GCA_039024555.1 Cyanobacteria bacterium P01_D01_bin.156
AGGTTTTGCGCTGTACCACTTACTAAATGGAACTTTTGTTTTTTCTAGGAGTTTTATTTCATATTCGTAAGACTCAAATCGACACGTCGTTTCGATCATCTCTTCCATTTCGTCAACGGCCTTGGGCAATTGCTCAAAAATAGCTTCGCGCCCCTCATCCTTTAGGCCAAAGAAGCCTCGCTTAATATCCTCCTGTTCAATGATTGAAGACGGTAACTGTTTAGACCAATCTTCAATGTCTGATATATCGCCCAAGTTTTCCCGCAAGCTTTTAAAGACTGAGTTCTCAGTCGCAGCAGGATCTTTCCATTGATAAATGCGTGTTAGGCGAGACAAATCTACTGCGCCCATTAGTTGTGGATGAAGATACATCAATGGATTTGGCGTTAAGAGCAAATCGACATACTTAACCATTCTCGATTTAACTTTGTGCTTCCCTTCTTCAAAACGGCTACGGGCAAGACCATACTCACCCAGCTCCAGATAGCAACGTGTCTCGGCTATAAAGGCAAGGCATAAGGTAAGTAGATATTCATCTCCAATTTGGCTATGACGCTCTAGTTCCTTATCGGTTAGGTCTGCATAGACATGTTCTGCTTCTAGAAATCGATCAATTGCCTGCATTGCACTGCTGCGCCGATTTTCAGGATCGCTCATTTCAAAGGCGTTACGAGCCAGGTCAAGAGCAGCACGAAAGTTCGCATAAAACGCCAGATCTATTTTTTCGTCTATTTCCTCTAGCTTTTTCTGAAATTGTTGCAACCGTCCTTCAAGTTTTTGAATTTTCTTATATATGACCGCAAAGCCAATTGCAGTCATCCCAAGCGTCAGAAAGCTGGCAGCAGACTGAAACATCACCATATTCTGCAATTGCCCAACCTGTTGACTGATGGCACCTAAACGCTGTTGTGTAACAGCAGAGTCAGTGGCCTGGACAAGCAAGCGTAAAGCACCTGTTGGATCAACACCGGTAATCGCATCAGCTGGAATATTGGAATTTAATGCTGCATCTTTCAGCCAAGTTACAACTCGGCCACTCTGATCTTGAATGACACCGCCATTACGGACAAAATCCCCAGCCCTGATTCCATCAGCAATGTATTTGGGCATGTCAAACGTCAGTGAAATCGGTGCCATAATCAATAATCAACTTCAGCTAGTAGGGACAAACTTCCTAGTTTTCACTGATGTTCTCAACATCTCCGGAATAGCATCTGGAGTAAGTTGAGTGTTAGACAACCAAGGCCAGCTATACACGAAGCCAGGTCCTCCGATGTTTTGCATCGGTAATTTAGGATCTTTGTACTACATATTTTTTTGACATAAATATCAACAACTTTCCCTGATGGATTTAAAGACAAAATGTAGATAATAAGCTGAGCCGAAGTTCTATCGGGCATGCATTTAGGGGAGCCACAATGGCGTCCAATTTCGATTTCCTCAGCAACCGCTATCCCACCCTTCACGAGCATGCCACCCATGCCGAGCGGTTGATCCTCTCTGCCCCCCGTGCCAGCTGCTTCTATAGTCGCTTCACCCTAGAGCAAGCGGTCCAATGGCTCTATGCCAACGACCCATACCTGAGGCTGCCCTACGCCAACAGCCTGGGCGCACTGATCCACGAGCAAACCTTTAAAGAAAACCTCAAACCCGGACTCTTCCCAAAAATCCGTACCGTCCACAAAGTGGGCAACCTGGCTGTCCACGACTCCAGCAAAATTAGTCAGAGAGACGCCCTGCGAGTCGTTGAGGAGCTGTTTCATTGCCTCTACTGGCTGTGTCGCTACTACGCGCCAGACGGCAAAAATCTAGGCACCCTTACCTTTGACCGCAACCTAATCCCCAAACCAGCTGACGACCAGGCTGACCTTACCCTAAAGCAGCTGCAAGAACTCGAATCGCGCCTATCCCTGGCCGATGAAATGCGGCAAATCGCTGAAGCCAAGCGACAGCAGACCGAGCAGGAGCTGGCAAACCTCAAAGCCGAACTGGATGCCCTTAAACAGTCCAACGAAGCCGCTGACGACACCCACGACTACAACGAAGCCGACACCCGCCATTACCTAATCGATGTCCTGCTCAAAGAAGCAGGCTGGGACATTCACCAGGATGGCTGGACCGAGGTGGAAGTCAAGGGCATGCCCCCAGCCACAAACCCCACCGGCACTGGCTATGTGGATTATGTTCTGTGGGGTGACGACGGTAAACCCCTGGCCCTGGTGGAAGCCAAACGCACCAATCGCAACCCCGTAGAAGGGAAACGCCAGGCCGAACTCTACGCCAACTGCCTGGAGCAGCGCTATAGCCAGCGACCGGTCATTTTCTATAGCAACGGCTACGAAACCTGGATTTGGGATGATGCCACCTATCCTCCGCGAGCCATCCAAGGCTTTCTAAAAAAAGACGAACTGGAGCGCTTGATCTTTCGCCGTACCCATCGCAAACGGCTGCATCTGGTGCAGGTTAACTCAGCCATTGTGGATCGCTCCTACCAAACTGAAGCCATCCGCCGTATTACCGAAACCTTTGACCAGGAACGGGGGCGCAAGTCTCTGTTGGTGATGGCCACCGGTACTGGTAAAACCCGAACTGCGATCGCCCTGGTGGATGTCTTAATGCGAGCCAACTGGGTCAAGCGCACCCTATTCCTGGCGGATCGCAATGCCTTACTCACCCAGGCGCTACGGGCCTTTAAGCGCAATCTGCCTACGGTGACGCCTATTGACCTCACCAAGGACAAGGTGGCCGATAGTGCCAATGTGGTGCTCTCCACCTACCCAACGATGCTCAACGCCATCGACCGGGTAGCAGAAGCAGAACGGTTCTTTGGTCCTGGCCATTTCGACCTGGTGCTCGTCGATGAAGCCCACCGCTCCATTTACAAAAAGTACCGTGCCCTATTTGACTACTTTGACTCCCTATTGGTAGGCCTGACTGCCACTCCCCGCGCTGAGGTAGACCGCGACACCTATCGCATCTTTGAGCTGGAGCAGGGCAATCCGTCCTTTGCCTACGAGTTAGACGATGCCATCAAAGACGGCTACCTGGTGCCACCCAAGGGGGTGGACGTGCCATTTAAATTCATGCGTAAGGGCGTCAAGTTCTCAGAGCTATCTCCCGAGGAGCAAGCCGAATACGAAGAAAAATTCCAAGACGAGGAAACCGGAGTCGTCCCAGACCAGGTGAATGCAGCCGCCCTTAACCGATGGCTGTTCAATATCAGCACCGTTGACCAGGCGCTGCAGTTGATGATGGAGCAAGGCATCAAAATTGACGGGGGCGATCGCTTAGGTAAGACCATCATCTTTGCCCGCAACCATAACCACGCCGAATTTATCGTCGAGCGCTTCGATGCCAACTATCCCAAGTTCAAAGGCAAATTCGCCCAGGTGATCGACAGCCATGACAACTATGCCCAGAGCCTGCTCGATGACTTCTCAGACCCGGCCAAGGAACCCACCATCGCCGTCTCGGTAGACATGCTCGATACTGGCGTGGATGTACCTGAGGTGGTCAATCTGGTGTTTTTTAAGCCGGTCTATTCACTGGTGAAATTCAACCAGATGATTGGACGAGGTACCCGCCTCTGTAAGAACCTGTTCGGCCTGGGTGAGCATAAAACCGAGTTCCTCGTATTTGACCTCTGTGGCAACCTGGAATACTTCAACCAGCCCATCGAAGAGAAGAATCAAAAGCTTCCCGATAGTCTCTCCACCCGACTGGTTAAAACCCGCCTGGAATTGGCCCAGACATTGGGGACAAAGAACAGTGCTGATACGGGGGACTTACGACAGAACCTGCTGGATACCCTTCATCAGCATGTAGCCACCATGGAACCGGATAACTTCCTGGTGCGCTCTCACTTAAAACAGGTGGAAGACTTTTCCAACCGAGAACGCTGGGATCAGCTCAGCGAGGAAGACACCGAAATAATAGCGGATAACCTGGCCTCTTTACCCAACAGCATCCCCAGCGAAGACCGATTTGCCAAAGAATTCGACCTCCTCTGCTTGAAACTCCAGCTAGCTGTGCTCAAACAGTCTGCCGACTTTATCCGCCTGCGGGATAAGGTGCGAGACCTGATGGCCAAGCTGGAAGACAAGAAAACCATCCCCATGGTCCAGGCACAGCTCACCCTGATCGAGGAAATTCAACCTGAGGACTGGTGGACCAACGTCACCCCCGCCATGATTGAGCATGTTCGCTGCAGTCTACGGGACCTGATCAAGTTCATCGATCGCCAGTCCCAGACCATCGTCTACACCAACTTTGCCGACCAAATGGGCCGGGTCAAAGAAGCTGAGGTGCCTGTCTATCAGCCTGGCTTTAGCCCGTATCAGTATCGAAAGAAGGTTGAAACCTATATTCGGGCAAATGAAAATCATGTTGCGATCGCCAAGCTCAAGCGCAATCTGCCCCTGACTGAGCCCGATTTAGAAGCCTTGGAAACCATGCTGTTCGGTGCTGAGGAAATCGAAAGCCGGAAGCGGTTTGAGGAGGTCTACGGCAAAGACCTGAGCTTGAAGCTGTTTATACGGAAGCTGGTGGGTTGCGATCGCAATGCCGCTAAAGAAGCCTTTTCCAACTACCTGGTGGGTAATAGCATGAGTGCTAACCAGATCCGCTTTATCGAAAATATAATCGACTACCTGACCCAGAACGGTGTCATGGATCCTGGCCTACTTTACGAGCCACCCTTCACCGAGCTGCATGATGAGGGGCTAGATGGCATTTTTCAAGACAATGACGCAGATCAAATTATCAACATTGTTCATTCATTTAACAAAACCGTAGAGGCAAACTTTGAAGTTGCGTCGTAAATTTACGACGCTGATCTTACTGACAGAATCTGTGTGCTCGATAGTACGTGAGCCAATATCGTCAACATAGTTCTTGGGTTTAGAGTCTTTACAGGTGATGATTAAAACATAACCATCCATTACACCTGGGCTTGTATGTTCAACCTGCTGATTGGCGAATTAAAGCGTACCTGGATTCAATTTATTCGTTACCCTAGCGAAATTATTGGCGGCGTAATCATCATTACCACTGTTTTCTACGGTTTGTTTATCAGCGCTCAGTATATGGCCGGTCCCGCCATGAACTTTGGCGATCGCCTCGATTCCGTCGTCGTCGGCTATGTCCTCTGGACCCTAGCGCTCTATATCGTCAACGACATTGCCTTTAATATTCAATCAGAAGCCCAGACCGGGACCCTGGAACAGATTTTTCTATCCCCCTTTGCAGCACCCAAAATCTTTTTCGCTCGCGCTGTTGCCAGCCTGGCCCTGCGAATGACCATCATTGTGTTCATTCTGTTTATCCTCATGGGCATTACCGGTAGCCAACTGTCGTTTCCGCTGGGTCTAATTTTTCCATTACTCACCCTATTAATGGCCGCCTATGGTTTGGCCTTTATCATGGGCTCTTGTGCCCTAATCTTCAAGAAAATACAACAGATTTTACCCATCTTTCAGTTTGCCCTCCTGTTTTTACTCGCTGCACCCACAGAAGAATGGAACGGTCAGGCTAAACTAGTTGCCAACTTTTTGCCCATGTTGCCAAGCACAGGACTCCTGAGAGATCTTATGGCCCGTGGGGAAGGGCTGGACACCATAATGCTAGGCGTAGCGCTGCTCAACGGATTAGCCTACTTTGGCCTCGGTTTAGTTGTATTTGGCTGGGCCGAACGACAGGCAAAACGCAAGGGTATTTTGGGTGGTTATTAAGCAACTGTAGCTAATCATCCTGCATTAAAAACATAGCTGCCTTAACCTAAATTGCAACGTGTTTTAGATAAGCTATGACATTTTGGGCTGGATGGTTAACAGTATTCGTAGTTGGCTTGGTGGCTGTGGTTACACCAGGTCCAGATTTTGCGCTGACGCTGCGCAGCAGTTTAGCCTACTCTCGTCGGGCAGGTGTCTATACAGCGGTAGGCATTGGTTTGGGAAATGCCATCCATGCCACATACTGTCTCATTGGCATTGGTGCCATTATTTCCCAGTCGATTTTGTTATTTAGCGCCATTAAGCTACTGGGTGCAGGGTATTTAATTTATCTAGGCATAAAGTCTCTCCAGGCCAAGCCAGCTAAAACAGACTCTTTTGAAGACAACCGACGAATTGTCAGTGCCTTCGCTGCGTTTCGGCTAGGGTTATTTGGCAATCTCCTTAACCCAAAAGCAACACTGTTTTTCTTAGCACTGTTCACCCAAATTATTCAGCCAGAGACACCACTGCTAACCCAAGCGCTCTATGGGGGTACGGTGGCGCTTCAATCGCTAGTGTGGTTTGCCTTACTTGCCCTACTGATTTCTCAAGGCTGGGTAAAGCAGCTGTTGGTGAATGTTTCCCACTGGCTAGAGCGGGTGACCGGGGCTTTATTAGTTTTGTTAGGGTTGCGGCTGGCACTTTCTGAACGTTAGCGCGTCTGAAACATGCTGAGGCTAAAGGTGTAGACGTATCCAGCGAGGAATAAAACTAGAAATGGTAGAGAGAGATAATGGTGATTGATGAGCGCGATCGCAATCGTCACCACCAAATACATCACCATAGTTAACTCCAAATACGGCACCCAGTTCTTTGCCGCCCGATATTTCTTATCAAACCAGCGCTCTGTCGTGGTTAAAATGCCATGCTTGGGCGTACGCACAAAATCATTGTTGTGCCCCCACAAACCATCACATACCGCCAAGGACTGGTTAACGCTCAAACCAATCCCTACCCCCATCATCAATAAAAGGTTTCTTAGCAGCTTCCAGGAGAGCCAGTTATCCTCCGGCTGGCGTTGAGCAACCAGATAAAACCCCACTAAGCTAAAGCTAGTAATTAGCGAAAGAGGTCCATAGAAGAAGACGGCATACTGCCAGCTGTAGGGCATCACATAAAGCTGGTATGGCAGAGAGAGAAATAGCAACAACAACATTAGTAAATAGTTAAAGTTGTTGGTCAGGTGAAAAAATGCCTCCCACTTAATATGGACAGGAAAATTAGCTCTCATAATAGACGGCAACAACAACTTAGCCACCTGACTTGACCCCTTAGCCCAGCGAAACTGCTGGGACTTAAACGCATTCATTTCCATGGGGAGTTCTGCTGGCACCTGAATCTCCGGTAAATAAATGCACTGCCATCCCTGCATCTGAGCCCGATAGGATAAATCTAAATCTTCAGTTACGGTGGCATGTTGCCATCCACCAGCATCGGTAATCGCAAGCCTACGCCAAATGCCAGCGGTCCCATTGAAGTTAAAAAAGCACCCCGTACGGCTACGAGAGGTCTGTTCAGCCACAAAATGACCGTCTAACATGAGTGCCTGCAGCTCTGTGAGCGATGAATAGCCACGATTTAGATGGCTCCACCGCGCCTGTACCATCCCCACCTGCGGATCAACAAAGTAATGCACCATGTTTTGCAGGATGTCGGGCGGTGGTACAAAGTCAGCATCAAAAATGGCCACAAGGTCTCCCGTACATTGCTCTAATCCATGGGCCAAAGCCCCGGCCTTAAAGCCTTGGCGCTGCTGACGATGAATATGATGAATATGGAGTTTTTGTTGTAACCCCTCGACTATCTGTTGACATACCAGTCGGGTCTCATCAGTCGAATCATCGAGTACCTGAACTTCTAACTTTTCCGTTGGGTAATCCAGCTTAGAAACAGCCTGGAGCAAGCGTTCTACCACATTGATTTCGTTAAAAATAGGTAACTGGATAGTAATGCGAGGTAGCTCAGTCTCTGAATAATAGCGAGCAGGGACGGGCGTACGATAACGATGATGGTAAAACCTCCAGATAATTAGTAGTCGATGGCAGCTATACAGGGCAATAATACAGAGCAGTAGGTCGTAAACACGAGTGACCAAATCGGACAGTTGCATATGTAGCTGCGGTTAGGGTGGGTCCAGAGGCATTATAGTCAGCAAACCAATGCCAATGCTGGGAAGAAGCTGGTTAGAAGATGAGCAGTTGCTGATTTATCAGAAAAACAACCGATAAAATCTTTCTAGGTGCAGAATTTGAAAGCTGAAATTATCTCGAACTTCAGCAGCACCGCAGATTCATACTGGCTAGAACACTGCTTTTGGAGAAACGGCTATGGCTATTTTAGGAGGGCTGCTGGCGACGTTTGTATTGTTGTTGATCAGCGTATCTAGGGGGGTGTCTCTAGTATGGCCATTAGGCGGTGCGATCGCGCTCTTTACAATCATCCATCGTTGTCGAGGGTATACCCTAGCTACCCTCAGCCAGTTTTGCTGGCAGGGGGCAAAACAATCTTGGCCCGTGTTTAGTATTTTGCTACTCATCGGTGCCCTAATGAGTTCCTGGCTAGCCGCAGGTACAGTTCCAGCCTTGGTCTACTACGGTACTCAGCTAATTCATCCACAGTACTTTATTCT
Source organism: Cyanobacteria bacterium P01_D01_bin.156 (assembly GCA_039024555.1). GTDB lineage: Bacteria > Cyanobacteriota > Cyanobacteriia > Phormidesmidales > Phormidesmidaceae > Leptothoe. The sequence goes on from JBCCQQ010000056.1 coordinate 8,401, forward strand.
CTCCGCCTTTATTCTCACAGCCCTGGTTTCTACACTGCTTGGGACATCCTTTGGTGCTGTTGGCACGGTGGGTCTGGCTTTAATGATTATGGCCCGTGGTAGCAGTACACCTTCAGCCCTAAACTTAACAGCTGGGGCGATTATTGCTGGAGCCTACGTTGGCGATCGCTGCTCCCCCTTATCGTCCAGTGCCCACTTAATTGCCACAGTCACCCATACTCCCATTTATCAAAACCTCAAGCAGATGCTGTTCACCTCCCTGGTGCCGCTACTGCTATCGGGACTATTTTATGGTGTACTCTCTCGGTATTATCCCCTAAATATTTCTCAGCCATCTCCCATTAGCCAACAGCTAACGGAGGTATTTCATCTAACGGGCTTCGTACTTTTACCCGCATTGTTGGTAGTTGTGTTAGCCAGTTTTCGAATAAATGTCAAACTGACCATCGGTCTAAGCTGGCTACTAGCTTCTAGTCTAGCCATCCTAGAACAGTCTTACAGCGTAGCCGATGTGTTGAATTTCACCCTATGGGGTTTTGAGATAGGTGAGCACCCTGCTCTGTCAGCTATTCTGGGAGGTGGTGGTTTGTGGGCCATGCTTCAAGTATGCATCGTCGTACTACTGTCCACGACATTATCAGGACTTTTAACCGGTACACAGAGCCTAAAGCCTGTTAGCCAGTGGCTCCAGAAAGCACGACAGTATCGGGCTCTATTTATCGGCACTTCCCTCATCAGTCTTGTGGCCGGTGCCTTCGGCTGTACCCAGACGATTACCATCTTGCTCACCCATCAGCTAGTCACTTCTGAATATCGACAGCGAAGGTTTAGTCAGAATCAGCTAGCCCTAGATCTAGAAAATACAGCGGTTGTTTTAGCACCACTGATCCCTTGGAACATTGCTGGATTAGTCCCTGCCACATTGTTAATGGTGGGGCCGGGCTTTATTCCCTTTGCGGTGTATCTCTATGTTATTCCCCTGTATAACTGGCTATGGCCCAATAGTTTTGGAATATCTCCTGCAGCATCTACCCCAACCTCTTCCTATCACTAGAGATAGGCCTACTAGCAGAAAGAACCTAAGTTGGTCATTGGCCTGTTAGTTTGTCAAACGTCAGAGGCACTATGGATTAGTCAGGGTGTCGATGAGCCTCCGGGACGATGGCTCGAAAGCTTCAAACCGATGTACTGCCTTCTGTCGCCCTATGCGTTTCCCCTCTGTCTGGCCATTGAACTCAAATCGTTTACCTAAAATCTTACCGATAGTCTTAGCGCTGCTGTGCTTTAGTTGTAGTAAAAGCACGGCTCCCACGATATCTGCTGCAGAAGAAAATGGACCACTAGCATCTGCCGAAGCGAGTGAACTTGCAACAGGAGACCCTGTTTACTTTGGAGTATTGGCCATTGATAGCGCAGTTTCAGTGACTGAGCGCTACAGGGCTTTTATGGACTACTTATCCCAAGAACTTGGTCGCCCAGTTGAGTTAGTCATTCTTTCCCAAGAAGATCAATTTACAAAGGTGGCTGAAGGAGAAATAGATTTTATTACTAGCAACCCCCTGGCCTCTGTACAAGTTCAACGGCTGCATAATACTGAATTTTTAGTTACCCAAAATCGTCCTAAAACAGGAACACAATTTGGTGGCCTCATTATTGTCAATCGTGATAGCGACATTATAGATGTTGCAGATCTGAAGGATAAACGAGCGGCTTGCGTTAATTTCCAAACAGCCGCCGCTGGATGTACGTTTCAGATTTATCATTTACTACAACAAGATTTTGATCCTCACCAAGATTTTAGTAGTTTTATTGAAAATAAATCTCAGGATAATATTGTTTTAGCCGTCCTCAACGGCGTTATTGATGTTGGATTTATTCGTACTGGACAGCTAGAGAAAATGGTTACAAAAGGAATGCTATCCAGTACAGATGAGCTACGAATTATAGATATCGCTGAAGATGGCTTTCAATACCCACACACAACAGATTTATACCCAGAGTGGTCGGTTGCATCAGCCCCAGGGACCGATGCAACATTAGTACAACAGATGCGCTCAGCTTTGCTGAGTTTACCTGAAGACCATCCGGCATTAGCCAAAATGAAGACAGCGGGGTTTGTTGAACCTGTGGACTATGGGCAGCTTAATCAGTTGATTGAGACTCTCAAGTTAAAGACTTGGGACGTTCAAAAAACCAATTAAAAACGGGCTTTGCTGATCCTTAGAACGATTTTAGCTGTTCAATCAAGGCACCTGATAAGTTCCACAGATCGTTTCATCCCCTGAATCAGCAACGGCAAAAGACAAAAATATCTTGGTGTAAGGATTAGCTTACAATAATTCAGGTGAATGAAGACTTTAAAGAAACGTATATTAGAACAATTTAAGCGTAGTATTGCACTGCGCTACTTAATGGTAGCAAGCTCATTTGTGCTGTCTGTACAACTAGTATCCAGTCTGTGGCAGATTAGCCGCAATCAGTCACAACAGATGACTGATTTGCACAATCGTGTGGAAAACCAAGCCGATTTTTTACGTAAGGTAACCCCTGAAGCTATTTTACAGCTTGATTTTTTGGCACTAGAGACATTGATGCAGGAGGAAACAGACTCCAACGATGTTGTTTACAGCGTAATCTTAAATCCAGATGGTGAGGAGTTACTGACCCGCTATTTAAATGCTCAAAACCCTCTTATCAAGACCACTGCTGCCCAAGCCGGTATCCCCTTGGAGCAGACAAAAAAGGTGATCGAAACAGTAGATGAGCTGCCCTATGTACAGCATGTGCAGTTACCCATTGAGTCTGCTGGAGAAACATTGGGGCAGGTTCGCATAGGTTACTCTACCAAACGTGTACATTCAGAAACTGTTAAAGCAGCAATCAATAGTATTCTGACAGCATGTCTGGTAAGCCTGTTATTGGCAGGGCTGACCATTGTGTTATTTAATCGTCAAGTGTATGTGCCCCTAAAGGCGCTGAAAAAATTTGCTAATGGGTTTGAAGAAGGCAATTTAGATCAGCGTATTCAAATTATCTATCCAGACGAGATTGGACAAGTGGGTACCGCCCTAAATCACATGGCCGATCAACTTCAAGGGTATCTGCTTGGGTTATCTGAGGCGCGTGACCAGGCCATGGCCGCCAGTCAGGCTAAGGGAGAATTTCTAGCCAATATGAGTCATGAAATTCGCACCCCCATGAATGGCATTATCGGCATGACAGAACTGTTACTAGCGACTAATTTGAACCCAGAGCAGCGTAACTTTGCTGAAACAGTTCAGGGCTGTAGTAACTCGCTATTGACAGTCATCAACGATATTTTAGATTTCTCTAAAATTGAGTCAAATAAGTTAGATATTGAATATGCACCATTTAATTTACGCAACTGTATCGAAGATGCACTGGAACTTTTAGCCCCCAAAGCCGCAGATAAACAATTAGAACTTTGCTGTGTAATTGCCCCAGAGACACCTAATTGTTTGCTGGGTGATGTCACTCGACTACGACAAATTTTAGTGAATTTGTTAGGTAATGCAGTGAAATTTACCCACGCAGGTGAGGTAGTTGTAAAAGTTCATGCTACCGAGGCCGAGGCTCAAGGGCATTCAACAGATAATAGCTACACAACCGTCCATTTCTCAGTTCAAGATACCGGTATTGGTATCGCTGAAGAAAAAATGAGTCGACTATTTGAGTCATTTAGTCAAGCTGACTCCTCAATTACTCGTCAGTATGGTGGTACAGGTTTAGGCTTAACCATTAGCAAAAAACTGTGCCACCTCATGGGAGGTACCATGACAGTGAGTAGTGTGACAGGTGAAGGTTCCTGTTTCTCATTCTCCATTGTTGCCCAGGTACTACCTCAAACAGAAGCAACACCGCAGGTACGAGCTAATGACAATGCCATAATGGGCAAACGATTATTGATTGTCGATGATAATGCAACGAATCGAGATGTTGTCATGTTGCAAACTCAGTCATGGGGGATGGTGCCAGTCGCAGTGCAATCTGGCTATGAAGCCTTAGGTCTCTTAAGCTGTCAATCTGATTTTGATGCGATTGTTCTCGATATGCAGATGCCCCATATGGATGGCTTAACTCTAGCTCGCAAAATTCGCTCAGGATCCTCCTACGGTCAACAGGTACCGCTAATCATGCTGACATCCATGGGGCGGCCATCAGAGGATGTACTGCAGGATATTAATTTCGCTGCTTTTCTGAGTAAGCCTATCCGACAGGCTCATTTTTATGAGGTGCTGACCCAGGTGTTTGCGACGGAGGCTAAGCCTGTGACAACATCTGTGCCCAGCATTGCTCCTGTTGTTGAAACTAAGCTGGGGCAAACCCATCCTCTTAGAATTTTGGTAGCAGAAGATAATAAAGTGAATCAAATGTTGGCTAAACAGTGGCTGAACAAACTGGGGTATCAAGCAGACCTAGTCAGTGATGGCAGTGAGGTGCTGGAGCGCCTAGAGCAACAATCTTACGATGTTATTTTGATGGATGTACAGATGCCTACAATGGACGGCATCACCGCAACTACAAAAATCCGTGAACAGTGGACTGAATCCCAGCGTCCCTACATCGTTGCCTTAACGGCTAATGCGATGAAAGGCGATCGAGAACGGTTTCTGGCCCATGGGATGGATGATTATCTTAGTAAACCCTTTGTCCTCAAAGATCTTGTAGAAACGCTCAAACGAGTTCCTCAAGAATCTAAAATGCTTGAGGTCCATACTCTCCAATAGTCGGCAGACATTACATAACGTCTCTTGAGAGTCTTTACATTACTCTCAAACTACGCACTGCGCTTGGGGCCTTCAAAACCAACGTTAGATTTAGGGCGCTCATAAACTCCTAGTTTTTTAAAAAAGTGTCGACAGGTCGCTGCAATTAGCCACGCCCCTATCACCGTAGGAATCATAAAGATGATAAAGGTTAGCCTGGGAGAATACTGGCCTTCGAGGACTTTTGCTTGCCAGATAATAATGGATCTTGCAGGGCCTGTTTCAGTGGATACCCAATGTATAATTACGGCCATGCAACAACTTAAAAAACCGAGGGGTAAAAAACAGCCAAGGTTTTGTAGCCAGTCTTTTAGGATTGGATGCATGGTTATAACAAGACATAGACGGCACAAGTCCACAACACGGATGAAGAGACTCTATACCTACAACCTTCTTTTTAACGGTCTTTAGATCCAGAAGATTAAACGCAGCGTCTTCTACTGCATACAAGACTTCTGTTATGGATGTATAATCCATAACTATTTTGTTATTTCAAAAAATGCTGACATACGGCCTACACCTTGCTCTGCAAGGCTTTCCTCCATTGAGTCAACTAAGATAAGCTTTTGTGAGTATCAGTAAAATCTTGTTGAAGACAGTAGCTGATGCCGTAATGGCACTTGATGAGTTCAATAGCTACCTCTCTCATCAAATGTTATCCATTTAGAATATCTATGGCCGTTAAGGTGTGCCAATTACTAAAACGGCCCCCTTAATTTAGCGACCATTAGGCCAAAGCTGCCGATTGCCAATGGGTAAAAATGTGGGTGCCCTGTACCCGCAGTGTGCAGGACTCTAGGTCAAAAATCATCGGCTCGTATTTAGGGTTGGCAGCTTCTAAAACCACCACAGATTCTTTTTGGTAAAAGTGCTTTAAGGTAGCTCCTTGACCTTCCACGTAGACAGCAACAATCTCACCCGGCTTAGGACGATAGTCATCGGACACTGGGCGAATGCCCACATAGGCGCCGTCAGGGATACCGGCTCCCACCATACTGTCTCCTGAAATTTTTAGTACATAGTCCTTAGGTTTGCGACCGCTGTACTCAATATTGAGATAGTCATTGGTGGCCGTGGCCGGATCATGACAGTAGCCTGCAGCAATTTCACCGCGAATTGGTAATCCTTCAGGAACGGTATCTGGATAGGGGGCATCTACCTCAAAATTAATCAGCTTGATGCCACGGGAGGTGCGTTTACGGCGAGTAATATATTGATTTTTTTCTAGCCACTTGAGGCTATTTTGAATGCTGCCATGGGACCGCTCGGTAGCAGTGATAATTTCACGTACCGTAGGACTCGTCTGATGTTTACGCCAATAAGCATCAATAAAACTAAGTACGATTCCGTGGGGTTTGCGGACAGCCATAGGTCAACACTTATAGTACGCATGCATTATAGTTCAATTGAACTATAAACGCCTAGGGGGCTGTAAATTTATTTGTTGCGAGTCGATGGCTACTACGAAGAACGCCTCTTTTCAATACATACGGGTAGCAGCTGGCATCCCGCAATGCGCCAGGTATCGTCTGACTGCTGCTGCATAATATAAAGCGCCCGTATTAACGAGCCCCCTTGGGACATCAGCATAATTTGTAGAGTGGGATGCTGTTGAATATAGATGATGCCTTCAAAAATAACTGCTCGAGGATTGTAAACAGGGTGGTAATGGTCGCGGACCATTTCCATAAAGGCATGGGGCTGCCGTAGCTGTTGCTGCAATGTTGGACTGGCAAGGGAAAATGCAGTGCGAGCATCGTTATCCTGAAATGCCTGAAGCTGTCGTTCGACAACACTGCGAATTGCGCGTTCGTTTTGAGGTGACAAGTTTTTTCTATACACAATTTTTAGCTTAAAGCTGTTAAGCAGTGGCTAAGTTTAACGGTTCATTCTCCTTATGGAGAAACACGCGCTGTCCCTTGATAGGTTGTAGGCACCTGAAGGGAGCGTTAGCAACTATTGAATTCAACATGACGTAATTGACTGCTGAAGATTTTGAGCCATTGCTGTTGATTTAGGTCCCCGCTTGTTCAATAGACAACTTACAGACCTTGGCATCAGGATAGTTTCCTGGGCTGATAGAACCACTATCCTGGTAGCCTTGACTGGGAGTCGCTGTTTGAATGCTCATGCCCGCCATCGAGGTAAAACATCTAACAAAGGTTTATCCGGTTGCCATTAAACAACCAGGGCTTGCAGGCACCTTGCGTCATTTCTTTCAGCGTGAATATCGTCAGGTGAAGGCCGTCAGTGACGTCTCCTTTAGCATTCAGCCAGGGGAGGTAGTAGGTTTTTTGGGACCCAATGGTGCCGGTAAGACCACGACACTCAAAATGCTCACCGGCCTCATCTATCCATCATCCGGTCAGATCACTGTGGCTGGCCGCACACCCTTTCAACGGCAGCGGTCTTTTTTAGAGCAAATTACCCTAGTGATGGGGCAAAAGCAGCAGCTGATTTGGGATTTGCCCACGTTAGATTCCCTGCGCATTAACGGAGCAATTTACGATCTCTCAACCCAGGAGCTGCGGCAGCGTATCCATGAGCTGGCAGATATGCTCGATATTGAGGACAAGCTGACCCAACCCGTGCGTAAACTGTCGTTGGGAGAGCGGATGAAAGCAGAAATGTTGGCAGCTCTACTGCACCGTCCAAAGGTTTTATTTTTAGATGAGCCAACATTAGGGCTGGATGTCAATGCCCAAATGGCGGTGCGTAGTTTTTTACAAACCTACAATCAGCGCTATCAAGCAACCATTGTACTGACCAGCCACTACATGGCAGATATTACGGCACTGTGCGATCGCGTTTTACTAATTTATCAAGGGCAGCTGATCTACGACGGCTCTCTAGATCAACTCGTGGAACAGTTTGCCCCCTATCGAGAAGTCACCGCCGACCTAGCCACCGAAATATCTGCAGACGTACTAGCAACCTACGGAGAAGTACAGTCTATTGACGGCTGTAAAGTGGTACTCCTTGTGCGACGAGAAAACCTAACCAAAACAGTATCCCAAGCCCTAGCTCAGTTACCCGTCATCGACCTTACCGTTACCGACCCACCCATTGAAGACGTGATTGGTCGTGTATTTGATGCCGGCAGCGTTTAGCTGTTGATAAACGGCGTACCCCAGAATTTCCAATTTTCCTTATTAAAAGGGGAGCGCCACTTACATATCAGAGCGGATTCTACCTTTTGACGGGGACGACGCTCATCGGGGGCCTGTCGCCAAAAAGCAATCCCCAATTGACTATCCAGATGGTGATGGTAGTGGGCCTGACGATAGTTCATCAAGTAGCGTTTGCAGTCGTGCTCCCCTTTCCACCGCTGGTTTGACTTTACTGTTTCGCCAACATAAAGCAGTAAGTCATTGTGATAGTCAATGACAAAATAAAGCGCGGCCACCCCCACATCACTCACCTGCCATCGCCAAAATTCCGTATTTTGTTGAGGCAACTCAAAAGGATCAATAGCATCAGCCGGATCAGGAAGCGTGTCGAACAGGCTCGCCTGCTCCATGACGGGGGAGACTTTAACAGTTTTCTGAAAAGTCGAAATTTTTGTCTTCCAGGCTACTAATTCCCGGTAGCCAAGGTCAGTTTTAGGAGTTAAATTCTGGAATCGGGACTGACTAATAGCCTGCTGGGTCTCCTCACTCAAGAGGGAAGTTTGTTTTCGAGAACCCATGGGTATGAAGTATAAAACGCTAGATATGGAGTAATCGTGATGCCTTTCCAGCAATCATACCCCTCTATCTAGTATCAAGAATACCTGCTTTACAAGTCTGATCACAGCGTAGAACCCCGTAGAAATACGCTGATTTTATTGAACACGCCATAGCCAGCGTCTTTTCCGTAAGACCACCCACAGCAAAATGCCGTAGCCGGACATTAAATTATGAAGACTCCTGCTTAACCTGGGACGAATTTGTATTGATTGTGTAGACCCATGCCTTTACACACATCAGGTTTGATTTTTGTTGCTTAAAATTTGATTGAGCGGAGGGTGACTGCCGAAGAAGTATCGAAACTACATATCGTCGGTCCCTTCTTTACTCGTTAGCTCAACGAGTTGGACGACCTATATAGATAATCCGTCTGATTAAACTTCTGGGTAATCTAGAAGTTGCCCGGCGATTATGACAGTCTTTTGTAAATATTGTTATTAGTTTTATGGTCGATAGTATTAAGGCGTCTTCTCCTGCGTCAGCCCTAGTCCAATCGGAACTTCAAACCATTCAACTGCCTGCCAGTGTGACTGTAGTTGAAGCGACAGCATTTAAAAAGCAGTGCCAAGATTTATTTGCTGACCAGTCTGATTTATCTGAACTTGTATTAGATTTTGCGGCGACTCGCTTTATTGACAGCAGCGGCATCGGAGCCCTGGTTATTTGTCACCGTTTGAGTGTTGCCAGCGGAGTGAGTTTACGACTCGTTAATGTTCCGCCTCAGGTGATGATGGTCTTGTCCCTGACAGAACTCGATAAAGTATTTGATATCACCCTCGCCCAAGAGAGCCCCTCTAGCTCTGAGGAGCAGGTACTGCCCGAGACCCATCCTTCAGTGAATTCCAAGGCCAAGCGGACGTTGGATATTGTGGGTGGTTTGGTTGGGCTATTGTTAATGGGCATTGTGTATGTGCCAGTTGCCATCATCATCAAATTAGATGATGGAGGTCCCATATTTTTTGCTCAGACGCGCTGTTCTTGGCTCGGTAAGCGGTTCAAAATTCGTAAGTTTCGCTCCATGGTGACCGATGCTGAAGCGCGTAAAAACGAGGTGGTTAATCAGGTGGAAGGCCCCTTGTTTAAGAATGAGAACGATCCTCGGATTACGAAAATTGGTCGCTTTCTTCGTAAAACTAGCTTGGATGAGTTCCCCCAGTTTTGGAATGTTGTAAAAGGTGAGATGAGCTTGGTGGGCACTCGTCCGCCAACGCCTGATGAAGTTGAGCAGTACGAAGTGGGTGCGTGGCAGCGTCTAAATGTAAAGCCGGGTATGACAGGCGAATGGCAGGTCAATGGTCGGTCTAGCATTACCAAGTTTGAGGATGTGATCAAACTGGACCTGCGCTACCAGGAAAACTGGAGTTTCTTCTACGACATCAAGCTGATTATCAAGACTGTCCTAGTCTTATTTAGCAAGGATTCTGGAGCTCACTGATGTGCTAAGCTGCACTCTTTGAGTGAATAGCAAAAGAGTCAGGCAGCATGCTGCCTGACTCTTTTGCTATTGAGATTCAATATTGAGGATGGCGCTAGCCTACTTCAACTTGGCTAGTGTCAACAGCAGTAGCCCCTTCAACATCCTTAGCAACAGCGACCATTTTGTCGAGGATTGCCTGGGTGGGCACTTTGCCCTTCAGCACAACTTTGCTGCTGAGCTGAGCAACCCATAGGGTTTCAACATCATCGAGTTGAGAATCTTCGTCAAAAGCAAGGGTGACACGCTTAGCCAAACCGCTTTCGTCAAATTCACCCGTTAGGCCAATTTTACATAGAGGAATTTCCTCTTCTTCAGGCGCATTGTTAGCGGCAGCGGCAGTGGGAGCAGCAGCAGTAGTTTTGGGAGCTGCTTTTTTCGCACCGGGGCGACGACCAGCTTTAGTACTGGCACCCGCAGGCTTATCCTGCTTGAAAATACGCTTTAGAAAACCCATGAAAACTTCCTACGTGAATACCACAGTGAGTAGAACAGACGTGCCACTCAATCAATAGAGTAGCGGTGGAGTTCTGATTCCATCCACATCTTCAGAAACAAATAATTTTGATGGCGTATTTCTCTGCGACGAATAGCAGATTTTAGTCATACAAAGTGATGACATCAGCAAGGCCATCGCCTGCTGACATCTGTAATTCCTAAGAATCGGAAATTCAGTCCTTCAAGGCTGCGTTCCTTGAATATTTAGACGGGCTGCACCTAAATTAACGATGAAACAAGTTTTCTCGATGCTAAAGCTGACGTTGAAGGACTTGCTATAGTCTGAAGACATTGGCGCGGCAGGGCAAACCATGGTGAGAGAAGGGCTACAAACGATTACAAATCGCTATTTTGGGGGGCGACGGGTATCGCCCCAGGCGCTTAAATATATGCGCGATAGTCTGATGGATGATTCGGAACTGAGCCGCGACTATGTGGTGATGACCATCGGGGCCTGCATCATCGCCACCCTAGGTTTACTGTCCAACAGTGCAGCGGTAATTATCGGGGCCATGCTAGTTGCCCCACTGATGTTACCGATTCGGGGCGTGGCTTTTGGTCTGTTGGAAGGGGATCTGGAACTGATTAAGGAAGGGGCTAAGGCACTTGGGTTAGGCACCCTGATTGCGATCGCACTTTCCACTGCCCTAGGACTGATGCTGGGTCTCTCGGAATATGGGACCGAGGTATGGGCGCGCTCCGAACCTACCCTGCTAGATTTGGGCATTGCCATTACCGCTGGCGGTATCAGCGGATTTGCCAAGGTGCAGCCAAAGCTATCGAACACTATATCGGGAACTGCGATCGCAGTCGCCCTCATGCCACCGGTCTGTGTCATTGGCCTAGGGCTGGCCCAGGCAAAATTACCCCTGAGCTTGGGTGCCACACTGCTGTATTTGACCAACCTGATCGGCATTACCCTGTCGTGCATGTTGGCTTTTTGGCTAACCGGCTATGCCCCATTTCAAAAAGCCCGCAAGTCCTTAAACTTTGTCTTATTAATGACAGCGGCCTTGATTGTGCCCTTGGCCATTAGTTTAGTCGAACTGGTACGCCAGAACCGAGCTGAAGATAGCGTACGAGATGCTCTAGTCAACGGCACCGTCACCTTCACCCGACTAGAGCTCATCGATAGTGATATCAACTGGCTGGCCAGCCCACCAGAAGTACGGCTCACAGTTTATAGTGTCGAACCTGTTACGCCTACTCAGGTTGGCTTGCTCGAAGAATATGTAACACGGCGAATGAATCGCCCGTTTAGGCTAATTTTTGAAGTCAGCGAAGTAAAAGAAGTTACCCGAGAAGAGGTACAGCCCGCCAGCGTCGAACCCATCAGCGAGGAGTAGGGACACCGTGGAGGCATCCCTACTCTGATAACGAGGTTTTATAAAGGAGTTTGAAAGCTATCCAGGCCCCCTTCCGTCCCCCAATCCTGGGGAAACTATACTCAAGGACCCCAATTTTGGGGGTTTTGGGGGCATGAACAACTTTTAGCTTCTTTGACGATGACTTGATCGTAGAAATTTCTTTGGTAAACGAATAATCCCTCCCAGCATTAGGAAATTTAGGGGCCTAGATACCTGATAGATTCTCTATCGGCAATGTCCTCGAACCCTAAGCAATCCCCACCAACTTTTCGCTGAGTTCCCAAAGACGACGGGCCTTCACATCATCCAGAGCTTCATTAGACATCTCCTGCACAAAAGACTTACGCCCTTCCTGCTGGCGGTTGCCCCAGCTCCAGTAATAACCAGACTGGTTGTATTCAGGATCTGCCGCTACCGCAGCCACTCGATCACCAGCCACCGATTCAGTCACATAGCCCTTAGTCACATTCTTTTGGAACCATGGGAAAATTATCCGAAATGCTGAATAGTGATTTCGGAATAGACCGGTTTCAGCCACACATCCTGGATATAAAGAGCTAAATGTAATACCAGTCTCATCGCTGTAGCGACGGTGCAGCTCTCGCATGGTCAATACATTGCAAAGCTTACTGTCCTTATAGGCTTTTCCTGGCTTAAACTTTTTGCCATTCGCCATGGTGACCGGTGCTTTAAAGCCCTGCTCAAACCCTTCCAAGTTACCTAGATCGGGCGGTGCTGGGAATGGAATTTTACCCCCTAGCTCCTTAGGGTTTGCCGTTACTGTACCTAGGATTACCAAGCGAGGATCGGAAGACTTTTTCAAATCCTCCAGCATCAGGTTACACAGTAAAAAATGCCCCAGATGGTTGGTCGCCATACTCAGCTCATAGCCATCTTCGCTGCGCATGGGTTCTTTGAGCAGGGGTAGGTAAACCGCCGCATTACATACCAATGAATCTAAGGTTCTGCCAGTGGCGCGAAACTCATTCACAAAGCTGCGGACACTGGCCAAGCTAGCCAAGTCCAGCTTCATAATGGTGTAGCTGCCGTCCGGTAGGCCGACTTCCTTAGCGACCGCCTCCGTTTTAGGCAAGTTGCGACAGGCCATCACCACGTGCCAGCCCCTATCGGTCAATGCTTTTGCTGCGTATAGGCCAACGCCGGAGGAGGCCCCGGTTACGACCGCCGTTGATTGCTGAGATTGATCCATGGATGGTAAAAGCGCGTCTAAAATTCGTATGAATCCGTGAGTATTTTAGGATCTCATACGGTTGAGCCATTACCGTTATCTGAAATAAACCTTAAGCAATGTAGGGCAACATTGTGAACTGTAGGGATCGGTAAAGGGATATTAAGGGTACACCTGCGTCTGCAAAATCTTAGCCCCACCCTCTCACCAGAATCTAACTTTTGGGAGCCCGACCAACCTTACCGCCTGCTCCACCTTTGAGTCCCCAGGATGGGGTTGATCCCTTGCCTTGGGTCTTGCAAAATGAGCCTTGGAATCGGGAGGGATCGCCAAAGGCAAGCTGAGGTTGTTCGATCCTGGTTTCGTTGGGTTCTTGAACAAAGCCGAGGGCCTGCAATGCTTTGGATGTCCAGGGTTTACCCATAAACATAAACATACCGGGAGAGTTGGAAACAGTGAGATAGAGATGGCATCGGCGTTTGGTGTGCCAAAAACGTTGTTGTTTCATGACAGTTCGCGGGATGTGTAAGAGAACAGAAAGCTTACAGGGGCTGGCTGCGGATTTACCCTGTCTTGACCGCAAGTTAGTACACAGCGCTAGCTATTGCTTACCCAGATAAGGGCCAGCAATCAACAATAGACAAATTTTTCTTGATGAATTAGGTAAGTAGACTGAACCATATTCTAGATATGGAGACTTCCAACCATTCCCAAAGATTGGGGGAAGCTAAGGGAAGTGCGTGAAAATAAGACACCTTAATAAGGCTTGGCGATACCTGGTTCCCCTTGGCAAGAGGAACCGTTAGGGAGGGGTCTGGAAAACTAGCGCAAATGGTCGAAGACCCCTCCGCCTAAGGCACCTCCCCTTGTTAAGGGAAGGACGTTGCTTAATAAAATCCTGCTTGGAATTTTATTTTTGTGCAATCGCCTAAGGACATTTCTGGAGAAGAAGCTACCCGATATCCAGCCCCCTAAATCAAACAATTCTGGGGGACTTTAAGTCTTCCTCTATCCAATTTGTGGGTAGAAGCATATTCAACCGGTATCGTCTTTTCTAGAAAATATCTAAACTTAAAACCCGAGAATTAGGAGATTTAGGGGAGATACGAAGAAATTAAGTGGTCGGCTTACGCTTTAAAGACAATTAGGCTCATTTACTGACACTAACAGGCGAAAGCACTCAATAGTGTTTTCAATGGGCTGTGGCTTGTCGAGAACAGAAAGTGAGTCAAGCTACGGAATCCATTAAACCTGACGTTTAAGTTGACCACAATCATGGATGGTGACTATGGAAGAGAGATAAAGCTATTTGATATAGCCCCTGATAAGACTTTCTGTTTGTTCTACTATTCGGACAGCTACGAATTTACCCGGATATTATTTCAAGTATTTTACAAAGCACTAAAGCCTTGTTTTAGGAGGGTTTGAATGGCGATTCAAAAAGGTGAACTGTTTTTTTAGATGTAATTAGGGTCTTTTGGCGTAGAGACGCAGGTAGTTTTGCTCAGAGGATTAATTGTACGAGTTGGCAAATAAGGTAAGTCAATCTGCAGCTTGGTTCGGTTCAATCATAGAGAAGAAATGCACAGTGCCTGCCGCACAGTTGCATCATCTCCACAGCTGATGTGGATGCCATAAGAGACAAACACAGAATGAATAGTAACTCTCTTTTCGTACTCAATATCTATCCCAACTCATATCTATGAGAATGATTCTTGCCTTGATGAAATTGATTAAGGATGCAGAGCTAATCCTGTTAGTTAACAAAATTTGACTGATGTTTAAAAGATTGAGTGTCTAATTACATCTTTATAAGCTGTATGGATATACTACTGGTGTAGGAATTCTAGCTCTACGTAGTTCATGAGTGTCAATATCTTTTTTTCGTATGCCCGCAAAGATAAAGACCTTAGAGATGAACTTGCAAAACATTTAAAGATTCTTGAGCGTCAGGACATCATTGAAACGTGGCACGACCAGGATATTGATGCTGGGGCAGAACGTTCTGCTGAAATTGATAAGCAATTAGATTCGGCCGATATTATTTTGCTCCTTATCAGCTCTGATTTTGTAGCTTCAGACTACTGCTATGACGTAGAACTTAAACGTGCTCTTGAAAGGAATGACAAGGGCGAAGCTAAAGTAATTCCAGTGATTGTGCGTCCGATTGATTTAGAAGGCACTCCTTTCAGCAAGCTGCAATCTTTACCACAGGACGCGAAACCCATTACTGAATGGGAAAATCGAGATAAGGCTTTTCTCAATATTGTTCAGGGTATCCGTCGTAGCATAGAGGACCTTGCTAATTTTCAGCAGCAAAAGCAAGTACGCCTCTACGGTTCCTTACTGAAGTTGGGCTATCGGCAGCAGTCCAGACTTTTTCGGCGAGCCATAGATTCTGAATCAGTGGCTGGCTTTTTAATTCATGGTTTGCCTGAATATGGTCAACGCTGGCTCTTAAATAGATTGGTCGTGCAATATCTACCAGAGCATTTGAATAGCAAAGTCGTCAAAGTTAACCTAGGCCGATTGGCTAGGCAAACCAATGTAGCTGCACTCTGGCGGGAATTGGGTGGGCGAGTAAAAAAAAATCGAGGGCATAAGCTGACACCACCTGAAATTGCAGATGGTGTTTACCGCTGGTGGCTGACTCAGGATGTGATTTTGGTATTTCATGATGTCCAAGCACTACCTGAGTCAGCCGCACAAGAAATGATTGAGCAGTTTTGGAAACCTTTGACTAAGAGAGTTCAGGAAGCATCTGACGGTGAAAGTGCATGCAAATTGCTGATGTTTTTAGTGGACTACGTAGGCAAATCAGAGCAATGGAAATTGCCCTTTGTCGAGAAATTAGACGCTGGATGGAAACCACAAAAGCCTATTAAGACGCCGAAAATTCAGGAATTTACTGATAAAGATTTAATGGATTGGCTGGATGACCAATTTCGCGACTTACCTTCGGATTTGACCCAGGGTATTGATGATAAGGTTGAGGAAATCTTGGAAAGTAGTGAGGGGGGGATTCCTGAGCTTGCTCTGCGTGAAATTTGTGACCAATGTGGACTTGATTGGTATGAGGAGTTGGATAAGTGGTTACGGCTTTAGATTCAGAACTGACGTATACCGGCAAAAAGCAGCCTAAGCCTGGAGAACGTGACCCTAAAACTCACCGTCCTTTAACACCCTATCTGCCTAGCGAAGAGCTAGTTGAGGTTGTAAACCTTGCTATTTATTTAGAGCGTCCGCTTTTATTAAAAGGGGAACCAGGTTGTGGCAAAACTCGTTTGGCCAGAGCAGTTGCTTATGAGCTAGGTCTACCCTTTGAAGCTTGGTATGTTAAATCAACCAGCCAAGCTCAAGATGGGCTTTACAGATATGATACTGTTGGTCGCTTAAGAGATGCTCAGCTCGCTGCAAATCAGCTCATAAAACCTGAAGAGCTATCGCGTATTAGCGACCCAATGACTTACATTAAGTGGGGACCGCTAGGAAAAGCGTTTCAATCTGAACAACGAGCTGTTGTATTGATTGATGAAATCGACAAAGCTGATATTGATTTCCCAAATGATTTGCTACTAGAACTAGACGAGTTGCGCTTTGTAGTGGAAGAACTGGAACAGCAAGAAATAGCAGCTCGGTTTCCACCAATTGTTTTTATCACCAGTAACGATGAGAAGGATTTGCCAGATGCCTTTCTACGTCGTTGTTTATTCCATTACGTTAAGTTTCCTGATCATGAGCAATTAGTCATGATTTTGCAGGGTATGTTTCCAAAAACGTCAATGAAACTCACTCAGAAAGCTGTAGATAGGTTTCTGGAACTACGACACGAAATGAGTAAAACACGAGGAGTTGCTACCAAAAAGTCTAGTACCAGTGAGTTGATTGATTGGTTTCGAGTACTACAACGTTTTCCTGAGGATGAAGCTCTTTCGAAACTTAAAGGCCAATTACCTTTTGGTAGTGTCCTAGTCAAAAGTTGGGAAGACCATCAGCGATATCTTCAGCAAACTACGTCAAACTAACAATGCAAGCTGAGGAATTACCACTATTTGAACTCTATACCCGTTTACAAGAGGCAGGGCTACCACTTGGCTTAAATGAATATACACAACTTCTAAAAGCCCTACAGGGAGGCTTTGGCTTGCCCGACCGTCAAGCACTTTCACATTTATGTTGTACTTTATGGGTTAAAAATGAGGAAGAAGAACATATTTTTAACTATCATTTTGCTGAGGTCATAGGAGTTAAACCTACTTCCTACAAAGATATTGCTGAAACAAGTGCGCAAAAATCAACTCTTTATCAAGAAATCACGTCTGCTCAAAACATTACAGTTCAAACAAATCGGAAACTACTAATTGGGATATTTGTTTTGTTAGTAGTATTTCTAGCAACCTTAGGTGGATTGAAGTTTTTATCAGGCACCCCAGAAAACGAAAGCCCACCATCAGAGTCTCCTAATCCGACAGTACCAACAGAAATAGAAGGCGAATTTATCCCTGGCCAACCACTTCCTAATGCGCCTGAGGATCTTGAAATAGAGTCCATGGAACTTCCTAAGATACCAATTACATTTTTGAGTTCCTTAGTAGGTTTAATGTTGTTGAGTAGTACTGTTTCATGGTTTTTCATTCGTCAAATAACTGTTACGCAAACTGTGCTCCCAACTGAAGATTTCGATGATTTTACAATTCAAGATTCTGTTTCAAAAACTGAGATTTTTACAGCAGGCAATGATGAAGTTCAGCTAGCTGAAACAATCCGAAAAACAAATAAAGAGAAGGCAAGTTTTTCTAAAGAGAAGGTAATAGGTCAAGATGAATATTTTCCATTAACCAGACGCCAGATGAAACAAGGTTGGCGATATCTTCGACAAAATAAACGTGAAGGACCGAAGACAGAATTCGATCTTGATGAGACAGTTAGTCAGATTGCTCGCCAGGGTTCATTTTTAAGACCTATCATGAAGTCAGCTCGCAGCAGTCGTACTGACCTAATACTTTTAATTGATCAAGATGGCTCTATGATTCCATTTCAGGCACTAGCCAAACGTTTGGTTGAGACTGCAACACGAGCAGGACGTTTAGGCAATGCTGACACCTACTATTTTCACAACTGTCCAACAAACCATCTGTATCATAACCCTACGATGCAAAATGCAGAACCTTTAATCAACTTTCTAAGCAGACGTTTATCACCCAAATCAATAATTGTTATTATGAGTGATGCAGGAGCTGCCAGAGGAGGATTGAGTACTGCCCGCATAAAGAGAACTAAGGAGTTCATAGGGCAGATTAATCAGTATGCTCGCTACATTGTTTGGCTCAATCCTGTTCCTAGAAATCGTTGGGAACTGACTACGGCTGGTGAACTTTCCAAGCTTGTTCCTATGTTTGAGATAAATCGAGCTGGGTTTCACGATGCAGTAGATGTACTGCGAGGTCGATGGAAGCCAAGTTTAGAAAATCTAAGAACTACGCTATGACCGGTACACTTACAAACCTCTTAGAAATAACCAGCAAAATCAATCTTCCTACAGTGGAAGCTTTTGTTAAACGCCATGGAGAAGCTCATTTCCTATTCGCTTGTCATGCAGCTTTGCCTTTAGGACTTACCCCTGAGCTTTTGTACAAGCTATGGGCTAATTTCCAAGTAGATTGTCGTGGCAAACAACTTGGCATTCCTTGGATCGCTACATCAGACTTATTGCTCTCTAATTTATGTGAGGAGGTTGGAGATGGACTATATGAAATGAACTCTTTAGTAAGAGAGGCGCTATTAGATTTTTTAGAGAATCATGAATGTCTTAACCTAAAACGTATTCAAGAATTAGCCGCGTTTATGGCTACGCATGTTCAATCACAGCTGAAGAGTGAGAATCTAGATATCCAAGATTTTGCTAAAGCGCAGAACTGGTTATCTATAGCCTATTTGCAACCTGAAAAAGCTGTAAAAGAATTGGCTGCTAACCTTGCAGACGCTTTCCAGGAAAAGTCAGATGACTTGTTGCGTATTGCCTCAATTGTAAGGGCATTGGAAAGACCCCTAATTAACTATCCTGACTTGTTGACTTATGCCCGTGGGATGGAAAACTATGCGCAAGGAAACATTGAAGATGCCCAAAAAGAGTTTGATAAGATTCGACAATCGAATAACTTGCATCATTCTTTGAATAAGGGGCTTCCTCTACCACATAGTTCCTCCCAAAAAGTTCAAATTGAGCAACGAAATAAACAGATAAACCTTCCCTTAACAGCTCAAATACTAGCCTCAATTACATTGGGGAGTGTAATTAGTGGAAGCTTTTGGCTGCTTCAGATACAACGACCTATTGAAGCCGTTCTAACGGAACCATCTATAATTGCATCAACAGATTTAGATGATTCGAGTAAAGTCACAACAGCAATTCATGAAGGGTTAACTACATCAGAGGCACCGTTTCTTGAAAATGCTGAAAAAATCTCGGCTCCTCCAAAACCTCAGATAGAGCCTCAAAACGAAGTCGTTAAGCAAGATAAACCTCTTAAAGAATCTCAAGATGAAGTTATCGACCAAGAAATACCTTCTGAAGAGCCTGATGAAATCACGACTTCTTCACAAACTCAAGTAGAGTCTCAGGATGGAGTTATTAACAGTGAAATATCTCTTCCGGAATCTGATGATGAAGTTAATAACTCTCAACCCATATTAGAATCTCAAGATAGAGAATCTTCAGGAGAGACCTCAACGTTTACATCCACTCAGCTTTCCTCTAATGATGTTGAGGGTAATCCGGGAATCAACAATGCAGATAACGATATTGACAACGGAGCATTACCATCTGATGAAACTGCTGAATCTGTTCCTTCTCAGAACACGCAAAGTTTTGGGGATGATAATTCTTTTCCTAATGAATCTAGAGCTCCTAACCCTATTTCTGGTGGTTTCAGTTTAGTTGCTTTGACTAATTCGACAGGCGGTAACCTTGATGAAAATTTGCAAATCAGAATTCCTCGACATGATGATAGCAGTCCTTTATTTCTCATGCGTGAACTAAGTGCACGTTACCAATTAGATGAGGTTCCATTCACTATCCAAGATAATTTTCATACCTATAGTTTGCCAACTCGTAGCTTGGTCCAACTTGGTGTTAATAACATTAACCAGTTACGACCACTTGCATTTACCAATTCTCCCCAGCGCATAGCTGTACCAACCATCCTAGGACAAGCCTCCGATAGCTATCGTTTCATTTTCCATAGCAGTGCTCCTTCTAGATTTTTAGAGGTTTCCATCCGAAGTAATGATGACGGTAGAATTTATGTAACCGAGAGATCTCAAACACTCCAAACAGGGGAGTATATCTTCGTGTGGCCAGGAGTTAGATCTTTCCCTGCTGGTCGTTATACATTCTCCTATAAAGTCGAAGTCGAAATGGAGAGAAACAGCTCACCAATACGTATTGCTCGTAGCTTTATTTTTGAACATGATCCAAGCTTGCTTAGATAGATAAAAGCTAGACAGATGCTTCTTCCCAAGATACAACTAATGTTTCACGGAGACAATTGTTTCCACGACTCGCCGAATCCCCTGCACCACATTCAAAAACGCCTCATCCTGGTCATTCCATCGGGTAATCGGTTTCGCATCCTTAGGCAATGCCTGTAACTTCTCCAACGGTGTTCCCTTAAAGTCTACCGGTTTCAAAATAATCGGGATCACCCTTGCCGTTCCAGTTTTGTGGCGTTCCATGGCATGGGCCAGCTCAATGTCATTGATATAATCCGACGCCATAAATCGAGGCGTTACCAACAATAAAATTATTTGAGCCTTTTCCAACGCAGTTTTGATTTTATCGTCCCATTCTGTTCCTGCTTCAATGGAACGATCCTGCCAGGGTTTAATCTTGTTCTGTCGCTTTAGCGTCGATAGATGAACCTCTAGTTCTTCCTTGAGCTCCTCATCTCGATGGGAGTAGGAAATAAACACATTTAAGGGCTGATTGGGGTTGGTTCCACTTTTTTTACTCACGGGTGACGGCTGGCTGGTTGAAGTACTCGTCGCCCTAGATGGGGCGTCACTTTGCAACAATATGGGCAAATCTTCATCCCCGGCTCCACTCAAAGCCATGGCGGATTTGCCCAGTTCAAAGGCAAACTCCACAGATTCTCCATTCCCCAAGGCATCGTAAAAGCCCACTGAAAATTCAATGGCAGCGCGATCGTTTACGCTATCCTGCATACCGATAACGTAGGGAATATGAGCCGAAATAGCCTCTGCCTGAGCTTCGGAGTAGCAGCCATTCAACACCACACAGGTTACCTGGGCCTTGAACAGCTTAAACAAATTGGCCAGGGCGTCTCCGGTAATTAGTTGGGCATTGCCGACATTGTCCTCAAAATATAAGCCCGCTGCCCCTTCTCCATGGCCGGAAAAATGAACAATCTGCGGTTTTTCATCCAGCATGGCCCGCTGAAGATCGCGGGGGCGCACAGCCCAGCGCTGGGTAATGGCAAATTCATCCCGATGCTTAGCCCGTTCTAGACCGGCACTGATATCTCGGACTTCTTCGTCTAAACGTAACCGTGTAGTACCGTTAGGATTGGCCGCAAGAATCAGGATTTTAGGCATTAATCGAGCGTGGATCAATTCGCTCTTACTATAGCCTGTGTGGTTTTCTGGGTCAGGGCCTAGAAAGCTAACGTCATGTTTCAATGGTTACTTATGACTCAAAGCCCCCAGAATTAGGTTTTTTGGGGGCCATCAATCATCTTACACACCTGTTTCGGTCATCTCCCGCTCGTAGACAATCAGCTCATCCTCTGGATCGTCCGGTGGCCCAAAGGATTCGCTTAGGGCCTTGAACACAATGTATAAAATCGGCACCACAAACAAACTTAGGAAGGTGGCCACAAACATACCGCCAAAGACGGCTGTTCCCAAGGATTGACGACTCCCGGCACCCGCACCCGTAGCAACCACTAACGGAAAAATACTACTCAGGGTGGAAATCGCCGTCATCAAAATTGGTCGCATCCGTGACTGGGCCGCTTCCAAGGATGCTTTAACAATGGGTAATCCCTGGTCTCGCATCTGGTTGGCAAACTCCACAATTAAAATGGAGTTTTTACTGGCTAGACCAATTAACATAACCAGACCAATCTGGCAGTACACATCGTTGGGCAGACCGCGCATAGACTGGGCCAGCAAGGCACCAAATACGGCTAACGGTACCGCAAACAGAATAATTACCGGGTCTACATAGCTCTCGTACTGGGCGGCTAGCACCAGAAATACAAAGATAATACCCAGGCCAAAGATAATGGGGGCCTGACTGCCGGAGTCGATCTCTTCTAAGGCACTGCCGGTCCATTCATAGCCAAGGCTGGCGGGTAGTACCTGGGCAGCGACGTCTTCCATGGTGTCAATAGCGGCACCGGAACTTACACCGGGAGCAGCCTGCCCGTTAATTTCAATGGACCGGAAGAGATTATAGTGGTTGATGGTTTGAGCCCCTGTGGTCTCTTTGAGACTCACCAGATTCCCCATGGGAATCATGACATCGTTATTGGAACGCACATAGAGTTTGTTAATGTCATCAGGGGCAGAACGATACTGTTGATCGGCCTGGACATAAACTCGATAGGTGCGTCCCTGCAGGGTAAAGTCATTGACGTAGCGAGAACCTAAATAGGTTTGCAGGGTACCAAAGACCTCATCAATATCGACATCAAGGGCTTTAGCTTTGTCCCGATCCACATCGATTTCGATGAGGGGAGAGTTAGCGGCATAGGTGCTAAATACGGCCTGCAGGTTGGGGTTTTGGTTAGCGGCCCCCAGCAGACCAAACATATTTTGCACTAGGGTATCGATGCTCAGGTTACCGCGCCGGTCCTGCAGCTGAAACTGGAATCCACTAAAGCTGCTCAGACCTTGAATGGCCGGAGGGTTGACTGGAAAGACTCGGGCTTCGGTAATTTGAGAAAACTGACCAAACAGCTGATTAATCAGACTGAACGATGTTACTCCCGGTGGTCGTTCTTCCCAAGGGACCAGGGTAGTAAAGACAACGCCATTGTTGGCAGTGTTACCGCTAAAGCTAAAACCACCCACGGCAAAGGTGGCCCGCACACCCTCCTGAGCCAAAATAGTCTCTTCGACCTGGCGCATCACCTTACTGGTCTGATTTAGGGAGCTACCTTCAGGCCCCTGAATCAGGGTAATAAAGTAGCCCTGGTCTTCGTCGGGCAAAAATGCAGAAGGTACGCTGTTGTACAGCCAGCCAGTTAAGACAAGGGAGGCGACAAAGGCGGCTAAAACAAAGATTTTTAAATTATTGAGAACCCGTAGGGCATGGCCGTATCGGTTCGTCAGATTATCTAAAAAGCGGTTAAAGGGGATAAAGATACGGTCTAAAATGCCATGACCACCGGTCTGCTGACGTAACAACAATCCGGACAAGGTAGGGGTTAAGGTTAAGGCATTAAAGGTGGAGAGTGCGATCGCAAAGGCAATGGTCAACGCAAACTGACGGTATAGCGCGCCGGTTGTCCCTGGAAAAAATGCCACCGGAATAAACACAGCCATTAACACCAAAGAAGTGGCAATGACGGCCCCCGTTAGTTCCCGCATGGACTCAATGGCTGCCTGTTTTGGTGGGAGACCACGCTTTTGAATTTTAGACGAGATATCTTCGACCACCACAATGGCGTCATCCACCACCATGCCTGTCGCCAAGGTCAAACCAAACAGGGTAAGGCTATTAATGGAGAAGCCAAAGATTTTCACAATGGCAAATGTCCCAATCAGGGCCACTGGAATCGTAATAGCCGGGATTAAGGTGGTGCGCCAGTCCTGGAGAAAGAGATAAATTACCAGTACCACCAGGGCAACCGCCTGAATTAGCGTCCACACGACGCGAGACAACGACTGCTGTACAAATTCTGTGGTATCAAAGCCAATGCCGTACTCCATTCCCTGGGGAAATTCTGCTGACAGCTCGGCCATCACATCTTTAATGCCCTGGGCCACCTGCAACGCATTACTCCCCGGCAGTTGGAAAATCCCCAAGCCGACAGACTCATTTCCCCTAAACCGCAGAAATGTGCTGTAGCTTTCGGCGCCCAATTCTGCTCGCCCCACATCCTTTAGTTTGATCAGGGCACCATTCTCTCCAGTTTGGATGACTAGATCTTCAAATTCAGACACCTCTTGTAAACGGCTTACCGCCCGTAGGTCAATCTGAAATGTTTGGTCACTGGGAGAGGGCGGCTGGCCGATTTGGCCAGCACCAATTTGAATATTCTGTTCCCGTAGGGCTTCTACCACATCATCCGCCGTTAAATCCCGACTGGCCAGTCGCTGCGGATCGAGCCATAGACGCATGGCATAGGTACGTTCTCCAAAGATCACCACATCCCCCACTCCAGGGACCCGACGCAGGGCATCCACAATGTAGAGATCGGCGTAGTTACTCAAGAAAACATTATCAAAGGTGCCATCTTCTGAAAACAGACTCATGGCTAGCAGAATATTACTATTCTGTTTCGACACAACCACACCCGTCTGACGCACCTCTTCCGGTAGCTGTGGTTCAGCCAAAGAGACTCGATTTTGTACGTCTACCGCTGCAATATCTTTGTCTCGACTGGAGTCAAAGGTAACAACAATATTGCTCACACCGTTGTTACTACTGTTAGAAGAGATATAGCGCATCCCTTCCACCCCGTTAATTTCCCGCTCCAGAACTGTGGTCACAGCCTTTTCCACGGTCTCAGCATCGGCACCGATATAGCTAGCCGTCACATTAATCTGGGTAGGACTAATATCTGGATATTGAGCAATGGGCAGTGTGGGAATACTGACAGCACCAATCAGTAGGATGATAATGGCGCAAACAGTGGAAAAGACAGGTCGTTTAATAAAATAGTTGACCATGGGGAATGCCTTGGGAATGGGCTAACGAAGGGTAGCGTTAGAGAGTATCTAGAAATAAAAAATGTATGGACTAGCCTGGTGCTTGCCCTGAAGAATGTAGGAGCTTGCCTTATGCTCGCCGCTCTAGCGCAGGTTTCTATCAGGAAGACCCGGCTGCCTCTGCCGTTTCTTCCTGGGGGGCGATAGGTACACCATCCTGTAAATTTAGTAAGCCAGTGGTGACAATTTCTTCCCCTGGAGACAGCCCGTCTAATACCTGAAAACTGTTGCCCTGCATGCCTCCCAAGGTGACGGGGCGCAATTCTGCCACAGGTCCTTCCATGGCAGGTTGTCCATCTTGAGGGGGTGGGGCATCGGCAGCCACATACACAAACGATTGCCCCCCTAGGCGAGTAATAGCCATAGCCGGCACCAATAACCCTGGACGTTCATCCAAGACAATGCTCACATCTACCCGCTGATTGTCCTGTAACCGTCCACCAAAATTATCAAACCGGGCCTTAGCTAAAACGGTTTGAGTGGCGGCATCGGTTTGAGGAGAAATAAAGCTAATGGACCCCGTGGCCTCGGGGATATCTGCTCCAAAGGTGGATATCTGAACAGGCATGCCCAGCTGAATCTCATTAACTTGTTCAGCCGGAATATCAATCTCTAGTTCCAACACTTCATTTTGAGTGATGGTGGTCAGGGTACCGCCCGGTTGCACAAAGTCCCCTAGCTCTACAGGAATATTACCCACCACTCCAGCAATCGGCGCTGTGACGGTTTTGTCGAGTAAATCTTCACGGGTGGCTGAGGCGATTGCCTGGGCCTGACTAAATAGGGCTTCGGTCTGCTCTAGACTAGCTTGGGCCGCTGAAATTTCTTCTTTTGCCGCATTTAGGGAAGCTAGAGCAGCATCGCGATCGCGCTCTACCTCATCAAGGTCCTGCTGAGACTGAGCCCCTGCCTCTACCAACCGTCGAGTCCGATCAAATTCGGTATCCTGCAGTTTGACATCTGCTTCAATACTGATTCGCTGAGCGACTAAAGACTGCAAGCGAGCCCTGGCATTATCGCGAGCCGATTGGGATGCACTCACATTGGCCAACGCTGCACTCAGTTCAGCCTGGAAGCGTTCGGCACTGAGTTCCATAACTGGGTCACCCACAGCTACCCGATCACCGGACGACACATAGATGCGGGTAATTCGACCGCTAGCTTCGGGCTGTAAAATCACCCCAGTCTGAGCATCCAGCGTACCGACAAAGGACGCCTGGTCCTGCAGCGTGGTCAGCTGCATATTTTCTAAGGTGACCGGCACACCGCCCCCCATGGGCATGCCTGGAGATCCCCCGCTTTGGCCCAAAAAACGCCATAGAGCAAATCCGCCACCTGCCAGCAGCACCAATGCCGATAACCAAACCAGCCAGTTATTAGGCCTTGAACGTGACGATGCCAGTGAAGCCTCAAAGGAAGATCCTTCCTCCACTGTTGAAGAGCCAGAATGTGAAGTCATAAAAAGTACGAGATAACAAACAGAGTTATCCAGAAATAGCTAGCAGCGTACAAAATGCTATTGTTCTAAATTATTGAACTTTCTAATTAAAGAGAATACATGATTGCCGACAGTATTGACTATGGCTAAAGGCAGATATTTTAAGAGGATATGCTTTAGCTGTATCCTAGCGTTTTTTCCAGAAACCTTGTTGGCAAAAAAATATCCTCAATCAAACGGCATTCCACGAGAGATGTCTATACCACCTGCACGGAGCTGCTGAGCTTAGGTACATTGTCACGTGAGTTCAACTAGTGCTAAAGCCCCCAAAACTCTCCAGTAGCCCCCCTAAAAGAAAGCTTCAAAGTTTACCAGAGTAGTATGGCCTAGAGTCTTTCAAAAAAAATTTCTATTGCTAAATTAAAGAATAAACTGGCTTGACAACAATCGACTATACCAGGGCCTTTCAGAAAAGTTCATTCTAAGGAAAAACACCATATCCATCTTGGTTATGGAGCCAGAGCTGTAAAGAGCGTGT
Organism: Cyanobacteria bacterium P01_D01_bin.156; assembly: GCA_039024555.1. GTDB lineage: Bacteria > Cyanobacteriota > Cyanobacteriia > Phormidesmidales > Phormidesmidaceae > Leptothoe. Next base: position 35,378 of record JBCCQQ010000056.1, read on the forward strand.
CTATTTTTTTACCTTAGCGTATCAACACTGCTTTGTGGATGTTTCTCTTGTATAAAGAGTATGAGCAAAATCGATACACCACAGCGGCAGCTAAAAAACCGTCTCTGCTATGGGTATCTATAATACTTTTGGTATTTGTAACGAGGCTCAGAATGGGGGACTTTTGCTGTTCTTCACTTAGCCAGTGACACAACAGTGACCTTGCAAAAACATGCAAGACAGGCATCCTCAATCTCACGTAGGCTAATGGGGTCCTTAATCTATTTTTTCTATGACCACGGTGTCTAAATTGACTCCCTGGAGAGAGTTCTGGGCTGGTGCCCAACAAACTCTGCCTCTGATTGTTGGTGCGATTCCCTTTGGTATTATCTTTGGCACTCTTGCTCAATCTAGCGGTCTCTCTTTTAGTGGAGCCATGGGTATGTCGGCAATTGTTTTTGCGGGGTCTTCCCAATTTATTGCGCTAGGACTGTTGGCAACAGGTACCCCCCTTGGCATTATTGTTCTCACCACATGGGTCGTTAACCTACGGCATCTGCTATATGCTGTCACGCTAGTTCCCTACGTTAAACATTTGAGTCAGGCTTGGAAGCTCCCCTTGGGTTTTTGGTTAACCGATGAAAACTTTATGGTAGCGATCCAACGCTATCACCAGGATGATTTATCTCCCTACAAGCACTGGTTTCAACTGGGCTCGGCGGTGGCAATGTATGTCAACTGGCAGCTATGCACCCTGTTGGGGCTCACTCTGGGGCAAACGATTCCCAATGCGGCAACCTGGGGTCTGGACTTTGCCATGGTGGCCACATTTATTGGCATGACGGTGCCCTATCTGAGCAGTCGACCGATGGTGGCCACGGTGATAACAGCCGGAACCATATCTTTACTGGCTAGAAACCTCCCCCATCAGTTGGGCTTAATGGTGGCTGCGATCGCAGCAATCCTCATCGGCATGATTATGGAAACCTATCTAGAGAAAAAACATGCTTAATAACAGTGAGATTATGCTCCTCGGGGGCATGACCCTAGTGACGTTTTTAATTCGCTACCCCCTGTTAGCCATCAGCGATCGCATTATCCTGCCCCCTAGGTTGTTGCAGGCGCTGAACTATGTGCCTCCAGCAGTTCTCACCGCTATTGTTCTACCCTCAATTTTAGTGCAGGATAACGAGCTCTGGATTCATCCCACCAACCCTCGTCTCATCGGAGCCCTAGCGGCCCTCAGTATCGGTTTGTGGAAGAAAAACCTACTCTTTACCATTCTTGTAGGTATGGGCGTTTTTCTCTCATGGCAAGGGCTGCTCGATCAGGTTGTTCCATAGACTCACCCATTGCTTTAGACCATAGATGATCCGTAAGGTCTAGTGGGCATTCTGACGGAGTGCACTACGAACCGTTAATCATTCATCATTGTCGCCATTCCTGAAGTCAAACCAGGCCACCATGACCCATGCACCGTCCCTTAGACTATTCCCACGCAGCAATCACGGCACGACCCAGCCATCTGCACCTGGGGCATGGCACAGGGCATGGCCGCGTTGGATAAACCGAGGGCTAGTGCTGAGTATGGCCCTGGGCATTAGTGTTACCGGTTATTGGAGCTACCGGGTTGTTCGAGGACTGTTGCTCAGTAACATTAAACGCAATGTTTTACTACAGCTAGAACAGCGCACTGACACCTTGGATCAATGGCTGATTCAGCGTAAATCAGAAGTGGCTAGCATTGCCAATACGCCATCGCTGCGAGCGATGGAGTGGACCACTGCAGAGCCCTTTTTACAGTCAGAAGTCACCCGTATCCCGGGCTTCTACTTTTTTGCCATGATTAGCCCTGACGGCTCCTATTACAACACTAAAGTCGGATATGCCAAGGGTAAAAATCTCAAAGATCGACGCCACGTGCAGGAAGCACTTAAAGGGAATATCTATGTTTCGGACCCGGTCCTTTCTAGGACATTAGATATTCCCATCGTGGCGGTCACCTCTCCGATTTGGGCCGATGCTACCCAATCCACAGATCCCATCGGGGTTACAGCTGGGCTGATTGACATTAAACAGCTAGAACGGGAAGTTACAGCCATTGAGTATGGAGCCAACAGCTATGCCTTTGCCCTAAATTCCACTGGGCTACCCATTGTTCATCCTGATAAAACGGTGATGAGCACCCTCAATGACGCTGAACCCATCAGCTTTGTTGAGAATGATGATCCGGTCCTAGCCACCCTTGCCCAGCAAATGGTAGCAGGTCGCAGGAATCTAGAATTGACGACATTAAACGGCCAACCTGTCTATGTGGCCTATATGCCCATTCAGGAAGCAAACTGGTCCCTGGCCTTGGTGATCCCTCGTCAGAACATTGAATCCCAACTGCAGTTGCTCAATGTGATGGCTGTCCTAATTTTGGGGCTAGTGGCCTCTATGCTACTGGGGCTATGGCGGGTGCAACAGTTTAAGCAACAACAGCTGCGTAAGTCTAAAGAACTAGCAGATTCTGCAAACCAGGCCAAAAGCGAGTTTTTAGCAAACATGAGCCATGAGTTGCGCACCCCCCTCAATGGCATCCTAGGCTACGCACAGATTCTGTTGCGATCGCAACACCTTAGCGATCGCGACCAGCAGGGTTTAAAGGTGATTCATCAGTGTGGTTCTCACCTCCTGACCCTCATCAATGATGTCCTTGACTTAGCTAAAATTGAAGCTCGTAAGCTGACATTAGACCCCAGAGAAGCCCATTTAGGAGCTCTGCTACAGAGCGTAGTGGAGATTGGTCAGATTCAAGCCGATCAAAAAAACATCGAATTTCGATACATTTTTGACAAAACACTCCCCACAGGCATCGTCACCGACGTTAAGCGCCTACGTCAGGTATTACTTAATCTGCTCAGCAATGCCATCAAATTCACCGACAATGGACAGGTTACCCTGCGAGTGAAACGCATAGACGGATCAGGCTGCCAGCTCAAGTTTGCAGTGGAAGATACTGGCATTGGCATTTCCCCAGAACAGTGCCAACAGATTTTTGCCCCCTTTGAACAAGTGGGTCATCAGAAAAAGCAAGCTGAAGGAACCGGATTGGGATTGGCCATTAGTCAACAAATTGTCACCCTAATGGGAGGGAGCATCCAAGTACATAGCCAAGTCAACCAAGGCAGCACGTTTGAATTCACAATTCCCATCTCCCACTGTCAAGATTGGACACAGGCCAATACTCTCCTAAAGGAGAACACCATTACCGGTTACAAAGGCCCCGTACGCCATATTTTAGTGGTAGATGATCGCTGGGAAAATCGCGCTGTGTTAACAAATCTGTTAACCGATATTGGCTTTGAAATTACTGAAGCAACGCATGGTCAAGAGGCCCTTGAAAAACTTGATCATTGCCAGCCCGATGTCATTATTACCGATCTCGTCATGCCGGTAATGGATGGCTTTGAACTCATTAAACAGCTGCGCCAGATGGAGACTTGGAAAACTCGACCCATTATTGCGTCTTCTGCCAGCGTTAGTGCCATTGATGAACACAACAGTTTACTTGCCGGCAGTAATGAATTCTTACCTAAACCTGTACAGACCGACAACCTGTTTAAAGTTCTCCAAACCTATCTTAAGTTGACCTGGCTCTATGCTCCACCCACGTCTACGTCTGAATCCATTAGCCCCTCTGCCAGCCTTCACTTCCCCCCTGAGGAGACTCTTAAATCTTTGTACCATCTAGCACTTCAGGGAAATCTCAAAAAGGTAAAACAGCAAGTAGAGCAGCTAATCGAAACAGATGCTACTTACAGTGTGTTTGCTCAAAAAATTCAACATTTTGTCACCGGCTTCCAAGAACAAGAACTCACTCGGTTTCTTAAAGATGCCCTTGAGCAAGCCGAGCATGCATGATGACTAACCAAGCCACGCATCTAGGAATCGTTTTAGTGGTAGATGACAATCCGCACAATCTGGGGGTAATTTCTGATTGTTTAGAGGTTGCTAATTTTGAGGTGCTTATTGCCAAATCTGGGGAAAGTGCCTTGGAAAAGGTCAACTATGTGATGCCAGATATCATTCTTTTAGATGTAATGATGCCTGGCATCAGTGGGTTTGAAACCTGCCAAGCGTTGAAAGATGATGCCGCTACAGCCAATATTCCGATTATCTTTATGACTGCGCTAGCAGACACCGAGAGCAAGGTCAGGGCATTTCAGCTGGGTGCCGCAGACTATGTCACTAAACCCTTTCAAGAAGCTGAAATTATTGCGCGTGTTAAAACCCACTTAAATCTGCACCAGGCGCTGCAGGATGTACATCACACGAATAAAGTTTTAGAAGAAAAAATTCATCAACAGACTCTTACAGAAGAACAATTACGATCTACCTTGGGAGAACTGCAGATAGCGCAAAGTAAACTTATCCAAGCCGAAAAATTATCTAGCCTTGGGAAAATGGTTGGTGGTGTTGCCCACGAAATGAATAATCCTCTCACCTTTATTGAGGGTAATTTAGCCCCTATGGCCCGCTACGCCCATGAATTAGAAAAAGCATTTAAGCTCTATCAGACCCTCGATTTTAAATCTCTTCAACCTATCCAAGAACAACTTGAAGATATTGATCTCGACTTTATCCTTGAGGATCTCCCCAAAATCTTACACTCAATGAAAGCGGGGACCTCCCGCTTAGACAAAATCATTCAAGGGCTCAACAGTTTTGCGCACTTGGATCAGGCTACCAAAAAAGTGATTGATATTCATCAGGCTCTCGACCATACACTGCTGATGGTCAGTCATCGACTAGTGGCCGCTGAAACAAGAGCTGTTATCCACATACACAAAGACTATCAATTTAGTGCGAATACTGTTGAATGTTACCCAAAACTGCTCAATCAAGCCTTTTTTCAACTACTGACCAATGCAATCGATGCCATTGATGAAAAGTTGAAAAAGACTCAGCACTGGGAGAATGGAGACATTAAAATTGCCACACAGCAGCAGGGCAATTGCCTATTGATCAGCATTAGTGACAATGGGGTAGGCATTGCTCCCGACCATTATTCCCATATTTTTGATCCGTTTTTTACCACCAAACCAGTGGGTCAGGGTCTTGGCCTGGGCTTATCTACCACCCATCAAACCATAGAGCGCCACCATGGGCAGATCCATTGTCAATCTGATTTAGATCAGGGAACCACAATGAAAATTGTTTTACCCCTCCAACAACCACAGGTTTTATAAAGTCACCTCAAAGAAGAGAACAGTTTTTCTAAACTGCCCTGGCAATCGCTGTATCTCATCCATAACTGAGAATCGGACAGATAAGACCTAGGGTATCTCAAGCTATTCCAGGGTGGGCCTAGAAATAACGGTGAGCTCAGTAACTTCAGCGATTCCCTGACACACCGTCCAAAAAACACTGTAGCGATCTATCTGCATATTCCAGCGTTGACCGGGACGACCATCTTTACCTCGCTCATAGCCTGGGCGCGGGTCCTGGGCCAGGGTTTCAGCAATTAGCTGACGGATGCGATCGCAGTTGCGGTCCTTTACCAGCACCGCTACGGCTTTAGGACTCCACTGTACCGGTAGGAGATCATCCTGACCAGTCGCCCAAGCCCCCTGGGCATGGGATAGCGCATCTGAGTAGGGGACATAGGGCTTAATGTCGATAACGGGCGTGCCGTCCAAAAAGTCTCCCCCTTGCACCCGTAAGCGAATTTCTTTTTTAGTAGTATTCTCCTGTAAGTTAACAAGCTGCACCGCACTCATGCCAACGGGATTGAAACGATTAGGACTACGGGTGGCATAGACACCGACACTTTTATTGCCCCCCAGACGGGGGGGACGCACCAGAGGGCGGAACTCACGGTTGGGTTGATTAAACTTTTGCTGATTGTGAAAGACAAACAGCACCCATAGGTGAGAAAACTCTTCAATTCCGCGCAGGGCTAATTTGTTATTTTCTGTCGCCCTAAAAACAATATCGGCATAGGCAGAGTTGACAAGACCTGCCTGCCGCGGAATCCCAAACCGTTCTGGGTAACAAGATTGAATATGGGCGATGGGCGTAAAGGTAACAGTCTCAACAGTCATGCTCAGCAGCAGAGTAGCTTTATGCCCATAGTGCATTGGCAAACCACGCCAACAGCTATCAGCAAAACAACCTGCAGGACAATCCCGCAGGTTGCGATAGGTCCAGCATAGGACAGTATTGAGATGATGGCAGGAATACCCTCTATCCGGAATAAGGGTTTGCTCTGACGGGGTTACACAACTGCTGCAAGCCTTATAAATTCAGTGGTTAAGAATGGGTAGATAAAAAAAGATAGGCTAGTTTTACGAACACGACCTATCACGCCCTATGATACCGTCAATCTACCAAAGCTATCTAGAGAAG
>JBCCQQ010000057.1:0-41036 GCA_039024555.1 Cyanobacteria bacterium P01_D01_bin.156
CCAAAGTCGGTTTCTAACTCAAACACCTGTTTGGAGTCGAGGTCTAAGGCATCCCCTGATTCAAATTCCCAGTTGTCATTCAAGCGCCATAGGGCAACTTGCTGAGAGGTCTCATTTTTCCATAGGAGTTGATTGGCCCCTTCAATGGTGTCAGCAGCGATGGCCTGCCAGCCTGGATATTGGTCTGCAACAACCGGATTGCCCTGGTTCATGATGGGTTGAGGATCACCTCCTTCATCCACGAGCAATGTGTTGAAGACATCCACGAGTAAGTCAACGGTTCCCTCGGTTTCAATCTCACGGGGAGACCCAACCCCGAGTTGAGAATCATCGTTTAGATCCACGCCAAAGTCGGTTTCTAACTCAAACACCTGTTTGGAGTCGAGGTCTAAGGCATCCCCTGATTCAAATTCCCAGTTGTCATTCAAGCGCCATATTGCAACTTGCTGGGAGGTCTCATTTTTCCATAACAGCTGGTTCACCCCTTCAATGGTATCGGCAGCAATGGCCTGCCAGCCTCGATATTGGTCAGCAACAACTGGATTGCCCTGGTTCATGATGGGTTGAGGGTCATCCCCTGCCTCCACGAGCACTGTGTTGAAGACATCCACGAGTAAGTCAACGGTTCCCTCGGTTTCAATCTCACGGGGACTCCCTTCACCCAGCTCAGAATCATCGTTTAGATCCACGCCAAATTTGGTTTCTAGCTCAAATGCTTGGACCGATTCGATATCTAAGGCTTCTCCTGACTCAAACTCCCAGTTATCCTCCAATCGCCATACGGCAACTTGATTTGTGGCCTTGTGTTTCCACAGTATTTGATTCACACCTTCAATGGTATCGACGGCCATAATTTCCCAACCTGGGAATTGGTCAACGACAATTGGGGTGCCTTGAGACTGGACTAGCTGTTCATTATCTCCAACAGTTACGAGTAATTGTTGCTGTTCATTGATTGTCAGGTCTACTTGATCAGTATTGCTGAGGGCAACGTAGATACCCAGTGCGATCGCATCTTCACTGTAGGCCGTTGGATCGCCCGTTTTGGCAAGATTGATTCCCAGTTCACCGTTAGCAACAATGGCACTGTCATCAATCAGGTGAACATCCAGGTGGCCGGGCTTACCAATATAATCCGCTACAGGCTTGAACCGTAGAAGAGCAGATACCGTGAGGGTAAAGGCATTTGTCTGAGAGAGGGAACGAATGGGAACGTTTTGCCAGCTTGTCCCAGCATCTAAAGAATACTGCCAATTACCTTCAGTAATGGGGTTGGCTGCATTGGCAACAATGGCAATGCCAGCCATGCTTCCGGAATCAATGCTGTCATCAAACTGGTTACCAAATAGGGTACTGACCGTCTCACCCGTTGCATCCAGCGTATTACGGAGAATTTTGGGTAGATAACTGTCGTTGATTACCGTCGGTGCATCATTGACTGGGTCAATCACAATGGCCCGAGCTGTAGATGATTCCAAGGGGTTACCTACCCCAGTATTGCCATTGTCCTTAACAGTAATGTTGAGAGTGTCGTTACCAGAGAAGTGGTCATCTCCCAAATAGCCCAGCCCCTTAGAAGCCTGCAGTGTTGCTTGTATTTTGGCAACGGTTCCGGTCAGAGTCGCTTCTGTAAAATCTTCGTTGTATGCAATATCTTGATTTGTTAAACCATCATCGATATTAGGATTGATGGTTAATGTGCCTTGGGAAACACTAAGGGTAATCTCCAGCTCACCTTCTGGGTGATAGGGGGCGTCTACATCGTTAATAACAATATCGTCGATGTATAGTGTCTTATCTTCATCGGCAGATAATGTGGATGATAGGCTGTCAAATACAATTGTCGGAGAGTCATTCACTGGATCAATCACAATTGATCGCGTACTTTCAGCTGTTTTTTCACCCCCTTGACCCGCGTTGCCATTGTCGTTGACCGTAGCTGTCAGGGTGACTTCTCCGTTAAAGTGGGTGTCGTCCTGATACTGTACAGCGGTGGCTGCTGCCAGGGTGGTGTTTAGCTCGGCCAGCTTGCCCGATAGGGTGACCGTATTACTGTCGTTGTTACTGACTTGTGTTGCATTCAGACCATCCAGGACAGCGGTATTAACAATCAAACGACCGTGATCAACACTTAGGGTAACGGTCAAGTCTCCATCGGGATCAACTTCGTTTGCATCCACATCGGCAATGGTAATGCCCGAAACATAGATAGGGTTCGTCTCATCTTCGACAACACTGTTCACTACAAGACTGTCGACCAGAAGATTCCCCATGGAGGGCAGGGTGGGGGCATCATTAACCGCATGAATGGCCTGTTCTAGGGTCAAACTGCTAGCACTGATGGGGCTCACTTCACCAGACCGATTGGGGGTGGGTGTAGCGGTTGCGATCGCGCTAATAGCACTGTCGTTATTCTCTAGCTGATTACCGATACTGGTATCCACCACACTGCCATCTACCAAATAGGCCACCAGTGGATGGGCGGCTCCTAGATCTACCCCCGTTCTCGTGTCGTTGTAGTGCTCTTGGGTTTGACGGAAGCGTAGCTGATAGGACTTTGGTAAGTACAAGCCAGACCCACTTGACCAGCCAGACACCCCTTGCCAGGTAACGCCATCGGCACTGTATTCCCAAGTACCGACGGTGCTGGCAGGCACATCTTTGACTACCACACCCCAGAAAATAGCATCGTTAAAGATGCCATGGATCTCCTGGTTATAGCCAAACTGGTCCCCATCTGAGCCATCGGCATCACCGAGGAGACTGTCGGCAAATCGCGGCCCAAATAGATCAGCGACAGACTTGGTGGGTAGGGGTGAGGTTAAATCCTCATTTTGTCCTGCCTCACTGAGCTGAATGGCGCTGCTATTGTTAATGCCTGGTTGGACATCATTCACCGCTTCCACCTCACCATTGAGGGTGACCGTGGTGGATGTGTAGCGGGTTGTTCCCCCTACACCCGTTGCGCTTAGATCAATGCGCTGTCCCAGACCTACCGCTTGACCAGCACCGTTGTCTACCAGGTAGGCCGTTAGCGGTGGGAGTTCGCCATTGTAATGGTCACTGGGGTTAAACCGAATCTGAGTGGTTTTAGGCACCAAGTAGGCGTTGTTTTCACTCAAGTCACTGGGTAGGGCAACCCATTGACCGTAGCGGATATCGTAAACTTCCCAATGGCCCTTTTCGTAGGCAATGGCCAGGTCAGACTGACGATTGTCGTTGATGGTGGCAAAGTCTTGAACAATGGCAATCCCAATAAAGGTATTTTGGTTAAGATTGCCGCCATCAATGCTGTCGCGGAACGAACTACCAAAGACCGTTTCAACAGTGGGAGCGTTGTCTGTTGTAAAGGGAGTATCTTCAATAAAGTTGGGGAAGATCGGCGCACTGTCGCTGACTACGGCAGGGGCATCATTGAGGGGAGTAATGGTCAGGGTTTTACCAATGGTGTCCTGGCTAAAAGGGCCACCGGAGGTAGTAAAGCGCGCATCCTGCACCTGACCTACTGCAAAGTTGGGGTGGGAGCTATCAATTAAGCGACCGGTGATGGCCCCTGGCTTACCATTAAAGTCCGGTGTGGGAACAAAGCGAATTTTGGTGGCAGCGCTGAGTAGTAGGGCCTCGGTCTCGGTGAGTACCGTCGCAACGTCACTCCAGCTCTGGCCATTCCAGTATTGCCACTGGCCCTCGGCTGCCGTAGCCGCATTGTTAATAATGGCCACCCCTTTGAGACTGTCACTGTCCACATCGGTAAAGTGACTGCCAAACAGATCGGCCACCGTCAGCTCTTGGGGCGTGCTACTGTCTTCTTGAATCGGGGAGAAACTCCCTTCCACTCGGTTAAAGGTGAGGCTCCAGCCGTCCAACAGTTTGCCAAATTTCTCTGCGTCTACACCGCTGTCGGTGTCGTCTTCAATGTAGAGCTTCCAGTCACCGTTGAGGGTTTCTCCAGCTTCACCCATAAATTGGGTAAAGGAGGTTGCTGCCGTGTCAAAGCCGCTAGGGTCAAGGTCAGCCCCCCCGGCTGTATTGTTGGTGGGCTGATAGATGGTGTTATTAACTAGATTAGCGGAATTTCCAGCTAGGGCAGGGACACCACCGTCGTTAAAGGTAATGGTGAAATCGTTGAGAGCAACACCATTACCGGCATCCGACAGGAGCACAATTTTTTGCCCCTGGGGACCTTCTAGCCAGATATCTAGGTTGTTATCGGCGGTAACGTTTAAACCCTCTAGGGTCAGGGAAATATCTTCAATCTCACCGAGTAAGCCATCCACCGTGATCACCGAAGGGAATACATCTCCCTTACCTGAGACTGGGGATGGGTCGGCTGTGGTGGCAGATTTGCGATCGCTAATTCGAATCGCTTCGGACTGCACAAAGGTCACCTCAAGATCGCTGACTGGAGCGTCATTGACACCGTAGACCTGGGTTTGGAAATGCAGCGGTTCAGTATAACTGTTGGGGAAATCGATGGCAATATTGTTGGTATCACCAGAAGTAAAACCATCACCCACCCGACTATCAATCAGGTTAACCGCTAGGGCTGTTGCCGGTCCCTCGTAATCCTCGGTGGGTAAGAAACGCAACAATGTACTGGTGCGCAGCATCAGCTGCTCATCATTGGCATCGGGGTTAATCTCCGATAGATCGGTCCAACTGTCACCATCGTTAGTGGAGTATTGCCAAACACCCTCACTAGGGCTGAACTTATAGTCGCCGATGGCAATGCCATAGAAATTATAGATGCTGCCGCTCTCAAAATATTGGCTAAAGAGACTGGCAACCGTTGCCCCCTGGGGTTCGGGAATCGCATCTTCCCAGGCAAAAGCGAGGTTTTCAATATCCGCGATGGTCTGGGTCAGGCTAGGTGGGTTGCTCATACTAGATTCTGGCAAAGTAATGGTTGTTGTGAAATTCAGTAAAGTGTCGCTGTAGGGAGAGATACCACCAGCGGTTTGGATCTCTTCAAAGTCAATACGGTCACCCGTTTTTAGGGTGGAGTCAGCCCCTTGGCCATTTTGGTCAATGAGGCGTACGGTTAAGTCGGGGGTTGGAGCGCCATCTGCGCTGGTCTCAGGAATAAACCGGAGACGAGTATCCGCTTCTAAAACCAGAGCATTATCAGCCGTAATGGGCTGATCTAACGTGAACCAGAGGGCTTTTTCCGAGTCATAGTATGCCCAGTAGCCTAAATTGATTTGAGGAATGTGGCCAACAATGGCAACACCATAGAAACTATCCCCTGCATCATCTGAGAAGGTGGGACCAAAAATGCTGCCAACGGTGGCTCCCTCGTAGGGATTAAAGCTAGTAAACAATCGTGAGCTATCCACAACAGGAGACTTATTCGCCACTTGGGAAAGGGTTTGCTGAGACTGTTGTGTGACCTCTTCAGCGGAGAGGGTGCCCTGCTGGAACTGATCTAAGGCAGCAGGTACATCGGTTTTGAGCGCTGTTTTGAGAGGCGTTAAATTTTCAAAGGCTTGCTGAACCTCTTCCACTGAACCACCGGTACCCACCGTGGTAGCCGCCACCCGTTCATAGGTGTCTGACAGCACAGTGATCACCGTAGATTGCTCAGCCTGGGCCTCTGTTAGCTCATTCCCCGATAATTCAGGCAGAATTTCTTCTTCATAGAAGTCTGCAACCACATCCTCAGTAAAGTTAGACAGACGTTCTTCAAAGTCTTCACTGTCATCAATAGCCGTTTCACTCAACTGTTGGGCAACAAAGTCAACCACCTCAATGACCAAATCGGCCGTCATCCCAGTTTCACTGTATCCGCCCGCCACCCGGCTAATGTTATAAATTAGTGAATCAACAACAATATGGCTTTGGTAAACCTGCAGTCCCAGCGCTGCTTCTTCAGCGGTGCCATTGCGAATAGCATTAATGGGATGGAACGTATCTAGGTCAAGTTCATCCGGCAGATTGAAGAATGTTTTAACCGTATCTGCTGCTGCCGTTAAATCTCCACCGTTACTGACAGCTATCTGGGTGGCCAGGGTGGTTAGGGGAGAGACAATATCGCTATTGGGGGCTGCCACCATCGGATTAATAATGGGTAAGCCACTTTCCTTGTCGCGACCGCCAATAACGACAATCTGGCCATCCATCAACGTCAGCTGGCCATCGCCATCAATGTCAAATTCGCTGGGGTCAATGCCAAAGCTATAGCTGCCATCTCCTAGGGTGACTCCCCATGGCTCACCCTCATCAAACTTCATATTGAAGTTGGCATCAAAGAAGACCGTTGCCCCTACAATCTCTGACTGTACGGCTGCACCACTCTGTTTGGCTCCTCCAATCTGAAACTTGAATAAGTCAAACTCCCATTTTTGCTCATATAAAGTGACGTTAAATAAGCCAAGATCCAGTTCGACCAGCGCCTTTAGAAACGCATAGATACGACCGTAGAGTTCGAATAGGGAGAGGGGATCGCTGATGCCAGCGATAATCTCTGAGCCCCGCACCTTGCCATCACTGGTACCAATGTTGTCCTGATATTCTCCCTTGTCTTCCAGGTCAAAGTTAACGTTGGCTCCCACGCCCACACCAAAGTAGCCGGTCAGTCCTTCTCCCACTTCTACACCGGCTTCTACTTCGGCTGTCGCATATAGTTCAGGCTTATCGTCTATGCCAGAGTCCGTGCTAGATAAGTAACTATCGATTGTCCAGTCGGTCAAGAAGAACCCATCAAATACCTGATAGCTTTCTGCCAGGTCAAAGTCTGCCTCTGCCCATTGGCGGAAACCGTAGGTGTCATACCCAAACCCGAGGTTGGCCCCTACTTCAAAGCGACCTTCCAACACCCCTTTAACGGGATAAGCCGGAAACGGCGTAAATTCCACACGGGGATTTAGCTCTAGCTTGAGGTCGGGGACCTCATACAATACCAGGTTGACATCTTTGCCAAAGAGAAGATTAACCAGACTGACAGGATCGTCTAAAATCGGAAACTTGAGTCCTTCAATACCCTGGATCTTGTCAATTAGGGTGTTAAAAGAGGATGCATTCTCATTTCCTGACTCAGCCGCCTGCTCACCAATGCCATCGGTACCCGGTAGGTCTGGTTTGGTTTCCTGATGTTGAATGGCTGATGTTTCAGTAGCCGGTTTTGGCAAATCCGTATCTTTTTCAGTGGTGGTTTCACCGTTACCGGCCTCACCGGCCTCTTCATCTCCACCGGGGGTTAAAGAAAGGTGATATTCGTCCAGCAATGGAACGACTAAGTTATCTCCTTTTTCCAGCTGAGCGGATAATTTCTCAATGGTTTCAATAAAGTCTATGACTTTAACAACGGTTTCAAAAAACTCAGCATACTTGGCTTCCCCCCGTTGTCGAGAGAGGTCCGATAGTACCAGAGCTAGCTCCAGGGTGGAGACTTCGCCATTGGCATCTTTATCAAACTGGGATTCTAACCCAAGATACTCCAGGAATTCCGTGTCCTGGTTGAGCATTTCAACAAAGGGCTTAATCGGCTCAAACACACTGTCAACAGCTTCGATGACAGGGGCTGCAAATTTGGTAATAAAGCTGCCCAGGTCTAGCCCCAGGTCCTTAAGACCAACCGTTAAGGACAGATCGGCAGCTTCAGCCTTGGTCTTCTCGGCCTGGGCGGCAACCCCCAAATCCAGACTTAGGGATGGGAATGAGGTGTTACCGGCTACGCTGGTTACCAAGTTAAAGGCGGCACCGACAGAACCGTTGAGGGTGTAGTCAAACAGCTCCTTGGCTTTACTTCCGAGTTCAGAAATACCCACTTCCGCCTCTCGGACAGGGATGCCGGTTTCTGTTAGCGCATAGGTGTCTTGAGCGGCTTCTGAACTGGGTTCACTGGTGCCAGCCGCCACGGTTTCAACAACAAATTTTTCGGCATTTTTAATTTCTAGACGACTAAGGGAGCCTTGGGTCTCGGCCCCTGAAAGGGTAATGTTGTCGCCCTGAATTACAAACAGATCGGCTAGCTCATTTTTGTCGTCGTTCTCTGCAGCGTCTGGATTAGTGATGGATACTTCCAGGGCCGCTGCCCCTTCTGCTTCTGGCTCAGGACCATTCACAACCAGATAGTCGACGACCTGGTGAATGGCTTTGTCTTCATTGAATGGCTGGATATAGTAAAAGGTGCCATTGGGTAACCCATCAGAGACCTGGGCCTTGGTGACGCGAAAAACAACATCGCTCCCCGTCTCTATGTTGCCAGACTCTAATCCGGTGGTGAAGTTGATGACATAGCCACTCACATCGCGCATCAGGGCAGAGTTGTTATTGCCGCCAACATTGAGCTGACGATGGAGGGGCAAGCGCGGATCTTCCGGCTGGGGGTCCTCTGGGTCAACAGTGACGGCACCCAGGGTAAAATTAATGGGCTCTAACTTTAGCCCCTCAAAGAAGTCGTCGTCCTCTTCCGCACTGGCGGAGAACGATTCCCGGTTTGGATCGACCAACTTAAACAGTTCAACGGTGAAGAGATTAATGTCTTCAGAATTATTGTCAATGTCCTCCAGCGTGATGGACACCATGCCATCCTGGGGACCCTGATCGTCTAAAAAGTCTTCTAGGGCCTGACTGCCATCGTCCTTATCCCCTGTATACAGGGTGGGAATGGTTTGGGCTTCGGTTTCAGTTTCAATGGCAAAGGCATATTTGCGCTCAATTTCCACTTCGACGGTCTTTTTGCCCACCAGGCTAAAGTTCACCCCCAGGGCGGCTTCACTGTGGGTGTCTCCCTTTGATAGAAGACTCTCAGACTCAGCGTCTTTTTCAAGGTTGCCTAGGATATCTTTTTCACCGTCGTATTCCTGGAAAAAGGCATGGGGGTCCTGGCTAAATAAGCGAGCATCTACCTTTAGTCCCTGAAGATCGTTCTCGCCGGTCCAATCTACCCGGAAGCGGCGGGTAGAGCCATTAAAGTCTACAGAGAGTTCATCAATGCTGTCGTAGTCTAAACCCTCCAGAATAATGGGATGCTTCCAGTTTTCTTCTGTCTTTTCATAGGTGACAAAGGTGTTACCTGAGGTGAGGTCCAAATCAATTTCATCACCGCCAATATCATAGGCACGCACAGTAACCGTTTGTTCGTCTTCACCCGTATTCGCCTCCTCGTCTAGCCAAATGGTTACCTGGGGTTTGTGGCCATTGATAAAGTCATCAAGGGGAATTTGCTCTAGTTCCGCTTTGAGAAACGCAATGTTGCCCGTGGCCTTAAAGTTGTTGAGATCAAGGTAGACATTGGCGTCGGCCCCAGTATTGGTATTACCGTCTTCATCCTCGGAAATATCCAGGGTAAATGTGCGCTCGTTGAGGTTAAGGGCAATGCCCACCCGCAAGTCAAAGTGGAAAATAGAGGCCAGGGAGCCCTCGGTTTCCAAACCCAGCGCGGGTAATCCTAAATCTGAATCTAGGGAAATTTCAAAGAGATCATAGTCTTGACCAAAGGCCAGACTCATGGCAATGGTCTGTTCATCGGCATCGTATTCGATGGAGACTTCCACACCGGTACCATCTAGCTGTTCATTGAGGGCATCGCTCAGGGCAGTGGCCAAAGAAGGACCGGTGATATAGCGCTGTTCTTCAAGGTTGCGAGAGAAGGCGCGAATAAAGTCGGTTAAGAACGGTGGCAGCTTGCCTGACAGACTGCCCACTAGGGGGATCTCATAGTTATTGATAATCTCTTCTAGCTTAGAGAATCCATTGGCCAGGGAACCGGTAACGGTTTCATTATCCAACCGTCGATCCTTAACGGTTAGTACTAAAGGAGACTGGGCGTTGGTAAAGCGTTTAGAGTAAAACCCATCATTGCCTTCATTCTCGTACACCTTCATTTCTAGGGGGAGAATGCGGTCAATATCGTACTCTTTGTCATCGAGGGCCGTCAGGTTCACTCGCTGGAACCGGGTCCAGTTGTTGCTGTCAAAGTAAACGGAATTTTGTTTCCACAGGTCGTCACTGGCGTAGGGGTCACCGCTGTAGTCGCTGGGCAACAGGGTTGACGCAGGCACACCGTCCTCTGCCACCAGTTTAATGTCGGTGTCGGCGGTATCGCTGGCAAAGGAGGAAAAGACCGCAAAACGGTTCCAGCGGTCAACGGCCACATCGGTGTTGCCCTCAATGGCGACTTTACCGATGTCATCCCCTACCTGGACTGCGATCGCAGTCGCATTCCCTAAACTTGATACAATCCCCCAACCCGCAGGCTGATCGGACCGCAGGGTGGTTTCAAACAGGGTCAAATAGCCATCATCATTGACATCAAAGTCCGCCAAACTCACATTGAAGTTGGCTTCATCCAGCCCCACGTTTAGCTGGCTAAGATCGTCCCCAAAGTCGTAGCGGCTGTCGCTGAGGGTGACTCCCTTATGCTCCCCCGCATCCCATTCTCCATTGCCATTGAGATCAAAAAAGACTTCACTCTTAAGTCGAATTGGCTCAGCCCAGGTTTCCTTCGTAACCTCGATTTCCAGCTGGTCCGTTAGCTCGTCACCGGCCCCATTATCCACCTCTGGATCGCGCTGATAGAACTGGATCTTGCGACCATACTGGTCATAGACAGAAATGTTAACGGTCTGGGTGCCATCCTCCTCAAAGCTGGGTTCTTCCGCCAGATGAACCTGTAGTTCCTGGGCGGAATTTTGGTCCCACCGAGGATCAAACCGCAGAGAGATCCAGTTATCGTCACCTACATTGGTGCCTGTCTGCACCTGGCCAGGATCGGAGAGGGGCCGTACTAGAAAGACTGCTGAGGAGAACTCTTCCGTATTATCAATGTCGGGATGTTCAGCAATGGTGAGATATCCCTTATCGGCGGGGCTGCTGCTATCCAGTACCTGTTGCCCCGGTAAAATAAACCGGAACCCAACTTCTTCATTGTCGTAAATTCGTACGGAGGCCTGGGTATCAATGGGGGCCAGCTGATAGCCAGGGTTCGTGCCATTGGGGTCACTGAGTAGCTCCAGCTCCACCGCCTCAAAGCGTTTAGTATTCTCCTTGGCTTCTTCAACGGTGGCTTTACCAGTGGCATCCAACAGCCGGGTTTCCCCCACCCCACCGGAGGTAAGATTGACTTTTTGGGTGCGGTTGGGGTCACTGTACAGTTCCACCGTGTTGTCATTAATTACCCGCACATAGTAGAAACTCTCATCGGACAGCCCCTCTGGAATATCCCCATCGTCGCTCTCGGTGACAAAGACAACCTTAGATCCTTCAATTAAACGATGATTCTCAATGGAAATGCGATCGCTCCCCGTTTCCACATCGTTGGGTTTAAAGGTGACATCAAAACCCTCAGCAATGTAGTCATCAATGGGGAAAATCACCACGTTACCCAAATCCTGATCCGGGGCAATGGTGATATAGTTCTCTCCCTCGGGGGTGAGATTAACGTACTCTTGGTAGTCATCTGCCGAAGCAGGGGCACTGGCCCAGCCCCTGACCCGATAGTGAATCTTTAAACCTTCGGGATTGCGCACCTGGTCTGTGTTGAGACGAATGCCAAAGAAGCCAATCTGCCCCGGCTCCGAGGCATCTAAAACCGTGTAGGCACTGACCGAGGGGAGGTCGTTATCCCGGATGGTAACCGTGACCGGTTCCACGGCCATCCCCGCATAGTTGGGGTCGTCGGAGCGTACCGTGGCATGGACATAGCTTTGCAGATCGCCGGTGACCAAATTGTCGTCCTGGGCGCGCACCTTAACCGTTTGGGGAGCGTTCCAGTTATATTGAGTAAACTCTAAATCAATGGTGTCACCGTAGTATTTGGTATCTAGGGCTAGCGCCGTGGTGTTATCGCCATTGATATCCCCTGGCTCCAGGGTAATGAGCACAGTCCCCTCTGGTTTGCTGTTGAGGCTAACTTGGAACTGGCCACCGTCCACCCCTTCACGAATATCGTCCAGCTGGTTGATGATAATGTCAGCACGATCGGTATCCGTAATTGGCACTTCCGCCACCAGTGTGGGCAGGCTGCTATAGACAAAATCACTGCTGTCAATGGCAATGGCTAGTCGGGGGTGAGCCGACTGCTGGTTATCGACTAAGTTGTCGGCAGCCACGGGCCGGAGGAGAATCTGCTGGTTCCAGCCATCGGGTAACAGATTGAGCTTAAGCTGTTCCTGGGGGGTGACGCTTACCCGTTCCTGGAGTAGCTGATGGGCATTGAGTCCCAGACCCAATCGATAGGTGGGGTTGTTGCTGTCCACCCGAATCCCAACCTGTTGCAGAAGCGACTGAACGGTTGCCGACTGTTGAATCTCACTGAGGGATTTGTTTGCGATCGCACTCTGCAGCGCCAAAGCCGAGTCCCCCTGCAGCTGCACCTGATAGGCCCCTTGACCATCGCGGTTGACCGACTGAATAAGAGGAGACGTAAATCGCAGACTGTAGTCATCGGACGTATCCGCAAGGCGAGAGTCTATGGTCAAACTACCATCGCCATTAATACTGAGGGTTAGGGGATGGATACGCTCAAACTGCAGCCGCTCGCTGTCGCTGTTGCGGAGGATGAGTCGGACATTCTCCTGGGGTTGTGAATCCAAGCTAAGGACGTAGAATCCACTGCTCTGTTCCCCTTCAATTAAAGAACGGGGTGCATCGTCAGGTGGAGTTTGATGACTGGCAACAATACTGGCTGTTTGACCATTGTCTGCCACATAGGCCAGGGTTACCCCAGGGCGATCGTCATCTTGAATCAGCACATCCAGGGTCCGGTCCATGCCGGCCTCGGTGGTGAGATCATCCGTAGATAACAGCTGTAGCCGGACCCGTTCATCCAGCTCAACCTGGTTATCTTGTAGGCTAACGATGTCTAAGACTGCCTGGGCACCGGCTTGGGGGTCGCTGTAGTCCAACTCAATCTCATTGGAGCGCTCAGTCACATAGCCAAAGGTGTAATGGCCGTTTTCAAGGCTGAGAAAAACGCTGTCAACACCGCTGTCATTCAGGAAGGTGAGACTTTCTAAATCGCCAATTTGTCCAGCCCGACTGGTGAGGGGATCAATAAAGGTGCGATCGCGATAGATGATGTCTTGGCTACCGTCCGCTTCCGGCATCAGAAAACGCCAGTAGCTGTCGTCTCCACCGTCCCGCTCGTAGACATAGAGTTCCGGCACTCCATCGACAATCACATCGCCAAACTTTAGGGCTAGGGGCTGATCCTCCGGGAGAACCACATCACGGAAGGGATTTGTCTCATCCGTCATCCGCACCAGGCCATCCATTAGGTTGAAGGCACTGTTACCCAAATAGGTTTGCAGCTGGTTGTTACCATCCAGCACCACCGCATCCAAATTGCCATCCTGGTTAATATCGGCAAAGTCAAACCCCACCAAATCCCCCTGTTGACCAGACCCTAGGGGAGAACCGGTTTGATCCACCAGGGGAATCGCCGCAACAGACTCAGCAAAAGCAACCCCATCGGCGGGCTGATTTAGCTGTACCTGTAACCCCCCATCCTGGCTCCACACCAGATCCAGATCATCGTCCCCATCAACATCCACCAGGCGCGCTTCAGAGCCACTGAATCCCTGACCCACAATATCTCGGTCCACCAGCGGTTGGTGAGCATCCTGGAGGGTAAACTCCACCTGATTACCCGTGGAGGTATTCTCATAGAATTGAGTTCCGGCCTTTTCTGTCACCACTAACAAATCGGCTGTGTCATCACCGGTGAGGTCCCCCGCCACCACCGTAGGCCGATCGCCTAGGTAGCGATTGCCAGCGAGGGGCAGTGCTTCGCTGTGGCCGCGTTCCACGGCCACCCCTTCTAACCGGCGATAGTCCAGCCCTTGGATCGCACCATCTTCAGCAAAATTAGCCCGGCGGCCAAAGCGTTCTAGGTCCGTGGGAGAGATCTCATCAATTAGGTGCTGGCTGCGCAACAGCTCTAACTCATAGGCATCCCCCACATTGCTAATAAAGTTTTGGACCTGATCCGTTTGGCTCTCAATTTGTACCGTAATCTGTTGAATATCTGCCCGCAGGGACTGGGTGCTGTTGAAATTAAAAGGAACATCCAGGGTGGCCTGCCAGTTGTTGGCATCAAAGGTAACCGTGACCAATGAGACTTCTGGATCTGGGTTGCCCGTATAGGTGTAGCGTCGAAAGGTGAGCTCTAGGGGAGCCGTCAGCGGTTCATCGATCAGCTCCGGATTCAGCGCCACTTTGACCTGATTATTGGCTTCATCCAAAGTGAACACCACCGGCGCTAGATTTAGAGATGCCTGGGCAAACCGGCGAATTTCTGACTGGCTGAGTTCTCGGTTCCACAGGCGCGTGCCATAGACCACCCCTCGAAAATTGTCGACCTGGCTGGTATCATCCGCACCAAACACAGAGGTAACCGCAACCGGAGCAATGGGCGTTGCCCCTAAACTGCCTGAGCCAATCAGTTGACCATCGGCGTAGAACTTGGTAGAGAGACCATCGGTAACAACATTGATCACATAGTCTTCATTCGCCAATAGGGGGGTATCGCTTTGTATGGTTACCGTTGCCCCTTGAGCGTTGGTAAACTGTGCCTCTAACCGACCATCGGTGCCAATAAAGACATCTCCATGGCCGTTCGCGTCCACCAGCTGAATCCGCTGTCCCTGGTCGCGGGTGCCATCCCAACGGAATGCCAGCTGCAGCGTAAAGGTTTCTCCCATGTCCACCGGCTGCTCAAATGTCAGCCGATCGTCTCCCCCATTCAGATACAGGGCGCGGGTGAGACCCGGTTCCACCACCTTGTAGCGACCCTTGAGGGAACCAGTTTGGCCACTGGGGTCAGCGGCAATGGTTACCTGGGCTGTTTCCCCTTCGGTAATGGTGAGCTGTCGAGTTTGGGCATTTGTTTCGAACCGGTAGTTGGGGTTGGCAGGATTCTCAGGCTGATATGCCTGCACCAACTCATCATTGGTGATTTCCACCGGTGCAGTGGGTACAGCCACATTCAGATAGAGAAGGCTAGCTCGATCCCCACCGAACTCATAGGCTTTGTCGGTGGTCTCTGTCGGATCTACAGAAATAGCCGCAAGAATTTGTCCCAGCTGATTCGGATCGTTAAAGTTGTCGTTGACGCCGCGAATGCCTACCAATTGGGGCTGGTCCCAATTCTCAGCCGTGAATGTGAGCTGGTCCGTGGAGAGCAGCACTTCATCAGTGCCCACAATGCTTTGCGTTGCCGTCAGATCCACCACCACATCTTGATCGGTTTCTAGGGGGGCGGATGTGAGACGCACGTAGACATATTCATTCCAGCTGGATTGCCGCACCCGCACTGGGTAAGCTGTGCCGCTACTGGTGAGTAGATGCCCTTGTTCAAAGGTAGTTTGGAGATTTTCTGCGTCTGGATTGAGCCGGAGGTTGGCGGCGTCGGTTAGTTCTTGATTTTCAATTAAATCAAACGAAAATGACTGGGGCACACCATCCACGGTGAGAATGCCGCTAAGGATTTTGTTATTGTAGTCACCCGTAACCGTGGTAACGGCAAAGCGTTGGGTATCGGTAAGACTAAGGCTGGTTTCCGACAGGGTGAGCCCTGCGGTATCAGTAATCTCAATCTCAGCCGTTTGATAATCTTGACCATCCCACAGCAGATCATCCAGATTAAACCGTAGGGTCATGGCTCCATCGTCCAGTTCCCGCACAATGATCCGATCGGCCTGCTCTAGTCGATTGACTTCCTCGGCGCGGTCGAGCTCAGCATTGTAGGTAAAGCTGCTTTGTAGACTGAGGATTTCTACACCGGGACGATCGGTATCCACAATGGAGATGGTTCCTTCATCACCGGCCACCTGGTAGCGGCTATCATCAGCGTTATCCACCCCCGTTAGCTGCAGCTGAATACGCTGGGTTCCCTCTGCCCGCTGATCATCTAGGGCATTGACATACACAATGCCTTTGCGGGCACCTGCGGGAATGTAAATCGAACTGTTGAGACCCTCACCAAAAGTGACATCTTGGGTTTGGGTGAGTTCTCCGTCAATGGTTGTCGTGACTTGAAAGTCCACATTTTGCCAGCTATCCCCACTCTGGGCCGTAGGTCGCAGACTCCCCGCTTCCGTTAGTGTGAGATTTGTCAGGTCAAAATCAACCGTAATCCCCCCTCGGGGAGCGGGTTTATCCAACAACAGTTCAAAGGCCGCCAGCTGGTCACTCCCCTCTAAAATCTGTTGCTGATCGCTGGGAACTGTGACTGAAATCTGAGGAAAGTCAAAATTGCGATTAACCAGACCAAAGGCCGTGGCTTCTTCAGCTACAATCTCCTGGAAAGCCGGATCTGCCAGGGGCACCCCTGCTTTCCATAGCAGCGCATCGGTTTGATTAAAAGCAATGGTCGCCGCCCCCACCGAGACTACCGGTGCTTGGTTGTTGAGGGTGGTGCCTGAACCTTCATCAATGTTGTACTGCGCCTGGAGAGTTCCCACATACACATCCCCATCCTGGATCAGCTGATCCCAAAAACGAAGATTGCTCACCAGACCCTGGAGACCGTTGTTCTCTGCACCAACGGACTGCAGCACTAGACTAGTATTGTTACCAATGGTCTGGCTACCCGCCCGGTTACCATCTACAAAAATCTCCAGCTGGTCATTGACCGACAGCAGCGTTACGCGATGCCAACTGTCGGTTGTCAGCGTATTACGACTGTTGTCAACAAAGTTAAAGGCGCTAGTGCCCTGGAGTTTTCCACTGGCTAGGCTGAGCGTACCCTGGTTGCTTTGCAAAAGAGTGCCATCGGCATCCGGCTTGACCCAAAATTCAATGGCGTAGTCACCGTTAAGGGTAACGTTGGGGAGCTGAATATAGTTGCCATCCCCCAGATGTAGGGCCACGGGTTCAGGCACCTGCAGCGTCGACTGTTCGGTAACGAGGGTAAAGGTCGGATCCGTCAGGGCATTGTAAAACGGATCCGCTGAACTAACATCCACCGTGACCGTGCTGCCTGCAGTGCCGTTGAGGGTAACTTCGTAGGTTTTATTCCAGGTGTTGCGATCGCTCGTAAATAAATACTGCTGACCGGC
Source organism: Cyanobacteria bacterium P01_D01_bin.156 (assembly GCA_039024555.1). GTDB lineage: Bacteria > Cyanobacteriota > Cyanobacteriia > Phormidesmidales > Phormidesmidaceae > Leptothoe. The sequence goes on from JBCCQQ010000057.1 coordinate 17,004, forward strand.
AATGGTTACCGTAACCGTTTCCGTCGGGCGGCTGGTCAACCCGACAAAGACCTTGGTACTGCCCTCCTGCAACAGCATCTCATCGGTCACCTGGAAGCCATACTCATCCACTAGACGAATACCGGCCTCAAATAGCCCAGAATCCGTAATCTGAACCGTAGCCCGGTCTCCATTTTGGGTGACCGGCATCAGCACATAGCCCTTGTTGATACCGTCCTGAATATCGTTTTCAGCATTGTTGGCCGCCTGGTAGTCTTGACCGTTAGCCGCCTCAATGCCAGCGTACAAAAAGCCTTCCTGATAGGCATAGGCACTGGTGCCCGCACCACCATCCGGCTTATCCACCCGATCCATGGAGACAATCCGCACCTCTACGGACTCCAGCCCCTCTTGAATCTCATCAACAATGGGAAGAATATTGATAATGGCACTGCTCTCACCGGGCTGTACCACCACAAAATTTTCGGTCACATAGTCTAGGCCATCGCCATCTGCTTCAGTGGAGCGCCCAGTCTCCAGGTTAATGCGCTTAAACCGCAGCTTATCACTTAAAAATTCAGTCTCCTCTGGACCAAAATTACCTGTGACATGAATTTCATACTTAATGGCCAGACCGTTCCCTCGCGAGTATTCATCTCGTTTGGTCCCAGGTTCATCTTCACTGCCTTCAATGACGTAATCTTTTGTGGGATCTAGCCAATCCTTTAGCTGGACCTTGACCTGGCCAATTTTATTATTGTCTTTGAGGTCATCCTTTGAGCCATACAGCTGTTCCGTGGCATGCTGCAGAACTTCTAAATCGTACCGAATTGGGAGAATAATGCCATTGCGATTATGGAGCTCTCGCTCGGTGGGGTTCCCCGGATAAACCGTGTAGTTATTCCAAAATTCAATCTTTTCAACATTGGTGGCAACAACCTGGTTGCTGGCATTATTGCGGTCCGTAACCGTAAACCGCATGGAACCATTGGCCAGGGTTTCAGTGGCAATGTCAAAATCTGAATATTCACCGACAATGCGTAAGGTATCCAGCCCTTCACCACCATCTACGGTGGCCTGTCCGGTAGCCGAGCGCCAGCCGCTGTTGTCAGCCACCTTAATTTCTTCTAAATTGCGGGTATTAGGATTTAGGGTAGGCGCATCATTGTTATTGGGATCAGGGTGGGGGCCAACATCGCCGTTGGCAACATTGCCATAAACGAGAATATCGTCACCGCTTCCGCCATCTAGAAAGTCGTTACCATCGCCACTTTCTAAATAGTCATTGCCGGTCCCGCCATAGAGCTGGTCGTCGCCTCCTTCGCCCCGCAGCGTATCATTGCCTGCTTCACCGTAGAAGATATCGTTGCCACCCGCACTGCTGCCACCGCTGGTGTCATCAGTAACAATGTCATTGCCAGAGCCTGCATAAACCGTATCGTTGCCCCCTCGGGCACGGATCTCGTCATTACCTGTACCGGTGCGAATGGTGTCTTGGCCACTGCCACCGATTACCTTATTGTCGCCGTTGTAGGCGTCAATTTCGTTAGTACCCCCATCAACGGTAATAACGTCTCGCCCTTGGCTACCGTGGATCGTGTCATTACCAGAGCCGCTGGTGATTGTGTGGGAACTAGTACTAGAATCAGCAGAGGCGCTGATGCCAGCATAGATGGTATTGTTGCCTTCACCGCCGTGGAGAGTATCACCATCACTACCGCCTTTTAGCAGGTCACTACCGCTATTACCTTCCAGTAAATCGCTACCATCACCGCCTTCAAGAGTGTCATCATTATCTCCCCCTTTGAGAGTATCGTTACCATCGTCCCCCTTGAGAGTATCGTTACCACTGCCACCCTCCAGAGTATCGTTACTATCACCTCCTTCTAAAAGATCATTACCGGATTCACCATAAAGAGTGTCACTACCGGATTCACCATAAAGAGTGTCATTACCGCTACCGCCATAGACAATATCATTGCCACCGTTGGCATACACTGTGTCATTACCGCCAAAGACATGAATGCCATGGTAGGAACCATAGCTGCCGCCGTTCCAGTAGGGATCGGTTCTAGCCCCTTCACTGGAACCATACCAGGTATCATTGTCGTTTCCTACATTCCAGTAGACATGGATGGTACCACCACCAATATCATCTCCTTGTCCCCCAAAGTTACCGGGACCGATAAAGGTATGGCCGTCAAATCGAATAACAAAAGACGAGGAGACATTTTGAAATTCATCTAGATCATCACCGCCAAAACGGTCGTCATAGGAGCCTGGTCGACTAATATCCCAATCATCTTCATCGTCTTGAAAAGGCCCCCTATCATTATCGATAACTCGAATGGTGCCAGGGTTTGCCTCGTTAATTGTTGCCAGTGAAAATGCTTTATCTGCAGCACTAGTCAGAATTTCTGTAGAGGTGCTGATATTGCCAGCGGTCACCTCTAATTGCCAATCGGCAGCAGCGGTGGTACCAGTCAAGTTGCTTGATGCAGCAACATCTGCTCCGGTCAGGTTAGACAGCTCTTCAACAAAGGCCAGCCCATTTTCACCAGCAGCCACATCACAGCCATAAATTAAAAAATCAGCCCCGGGTGCTAGGGCTGACTGCCAGCTTTCTATTAGCTCTGAATTCTCTTCCAATGTTTCTGGTGTTAGCACCGTTGAGCCCAGCATCAAGGCTGCTTCTGAGCCATGGGAGAAGAGATGAACCGCATCTAGGTTTTGATGCTGTTGCAAAACCTCCGTCATGTACTTTACGCCATCTTCCCCAAAAGGAATCGTATAAACCTGGCCATCAAAATTCTGTAGAGCTAGGTCATTTTGAGCAAGGGATGCATCAATGAAAGCAATGGACTGACTCATAGGGAAGGGAGACGTTAAATGGAATGCAGAATAAAAATGTGTGGCCCCACACAGCTCTGTGAGCGCATTTTTAATGCGCCCCTGGTGATAAGGTGTGGAAGATTAAAGTAACGGTCTAGGCAACAGTGCTAAGTGCAGGCTGAGCCTCGATTTTTGTCGCGCTACTTAAACCAGGCCGAACAAACTTGTTGTTGACGATGTTGATGTAGTGTTCAACATCGGTTGAGAGGTTTGAAAAATGTGACGATAAGCTTTGTCCGCGTTCTGCTGGTGTCTCACCCTTGGCCGCGTAACCGTAGCGACCATTAAAGAGCACAATAGCAATGGTTTTGTCCTCTTTTGTTTTCATCATTGCTTCTGTGACGGCCAGCTGTAGTGGTGCCTGCTCACTGGGGTAAACAAGATTGAGCGCCGCCCTGGCACAGTCGTCTTGCCAAGCCCCCGATGATAGCCATGTATCGCAAATATATCGACCAGGGGGGTGTTCGGTGGGTAAATAGCCCCTGGCGGTAAAGGTAACCCCTTTGTATTGCAAATTTGGAAACGCACGGAGGTATTCCTGGGCAACCGATGATAGTTGTAACAGGGTGTCTCGACCCAGGGCTGCGGCAAACACAATTTGTCTACCCTCTGCAATGAGATTAATACCGTTGTTGAAGGTAATCTGTACGGCCTGAGGCGTATGGACTGGCTTTTGAGCAATCTCCCAGTCCTGGGGAATGACACCGCTGTAGCGCAAGATGGCTGGATTAACCATCGCTGGATTGAGATCCGCCGCTGTAATTGCGATCGCACAATCCTGCGCCATAAAGCTAGGAAACATATCTAATCCTGCTGTTTAATACTGCTGCAGGTATAGTTCCCTGGCCCTTAGGAACCTATCTGAGTAATGTCACGCTGATTTATTCAAGCTAAATCACTCTTTTTTTACATCTTTTACGTAAGCAATAAGCGCCGATGTTAGCTGATAATCAGCTAAGAATGCTTCTTAATTGCCTAAAATCAGTAATTCACTTTTGTAGCCTCCTACTTGCATAGCCTTAGACAGCTATCTAACCTTACCGAGAGAGTTTTACGTATCAGTGAAGGAGCAATCACAGTGTCCCTACAGGCTTTTTAGGCTTAACCCGTGAAGTCGAGTCTTAACAGCTCCTTAGGCTATCAAGTTCAAGCAGAACTTTGTTACAGTGAACGCTCTAGAGTGCGCACCGATACCCTGTGCCAGCCGATAGGCTCTGTGACTCCCTTAGGTGGGCTAGTCTTCAAAAAGATGGTCTGGCCATGTTTAAACCATCTTCCAGGCAAGCTCTTCCCCTGCTCGTAATGGCACCAAGCCAGCATCAGGAAATGGTACCTCATTGGGAATACGCCAGGTTGTTTTAGCTAGCGTAATCTGGTCTGTGTTACGGGGCAGCTGGTAAAAGTCTGGCCCATGAAAGCTAGCAAACGCTTCTAGCTTATCCAGAGCGTCTACACTTGCAAATACTTCTGCATACAGTTCCATCGCATGCAGTGCCGAATAACATCCCGCACAACCGCAGGAAGTTTCTTTTTTATTGCGACCATGGGGGGCACTGTCCGTCCCTAAAAAGAATTTCGGATTGCCAGATGTGACAGCGTCTAAAATGACTTTTCGATGGGTCTCTCGCTTTAGGATGGGCAAACAATAATAGTGGGGGCGAATGCCGCCTTTAAAGATAATGTTGCGGCTAAACAACAGATGCTGGGGTGTAACTGTGGCGGCGGTATTGTCGTTATCTAAAACAAACTGTACGGCATCGGCAGTGGTAATGTGCTCCAACACAATACGCAGATTGGGAAATCGCTGTCTGAGCGGAATCAAGTGTTGCTCAATAAACACTTTTTCACGGTCGAATATATCCACATGGCTGTCGGTGACTTCCCCATGGAGTAGCAGGAGCATACCCACCTGTTCCATAGTGTCAAATACGCGATCGCACTTTCGAATATCCGTTACCCCAAATTCTGAATTTGTTGTTGCCCCCGCCGGGTAATATTTCACCGCCTTAACAAAACCCGACTCCTGGGCTGCCTTAATATCGTCAGGCTTCGTCTTATCCGTTAGATACAGAGTCATTAACGGTTCAAACTGTTGCCCCTCTGGAACTGCCGCAAGGATGCGATCGCGATAGGCTGCCGCATCCGCCAACGTCCGCACCGGGGGCTTGAGATTAGGCATGACAATGGCACGGGCAAACTGACGTGCCGTATGGGGTAACACCGCTTTTAGAGCATCACCATCACGCAGGTGCAAATGCCAGTCATCGGGGCGGGTAATCGTAAGCTTTTCCATAATTCTGGATGGAGACGAGGTTCAAGCTGGTAGTAGTGGAGCTGATAGCAACCGTTAGAGCCCATCCATCATACCCCCGAGCTAATGAACTCCCCGCTATACTTTTCAGGATTTACTACTTTATCCCCCGAGATTGAGCTCCAGTTAATCCCTGATGCTAAGCCCCAGTATCTAAACCTTGGTGGTGATGCAGTCGTGATCTGTGTCCATGGGTTTACGGGCACCCCCTATGAAGTGGCTCCGGCAGCCCGTGCGATCGCAAATACAGGGTTATCTGCCGTTGCTCCCCTATTGCCAGGGCACGGCTATAAACAACGCTCCGACCAGGAACGAGCATTTGCCAGCATCACTAAAAAGAGAATGCTCGCCGCCGCACGACAAGAAATTGCCCAGGCCAGAAAGCAATACGCTCATGTAGGAATGTTTGGCTTTTCCATGGGAGGTGCAATCTCCTTAACCATGGCAGCTGAGGGCTTACTCGATGCCTGTGCCGTAGCTGCACCGGCCCTGCGTTTACCGCTCAAAGCAGAACGCTTAATTCCCCTAGTAGGCTGGGCGAGCTTTACCCTAGAAGCCCCCCATCAGGAGCCCTTTTATGTACCTGGTTATGAGTTTCAACATTCCTGGGCACTGAGAGCCCTGTGGCAGGTAAGTCGTCATGCCCGGTCTCAGTTGTCAAAGGTGCAATGTCCGGTTCTGGGAATTCACTCCCACAATGACTCAACCGTGCCGCCAATTGTATTGGGCTTAATGGAAAAACACATCCCCCAGCCGATCGAAACAGCCTGGTTTAACGATTCTGACCATTTAATGCTGCTAGATGTCAGTGGTCCAGATGTCGCCTTAACAATTGCCAACTTCTTTCAGCGTCAGTTTCTAAAATAATGATTTTTCAGCCATCCACTTGGCAACATCTGTAGAGGGGCCAGGTACTGTGTTCCCGCCACATCAAAGATATCTTGAGTAGATGACTGGGCACGTTAGAGGGCAATTCGATCTTTGCTCACTAAGCCCGCTGAGGCTACTGCTACATGCTACCCAAGAGCCATAACGCCAGTAAAATTTGCTATACAACCTTAGCGGTTGGATACGAATACAATTTACACGCTCAGCAACTGGTCAAGGATGTATTACGCCTATCTCCCAATATACCTATTGTTGTCCTTACTGATCGACCTAATTCTTTCTGTAAAAACCAGAATGTCATTCCTATCAAACATACTATTAAATCGGTAGGGATATTTCACGACAAACTGCACTGTGTAGAAAAGAGTTTAGAAAGATTTGAAACCTGTATTTTTCTCGATGCCGATTGCAGACTTATTGAGGACATATCGCAATCTAGAGATTGGAAGCCAGGTTTAACAACTAAGAGCTGTTGGAATCTAAAAGAGCATGTCGTTCGCAAAAAGCAATGCAAATTAGCAGAGCTAGCAGATCTATTGATTTGTGATGTAGCTAAAGAATTTGAACTATCTCTTGATCACTGTAAGTTCATAAACGAAGCTGTCTTTATCGTACGCTCAGACAATCACAAGGAATTAGAATTTTTGAAGATTTGGAAAACGTTACGAGACCGTTTTGAATTTAGTGGAGTCTTCTCTGGAGAAGGTGCTGCCATGGGTTTGGCGGCTGTTAAAGCAGGTCTCAACGTATACAAATATGATGCAGACTATGGTAAAGAAAACGTCAAAGATATTTATAAGGATAAGTTGTTCCATAAGTTCTTGTTTCACCAAGAACGTGAAGGGTTAACGGATGATTTATGTCAAAAAATCCTTGAATTTGATCGACAAAGGAGAAAAATTCAATCTTTACCATTTGAGCAGAAAGTCATTAGGAAGACAGTATCGGTGGTATCGCCTACAATGAAAATCCTCAGGCTTGCAAAACTCAAGATCAAAGGCTTTATAAACCCTGTCAATATACCTTCCCATAAACTGTTTGGTTAATTTCTGCTCTAATTGAAGCGGTCTGGCTAGACCTTTGATATTCTGTTTGACGTCGTCTGAATTTAGTTAACAGAGCAAAGCTATTATGTCAGCACCAACCCGGATGCTTCTTTCCCACAATTGCACCCTAACTGCCGATCAGGTAGCGACCTTCAGCCGTGCTGACTTTGCCCAGGTATTTATTGACGGGCTAAAAAGTCATGGAGACATTCAGTGCAGCCTGATTGAAAATCCCCACTGGGTTGTAGAAGTCTTGTTTGATGGGGAGCAAAAGTCTCCGACGGAGATAGCTGCCCTATGTGCTCAAAGTTTGGCTGACCAACGGTTAGCAGACCCCGATAAGGCCATCGACAGCCATACAGTCATGTTATTGGGGGGACTCAAAACGACCCCAGCCATGGGCTCTTCCCCCACCTCCCTAAAGCCGGGAGAATGGGGGGTGGATGTGGTAGAAACCGTATCTCCTGATCAGTTTTTAGCCGGTTTAAACTGGGATACCGTTATTGCTAGTAAGCCCCCTGAGGAGATTTTTAAGGTTCTCCATATAGTGGAATAGACCGAGTAGCTGGAATTCGGAGTTTAGAATTCGGAATTCGAAAGACCTTTTAATTCCCACATCCGACTTCCGAATTCAAACTTCACCCTAACCGAGATTTCCCACCTTAAGGTGTTACCTTAACCAGGGCCTAAACCTGCCGAATCACTCGACAAGGGTTGCCTACGGCTACACAGTTGGCTGGAACAGATTTGGTAACAACGCTACCGGCACCAATGGTGGTATTGTCACCCACGGTTACACCAGGACAAATAATCACCCCGCCACCAATCCAGACATTATTGCCAATGGTGATGGGGGCTGCCATTTCCACCCCGGTGAGTCGAGTCGCTGGATCGGTGGGATGGTAAGCGGTGTAGATTTGCACATTGGGGGCAATTAATACATCATCACCCATGGTGACCCAGTTGCAATCGAGAATGGTGCAGTTGAAATTGATGTACAGATTTTTACCAGCTTGAATATGACAGCCATAATCGCAGTAAAACGGTGGCACAATTTCAAAGCCAGAACCCAGTCTGTGAAACAGATTTTGAAGGATCTCTTGTCGCTGTTGGCGATGGTTGGGAGCTGTGGCATTTAGGGTATGTAGATGCTGCTGGGTAGCCTGTCGCATGGCAACGAGCTCCGGGTCCGTGGACAAGTAGGGCTCATTTGCCAGCATCTTCTGCCGTTCTGTTTTATTCGTCTTCGTCATCTCCCCCCAGTTCGATGGCTAACTCGCTGGAAAACTTTGCAAAGGCCAGTAGTGCCTCCAACTCATTGTCGTGGGGACCATCCTGGCATTCACCCCATGCCCATTCCCAAAACCAGCTACCGGGATTTTCGCTGTCTTCAAATATCTCTAGCCCAGGAATAGAGTCAGCTGCTTTAGCTGGAATAGTTTCATAGGCAGCCCCCTGGAGAATGCTGCCTACCGCTTCATCCACATCGATGGCATCCTCATCTGGGTCTTGATTAGCCTGCATCATGGAGATGGATTGGAGCAGACCATTAATATCAATGGGGCTTTTATCTGGGTTGGAATTAGAGGTCATTCTAAAAAATTGGGCCGTTGCTGATTTAGGGGATAAACTGCTCTAGAGCAGCAATGATAATAACAGAGTGGTTAGGCCCTAGCCGCAATGCTAGTTTTATCTTTTAATTTGCCATTCTCCTTGGGGTAGCCAAACAGCTCCGTCGGGGGCGTCAGCCATCACATAGATCCAGGCTTCTTTTAGCGGCTGACCAGCCAAATCAAAAACCGTTGTCCGTTGCCGGGTATATTCTTCCTCGTAGTCTGTAGCCGACGGTGTTTGCCCAGGGGGACTGTAGCCTTCTAAATAATCGAGGCCGGGAAGTGCGATCGCGGCCAAGGTAAACAAATAGCCCTTAACCCAGTCATCCCCCGGGGTCATGACCGGATAGCCCAGGGTTGGTAAATCGTAGAGTCGCCCTCGCACCAGGACCGGTTGCGAGGCGTTTAAGTACGGAGCGCAATAGTGCTGATGATAGGTGCCTCCAGGTTTGAGGGTGCCATAGACAAATACATCGATGGTCCTATCCCCAGTCTCCATAGTGGTTTTACCTGACGTCATGCTGGGCAATGGCAAACTGAACACCTACACCGGTGGCAACAATTCCCATCAAGGCCAGCACATAGCTGTAGCCGTAGAGTCACGCTCACAATACACCACTGCCTTACATCAATATTTTCTCAAAAAGGCGACACTAGTTGAAGCCCTTCCCTAACCCTTTCAATCTGGGGGAAACTAGTCTCAAAGCCCACAAATTTTAGGGGTTTGAGGGGCTGAATAACTAGTAGCCCTGTTCTCCACTCCCCAACCTGAATTTTTTTTCAGGTTAGATTCAGGCTAGCAGTCAGAGAAATTGAGATATTAAAACTAAGCACCCACCGATGGTACCCCCCATGCACTTTTCCACCAAGCCTCCAAGGGTTGTGGTTGTTGGCGCTGGCTTTGGCGGCATGCAAACGGCCCAATCGTTGGCCCAGAGCGGCGCTGAGGTCTTACTGATTGATCGCAACAACTACAATACATTTGTGCCTCTGCTCTACCAGGTAGCGGCAGCTCAAATTGAGCCAGAAAGCATTGCTTACCCTCTGCGTACAGTGGTACGTCGCGCGCCCAGAACCCAGTTTTTGATAGCGGATGTACAGCGAATTGATTTTGACCACCAGCTTATCGACACTGAGGACGCGGTCATTCCCTATGACTATTTAGTGCTCTCCACCGGCAGTCAGACCCAGTACCTGGGAGTACCCGGTGCGGCAGACCATGCCTTTCCCCTGCGTACCCTGGATCAGGCAGTGGCCCTACGCAACCATATCCTGAATCAGTTTGAGCAGGCGGCTCGCACCCATGACCCGATGCGGCTGCAGCAGCTACTTACCTTTGTCATCGTAGGTGGTGGCCCGACTGGTGTGGAAATGGCGGGTACCCTAGTGGAACTCAAGCGGTCTCTTCGTCGAGATTATCCCGGCCTTAACTGGCAGGCTATGCAAATCGTTTTAGTGCAGTCGGGGGATAACCTGTTGGTTAATCTGCCAGAGAAGCTGGGGCGCTACACTACTCGAAAGCTCCAGCGGTTGGGGGTCAAACTTTATTTTGAAACTAGGGTTAGTCGGGTCACCGACCACACCGTAGAACTTTCCAACGGCGATGTTTTAACAACCGGCACAACCGTTTGGGCCGCTGGTCTAGAAGCTGCAATGCCCGACACCGTGGTGGAGCCACCCACAGCCCGCAAGCGCAAACTTAGGGTGCGCCCAACGCTGCAGCTGGTGGACCATGACAATGTGTATGCAATTGGTGATGTGGCCCATGTGGAGCACAAGCCGCTAACCGGAGTAGCCCCCGAAGCCCTACAGCAGGGAGTGGCAGTGGCCCGCAATATTCGCCGCCAGCTGATAGGCAAAACACCCCAGGCGTTTTCTTATCTGAATAAAGGACGGCTGGCGATTATCGGTGGCTATGCAGGCGTGGGTAAAATTGGCCCCGTTTTACTAACAGGATTTTTACCCTGGTTGATGTGGTTGAGCGTTCATTTGGTTTATTTACCTGGATTTCGCAATCGCCTAGTGGTGTTGATCAACTGGCTCCATGGCTACGGTCGTGGCGATCGCGCCATTCGTCTGATTTTCTCTCCTACATCCGCTATCCATTCTCCCCAAATCAGCCCCCCTATTGAGTCATCGGCTGTTAGGTAGTTTTTCCCTAAGGTTGTGGCAATAGCCGGTTCCTGTTTGTCGTCTAGACCCATTTGTTTCTGATTTAGTTATTTATTCTCGTTTTAGGAGATTCTTTTCCCATGGTTGCTCAAAAATATAGTGCTCTACTGGCTCGTACTGCGATCGCAGTGATCTTTCTCAACAGTGGTTTTGGCAAACTCTCTAACTTTAGCGGCACCCAGGAACAGATTGCCGGAGCGGGTCTACCCTTAGCGGCATTGGTGACCGTCTTTACCATAGCCTTTCAGCTGTTGGGAGGTACTTCCCTAGTATTGGGATACAAAGCCCGCATTGGTGCAGTCCTGCTGCTCGCATTTCTCATTCCAGCCACCCTGGTATTTCATAATCCCATTGCAGACCCTAGCCAAATGACCCAGTTTCTAAAAAACCTGGCTATTATCGGTGGATTGCTAATGGTTACCGCCTACGGGTCTGGTCCCATCAGCCTAGATCACCGGGGCACATCTGCCCCCTCTTCTCTATAGTCTCAAGAATCGCTAGGATGAAGAAAATCCCAGAGAGGTGTTCTCTCAATGAGGCGACACTGGCAGAAGGTTCTGACTCTTCTCCAGATCTGAGGAGGTCAAAACTCAAGCCCCCCAGCTTTGGGGGCCTAGGAACCTGGATAAGCCATAGCCTCTTGCCGACAAATCCCCTCATGCACTTTCGCACTCTCCGCACCCGTCTGTTAGCTTGGTATTTTTTGCTGGCAGTTTCCACCACTGGCATGGCTATTTGGGTGACCCGCCAGATCTACTGTAACCAGCTGTACCAGCGGGCAGAGGCCTCTTTGGGTGAGGAGGTTGCCCGGTTCCAGCGGACCGCTAATGCAGCACCGCTAGCGGCTACAGAAAATCTGTTTGACCAAGTTTTAGATAACTATGTCCCCACAGATAACGAGCTGATTCTCACCTTTGTCGAGGGCCAGTTTTATCGGGCCAGTCAGCCCCTGCCCGCCTGGCTCCAGAACAATCCTCAGCTGATGACTCAATGGGCTACCCAGGAAACTCCCGACCAGCGATGGGTTCCTGGGGACGGCTACAGCATTTTCTATATGGCTTCACCGCTATCAGCGGAGAGGGCGCTGATGGTGGAAAACACCGTTGAGGGCGTATTTGTAGCTGTTCAAGACAATACCGTTGCCTACCAGTCCGGGACCGGAGCAATCCGGTTGGTGCTTAAGGTATCGGTGGCCATCCTGGGCGGATTTTTTGTGGTGGCCTGGGTCACAGCTGGACGAATTTTGCACCCGCTACGGCTGATGAACCAGACCGCTCGCCAGATTACCGAGTCCGACATGACCCAGCGGATTCCCATCCAGGGAACCGATGAGATTACGGCAGTTGCGGCCACCTTTAATGACATGTTGGACCGCCTGCAGGGGGCATTTGACTGTCAGCAAGAGTTTCTCAAAGATGTCAGCCACGAGCTGCGCACCCCCATTACCGTGATTCAGGGGCAGCTAGAGACCCTGGTCTATCGCCCCGAAAAACAACCGGAAACCATTGCCATTATTACCAACGAGCTACAGCAGATGAACCGCCTGGTTAACGATCTGTTGTTATTGACCAAAGCTGAACGTCCAGACTTTTTAATTCTCAAACCTGAGGACCTAGACTGGCTAACGGAAGAGCTGTACCTAAAGGCACGGTCCCTTACACCAGACCGCGACTGGCGACTAGAGACAAAGGGGCTGTATCCAGTGACCATGGACCGGCAACGGTTTTCCCAAGCGGTCATGAACCTGGTGCAAAATGCTGTGCGCCATACCCAACCGGGCGATGTGATTGCCCTGGGGTCAGCTGTTACAGGCGACACGCTGCAATTCTGGGTGCGAGACACCGGATCAGGCATTGCCCCAGACGATCAGGAAAGAATCTTTGAACGGTTTACCCGGGCTAGCCACAATCCACAGGCGGAAGGCGCTGGTCTAGGGCTGTCGATTGTCAGTGCGATCGCTCAGGCCCATGGTGGCCAGATCACCCTTTCCAGCCAGCTAGGCAAGGGCTCCACCTTCACCCTAATACTGCCGCTAGAACCTCCCATCCCGACCCAGCCCCATGAATCGCATTCTGATCGCCGAAGACAACCCGCACATTCTTGATTTTCTCAAAGCCGGACTCAAAGCCCACGGGTTTACCATCATGGTAGTTGACGATGGTTCCCAGGTAGCCAGTCTGGCCTGCAGCCGTGACTTTGAGCTGCTGATTCTAGACCTGGGGCTACCGGGTAAAGATGGCCTGGAGGTTTTAAGGGAAATCCGCGGTCAGGGAGAGCCCCTACCGATTATTGTTTTAACCGCTCGTGATGGGGTGGATGATACGGTCACAGCCCTAGAGGGCGGGGCCAATGACTACATTACTAAACCATTTCGGTTTGAAGAACTGTTGGCCCGTATTCGAGTACAGCTACGCGATCGCAACAGCCCACAGCAGGCTCCGTCAGAAACCCTGCTGCGGTCAGGAGATTTGTCATTAGATCTATTAACACGACAGGCTAGGGTGGGCGATCGCACTGTTGATCTATCGGCTCGTGAGTTCGTACTCGCCGAGGTACTCCTTAGACACCCCATGCAGGTGATGAGCAAAGAACAGCTATTAAACCGGGTTTGGGGCTATGACTACGACCCAGGCTCCAACATTATCGAAGTGTATATCCGCCACCTGCGTAAGAAGCTGGGCAGCGATTATATCGAAACTGTCAGAGGCATGGGCTATCGCCTCCGCAGTGGACACACTGGTTAAGTCACATCAAAAAAATCATCCAGGTGGCTGCAACTAAAGCAACTCATTAAATACAGCAGCTAGGCTGCAAAGCCAGCCCATTATTGCCCATGGGCTCCCTAATCCCATGTGTATACTGCATGGAAACAATGATCTATTGATATAGTTTTTCATTTGTGAAAGCTATACAAGAGTCATCCTGCAAGCTATCTTTGCCTGAAAGCACGTTTTGCATGGCCAAAAAAGGCTTCCTGCAGTGAATCTAGCGGGGTCAGTAGTTTCTTAAGAAAACTAAATTATTGAAACCTATTCCCATTTGTTAGAAGGTGCTCTATACTAGCCCCTAAGCTTATTGACTATTAATCCCAATAAGCTTAGGGGCTAAAAAGTTCTGTAAATAGCGTGCAGAGCTCTTTTGTAATCCTTTTTAGAATTTATCTCTAGTAAATGTGTGTTTTGGGGATTTCCCAGAAACACAGCTGAGGAGATTGTTTTTCTCATTGTTTAACTCCTATGTCTCATCTCCCCCATGCTCTTTGGTTAACCGTGAGCCCGCAGCTAAAGAGATTTGATCAGCGTCTACTGTGTTGCCTATCTAAGCGGGTTTCAGTGATGCGCTGGGAATATATCCAAACTGAGGATGAACCCTGCAGTTTGGATGTGGCGATTAATTTGTTATATGACTATCTACAGGGGCATTTTGCCCATACCCATAAGAGCGTTCATTTAATTGGCCACGGCCTCAGCGGTATTGTTGGTTGGCTCTACGCTCAACAGTATCCAGAGCATGTGAAATCGCTAACGCTATTATCGGTGGGGGCAAATCCGGCGGTGAACTGGCATGCCCATTACTATGCTTTACGCCAGCTGTTGCCCTGCAGTCGTGAGGTGGTTTTAGCACAGATGGTACGGATTTTATTTGGCCCCCGTAGCCATGGTATAACCCGCTCCCTCGTGCACATGTTGGCCCAAGATTTAGATACGGGATTGGCCCTGCATTCTTTATTGGATAGGCAATCAGTTAAGCCTGCCCGGGTAAAAGTGCCGTTGCTGGTGTGTCAGGGTGGCCATGATGCCGTGGTGGATGGAGCCACTCAATGGCAGCCTTGGCTTAAATCCAGCGATCGCATTTGGACCTGTCCTGAGGGACACCATTTCTTTCATTTTGACCAGCCACGCCAGGTGGAAACAGCGGTGTTAAATCACTGGCGACAGGTGGATCAGCTCATGCCTGTGTCCATGACCCCAACGTTGCTCAATTTATCTTCCTAATGGTTGCTTTAGCAGGTATCTAAACACGCTTCTTGTTCAACTATCTATCCTCGCTATGTCTCTCGATTCGACCTATCAATTTAAGCGTCGCGATCGCATTCGTGCCGATGCCTATACCCTATGGCAGGTGCGCTCCGGTTTGGTGCGTACTGTCACCTGGAGCGAAGAGGGGGATGTTGTTCCCTTAGGGTTATGGAGCCCCGGCAGCGTTATTGGAGTACCCATCAGTCAGGTAGAGCCTTGCGAACTGCAGTGTTTAAGCGCAGTAGAGCTGGTCCGCTTGCCCGGAGACTATGTGTTAACCGTAGAGACATTGCTGAAACATACTGTCCAGGTCAATCGTATGTTGGAAATTATGCACTGTCGCCAGGTGCAGGATAGATTGCTTAAGTTTATCTGTTGGCTGGCGGATAATTTTGGTCAGGCTACCAGCTGTGGCCAGATAATTTCCATTCGGCTGACCCACCAAGAGATTTCCGAAACCATTGGCACCTCACGTGTTACCGTCACTCGCTTTATCAAACAGCTAGAAGCAGAAGGGCTGCTGCGCTGGTCAGGGAGAGAAAAATTTGTCAGCAGTCGAGCCCTAAAGGCTCACCAAAGAGAATTGATGATCGCCTAAGCGATAGTCATACCAGAGGTCCGTAACGCGTTAGTGGCCTGTACTGATTTTTATCAGTACAGGCTTTTTTTCATGGTCTTGTAATCAATTATTGGGTTATGTCAATTCTCTATGCACTAACTGCAGATAAAGCCTCCAGTACAGAAGCTTGCCCAGTAATGGACACGCTCGTAGCGTTAGTTAAGTCAACTAATTGACCTCGAATTATCGCTTAGAGTTCATCCAAGGTCTTCGGTCGTGTCCAACACAGCCGTTTTATGTGCTATTCATTCTAATAGCACACTCCTCCTGAGCAGTTACCACCACGGTAAGTAGTCGTGGCAGTAGTATCAATACTCAAGTAATCTTCATCTGTCTGGACAAGCTGGTCTGCATCTGCAAAGTAGATAGGGACTTCGTCGTCGGCCCATTCCCCATTTCCCAACTCAGCATAAGCGAGATAAGCAACCTGGTCAGCAGGTAGCTGTACTTCTACAGTAATTGTCTCTTCTACTATAATTATCTCTTCCTCATTTTCACTGCTACTTATGCGATACACTTCAAAGGTATAAGTATCGTCAGCTCCATCATCGTCAGTAAAGTAAAGTCGTTTTTTCTCAGAATCTAACCTGACAACAACACCTTTCTCGTCAGAAAGGGTAAAACCACTGATATCAATTTCATAGCCGGTTGTATCATCATCTATCGTAATAAACATACCAGGGACTGCCGTAGCAGTGTCCGCATCAAATGTAAATTCTGGTCCATTCTTGTGAGGCTCTACATATGCAAATAACTCGCTATTAGCTCTAAGATCAATCCCTTCTAGGCCAAGCGTATAGCCAGAGCCACTGATCATTAAATCAGTTCCCAGAAAGTCTTCTTCCAATAGGTCCTCACTCTGCTGAGCGTCGTCGTTTGTACCCTTTAGATCGATTTCGTAAGGTGCATCTGCAGGTAATAGATAGGTTGCAGGCACATCGAAACCTAAGCCTCCTTTAAAGGGAATATCTGTCACTCGCTCATTCTCACCATTGGCATTTCTTAAATTTTCAACAGTCAAATCACCAGGACCAAAGAAACCAATCTCTACATTACTAGTGCCACCTTTGCAAAAGGTACAGTCATGATAGGAATTAAATTTAGTGGGATCTGTATCTCTGGTATTGAGAAGAGAAATATCAAGTTTTTTAGAAGTTGCATCTCCTGAATATACAACTTCTGTTGTGGGCGGAGCATAGCGCCAGCTATCTCCTTGAAATTCGATATATGTATCATCAGCTGTTACTTTACCACCTTCCCGACTAGAGCCATAAACGTAGTTACTATCGTAAACAAAAACGCGTTTTGTATTATCTCCTAAATCCCAAACTTTATAGGGAAGTAGTGTATGTCCCTCAAACAATCGACCATTTTTATCCTTTTGATAAACACCTATGGTATAAAGTGGATCGACACCTGCATCAAAGATCTTATCTTCCCAGTTACTGCGAGCATTTTGTAGAGAACTTTCAATCTCTTGCAGCATCTCAGATGGAGTCTTGTTATTTCGATTTTCTTGCGCGTTTTTATAAACTCTATCAATTGACTGCATCGCAAATAAAATCGTAGCGTAAGTGTGAAGCTCCCTATCGGTAATAGGCACATCGCTTGCCCGACTTGTTCCTTGTGCCCCATCCTCTAAAACACCACTCATGCTAATCACTACAGGATTGGGTCTGTCCCAATTTTTAGTATGATTATGTCTACCGAGCCAGAAATATAAACTGGAAAGTGCCATACCTTCACAAACACCGTGGGCCATGGACTTAATTTGCTGCTCTAACCATCGACGGGCTGGAGATGTCAGAATACAATTTGACGACCCATTGTCTCCAACCCGTAGATTAGAAATACCCGTTCCATCAAGGCAGACATTTTCTTCTCCAAACATAAATGCCATTGCCAGGCCGTTAATATATGTTGCATCTCTCAGCCCTTGGGGGGTTGAATAAGTGTCCAAAATTTTCTTAGTGAGTTGAGAATTTGTGAAGTTAAACCCATCTCGTTCAGGGCCAAAATCATCAAGAATAGCTGTTACTAGGGGCGTTTCTCTAGATTGGGCGGAGGTTGGCTTAACCTCTCGAAGAAGAAGACCAAATGGAATAGACAGTATAAGGGCAATGAACAAAGTCCGGCAAAATTTGGTAGTCATCAATTTCACTTCTTTTTCTCCATAATGAACTAACGTAGATTAATAGTCGTAAGTACTTTCTAATTGCCTAAATACCTCGACAAATCTGACGATCTTCTTCTTCAACAGCCACACTATACTTGAGATAATTTTCAACCCATTTGCATGAAGCAAAAAGTAATCCATTTAGATCTGAATTTAAGAGCATTGTAGATGTCTGCAACTGCTCTAAATTAAGAGCCCACAATCGGACTGAACTATCCCAACTTGCAGTTGTCAATGTCTGACCGTCAGGACTAAACTGTACTGAACTCACAACATCCTTATGTCCCTCAAATATTGCTAATATTTGCCCCTCTAAATTCCAGATTCTTGTGACCTGACCAAATCCTCCGGTAGCAATCATCTTTCCATCAGGGCTAAAACTTGCGCCCATCACTGTATTTTCATGTTCAAGCACCGTAAGCTCTTCTCCATTTAGATTCCAAAGCCTGGCTGTAGAATCATCTGCAGCCGATACAATAGCTTGGCCATCAGGGCTAAAATTTACGCCTAGAATCACCTCCGAATGTCCTTCTAAAGTTCGGATCTCTTGTCCTTGAAGGTCTAAAAGTCTAATGACCTTATCTACACCAGCAGAGAGTAATGTTTGACCGTCTGGACTAAAGCTAACACTCAGGACTTTATTACTACCCGTAGCTAGAGTTTGCAGCTTCTCCCCGCTTGTACGCCAAATTGTAATAGGGTTCTCAAAACCAGCAGTAGCAATTAACTGGTTATCAGGACTAAAACTTACACTCTTAGCCCAATATTCATGGTCAAGAACAGCTAACTCTTGACCATCTATACTCCATAGGCGAACTGTCTTATCTGCACTAGCAGTCGCAAGCATCTTACCATCAGAGCTAAATTGAATATGAGAGATCCTGTCAGTATGACCTGTAAGTGTTTGCAATTCTCCTCCGTCAGTATTCCAAAGCTTGACGAGATTATCACTGCCACCCGTAGCTACGATCTCACCGTCAGGGCTATAACTAATGGTATTAACTTTGTCACTATGGCCTTGTAGCACCTTAAAGTTAGGGGGAGTAACCTGCCAAATTCTAGCTGTTTCATCAGCACTAGCGGTTACAACCTTACTTCCACTGGGACTAAAGTTAGCGGTTAAAACTATATTTTCGTGTCCTGCAAGGGTCTGGAATTCTTCACCTTCTAAAGTCCATAGCTTAATCGTGTTATCGCCACTAGCCGTGATAACCGTTTGGCCATCGGGACTGAAGTTAACGCTATAAACTCGGTCATCGTGACTTTCTAGAATTTGCATCTCCTGTCCTTGCAGGGACCAAAATCTTACTGTGTTATCATCACCCGCAGTTGCAACAGCTTGACCATTAGGGCTAAAGCTAACATAACGAACCCATTCATTATGGCCCTGCAAAACTTTCAGGTTTTGTCCTGTTATCGACCACAGTTTAGCAGTTCCATCTCGACTTGCTGTCGCAATAGTCTTTCCATCAGGGCTAAAGCTGATGTGACTCACTCGTTCATCATGGGCATTTATAGTTTGTTGTTCTTGTCCATCAAGGGTCCACAGTTTAACTGTTCCATCATCTCCTGCGGTTGCAATGCTCTTACCATTAGGGCTAAAGCTGACACTATATACTGCCCCATCGTGGTTAGAAAATGTCTGTAACTCTTCTCCATTTAAGTCTAACAGTTTAGCAGTTCCATCTTCACTTGCTGTGGCAATCATAGTGCTATCAGGACTAAAACTTACTGCATAAACCTCAGCATTATGCACCTGTAAGGTCTGAAGTTCTTCCCCTTCAAGATTCCAAAGCTTTACAGTCTTATCTGAGCTTGCTGTGACAATCATGGTGCCATCTGGGCTAAATTGAGCACTCCACAAGTCACCTTGGTGTCCTGCTAGTTGATTTTGTTCACTGATGGAGGAAAGCGCACCTTGTAAGCTTTGAATAACGTTTTGCTTGGTCTCAGGTTGAACTCCGGATAGTTGCTTATGTAATTGTTGCCCAGCTCGAATACCTTCAACTAAAGCGTCCAGTTTTTGATCAGACGCATTTAAGGACTGAGAATACCGACTTAGCGCATTAATTTGACCTTCCTGAACCGTTTCAGCTCGTTTCCACTGAAAGAAAGCTAAAACAAAAGCAATACTGACCACCCCTAACAACGAACGAATCAGCAGCGAGATTTGTTTCTCTCGTTTAATGCCGACCTCAATAGACTGTCGACTCGCCTGAAAATACTCTTGTTGTAGCTCCGTTGCAGACGGTTGTTTCTTTCCCTGCTCTGCCTCTGTCAACCATGTTTCTGCCAGGGCGAACTCATTGCCCCGCAACAACAAATCATTACTCCGCTGTTTCTCTAGCCATTCCAACGCTCGTTGGGACCATCGCGTATGACTGCGCACATGCTCCCGATCCGTATCCAAGGTGCGGATCAGCTCACTAAAGTTGGCATAGAAGTCCCCATCGTGTTTTTTAAAGTCGATCCACTGTACCTTTGCCAACTCTGGATGAAGCGATGCAGAACTCACCAGCTGATCGACAACAGTAACAAACCGTTTTTTCAACTTCGCCGCATGCTCCACTTCGCCAGCACAATAGGGCGAATTGACAGAGCTTGGCGAAATCACAAACAGAAAATTATCTGACGCTTCAATGCCTCGATAAATTTCTTGCTGAAAATCTGTACCTGAGGCAATACTTTCCTGATCAAACCAGGTGGTCTTGCCCTGAGCCTGTAGAGCATCGTTTAATTTACGAACAAAATCTGAGTCTGCCCGAGAATAGGACACAAATACATCTAAGGCAACATCTGTCGGTTGCTCCAAGCTAGCTTGAATAAATTCCTGATGAAGTGTTGTTGCAGGTTGTTGCGCCCTTGCCTGGGCCAACTTTAACCAGGCTTCTGCCTGACGTAAATTATGGCCTCGCAGTAGGATGCTCGGATTCCGCTCCTGACGCTCCCATTTAAATGCCTGGGCCAAAATCATCTTGTGTTGCTCATAATAGGAGCTATCCTGCCGCAAAATTTTGATTAGGTCACTTTCATCTTTCCGATAATCAACTTCGAGGACATTATCGGCTAGATCAATATATTGAATCAATCGTAGCTCTGGTGGAATCTGTTCTGGTGTGACCTCCGTTAGTCTCAGTGGGATAATTCGCTTATTTAAAGACAGCGCATATTCGATTTCCTGTTGGCAATAGGAAGATTGAAGAGAATCCTCAGAAATCAAATAAACAACATTGTCTGCAGTTTCAATTCCTCGATTAATGGCCTCCTGAAAGTCAACTCCTGTCTCAATATCCTGTTGGCTACTCCACACGGTAAACCCTTCACGCATCAGGCTTCTTCGCACCTTTACCTCAGTCTCTCGATCTTCCTCCGCATAGGATAGAAAGACCTTTGTCATCAGGTTGTTGGCATTTTTAATACTTTCGGTAATCAGCTCACAGTGCAAATCACTAGGAATACAAGGAGGTTGTTCATCCATAAACCGATTTTTCAACCAGGCTTCTGCTTGTGTACGCTCCTCACCCACCAACAAATATCGAGATTGTTTTTGATTACGTTCCCAGGCCAAAGCCTTCGTTAGAAATTCCGTATGCTGTTTCACATAGTCTTCATGCTGATGCAGCAACCCCACCAATCCATCCAGAGACTGGTCAAAATTATCCTCGGCTCGGCAGTAGACCCAGTTGATTTTGCTTATCTCCGGGACCATATTTTTGAAACTGTTATGTTCCCCTCGTTCCTGGGCTGCTTCCCAATCTGTGTCTTGGCTTCGCGAAGGATTCCGTTGTTGCCAGGTTTCCCGATTAATTTCTTCAACATGCAAAATCGGGATAATTCGCTTATTCAGTTTCAGCGCTAACTCAATTTCTTTGCGGCAATAGGGCGAGTTCACCGAATGGGGAGCAATAATAAAAATGAAATTATGGGCTTTTTCGATCCCCGCATCAATCTGTTCCTGAAAATCTACCCCTAGGGGAATATCATTTTGATCAAACCATATATTAAAACCATGGTCCGCCAGCTGATCGTGAAGCTGGGTCGCAAATGCTTTACTGTCAGCTCGTCCATAGGAAATGAACGCATCAAAGAACTGGTTCATTTCTCGACTACTCTGGATATAAATCTGTTGTAGATCCGTAGCCGGAGAGTCTGTCTCAGTCTGACTAAAGTTTAACCATTGTTCTGCTAAGGTAAATTCCTGGCCTTGCAACAACGATGATTTAGGCCGTTTCTGTCGATCCCACTGCAGGGCACGCACCAATAGCTGTTTATGCTCTTCGTAATAGCCTGCGTTTTCCTTTAAGGCTCTGAGCAACTTAGCTAGGGCCACATGTTGGTCAAGTGTCGTCTGCCCTTGTGTATAGTCAATACACTGCAGCGATTTCTGATTCTTAGGAAGAGCCTCTTGATCAATTGGCTCCAACAGAAGTGGAACCACTCGTTTTTTGAACTGTAAAGCATACTGAACTTCTTCCTGACAACTTGATGAATCCAGGGAGTGTGGTGACAGAAGATAAATGACATTACTAGCTTTCTCAATGCCGCTCCGAATTTCCATCGACAGATCACTGCCTGTTTGAATATCCGTTGCCTTATCCCATACAGTTAAGCCTTCTCGCTGCAACGACTGACGCAAATGGTTGATGACTAATGTGTCTTCCTCTGCATAGACAACGAAAACTTGTGTCATAAATCCATTAGCGGCCTTTAGACTTTCAGTAATCAACTCACATTGTAAGTCCGTAGGCACACAGGGAGGTTGTTCATTGTGGAAAGATGTCTGTAACCAGATTCGAGCCTGTTGAACGGTTTCTGTAGCCAATAAATAATGGGACTGCCGCTGATGCTGCTCCCAATCTGCAGCCTTGCTTAACAGCAGCGTATGCTGGCGGACATAGTCTTTTTGGCGGTTGATAATTTTGAGCAAGGACTGTAAGCCCTGTTCGAAATTATCAACCTCGTCTCGCATGTAGACCCAGTTGATTTTGCGAATCTCTGGATGCATATTTTGCAAATGGTCATGCAATCCCTGTGACTGGAAAGCCTCCCATTCCGCGTCCGTACCGGAGGAATTCTGTTGCTGCCAGGTTGCACGGTTAATTTTTTCAACATGAAGCAGAGGGATAATACGCTTTCCCTGTTTGAGTGCCTGCTCAATTTCTAAAGCGCAATACTGCGAATTAACTGAGTCAGGGGAAATAATGAATAAAAAGTTATCGGCATTATCGATGCCGTCATCAATTTGCTTCTGATAGTTAACCTCAACTGGAACATCTTCAGAATCAAACCAGACGGTTAGCCCCTGTTCAACAAGATGATCATGCAATTCCTTGGCAAAGTATTTACTATCTGCACGACCGTAGGAAATGAAAACATCTTGAAACGGATTCATTGCTGAAGTTCTCTACTAGTTAATATCAATTTCACATGCACTAGACCAGGTTCACGTAACAACTTATATGAACCTAACTATTGATTTTTATAAATCTTGCAAAGAAAAATCACACCTAACCTACTTTGAACAAACAAATCATATGAGATAGAAAACTTCTTATAGATATACTTCTAGATAGCTGTTGAGCAATCGCCTCTATTAGATAGAGGCCAACATATCAATCGTTTTGAATATTACTGAATTGTTCTTGTATGAAACACTACTTGTTTACAGAACTTATCTACTAAGGAGTCGTTTATTCTCAAGGGTTCTCAAAATTAGCCGTTACTCAACTGGGCACTGATTACGAAGTCTGAATGCTCTAAAAGATTGTATTAAAAGCCTTACTACTTGAATTTGAATACATCGAGCCTCATAAATTTGGAATGATGGAATTAGGCTTTGGAGGATCTAGATTTAGCACCCTAGTGCCATCTGGTACCTGGTTCGGACCCTTTAACGCAGCCTCTAAGTAGGTGCACTCCGGTTTGGTTCGCACTGTCACCTGGAGTGAAGAGGGGGATGTTGTTCCCCTAGGTTTATGGAGTCCCGGCAGCGTTATTGGCGTACCCATTAGCCAGGTAGAACCTTGCGAACTGCAGTGTTCAAGCGCAGTGGAATTGGTCCGCTTGCCCGGAGACTATGTATTAACCGTAGAGACTTTGCTTAAACACACTGTCCAGGTCAATCGTATGTTGGAAATTATGCACTGTCGCCAGGTGCAGGATAGATTGCTGAAGTTTATCTGTTGGCTTGCGGCTGAAAGGGAGACACAACAGCTAAAGCGTATCTAGGACAGCTTCTATAGCTCTTAGCCCTCGTAAATGATACTCAATTTTGTTTCGGTCGAGTCTCATCAACGCCTGAACGTGTTTGTGGCAACG
>JBCCQQ010000058.1:0-40741 GCA_039024555.1 Cyanobacteria bacterium P01_D01_bin.156
CTTTGTCTAGGTTCTTAGCGCCTCAGAAGACCGAAAATCTCGACCCCCCGTTGAGCGCTTTACTAATATAGCGAGCTCCTGAACTTCGGTCAATACCTTTCTCAAAATTTTTTGCAATATTCTCAAAAGCTCGCAAATTCAGTACTCGAGCCTTTCCGATTGAATGCTCTAGGAAACCCGTTGAAAAATTTATTGGCCTCAAATTGAGGCTCACCCTGGTGTCTTGCCTCGATACCAGAGGGCAGGCGTTCACATAGTGGGAAGTTTTGCTGAATTTATCAGCGAACTCATAGTAGGAGCAATCTGCTTGCCTATATAAGGTATAGAACTCCGATTAATCTATATAGGCAAATAGATATCAAAAGCATTGGATGAATATCAACTGGATTAGTGTGAATGAGCAGCTAAAGCAATGGTTGCAAGAGGACATTGGTCGTGGAGATCGGACAACTCTTGGGTTAGCTGATGCTGCTCAAACACTTGGGCAAGGGTATTGGCTCAATAAATCTTCTGGGGTTATTTGTGGCCTATTACTTGCTCAACGAGTGTTTACTATTTTGGCTGATGCTAATGGCTATGTTCATCCAATGAATTTCACCCCCTCTATTCCAGAAGGTCAATGGGTAGAGGCTGGAACAACTATTGCTTATTTGCAGGGTGACTTGGCTACGTTGCTAACCGGAGAACGAGTTGCCTTAAACTTGGCAATGCATCTTAGTGGTATTGCAACATCAACAAGACAATACGTAGAGGCCATTGCAGATGTGCCAACACAACTTGTTGATACGAGAAAAACTACTCCAGGATTACGCACATTGGAAAAGTATGCTGTGCAGATAGGTGGAGCTTGCAATCATCGTTTGGGATTGGATGATGCTGTGATGATTAAGGACAATCATATTGCTGCAGCTGGTAGCATTGCTGCGGCTATCGAATGGGTACGCTCAACCATGCCTTATCCACTCACGGTGGAAGTAGAGACGGAAAATTTAGAGCAGGTCCAAGAAGCACTGGTATATGGGGCAGACATTATCATGCTAGATAACATGGCTCCCAAAAAGATGAAGAAAGCAGTGAAAATCATTCGACAAAAGAATCCTAGAGTCAAAATCGAGGGCTCAGGAAATATTACTTTAGACAGTATTCGTGAAATAGCCCTGACAGGCGTTGACTATATTTCTAGTAGCGCTCCCATTACTCGTGCTCCTTGGCTAGATTTAAGTATGCGCTTACAGCCCTGAATTCTGAGGACTTTAGCGAATTGTGTCGGTTTCACAAACGTTTGCAAACGGACAATTGCGAAATAACAAAGCTTCTGCCGATTTCTAGGAAAGGGATGCACAATCTAGAAAGTAATGGAGTGAAAGTAGGGTCGTAACACCGTGAGCCAGACACCTAGGCAACCAGCAAAAATCATTAAATTAGACATATTAGATACTGACTATGCAGCAATGGTTGCTGGTGAACCGATTGCTGATGAAAGAAAGCAGCGCCTAGACGAAACAGACCCGCAAACATTTGCTTATATCAGTCGTCAAATCTCAAGGTATCGCTACGGTTGCCATACTCAGGAAGAGCGTGATGATGCTTTGTACAACATCGGCAACATGGTCGGTTTAATGACGCCTGCTGATGTGGAGGATGTGAATGATCGATTACGTCATACTGGGCATCTATATCTGACCCATGGAGAACGCCTGCAGATTCTAAACTGGCTAAAAGATGAACTGGCTGTTTCTTTTGATAATGATTTTGAGCACTGCTGATTCTTCAAGTGCTGGTTAGGTTTCCAATTTTGCACTCGGGGGGGGTGACAATTCATTCCTCTCATAAATCAGCAATGGCCAGTCTTGATGTGCCCGTACAAACTGCGATGAGTTAATTCAGAATTATCTTTTGTATAAGGGTGGTTTATTTTAAAGCCTCTAGCTGGGACACTAGATACAGTTAATCCACTTTTAAAAAGCCATAACAATATGTCTGCTGCGATGTTGGTTCCGGCTATTGATGACCCAGCACTCCCTACACTATGTGGATGGGAGGTTCCTATGCGGGAAATTCGTGAATTTGACCGTCCCATTTTTTCCGAGCACAGCAATCTACGCCTTAATGACTTATCAGCTGGTTTCGCGATCGCACTTCATATGCACCAGCCAACGATCCCAGCAGGGCCACAGGGATCCTTAATTAGTCATCTGCAGTACATGTTCGAGCATCCCTATGATGGGGATAATCACAACGCTGGACCCTTCGCATACTGCTACGCACGGATGGGGGACTTTATCCCAGAACTTGTCCAGCAAGGCTGTAATCCACGAGTCATGCTGGACTACTCTGGTAACTTGCTATGGGGACTCCAGCAAATGGGGCGGGATGACATCATTGATAAACTTAAGGCAATTACCTGTGATCCCAGATATCAACCCCATGTAGAGTGGTTAGGAACATTTTGGGGCCATGCAGTTGCAGCAGCTACACCACTACCCGACATCAAGCTGCATATCGAAGCATGGAATCATCAGTTTGCTAGCCTTTTTGGCTTGGATGCATTAAAGCGTGTTCGCGGCTTTTCACTCCCTGAGATGCAGCTACCTAACCATCCAGATGCTCTCTACACACTGGTAAAAGCCTTAAAAGAAACTGGCTATCGTTGGGTGATGGTTCAAGAACATACGGTAGAAACCATCACAGGGGAAAGTATTCAACAAACTCATCTGCCCCATCGCTTAATCGCTCGTAACAGCTATGGTCAGGAAATTTCGATCTCAGCTCTCATTAAAACCCAGGGTTCCGACACGAAATTGATTGGCCAAATGCAGCCATACTATGAAGCAAAAACCTTAGGAAAAGTCTCTCTAGGTCACCAATCGATTCCACCATTGGTCAGTCAAATTTCTGATGGTGAAAATGGTGGTGTGATGATGAATGAATTTCCAGGAGCCTTTAAGAGAGCTTGGCATGAAGCATCTCATCAAAAAGGTATTACAGGTATTAATGGAACCGAGTATCTCGAACTCTTAGCGGCAGCTGGTATTACAGAAGAAGACTTTCCTACATGCCAAGCGACCGGGCAACATCATCTCTGGCAAACATTAGGGGACGGAGAGATTACACCGGAGCAAGTTGCCAATAAAATCGCAAACTTAGCAGAACACAACATTACCTTCGCTGGCGGGTCATGGACTAATGATCGTAGCTGGAGAAATGGATATGACAACGTTATGGAACCTATGGAGCAGCTCAGCGCCCGTTTTCATCAAGCAATTGCCAAAGTGCCTGCTTCACATCAGTCTCAATTATCTGTCAATACTAACTATCGCCAGGCACTGCTTCATAACTTAACACTGCAGACGAGCTGTTTCCGTTATTGGGGCCAGGGTCAGTGGACTGACTATGCCCAAACAATTTATCAGCGGGGATGTCAGTTTGTAGACAGGGGCTTTTGCTAAAATGCCACTCCATTCATCCGACTCAAAAATGTTTGCAGTCGCTCACTTTGAGGGTTACGCAAAACTTCTTTGGGATTGCCTGTTTCTTCAACTACTCCCTGATTGAGGAACAGCACACGACTCGCAACTTCCCTTGCAAACTGCATCTCATGAGTTACGACAGCCATAGTCATCCCGTCTTCAGCTAAGGTACGCATTACCTGAAGAACTTCACCAACCAATTCCGGATCTAACGCACTTGTCGGCTCATCAAAAAGTAAAATTTCAGGCTCCATGCACAAAGAGCGGGCAATTGCCACACGCTGCTTTTGTCCACCTGAGAGCTGATCAGGATAGGCACTAGCCTTTTCTGCTAAACCCACCTTTGCCAAATACACTTGAGCTCGTTCTCTTGCTTCAGAATCAGACAACTTCAGCACTTTTCGAGGAGACAATGTTAGATTCTCCAGAACACTCATGTGAGGATAAAGATTAAATTGCTGAAACACCATGCCTACGTTAGCCCGCAGCTGTTGTAAGGCTTTAGCACCTAGGTTAACAGCAGAGAGATCGATACCATTGACCATTAGCTGACCACCAGTAATGGTTTCCAAACGGTTAAAGCACCTCAGTAATGTACTTTTACCACACCCGGAAGAACCAATAATCGCTACAACTTCACCTCGATGAATCTGACCGTTAATACCTCGCAGGACATCTAAATCCCCATAACTCTTTTGCAAGTTAGCAAAGTAAATTGCTGCTTCCGACACAGTAGCCACCATAGGAAACACACCTTAACTTGGGATGATAGCGCTGAAAATCATTTGAACGCTAAACACAACACCGTTTTTATCATGGACAGTTGTTAAGATTAGTGCGCTTTGGTACACAGCTTAACGTTAGATATGGAAGTTTAATTCTTTCGAAGGATTACCAGCAGCATTTTTTCTTGTGCTGGTAAATTAAGCTACATCTAATGTATAAACTCAACCACCAAGTTTTCGAAAAACTTAAGTACTTAGGGCTTTTTTATAACTCGGCTCTATAGCTATTCACCGTTTAGTAACGTTGAGAATCCCATCGACACTATGAAACGATCTCACTTTCTGAAAAATGCTTGTTTAGGTTTAGGAGCAGCCCTCGTCATGGCTGCTTGTGGCGGAGCTCAAGAAACCAGTGCACCTGCTGGAGATACTGCAGTGGGCGGCACATGGGTTGTTGGGACTGAGCCAGCGTTTCCCCCTTTCGAATCTCAGAGCGACAGCGGAGAACTTGTGGGATTCGATATTGACCTGATGAACGCCATTGGCGAACAGGCAGGTGTAGACGTTCAGTTTGAGAGCCTTCCCTTTGATGGTCTGATCCCGGCTCTACAGGCAGGCACGATTGAAGCTGCCATCAGTGGTATGACCATTACAGAAGAACGAGCAGAAACTGTAGATTTCTCTCGCCCTTATTTTCGGGCTGGTTTAGCCATTGCTGTGGCTGCAGATGATAATGAAACCACTTCAATAGAGTCCTTAGAAGGGAAAAGAATCGCAGTGCAACTAGGTACAACAGGTGCTGACAAAGCGGCTGACGTAAAGGATGCCAAAGTAAGCACGTTTGATTCAGCACCACTAGCACTCCAGGAACTCTCTAATGGCAATGCCGATGCTGTCATTAACGATGCACCTGCAACACTAGACGCGATCGCAACTGGGAATATTGGCGGTGTTAAAGTTGTTGGGGAACTCCTGACTGAAGAATTTTACGGTATCCCAATGCCTAAAGATTCTCCCAATGTAGAAATTCTCAATGCGGCATTAGAAGAGCTGATTAGAAACGGCACCTATGACACGATTTATGAAAAGTGGTTTGGCACTGCCCCTGTTGGCACATTGCCTGAAACCGCATTTTAAGTAGGTCAATTTTTGGGTCTCTATGAATAGTTTTGCAGAGACCCGACAAACAATCCTCTAGTCAAAAGGCTTTACACAGGTCTTTAATAACCGGACCTCAAAACGTGGAATACATCATTGATGCTCTGCCGGCTCTGCTTCAGGGCGCTGTAACAACTATCCAGCTCACAGCTCTTGCAATCTTTTTTGGGTTTATCGGTGGCACCCTACTAGGAACGGCCAGGCTGTCTAAATTTTGGCCTGTTCGATTGGCAACCCGCGCTTACATCGAGTTTTTTCGCGGTACTCCATTGTTGGTTCAAATTTTTTGGATTTACTTCGGCTTCCCTGCCATGTTTAAGGGGTTAGGGCTGACATTCACCTTTGATCGCTGGTCTGCAGGAGTTCTAGCCCTAAGCTTAAATTCAGCCGCCTATATTGCCGAAATTGTACGAGGTGGTATTCAATCTATTGACCGTGGTCAATGGGAAGCTGCAGCCTCTATGGGACTCAACTCATTACAAACCTTACGCTACATCGTTTTACCACAAGCTTTGCGACGAATGATCCCACCCCTGGGCAATGAATTTACTACATTGCTCAAAGACACAAGCCTGGTTGCTGTGATTGGTCTAGAAGAACTATTTCGGAGAGGGCAGCTGACCGTTGCAACAAACTTCCGTGCGTTTGAAATTTATACGGCCATCGGATTAGTATATTTGGCCCTCAACCTGCTCTTTTCTCAAGGCTTTACTTGGCTAGAACGTTGGACAGATCCTGCAGAGAAAAGCAAAAGAGCAGCTTAGGCTTGCCAGGACAAAACACGCCGAGAACAAACAAATGTGGACATCACAATTATTTGCGTCGCCGTACTGAACGATGTTTGCTGCCGGGAGGGGTGCGATGGGCACCGAAATATTTTTCACTACGATATCGCAACCAAACTCGCAGCTGTTGTGGCACTTTTTCTTTCTGCACCTTTGTCAGTTGGTTATACAACTTTAAAGCACGTTCCCGCTCTCGACGGCAGGCAGCGTTATTGTGGGCGTCCCAGAGCTTTTTCGCTAAGCGAATGCGACGGTTCGTTTCTTTGATCAGAGCATCGCCCTGTAGTGGTTGGTCAAGCATATTAGATACAAGTCGGAAAACTGTCACCACCCATGTGGTCGATTTTAGCCAGGCATGGCACCCTTTACTTATGCATAATCACGGTTTTGGGGCTTGCGACTGCCCAATAGAGACGTCGCCTAAAAAACTCAGGGTATTGGCCATTGCGCTGGTCATGATCGCTAGCTTTTCAGCTGTCGAGCTGCGGATGAGCCACCACAGCCATAGTTTATCGTTGGTAGCAGATGCAGGGCATATGGTCGCTGATGTATTTGCGATCGCAATGTCCCTTCTCGCCGCTTGGATCGCCCGGTGGCCAACATCCCCGCAAGCTCCCTTTGGCTATCGCCGAGTGGAAATATTGGCGGCTTTGGTCAACAGCATTGGATTGTTGCTGATTGCTGGTTGGATTGGCCAAGAAGCCATTGCTCAACTGCAGGCACCATCGACTGAAATTCTGACCCAACCTATGGCACTCACTGCCCTTGGCGGACTGGGTGTCCACGGCGTCAATGCAGTTTTGTTACATCAGCACACCGAGAATGATCTGAATCTGCGAGGAGCCTTTTTTCACACATTGGCAGATGCCTTCAGTTGCCTGGGTGTGTTGCTAGTAGCAGGTGCTGTTCATTGGTTCAGTTGGCAATGGATGGATGGTGCAGTAAGTATTGCGATCGCTCTTCTAATTCTCCTGGGCGCCATTCCCCTAATTCGCCAGAGCCTAGGTATTCTGCTGGAACAATCACCAACAGACATTAACCCAGAGGTTATCGAACAGCACCTGCTAACGTTTGGAGATATTACCCAAGTCAATCAGCTGCGCGTTTGGACCATTGCTCCTGGCCAAGTTCACCTCACTGCCAGTCTGACCGTAACTGGCAATCCCAACCGTCGCGACCTGCTACTAAACCGAATTCAAACATCACTTATTCAAGATTTTGACATCACGGAAACTACTATCCAGATGACGTCTGCAGCATCCGTTGTCTTACCGACACTGCGCAATACTAAAATACGAGAGCTAATTCAGACCACCACACCGAATGCAAGTCGCCTCTTGGAACGTTAATTCTGTCCGCACTCGCCTAAGCCATGTAACCGACTGGCTCCACAATCATCCAGATGTAGATGTACTGTGTCTCCAAGAAACTAAAGTCATTGATGCGGACTTTCCCAGAGCAGCCTTTGAAGACCTGGATTATCACACTTATGTATACGGTCAAAAGGCTTATAACGGAGTAGCACTGATTAGCAAAACTCCCCTAGAAGATATCCGCCTAGGCTTCAGCGCTATTTTAGACGAGGTCACTGTCGGTGATTTAGATGATCAAAAACGAGTTATCAGTGGCGTTCTTAACGGTGTACGAATTCTCAACTTATATGTGCCGAATGGGTCTTCCATTGGCAGCGAAAAGTATGAATACAAGCTGCGCTGGCTAGCATTACTCAAGCAATATCTAATTAGGACACTGGAAGAAACCACCAAACTCAACGTCTGTGGAGACTTCAATGTCGCCCTTGAGAATAAGGACATTTACACCGACGAGAAACGAGACAAACACATCATGTCGTCTCCGAAGGAACGGGAAACTCTACGAGATGTGTTGGCAATAGGCCGTAGCCCACAGGAACGGGAAGGATTAACAGATGCTTTAGCAGATGGTGGGCTAGCAGATGCCTTTCGAAAATTTACTGATGAAGGTGGTCACTTCAGTTGGTGGGATTATCGAGCCGCTTCTTTTCGTCGGAACATGGGTTGGCGTATCGATCACCATTACCTTTCCCCCGAACTATATAAACAAGCACAGCGTTGCTGGATCGATATTGAACCCCGAAAGCTAGAAAAACCAAGCGATCATACGCCGGTTATCGTGGAATATTAGCATTCGCACACATTACGGGTAATCAATGGAACGTTGTCCTCGGAAGACACGTCAAGCTTTAGAAGATAAGCTTTTAAGCAAGATAAAGCCCCCCTCCTTTTCAAGCTAAAAAGCTGCATAGCCCCCTCTGCAGTCAGGTTTTGAGCATCTATGCAGTTTTTGATTTACCCGTGAATAGTTTTTTAGCTGGCAGCAATTGCCCAATTATTGATCCGCCTGAGTTAGAGACCGCGTTACACTTTCTAGAAATTTTTACCAATCTAGAAGACGAATTTAACCGAATTGATTTGGTGAATACGGGTCTGTTTGATCTAGAGCATCCTGAAACAGCTCAGCAGTTAGACTTACCAGGAGCTATTAGGGCCATCAGACATAAAAGCAAGCTTGCAAAGGACGTTTTGCGCTGGGTAGATGACAACCGCTACAGCCTGAATAGTGAAAATTTGATTGAAACAAGCCTACTAAATCGCTAATCTACAGCCCCGCATCTCGATTCATCCTGATAGTCTGGGTTTTCAGGGGCGATGAATAATCTTTTCGAGTACTCTGCGCTTATTACTCGGGTCAATACCGATAAGCCGGACATAATCTTGATGGTGATCTGTTAAACACTGCTCGATCGTTTGTAGGGCCTGACCTTCAGTGCCTCCATTAATCACTGGACAGCTCTGCCAAGCATTTGTACGAAAGCGTCGTTTCTCTACGTATTCCATACCCACCTTGTACCCCTGAGCCATCAGGGTTCGTACCTCCTGCTGCACATCTGAGGGCAGGGCTATGGAAGCGGTCTGAGTAGACTCAGCATCACTGCCCAAAGCACTACAACTACCATTGGAAGATTGAACCGGCTGTAATAGTTCAGAATGCCTGGTTTGGTAAGAGCGGTAGTAGTTTCCATTACCTTTGGGCTGACGGCCCGCCTTATTTAAAGCCTGGTTATATTCCTGCACCAAGCCCATTTCTTGCAGGCGTCGCTGTTCTCTCACCAATCGCTGGCCAACTTCCACCAAATGATCAATGCGGAAATCTGGCTTTTTAAAACTAGGAGGTGTTTTGGTATTCACCACATTACGAGATACGTTTTCAACACCCACACGATGAATGAAATCAATGATTTGCTCATCATAGATTTGAGCCCTCAGCGCTCCGTAGAAATCAATCGCTTGAGTCGGAAACGTATCTACCAGGGTCTCGATATCTTGGGAACTTAACCCATCAGGCGAGAAAATCCCTCCCACAATGCCTAAGCGATCGTCCCGATCAGGTTCCCAGTAAAACTTATTCATCCGACCGTCCCGCACCAACGGCGCATATAGGGTCGCAAAATCATTACCAGTCACCACAATGGGAATTCGCGGCAGTGGCGTTTCGTCATAGCTACCCGGCAACTGAACATTGGTGGGATTATCCGCAATGTTCATCAGAGTGTTATTAACAAGCTGGGTATTGACGGTGTACTGGGTCATGCCATCAAACCGACCGGCCCCCGCATCCAGGTCGTTGATCATTAGCACCGCCATTTCACCCCGAATTTTTACCAGATCCGCCGCTTCGCGATAGCGCAAACGAATTAACCGCGCTGGATCACCTGCATCTGGACTTTCTAGTTCCCCACCGGAGATGTGAACCACATTCACACCCATACGCTCGTAAACCAATTCGCACTGGAATGTTTTTCCCTCCCCTTTGCGACCATGAATCCCTAAAATCAACGGCAGCTTCACCTGGGGAAGATCGAGAAAGTTTTTAGTGATGTGAACGGCTAACGCATTTAGAAAGCGGGGTGAAATATAGTACGCCACAGGAGTATGAGAGTGGATTAAGCGTATTCATTATCTAACTCCGAGGGATCATGAACAAACGAAAGACTCTTTGGAAATGAGATTTCATTTCCAAAGAGTCTTTCAAAGACCAGATTCTTGCGTAAGCTTAGCGCTTTGCGGGGATACGCTTAACTTTCTTAGCCCAACCTAAACGCTCGAATAGTAAGATGGTGTACCAAGTCACGTCAACTTCCCACCATTTCCAACCAGTTTGAGCAGAACGAGGATAGGTGTGATGATTGTTATGCCAGCCTTCGCCATAGGTTACTAAGGAGACCCACCATAGGTTGCGGGCGTTATCATCGGCATCAAAAGTACGATAGCCCCAAGTGTGGGTAGCAGAGTTCACAAGCCATGTGGCATGCCACACAAGAACAGCACGAACAAAAACGCCATAGATTACAAAGGACCAACCGCCAATGGCATAAAGCAAAAGTGCAAGTGGCACTTGGAACAGGAGGAAGTAAGTGTTCAAAAACCGGTAGAAGGGCTGACGCACTAGATCGGGAGCATATTTGCTGTAGAGCTTCTTATCAAAGTTCTCTCGGTGGGGATATAAGATCCATAAAACATGACTCCACCAGAATCCTCGCTTGGCAGAGTAGGGATCATCCTGGATATCCTCTGTGAATGCATGGTGCTTACGATGACCGCTCACCCAAAATATAGGACCACCTTGAATCGCCAGGGTACCGATTACAGCAATGGGATACTCCAGCCAACGAGGGGCCTGAAAACTGCGATGACTGAGCATGCGATGGAACCCCAAACAGATACCTACGCCGCCACAGAGCCAGTGGAGCACAATTGCAACACCTAGAGCAGACCAGGAGAAAAACCATGGGGCTAATAGGGCCAGACCATGGAAGACGGCGAAAAAGCCTAAAGTTACCCAATCTAAGGGAGGACGTTTTACCTGGGTGCTAGATTCAGACCTGACTGGTGGCCGGGTGAGTTGTGCAGTCATAAAATTCTTAGAGATATTTTGCAACTGGATTCTCAGGAATGCTCTTGTTGACAGTAAGCGGCCTGATATATCCCAAACATTTTGCAAGCGTTACTTGCATTAAACTTAGGTTAGCAATCTTTTCCTGGAGTTGCAAGTAGCACTTGCAATCTGTCTATGTCTCCGTCCTCCACTCGCCAGCGTCTTACACAGGCTGCAGCTGAACTCTTTCTTTCCCAAGGGATTAGCCACACCACGACCCGGCAGATTGCGAATATGGCTGAGGTGAATGAAGCCACACTATTTCGGAATTTTGGCAACAAGTATGGGTTGCTTTTGACCATGTTGCAAGAAGCACCTGCATTCAGTCCTCAAGCTCCCCTACATGGCGAATATTCACCGGATACCTTGAGGCGATACCTAGATGAACACCTACAGCGGCTAGAGAAATTTCCAAACTTTGTGCGATCGCTAATCGGTGAAGCAGATCAGTATCCACCCGATCATCGTCAGGCGCTACAAATTCGCCTCAAAGAAATGCAAGCAGCAATTGCAAATCATCTAGAACAGATATTGCCTATGGCCCCTGTATCTGCAACAGACCTCGCCAACTTCATCGGTGCTGTTTTAGTGGGTTACGCCGTCATTGAGGCGACAAGTGGCGATTCTCTGTGGGATGACCGTGACCAATTTTTAGACACACTGACGGCGTTGCTAAGTACTCCCACTCCAGAACGGCGCCAGATACCAGAGGCGCCGCCCCCCGCATTAGTGGTTGATTTACCTACTAGCTGGGTGCAGCGGTTGATGAAACATACTCGGACGTTGGGATTACAAGACCACGCGATCGCACTCGTTCTTTTCGGTGCTGGCCTATCCCCTAATGAAATAGTCTGCCTGGAGCGAGCTCATCAGATCAGCGACAAATCTCAGCATATTCTGCAGATTATGGGCAGCTATCCACGCCAAGTGCCCGTGAATCAGTGGATCTTAGGCAGACGCTACGGTTCTTATACAAATAATCCCCTCACCCGCTGGCTCAAAAGTCGCAAAGACAGCCTGAGTGCCATGTTTGTCAATACAGAGGGTGAGCCGCTGACTGTCGGAGAGTTAGAAGACTATTGGAATGTTTGGTGGCAGGGATTAGCCCTGGGCGCAGAGCCACCAAAACTGATCCAGGCACGACAAACCTGGTGTGTAGAAATGCTTATGCGGGGAATTAGCTTAGAAAACCTGAGTATTTTGACCGGCTGTGGAGAAGCTGAACTACAGCCCTATGCTCAGCGAGCAAGGGAAAAAGCTGCGATCGCAGCAGCCACACAACTGGACCGTAAAAACAGCCCATCCTAGCCAACGATCATCAACCAGAATTAATCTGGGAAAACTGAATCGACAATCTTTGGTCTATATTGCTGACGTCTATGTCTTCAGAATCCTTGATCGTTTGACGAGCTAAAGGACAGCTTCCCCTGTAAAAGACGTTATACATCTGCCAAAGCACCCCATAAAGCCTATGACAACTATCTACGATTGCATTGTTATTGGTGGTGGCCCAGCCGGAGCTGCTGCTGCGTATCACCTGGCCAAGCAGGGTCATTCCGTATTGATACTAGAAAAAAATAAACTACCCCGCTACAAACCCTGCGGGGGCGGTGTCTGCCCCAAAGTCGCTGAATGGTTCGACTACGACTTTGAACCCGTTATTTCCCAAAAGGTCACCCAGGTACGCTACACCTACAACCTGGAAGACGAAGTGATCTCTGAGCTATCAGAGCCCATTTGGATGGTGCGCCGGGACGAATTTGACCATTACATGGTGCAGCAGGCGCAAAAGCAAGGAGCTGTCTTACAAGAAGGTACAAAAGCTACTGGCATAGAGTTTAAAGACAGCTGCTGGCATATCACCACCTCTGCTGTCCCCGTAGTAGGCCGATATCTAATTGCTGCTGATGGTGCAAGAGGCCCCATGGCTAAATGGCTAGGCTTTAAACAGAGAAAGACTGTTATGGCTGGAGCCATCGAAACCGAGCCACGACTACCCGTCCATAACGGACATATCGTCCACTTTGAATTCGGCCTCATGAAAAATGGCTATGTATGGAATTTTCCTAAAGCCGACGGTTATTCCCTCGGCAGTGGAGCCTTTGTGTCAGCCAAGCGTAAGTCTCGGGACTTAGTGCAGCCCTTGGCAGATTACTCCAAACAGTTTGGTGTGGACATCAATGACGAAACCAAACACGGCCACCCAATTTTTCTATGGGATGGGGACCAAACTCTGCACACCACTCAGGCAGTTTTAGCTGGAGAAGCAGCCTGCGTTGTCGATCCATTTACGGCTGAAGGCATTCGTCCTTCGATTTGGAGCGGAATCCAGGCATCGGAAGCGATCCACAGTGCCTTGCAAGGCAAAGATCGAGCTTTAGAAAACTACACTCAAATTATGACGAAAGAATGGGGTACCGAGATGCGCTGGGCAGCTCGACTGGCAAAGGCATTTTACCTTGCTCCTAAAGTTGGATACCGTGTGGGCGTCAAGCATCCACACGGGACACAGATTATGGGGGATGTGTTTTTAGGCAAGCTCCAATATTCAGATGTCGTCGCCCGGGGATTGAAGCGCATCAGTGCAGGACTACTGTCTGTTGGGTAACACACTAAAATTCTACAGCCGTATCATTATTGCGCTTTCCCGAACAGCGTGTTACTACATAAGCAAATGCTTGCACTAAACTAATTGCAAGCGTCAGCCAGCTAGCACGCTGTGACTGTTTTAATGATTTCAAAACGTTTGGCTATGTCTTGCCAACAGGCTTTGTTGATCGGTGGTTGCTAGGTTGCCTACCTTACCGCATCAGGATGCTGATTCTTATGAACCGGCATCGGCTGTTGAGTGGATGTCTCCACCCTCAGTATGGACAACTGAGCAGTCCACACCAAAACGCAAAGTTCAAGACAGTACTCTCTTTACATTCCTACGCTGTCAGCGACGAGCCTATCTGGATGTCTATGGTGATGCCACCTTACAGGCAGACCCTAGCGACTATTTGGTCAAGCTCAAAGGGGATAGCGCTGTTCATCGGCGCACGGTTCTAGCGGAGTTTGAACCTATCAGTCGCCCTAGCCGTCATGATGGTGATGTTGTAGCTGCCGCTCAAGCAACCTTTGCTTTGATGCAGCAAGGTGTTGATTATGTTTATCGTGGAACTGTAGCTGCCATCAGCAAAGACAACTCCATTGGATATGTTAGCCAGCCCGATCTTTGGATTAAACAGTCGGGGGATTCTTGGCTCGGGAATTGGCACTATGTTCCCTTAGATATCAAACTTGGGAAAAAACCCAAACAGGAATATCAGCTTACAGCCGCTTTTCACGCCTATGTACTGGCAGCGTGGCAAGGAGTTATTCCAGCGGTGGCCCATTTGCGTCTACGGGAACGCCACTATGTGATTGATTTGGAAAAACAGTGGCCAACACTCCTGGAACTGCTTGAGCAGTGTGCCACCGTCCTTACACCGGATGGACACACACCAGAAGTATTTATTAGTCGCAGCCGATGCGATATGTGTGTCTGGCTAAACTATTGCTACGATGTGGCGCAACAGCAGAATCATCTCTCTTTACTGCCTGGAGTCACCCTCAATCGTTACCGTCATTTAGAAAAGTTGGGCCTAACAACAGTTGAAATATTAGCGCGTAAGCAACCAGCCCAACTCGCCCAGGCTTCAGGTTTTGAGCTCAAAGTCGCAGAAAAGCTTGTGCATCAGGCTCAGGCCAAGCTTTCTGGTAATGCGATCGCACGTACCGATGCCAACAACAGCTTTACCCTATCACCATCAGACTTGCCTGGTGCCCCGATTGAACTCTATTTCGACATAGAGGCAGCCCCCGACAAAGACCTCGTTTACCTCCACGGTATTTTAGTCGTCGACACTCAAACCAATACGGAAACCTTTATACCCTTAGTCGCTAGAGAACCAGAGAGTGAAGCTGCAGCTTGGCACCAGTTTCAACATGTTATGGCCCACTACCCTGACTCACCAGTTTATCACTTTTGCCCCTACGAAGCCCAAACAGTTCGTCGTTTAGCGGAACGCTACGGCAGCATCGTTGATATTGATGAATTGCTGAGCCGTTTTGTGGATATCCATAAACGGATTGTAGATGCGGTCACTCTTCCCATTGAAAGCTACGCTCTCAAACACATTGCTCGCTGGATTGGCTTTGAATGGCGAGATAGTAGTGCCAACGGTGCCCAGTCCATTTGCTGGTACGACAACTGGCTTGCCAGTCAAGATGAACAATATCTCAACGATATTCTGAAATACAACGAAGACGACTGTAGAGCTACATTCTGGGTGAAACGTTGGCTTGCTAATTTCGCCCTTCCCATCTGGGAACACGACGCTGAAGCTGGATAATCCTTGCTACAGAAAAACTTTAGTCAACCGTTTGACAAAGTGTCCATTCCTAAGCAGAATAGAGATCGCTCGCAAGGGCCTGTAGTTCAATTGGTTAGAGCACCGCCCTGTCACGGCGGAAGTTGCGGGTTCGAATCCCGTCAGGCCCGTTTACTTAATTCCGAATAGAAAACCGCTTTCTGTAGGTTGTTCAAAAGTCACGAGTGGTCAACCCGATGGCGGCAGGCTAAGAATGCCACTGGGCTACTGAGGTTCTAAAGAACAACAAGCAAAATACTGACCAAAATCGTAATTCCTAAGAAAATCCAGCTCAAGTACTTTCGCCACCAGGGAAGCGTATAGATGTCAGCAGCCTTTAAGCGCGGTTCATTAGCCAGGGCAACATCTTGATACAGCGTACAGGTAACGGCCTTAGGACGTTTGGGAAATGTGCAGCTGTCATCCTGGTGATAGGTGCAACTATTACACAAGAATGCGCTGCCTTCAGCACGATGCAAATCTATGCCCGGATGACCGTGCGCTTTAAGTTCTAAGCCACAACTTGGACAGGCAACCGCATTTGTTGTGACCGGTTGATGGCATTTAGGACAAGTGGCCATAAGAGTATGCAGTCTCAATCACCTTTATCCTGACTTACGGGTACGACATACTCCTTGGATTCAAGCATTTCATAATCAAATCCTAAAGCAGTATCAAACCGCTGATTAATTTCTTCTAGCTCATCTTCAGGAATTGCTTTCCACTGTTGACGCGTCGCCCAAGAAATCACAAAAATCACCTCATCATCACGACCAGGCTCTAACCAAGTAGTCTTATCCAGAAAACCAGGATAGGTAGCAAGCGCCGTTGTCCAAATCTGATCATCAATGGCCAGATAGCGATCTCGTAACGTTGGATCCACTCTGAACTTTAGCCACTCAATCACCATAAGAGGTTGTTGGGTCATAGGAGTACTGGCTTGAACAGGTTGGCTAAACCAGATGATCGTCACCCACGCTGCGGCCACACACCACAGAAGTCTTTTCACCATACGGTTAACCGCCTGCCGAATAGGTCAATAGTTTGTCAGAATAAGCTTATACAACTCACATCCAACCTGCCAGGATAGCAACTGGCATTCAGAGAGTTGGATGTATTGGCAATCTTACAATTCAACACCTAGGGTTAAGCTATGGAC
This sequence comes from Cyanobacteria bacterium P01_D01_bin.156, assembly GCA_039024555.1. Classification (GTDB taxonomy): domain Bacteria; phylum Cyanobacteriota; class Cyanobacteriia; order Phormidesmidales; family Phormidesmidaceae; genus Leptothoe. The sequence continues at coordinate 16,666 of JBCCQQ010000058.1, forward strand.
TCTTCCAATTTATTCCGACAGCTTTTAATGTTGGGCATTGGCACTACCTCACTGGTGGCGGAACAGCTGCGACAGGTGAGTGAAGAATGGGTCAAAGATGGCAAACTGAATCCTGAGCAGGCCCGAGGTTTTGTAGATGATTTTATGGCCCAATTTAATATTGATCAGGCCGCCATTGACGAGCAACTGCAACGCCAGATTCGAAATATCATGCAGGATTTAGGCGTTCCTAGGCAAGCCGAAATGGACGAGCTACGAGGTCGGTTAGACCGTTTGGAACGTCAGCTGAGGGACCTTGAAAATAAGCAGTGGCGATAATACGGGTACCGACCCTAAATGTGCCACGTTTACGTCTCTGAGTTTGAGGATTCGTAACGTACAATTTGGATGCAGCTTGCATGCTAAAGCATCAGCGCTATCGCACCGGGAGAACAAACTGTGAAAGAAGTTTTTATTAGTCTGGGAGTTTTCACTATTTGCTGTGTTGTGGCATTGGCCACCCAGCTTAGGGGCAGTGAAGCAGTGGCAGGTACCCTATCCACTGACATGACAGACACTGCTCAGCCCACACTCATTGCCCAGACGGCATCTGACTTAGACCCCGAGGCAACTACAGAGGAAGCAACTGATATGTCTGAAGATAATATGATTAAGACCGACTCTGGTTTGATGTATGAAGACATCGAAGTCGGTACCGGAGCTTTACCCACATCAGGGCAGTCAGTCACTGTGCACTACACTGGCACATTAGAAAATGGTCAAAAGTTTGATAGTAGTCGCGATCGCAATCGCCCCTTTTCATTTACGATTGGCGTCGGTCAAGTAATCAAAGGCTGGGATGAAGGCGTCGCTACGATGCGTGTAGGCGGTCGTCGTAAGCTGGTTATTCCACCTGACTTAGGCTACGGTGCTCGCGGTGCTGGTGGCGTCATTCCCCCCAATGCAACGCTTATTTTCGACGTCGAGCTCATCCGCATCGGCGGGTAACCTCACATACAATATTTAGTCCAAGAACTTGCCGGGGGTTGCATCTGAATCAGATGCAACCCCTGTTTGCTATATGCGCATTAGTCTGGGTGGGTTTTACCTACTCAGATAAAACTCCAACTTCACTTTTAGCAACTCATTGACTATTTCGTAACAATGTCAAAACCTTAATTTTTAAGAGATTCTGGCGTCACCTCTGCCTGGATCATTGTGGCCGTCTCCTGGTCAATTGCTTCTAAGAGTTCCTGCTTGTTATCTTGCACATCTTCACCTTGAATATTGACTCGATAGCGAATAGGAGAGAGAAAACTCTGAATGCCTAAATTTTGGCAAGCCATGTGTAATTTACTCAAACCCACATGGGGGTCAAATGCTGTTTTCGAATCCATATCCAAGGTTTTGAGATAACCCGTAAAACCTAGAAAAGCAATGCGGTAGATCATCGCCTGAGTAAACTCTCCTTGAAAGTAGCCACCATGGACATCCCGTTTTTGTAGCACCCCATCTATGGATAACAAAAAATAGTCCCACCATCCCAGCGCTTTTTTACGACTTGCTCGGGTCAACAAACCTTGCGGTTTGGTATTCGAGGGATCATCTAAAGAGAAAGTAGCATCTTTATAATCCGTACAGTCAAAGTAGGTGAAAAAGTCTGCAATGGTCATCTTTGGCTGCACTACTTCTACCGATGTACTGGAGACCTGAGACTGACTAGATGCAATATGCTGTTGCATTAGTTGAGCTAACGTGTTGTATCCCTTATTCCTAAAGTTATAGGTGAGAAATAAATGCTCCATCACCTTGTAGGGACTACGGGCAGTAGCCTCTGCCATAGAAGAGCCATCATATCCAAAATGTTCATCCAGAGCATTGAGATTAATAATGCCAAAATTTTTGGAATCGGAATAGCTAGATTTGAGTGATACATTCCCCAAACGGTAGCCCATATCCTCACTACTGCTAGGAAACATAAAGTAGTTAGCTGTGGCCGATGCAACTCTAAGGGCCAAATCTCCTTCACTACTGAAAAGATAAGATTCTGCAAATCGCCGTAGGGAAGAGGATAAAAAGTTAGCTCGGCTCGACACAATTGTCAGCACTGGAATATCAGGGGATGTGAGTATTAGACGCTCCAGCTGATAAACAGAACCAATATCGGCCGGGGGCTGGTTTCCTATTGAGCGAGAGTCAAATACATCAGAAAGAATACGCACCACATTGGTAACAACAAAACCCCCCATACTATGCCCCAGAAAAGAGAGTTTTACTTTCCGGTGGGTTTGTTGCCAGAATTTAGCAGCTGCATCAGACAAATCTGCCGTATCGGTACCATTAGATTCAGACTTCGACATCTCTTGGGCTTTAAGATTGACCATAGCCCGATCAATTTGTCGCAGCAGCTCTACTAAATCTAGAACACCGAAATTTTGTGCCCGGTAGCGATCGCGGAAATACACCACCATACGCAAAATAATCAGAGTAACAATCACCACTGACAGGCTCAGCAGCAATACCAAAAGCAATGCCACAAAGAAACCAACATATGTATCTCGAAATGTTGTCAATTCTAGAATTAACAAGACTAAGGCCCCGACAAAGCCAGTGAGCATCAGATCTCTTGGTAAGGGAGGCAACGCCCAAAACGCTTCCCCTAATCGCTGTATTTCAATACTTTCCGAAGGCCAGCGGTAGCCAATAAACACTTGGTTCCCATTGACGGGAATCGTCGAATCGTGGCGATTAATGTATCGAAAAATAGTTTTATACCAATTGCGTACAGAGCTACGACTACTGTTGTAGCCATGGACAGCAATCGTCAGTTCCGGAGCTAGTCCATCCCCGCGATAAATCTCATACAAGTAGCGAGCAATTTCCTGCACTCCCTGCGCAGCAGCCTGAATCTCTGATTCCTGCAGTTCATTAGCGTTTTCAATATTGGGTGGGGCACTACTCATGACAAAGTAGCCAGGAATTGACACCTGGTTTTCCGTCGGTGCACCAATTTTGATTAACCTTACCTGAGCATCGTCCTGGCTATGATCAATGTCTTGATCAATGTAGTCAACAGCCTGGGACGATATAGCCTCTCGAAAAATAAACTTTCTGAGAATGACAGGTAACGGTTTAGTCTCCATGATGTTCTCCCTGACAAAGTATGTATCGGTTTGAGATTGCTAGCTCTATGGCGAGTTACAAACCACAAGCCGGTAATTCGTTGACAATTACCACTTAACCATCCGCGCTTTAGGACAGCGTACATCTTAAATATGGATTTTCATCGTTGCTAAGGTGTTAGGAAAGGTAGTGTGCACCCAGCGCGAACTACAAATCAAAATTGATGATTTCCGAATTGCTAGTAGCATGAGCGGCACCTATTGCAACCATATTTCGTAAATCGATAGCAGGATTTCGACCACAATCAAAATAACGATGTACCATTCCACACAATGACTGCTGCCCTTTAGGTAACGAGATCACCTGATTGGCAACATAGGAATCGTCTGTAGGTGTCGTTCGGGAAACCATGATGATCAGAGCAGTCTTGAGTAGGAATAGACCCATAATAAATCTGGATTATCCGCAATGCTCTTGGCTTGACTACCAGTGTTATCAGCTCAAACGTGAGTAACAAAGCGACTATTAATACGGCCCAAACATAAAGTTGGCGGGCACAGAAGGCTCGTTTAAGTAGAAAAAGTCATGGATCAACGTGAGCACCTCATCTTGATTCAAAACTCCATCCTGATTGACATCGAGATTAAGAAAGATGGATGAAGCGTAAATGGGCAGCACATTGAACACTGACAGCAAGCTAATCCATTCCTGCTCATTAATTTGACCATCATTATTCTGATCACAGGCATCAAATAGCAGCGTGACCAGGGCAATGACTCGGTTGGCATACTGCTTCATGTCATCCAAAACTTGCCCGTAGTAAGTGAGCCATTCATCTAGGGTAATCTGAGCATCGTTGTCCTGATCCGCTGCCTCACACAGACATTGCCAGTCCTGCTGCAGATGGGCCAAAATCTGCGTATGTTGGGAAGAGGCCTGTAGCTCTTCTCGCAACGTAGCCAACCGTGTGGCCAAGGCAATAAAATCTTGCTGCACCAAGATGCCATCATGATTAGCATCGTACAAATTAAAGAGCTTGGTTAATTTGCGAACTTGAATATCCGTTAGCATCGGCAAGGCCTGGCAAGCGTGGGTCTGATCATTAGCGGTTGGCCTAGGGACGCAACCCATCTAAAAGAAACGCCGCCTCGCAGCATTCTTTAGATAACATCACACCAGGAAGGAACAACGCGGACAATTTTAGCGGCTGCAGATTGAAGTTGTGGATTTTCCTGGATATCTTAGCGATTGGTATTAGGCAAGCATCCTAAAATTGAGTAACCGTATCAGCGATTGTTCGCAAAGCACAGCTAGACACGGTGCTCCGTCCCATGGTTCCACCAGCCCCTATGACTGCATCTAAGACCACTGCCCCTGATCAGCAGCGTTCTGACGCCAAAGATATTGGTATTCCGGAAAGACTGCTTAAACATACGGTGCGTTATACGGATTACAGGGACGTTAATCGGGACGACTTTACACCGATGATGCACCACTACGCTAAGGTGAAGGATGCCTATCCTTACGCACTACTGCTCTATCGAGTAGGGGATTTTTTTGAGACATTTTTTCAAGATGCGATCGCAATTGCCCGTGAGCTAGAGCTGGTGCTCACCAGTAAAGACGCCGGAAAAGCCATTGGTAAAGTACCTTTAGCAGGAATTCCTCACCATGCCCTAGACCGCTATTGTGCACTACTGGTGGACAAAGGATTTGCCATTGCCATTTGCGACCAGGTAGAAGATCCGGCCCAGGCCCAAGGCTTGGTAAAGCGGGAAGTCACCCGCGTGATCACCCCTGGAACTATCCTAGAAGAAGGCATGCTAACGGCTAAACGCAACAACTTTTTAGCAGCGTTAGTCATTGCTGACAAAAACTGGGGGTTAGCCCACGCTGATGTATCCACTGGAGAGTTTTTTACCACCCAAGGCAACACCATAGACCAGCTAGTCCAAGAGCTGATGCGGCTACAGCCCGCTGAGGTATTAGTCCCTACAAACGCCCCTGACATAGGAGCTTTATTAAGACCAGGAGAAATCTCCGACCAACTTCCTGAAGGTCTCCCGGCACAGTTTTGTTACACGTTCCGATCGCAAAGCGCATTTACCCAGGCTGAAGCTAAACAACGATTGTTGCAGAGCTACCGGGTACGATCCTTAGAAGGATTTGGCTGTGAGCGTTTACCCTTGGCAGTGAGAGCTGCCGGAGGACTTTTACAGTACCTAGAAGATACCCAGAAAGAGAGTTTGGCACCGCTGCAGCCCCTCTCTACCTATACCACTACCGAATTTCTGGTCATCGACAATCAAACCCGTCGCAATCTGGAGATTACTCAAACCGTACGGGATGGCATCTTCCATGGTTCACTACTGTGGGCCTTGGATAAAACCACCACGGCCATGGGCAGTCGAGCCTTACGCCGTTGGCTACTGCAGCCTCTTCTCAGCATTGCCAAAATCCAAGAACGACAGGAAACCATTCGCGAGCTGGTAGAAAATGGCACCCTACGACAGCAGCTACAGCTTATCCTCAAGCAAATTTATGATTTAGAAAGACTAGCCGGCAGAGCTGGTTCCGGAACGGCGAACGGTCGAGACTTGGTGGCCATGGCAGAGTCTTTTGAAAAGCTACCGGATCTTGCAGCTCTGATGGCCCATGCTCAGTCACCTTACTTAGTCAAGCTGCAAACCGTGCCACCTGAACTAGAACAGCTAGGACGAAAGCTGCGATCGTACCTAGTGGATAGCCCGCCGCTATATTTAACCGACGGCGGCATTATTCGTGAAGGTGTGGACGCTCACCTAGACGGGTTGCGAGATCAAGTTAACAGCGACCAGCGATGGATTGCCGACTTAGAAATCACTGAACGAGAACGTACGGGCATTTCCAATCTGAAAGTTGGTTTTAACAAAGCTTTTGGTTATTACATAAGTATTTCGCGGGCAAAAAGCAGTCAGGCACCAGACGACTACATTCGCAAACAAACCCTCACCAACGAGGAGCGATACATCACTCCTGAACTCAAAGAACGGGAAGCTCGAATTCTCAATGCTAAGGACGAGATTAACCAGATCGAGTATGAGATCTTTTTGGGCCTACGGGAAGATGTGGGGCAGTATGCTGAACTCATTCGCAAAGTAGCTGTCAATGTGGCTGCTGCAGACGTACTGTGCGGCCTGGCAGAGATCGCGATTTATCAAGGGTACTGCCAGCCAGATATGGTGGCAGGCCGCAAGCTGGACATCCAAGCGGGACGGCATCCGGTGGTAGAACAATCGCTGCCTGCAGGCTTTTTTGTGCCGAACTCTACGGGCTTAGGCTATGAGAAATCGCTGAATGACAATGTGGGTCAGGCTTACAGTACAAGTGCAAAACCTGGAAAAGCCATTCCCCATTTTCCAGATCTGATTATTTTGACCGGCCCCAACGCCAGCGGGAAGAGCTGTTATCTACGGCAGGTGGGATTGATTCAGTTAATGGCCCAGGTCGGAAGCTTTGTACCAGCCAAGCAGGCCGTCTTAGGGGTGTGCGATCGCATCTTTACCCGCGTGGGAGCAGTGGATGATCTAGCGACCGGTCAATCAACTTTCATGGTGGAAATGAACGAAACCGCTAACATCCTCAACCATGCCACACCCAAGTCACTAGTCCTACTAGACGAAATTGGACGCGGCACCGCTACCTTTGACGGCCTCTCTATCGCTTGGGCGGTAGCAGAACACCTAGCCAGCGCCATTCATGCTCGTACAATTTTTGCCACTCATTACCATGAGCTCAATGAGCTCGCATCGATGCTTCAAAATGTGGCAAATTTCCAGGTCACCGTTAAAGAAATGCCTGATCAAATTATTTTTCTACACCAGGTTCAACCTGGCGGGGCCGATCGCTCCTATGGCATTGAAGCCGGGCGCTTAGCAGGTCTACCACCTAGCGTCATTAAACGAGCACAGCAAGTAATGGGGCAGATTGAAAAACACAGTAAAATAGCCGTTGGTCTGCGGGGTAGTTCATCAAAAGCGACCAAAATACCAAAAGTTACAGAATCGAAACCTAATCCACAGTTAACTATTTTTGAATAGCATTCTGTTGGAACTCAACAACAAAACTAGCTTTATACTCTCTTCACAGAAGTTGTTGTCAACTTAAAGATATTAAAAATATTTTCTCTTTGCCTTGCTTTTTAATATAACTGCTAGGGCTTCTAATCAATTAATTGAATTTTACCAACGGTTAATTCATCAAAAATATGATGTACTTGTTCACGCTGATGGGGTGTTAATTCCACCATCGACAACAGTGATGAAGACAGTCTCACATGGTCTTTACGCGTTAGCTTATGGGTATCCAAAACCTGCCGTAGGATAACGTCTGGAGTTTTTTCTCTTATCTTAAAGGCAACCATAATTTGTTCTCGCGATAATTGTTGGGAGCGCGATAGCTGTGTATTATTATCATGCCGAGAAACCTTATAATACAGGTCGCGTGATTATGCGTAAATCACTCAGAGAAAGTATGAATTTTGGATAACGGTACACCGTAATATCACTTGGCAAGAGAGCATTGTCCCTAACCCACTTGATATTTCTATGACTGTTCGAATTCAGTTGGCAGCTGAAAAAGATCTCCAGTTGCTTTTACCACTGGTGAAGTCGTATCACCAATTTGAAGGAATTGATACGACTGATGCACATCGGGTAAAGTCCGTCTACAATTTGCTATCTGCTCCACTACTAGGCTGTATTGCCATCATCCTTGTGCACGCACAGTATGTCGGCTACATCGCTCTCACCTTTGGGTACAGCATTGAGTTTGGTGGTCGAGATGCCTTTACTGACGAGTTCTACTACAACCTGAGTTCCGTGGTCAAGGGTTGGGCAAGCAAGCCCTAGCGATGATCCAAGAAGTCGCTAAGGCTCAAGGAATTTACGCGATTCGCTTGGAAGTCGCCCACACCAATACGAGCGCTCAACGCTTCTAGAAGCAGTTAAACTTCCAACCACGGTCTAAATACATGCTAATGTCCGCTGCTACTACCGACACACAGCAAATCAAAAACCTAGACAGTGAATAAACGTAAGCAGTTTTAGATTTTACATCAAAAATACTGGCACTGCTGATCCTCGGGATGCTTTCAACGATTTAGTCCAGGCAACCCACGAGTGCTACAAATCGTTTGATCCTCTAAATCAGCAACGACAACATACCCACTATGCTGCTTCGACTGGTTTTCTAAACAGAGGTGTCACCCAAAGGGTAATCACATGGGACAACAATCCCATGGGGCCAGCAAATAAACAAATTGCTAAAGAGTGACGAGTAAATAGTTGCTGTTCCTGCCCATGAAGATAAATCCACCGCCCTACAAACAGATCCATCACCAAAAAATGAACCCAGCCAGTAGTCATCACTTTTTCATCTGAGAACAGATCGGCTAAAACCGCCAGGGTGGGATTGGCAAATTGTTCAAGCTTTTCAGGATCAAGACTAGCGACAAAGCAATAAACATAGAGGGCAGCTAAGACCGCAAAGGGAATGTAGGACGTCATGAGCTTACGCGTAACATCCCAACTGGGCACGAGAATCATCAACACCCAAAATGGCAGAACAAAGAGATTGCCAAAATTAAAAATATATTCAAATATCATTACCCAAAAACTCATTGATTAAAAGCTACATTAGCCATTGTACGGTGATGATATTAGCAATAGGGATATCACTACCTTACTGCTGCGGTTGCTAATTGAGTCAGTTGTAGCTTCTAGTCCAGCAATGCCTGCATAATCTTGGACTAGGGTACTGCAGATAGCCCAAAATTTGAGAGGGCAATCAGGTCATCATCACCCAAGAGGAGTCCGCCTTCCTAGCCATAGCTCTGATCAGTCCTGGATTATAATCAAGAGTTAACGCATTCCAACAAAAATCATGGCGATTATCAGCATGGGCAAAATCCATAGCCGCTGTTGGTCCTCAGACTAAGGCCCTATACAAAATATGTCGATTGGAAGCTAGATCGTTAATATCCGTCGTCGATTGAGCCAGTTTTCAACTTCTATACGGGATAAGGTCGTATCCGTCATTTGGGCTAATAAACAAATGGTTCCATAGAATTTCTCATCCCAATTGTGCGTCCAGTCAGCGCCTAGGTGCCGATAGTGTTCTTGGGCCTACTCTCAGATGAGGGTACAGCAGTCTGTTCTAAGTTTCTTGTATGGCTAGGAAGCAGAGGTTGAGAAACATGTTCATACTGGTCGTCTTCTTACTGCGGTTGATCAACAGAAGACTTCTAAGACAATGGCTGTGTCCGTGGCATCTCCTCAGTCAGGTGCTGAGCATTGGATACTATCTCAAGAGGAGGCTCAATTAAAGCTAGCCGATCCAAAACTCGAGGATCAGGCGTCTTTTCTGTGGCAATCTGGCGTAGATCATCTAACAATTCCTCTGGAGATAGCTTTTTAGAACCTTGTTGGGTAGCTACCTGCTCTGTAGACATCTTTTCTAACGTCACCTGACGCAGGTCATCTAATAATTTATCTAAAGAGAACTTTGTTGCGATTTGCTCAGACATTAATGACGCTACAGGACCATCTGCAGCCCTAACCTGATGTAAATCTTCCAATAATTTATCTAGAGAGGGCTTGAACAGAGCTTTTTGAGTGAGTAATTGCTCTACAGATATATTTTCAGACTTCACCTGACGTAATTCAACCAATAAGTCATCTAAAGACAGCTTTGTGCGCAGCTGCTGGATCGGAAGTTGCTGGCATCCTTCTACCCCAGCCAAAGCCTGATTCAATATCTCGGACGCCTCGCTAAGAAGGTCTTGGCCAGTGCTCTGCTTCTCCGCTGTTACTGAAACCTCGGTTGAGGACCGCGGCTCTGCTCTATTCTCTGTAGAAATATGCGTATTCTCTACAACAGGAGTATCAAGATCGAATGTCTCAGGCTGTTGAGGAATATCAAGAATGACAGACTCTTCTAAGGTGGTGACTACAGACCAATCATTGAAAACATAGTTACTGGGCTGATCGGCCCAGCTACCTTTTCCGTTCAAGCCAATCGTGAAAGTGTCACCAGTCAACAGCAATCCATTCCAACTAGCATTGCCGACGGTATAAACATTGACACTATTCTCTATACGATGCTCAACAATTTCACCATGCCACAGCTCAACAATCTCAAACTGCGACTCAAATTGGAGTTTCCAACTATCCAGAGGCTCCTCACCACTGTAGGTAAAGCTGAGATTAGCCGTAAAGCCATCAGGCCAATCGTTAGCAATTTCAAACTCTACTGCCCCAGCAGCTGATGGGGTATGTGCATCGGCAAAAACAGGTGAGTCAGCTACCGGCTCAAAGTAAACGGGTTGGGCAATCACAGTTATTTGATGATCTGCCACCTTTGCATTGCGTCCAACAAAACCAACTTTAGTTTGCTCACCAGGGCCTACGCAAGAATTCCACCCCTTAGCTCTAACTGTGTAGCGATGATTTTGGTGTTCAATAATCTCTCCGCCCCAGAGAGTTTCGATATCAAATGTGGTTTCAAAGGTTAGCACCCAATCATCAAGAATTTTGGTGTCCTGATTTTGCAGATGAATATATCCAACGAAGCCATGCCCCCAGTCTTGGGAAACTTCAAAAGCAGTCTGCATACTGTTATAGATCTCTAGAACGGAATATATAAATCTGAAACGATGCAATCCGCTAACGATAGACAAGCTAAGAGGACAGCTTTAGCACACCACCTATGATTGGGTAATACACCTACAACATATGCTTTGATTCGAGGATAAAATCGTATCGACAGGATTATGAAACGGACTTCGGATAAACCTTACACAATTCGTACACAATAGAAATTTGCTTCATATTGAGAACATTTTTGAGGCTATATCACGTCTCAAATTAGGCAAATTTTAATCTGTGTCTATGGGCGTTTACACCGTGAAATATGCCTTCTGAGTAGCAGGCAACTACTTTGGGATGGCCCATTATGGAAGGGCAAATATCAAGAAATAGTTAGCAATTATTTTGTTGCCAGATTTTATTTTTGACTCAACATCTGTCAGGCTGTAACAACGCTCGTATCAGTTTTAGAAGATGTCAGTAGACGTAGAATCGGCTCCGTCCTTTAGTCAGTTATCGTTAAGTGAGCCGGTTCTTAAGGCTTTGGAAGAGTTAGGCTACGAAAGCCCAACTCCGATCCAAGCTCAAACCATTCCCCACGTCCTAGCTGGTGTCGATATTATTGGGCAAGCTCAAACCGGCACTGGCAAAACCGCTGCTTTCGCATTACCCCTGCTGTCCCGCGTGGACATTAGCCAGCGTTTACCCCATACCCTAGTCTTAACACCCACCCGAGAACTGGCCATCCAGGTAGCAGAAGCCTTTCAAAGCTATGCATCCCATATGAAGGGATTCCATGTACTGCCTTTATATGGTGGACAAAGCTATAGCATTCAATTACGTAAGTTAGAACGTTCCGTACATATCGTGGTAGGCACCCCCGGTCGGGTAATGGACCATATGAAACGAGGCACATTGGACCTTAGTTCCTTACAGTGCCTCGTTCTTGATGAAGCCGATGAAATGCTTCGCATGGGTTTTATTGAAGATGTCGAATGGGTCCTCGAAAAAACCCCTGATTCCCGGCAGGTCGCTTTATTTTCTGCAACCCTACCTCGGGAAATTCGCCACATTGCCCAGCGGCACTTGGATCATCCTAAAGAAGTTCTGATTAAATCAAAAACGTCTACAGCTGATACTATTCGCCAGCGCTACTGGATGGTTAGTGGTTATCACAAACTAGATGCGCTCACACGGATTTTAGAGACCGAAACGTTTGACGGCATGATCGTCTTTGTACGTACACGGTTAGCCACGGTAGAACTCGCGGAAAAATTAGAGGCACGCGGGTATGAAACAGCTCCTTTAAGTGGGGATATCTCACAACTTCAGCGGGAACGAACCGTCGATCAACTGAAATCAGGCAAGCTAGATATTGTGGTAGCCACTGATGTCGCAGCCAGAGGATTAGATGTTGAACGCATTAGCCATGTGATCAACTATGACATGCCCTACGACACTGAAACCTATGTCCACCGGGTTGGACGTACTGGACGAGCAGGGCGTAATGGCGAAGCTATTTTATTTGTTTCCCCCCGAGAGCGACGCTTATTGAATGCCATCGAAAGGGCGACTAAACAAAAAATTGCCAAGATGGAAATGCCGTCGACGGAAATGGTGAACGATCGGCGCATTGCTCGTTTCAAACAGCAGATTACTGACACGTTAGCAGAAGAAAATTTGGAGTTTTTTAGCACTCTGATTGAGCAGTATGAACAGGAGCATAATGTTCCTGCCATTGAAATCGCTGCAGCCCTGGCTAAGCTCGTCCAAGGTGACGAACCACTACTATTAGTGGAACGTAAACGCAAGCAGTCGGATCGGGGAGATCGTAGAGATCGCTCTCAGCATCGGGAGCGCAAAGTAGCTCCACCAGAAAGTGGCATGGCTCGCTATCGCATTGAGGTAGGACACCGTCATCGAGTCAAACCTGGGCATATTGTTGGTGCGATCGCGAATGAAAGCGGCTTAGCAAGTCGTTATATTGGCCGCATCAATATATATGACAGTCACAGTACCGTTGACCTGCCTGAAGGTATACCCAAAGAAACCCTCAAGCATCTAAAGAAAGTTTCTGTTGCTGGTAAGCCCTTACGCATCTCTAAAGCAGACGGAGAACTCACGGGTAAAGACAGTGGCAAACGACGCCCTAAACCCAAAACAAAGAAACGAACATAAAATCTAGGTATCTAACTGTCGTTGAAACTCTTCTTCAGTCAAGATATCTTCTGACTCTAAGATACGGTCTAAAAAGACCAGACCTTGTAAGTGATCGTATTCATGTTGAAAAATGCGAGCTACGAAATCCTGAAGGCATTGCCGATGTGATTGACCAAAGCGATCCAGGTAGCTCACTTCAATCTCACGATAGCGTGGCACCAGGCCACGTTTGCCTGGCACACTTAAACAGCCCTCCCAACCTTTGACAACTTCATCCCCATGGCTACAGATGACAGGATTGATCATGACGGTAGGTTCCATTGTTGGAGCCTGAGGATAACGAGGATTAGGACGGGAAGCCACAATAAATAACTGCAGACTCTCGGCTACTTGAGGGGCTGCAATCCCCACTCCATTCTTAGCAGAAGCCGTAGCCAGCAGGTCGTCAATTAACTGCTGTAGGTGAGGGTCATCAATATCTTGGATGGGACGACTCTGCGATCTCAGACGAATATCTCCTAATTCGATCACCGATCGAATACTCATGGACTACCTCCCTTACGAGCGCCGCTGTTGAGGCAGCGGTTGCGTCTGAACATTGACCGTCAGCTGACGACCGTCCCGTTCAATGGCTAACTCTATGGATTGGCCCACACCAGCATCTTGAACAATCTGCTGTACCTGTTCGGCATCAGTGATAGCACGACCATTCATAGATACGATCACATCTCCCACCTGTAGCCCAGCCTGAACAGCGGGAGAGTTGCGCAATACTCCCAAAATCACTACACCTTGGTCGATATCTAAACGTAGGTTACTACGGGGATCTTGATTCACTTGGCGACGTAAATCTGAGGTTAGCGTACGCATCTGAATTCCCAGATACGCATGATCGACACGCCCTTTTTCCAGTAGCTCTTGAGCCAGACGTTGGGCCGAATTGATAGGGATAGCAAACCCTAATCCCTGCGCTCCGCCAATAATCGCGGTATTAATGCCAATCACCTCGCCACGTTCATTCAGCAATGGCCCACCGGAATTTCCTGGATTAATGGCAGCGTCAGTTTGAATAAATTGCACACGTTTATCCGGAACTCGAATCTGTGCACTGGTGCGCCCAGTAGCGCTAATGATGCCAGCCGTTACCGTGTTGTCCAAGCCTAAAGGATTACCAATGGCAATAGCCCATTCTCCTGGTCGCAGCTGCTCTGAATTACCCAGGGTCACTGTGGGTAAATTTTGTCCTTGGACCTTGATGACCGCCACATCCGTCAAAGGGTCCTCACCCAGCACATCTCCCTCAAATTCACGGCCATCTTTCAGGGTTACCGTAACCGTGTCTGCACCTTCTACAACATGGGCATTGGTCCAAATTACCCCATCAGACTCCACGACAAACCCAGATCCCTGTCCGCGTTCCACTCGGGTAGAAGGCTGCTCCCACATATCTCCAAAAAACTCACGGAAAAAAGGATCATCAAACGGGCCTGGACGCCGGGTTACGGTTCGGGCAGAATCGATGCGAACCACCGCAGGCCCCACTTGATCTGCAACTGACGCAATAAAACTACTACCCGTCAAAAGCCTTCCTGTTCCAGAGGAAGGCGCTTGGGCAATGCTTGGCACCAAACGAGATGTCGATAAAACAGCCGCTGTCGTACTGCAAGCAGCAATAAATCCATAAAGTACTAGCGTTTTGGCAAATCGAAGTGAGGAGGCGCGTAAATTAGACATCTGCTTAAAAATGGAGTTGAATGCAATCTCACGCAACTGGATTTACTGAGATTCAGGGTATAGGCTAGATCAATATTTTCGGTGTTACTGAATCCTTAGCAGGATCTCAGTTTTTGGATTTTGTGGCGTTGCTGCTCCTCAGGATGGTTGTATCTGCCAAATCCAGAACCCTGGATGAGTGTACAGATCGTTTCATCTTCTAAATCAGCAACGGTAATTTTGTTGTTTGGCAGGCTATGCAGATCGCTCTTTGTACTCCTAGATACGTAAATGGCAGGCTTTTTATATCTAAACTGCCATATCAGACTATGCTCCAGCTTACTGTGCCAGTTTCCCTAAGAACTTTCAAAGAAAATATCGTACATCCTTTAAAAAGGGTTAGATCTCTGGTGCATATTGGCAGGGTGTGCATGCTGGATATGTAAGCAACAACAGGTTAGTGTATTAGAGCCCAGTTAGTTACAAACAGCTTCACCTGTATAGGTGACGACAAGCACATCGTTGATATGCTTACCTGTAAAACAGGATATTCGAGAAACACCTGTTAAAGTAAGCCTGTCTTTAAATTAGGTAAGCGACCCTAATATAGGTTCATTGACTTTTAGAAACTTGACTTAGCAACTTCTTTGGCTTCGAAAATTTTTGAGAGCATTGCCCGCAAAAAGCCTGCAAACAGACTCTTAGTGATTGATTCAGCATTGGCTATGGGGATATGAGCATGCATATAGCTTTACTTGCCTAAGTGAATGGAGAATCTATGCCATGAAGCACTTCTTCTGATGATCAATAGCTGATAACTTTTATATTTTTGAACATCAATAGCCATAAACAGTACAACCAACCTGTTTTTTGGAGCATCTGATTGCCCGTTTTCCTAACCGCGCTAACAGAGGTTAGGGACTTTGTATGTGTTAGCGCACGCTTAAATTAGCCGGAGGGTTAGTTGTGGATAAAGTGGATGGCCTCTGGAACCAAGTTCTTGAGAAACTTCAGGACCAACTCAGTGGTCCGACCTTTGAAACGTGGATTAAACCCACACGGTTACAAACCCTGGCCGACAACACACTGACCATTTCTACTCCTAATCCCTTTGCTAGAAATTGGGTCCAGAAACACTACATCCAAGTGATTTCCGATGTCGCTCAGGAACTCATTGGCCATGACATTAACGTGGTGGTGACCGTCAGTGAAACAACGAATGATGGTGAACCGCGTTCAGGTACACCGGTCAATTGGCCTCCTGCCCAGGCGACAGAACGTCAAACTGCAGATCGATCGAGTACACCGGATCTGAACCCTAAAGCAGTTTTTTCTAGGTTTGTAGTGGGCGCCAACAATCGTATGGCCCATGCAGCAGCCTTAGCCGTAGCGGAATCACCTGGTCGGGAATTTAATCCTCTATTTCTATGTGGTGGTGTGGGACTCGGTAAAACCCACTTAATGCAGTCTATTGGTCACTATCGTTTAGATATTTACAATCAAGCACGCATTGCCTATGTTTCTACCGAGCAGTTCACGAATGATTTGATTACGGCGATCCGGCGTGACAGTATGCAGCGCTTTCGGGAGCAGTACCGCGAGGTTGATATTATCCTGGTGGACGATATCCAATTTATTGAGGGTAAAGAGTACACCCAGGAAGAGTTCTTTCACACGTTTAACACGCTTCATGAAGCAGGGAAGCAAATTGTTCTAGCATCGGACCGCCCTCCTAATAAGATTCCCAGGTTACAGGAGCGGCTCTGTTCTAGGTTTTCGATGGGGCTCATCGCGGATATTCAACCGCCTGATTTTGAAACCAGGATGGCAATCTTACAAAAGAAAGCTGAGTATGAACAGGTGACCCTCAGCCGAGAAGTGACGGAGTATATTGCGTCTGGCTATACCTCGAATATTCGTGAGTTAGAGGGAGCCTTAATTCGTGCGATCGCATATACATCGATTTCAGGGTTACCCATGACCATCGAGAATCTCAAGCCAGTATTAGATGCGCCTGCTGGTAAAGTCGATGCGTCTCCTGCCTCAGTCATTGACATTATTTCTGAGACCTTTAGTGTCTCCGTAGAAGACCTGAAAGGCAATTCTCGTCGCCGTGAAATTAGCCAGGCTCGTCAAATTGGGATGTATCTCATGCGGCAGCATACGGACTTGAGTCTGCCCAAAATAGGCGAGGTATTTGGTGGTAAAGACCATACAACCGTGCTCTACAGCTGCGACAAGATTACCCAAGTGATTAAAAAGGATTTGAATATGGCTCAAACCGTACGGGAGCTAAGCGATCGTATCAGCTTAAGCAGTCAGGATCGTTAGATGCAAATCCTTCTCTGGCTGCAGCCGACTTGGATCAGGCCTCTCTGAGTGGTTGTCACCCAGGTAACCCTTATCAGCACTGCACCCCAGAGCCAGAGCCTCTGAGGGTGAGCTGTGACATAGTCGCATTGAGCATACAAACTAACTTTTAAGGGAACTCCGATGTTATTTGGGGTGTAATCTTCTTGTGGAAAACTAGTACTGCAGATCCATTTTTCATTCAGACCTATGCCCCACATCCCTTGAAAATATTAAGTTTAATAGTAAATAACCCTAATTCTAGCTTGTGGAAAACTATATATTTTCTGTGGAAAATTTGTGGATTACTTGGGGAGTATAGATTTGGTTACGTGGAAAACGATCACCGCCTTGAAATCTTTGTGGAAAACGCTTTGAAATTTCCACAACTTTTCCACAAGCCTGATCAGGCTAACTAATTGATGTTATCGATGTTTCATTGCATTTTCCACAGTTTCCACAGGCTCTACTACTACTACTCTTTAAATCTATTCTTAGATAGATCTTAGAGATCAGAGTTCAAAGATTCCTGAGAAATCAAGGCTTTTCATCCTCCTTTTGGGGTGTTACGATTGGCCAGCATTCTGGATAGCTATATGTCAGTTATGAAGTTCGTGTGTTCTCAGGGAGATCTCAACACACATCTCTCAATCGTTAGCCGTGCTGTACCCTCTAGACCCAATAAACCTGTACTGGCCAATATTTTGGTTAACGTTAATGAGGATGCTCAACGGATTACCTTAACTAGCTTTGATGAAACCCTAGGCATTCAGACTAGTTTTTCTGCTCACGTTGATTCCGGGGGGATCTTGACTGTCCCCGCTAAGCTTTTAGGGGATATCGTTGCAAAGTTGCCTGCAGAAGACTTGGACTTCAGCCAATCTGACTCTGAACCTGTAATTACCCTGACCTGTTCTGCTGGTGAATATCAGGTGCGAGGTATGGATGCTACAGATTATCCAAATCTGCCGTTGGTTGAAGATGGCCAGATTGCCAATGTTTCGGCAGACTCGATTTTAGAAGGACTGAAAGGGGCCTTATTTGCGACTAGCTCAGATGAAACTAAGCAAGTATTAACCGGTGTTCACGTGGTGGCTGAACCCGAAAACCTAGAATTTGCGGCGACCGACGGTCATCGCCTTGCGGTGGTTCAGAGTGTTGATGATTCAGGTGTGGATTTAGCCATTGATGTGACCGTTCCTGGAAAGGCATTGAGAGAGCTAGAAAGGTTGCTCCAAAGCTATCAAGGGGGGGAGCCCATCATCCTGAGGTTTGACCCGACTCAAGTTGTATTTGAACTGGGGCATCAGCGCATCACCACACGCCTTTTGGAAGGACAATATCCTAACTATCGACAGCTTATCCCTCGCCAGTTTGAGCGACAACTCACCGTGGATCGAAAACAGCTGATGGCTGCTTTGGAACGTATTGGTGTATTGGCTGATCAACGGAATAACATTGTCAAACTTTCAATTCTTGGAAGTGATCAGGCATTAGCGCTTTCGGTGGAGGCCCAGGAGGTCGGGAGTGGGCGTGAAGAACTGACAGCTCAAGTAACCGGTGATGATCTAGATATTGCCTTTAATGTTAGGTACTTGTTAGAGGGGTTACGGGCACTGCCAAGTGCTGAAATTCAGCTGCAGTGTAATTCTGCCACCAGTCCGGCTATTCTGACTCCGGTCAGTGGTTTGAAAATGACCTATCTGGTAATGCCTGTGCAGATTCGCAGTTAAGACCTGTGTAAAACTTTCAAAAAAAGCAATTTAAGTTCTCGAATAAGGACACGATATAGGGCAAGCTAGTAATGGCCTAAACATGTCTAGAGGAATTAACAATGGATTTTGCGATCGCGGCAATTGTATTTGGTACCGTACTAGTATTTTTTAGTAAAGATGTTCTCAACGATTAGTCCTGCTAAGGAAAGTAATCATCTATTGAGAAAATAAGACTATTTGATTAATAAGTTAGGCTTTGAGTTAATTAGTCGTTCCAAAAAAATCAATACGATAATCAGTAATCTTAACCCCAGTGCGCTGCTCTACTTCCTGGATCACGGCACTGGGTAATTTAATGTCAATATCAATTATTTTTTCAGTATCGATGCAGTTGACATGACTATGAGAGCTGTTTTGATGACCATAAAGGCGACCATCTGCCCGTTCAACACATTCGATGATGCCATGATCGAATAAGGCTTCTAGGTTTTGGTAAACCGAAGTGTGTCCGATCTTTTTGCCGCGACGATTGAGTTCATCGTAAATTTCACGAGCAGACAGGTGTGCCCGTACGTCCCACAGCAATTCCAAGATATAACGACGCTGACGACTTAAACGCATACCCTTTGTCTGGCAGCGTTCGATGGCATCTGACAATGATGAGATAGGGGAAGACGTAGGTTGCATGATTGAATACACAGTCTGCAAAAGCAGTACAGTTATCACTGGCTTGAGCCATGAATAAGTCCAGATACTAGGTTTGCTGTCTAAACTTTTTCAGATTAAACCTTGGTTAGCATTAGCATCAGTTTCTAGACTTACTCTAGCTTGCTTTTTTTGTTGTTGGCTAATGTATGTGGTTAGCTCAGGTTTGGTTAGATGGCTGTGATGGTGCTAACTGAGTTTGAGAAAGACTTTCACGACCTGGGATAACTGTTGTACTAACTGCTTGGATATCGAGATCGTTGTCAAAACTAAGTCCTCCTAACTCTTGCCTGGTGGGTGTAGAACTTAGCCGTTGTGTAGAGGAAACGGCTGCAACTGAGTCTAGGCTATTAGGCTGTATCCCTCTCATATTGGACGGCTTTCTGTCCTTTAGATTAGAGGTTACCACAGGCGTTGTCATTGGATCATGAGCGATCGCAGGTCTTTCTAAAGATAAGTCCTGTTTGGTTGGGGCAGAGGATGGTGGCATGTCTGCCTTGTAATACTCAAATGACCGCGATACCGCATCGTGACGTCTTTGCTGATCTCGCATAATTCCAGACAGGGTATTCCCTAGTCCCGGTGCATTCCATCGCTGGGTTGACGGCTCCATATATGAATAGGTACGGGCCCAAACAATTGCGTCACCATTCTCCATACCCTGTTGGCGAGCTTGTACCAGACGATCGATATAACCACCCCGGTCAAGGGCTGCACGGGGTGCTTGGTTGGCGAGATCTAAACCATTTAAAATCTCTCCTAAAGTCATGTCTAGGGCTGCTTGATCTGCCTGATTTGCCAAGGTCTTGCCTTGTTGTTTGAGTCGTTTAAGCTGTTTTTTATCGGCCTCTTCAGGAGATCTTGCCCCATGCTGATATGAAAAGGTTCCTAGATTCCACACGCCATTACCCGGATCAGTGTGACCATAGTAAGCACGCGTGGGTTGACCAGTAGCGGCACGAGTGCCTTCAGCGCTGCCAATAACTCTTGCGACAAGTGAATCGGCACCACCCTCATAAAGCCACGAAGGGATGGCCCTGACAGCTTTCACCGCAGCAGGATATTTCTGGAGGCTAGCAATAGCGTTAGGTGAGGGGAATTGCACACCAATAGAACTGTCTTGAGAGGGAGCGTTGGGTTTGGAGGCATTTAGTGGGGGCAACACACGACTGCTAGGTAAAGAACCTGGAGGCGGTGCTGGTAAAAGCCGAACGGTTGCCATGACATTGTTCGGCAAGGATTTAGTAGCCTGATTAATCCTAATTGGAGGGTGACCAGCTGCTGAAGGAATCGGTAACGGTTTAAATACAGAGCTCTCTTTTGCTTGGCGGCTATTAATGTGATCTATGTGCTTTTCAGGAGAGGAGTGTTGCAGGGCAGCCATGTGCGTGCCTTTGTCCTCTAGCTCAAAGCTCACACCCATTGCTTGCGCAGGTTGAATACACAGCGCTGTAATAAATAACGAATATGCAAAAAGATGGTGGAGCTTGAAGCACAACATAGTGATTAGCGATGTTAGGGAGTACAGCTTTTGTAAATATGTAAAATTTGTGATGGATCAATGCTCTAATGGTTGAAATAAGTGAATAAACAACAACCATTAAAAGAGAGAAACATAATGTTGTCCGATAAAACTAGCTATCAGAATTGTTCATGGCCTGTGAATTATTGTCAGTTATGTCTTCCGATGGAGTCTCTTCACCACCCGTAATCGCACGCTTTAAAATACCTGTAGAAGGCTCAACAATAATCCAGGTCCCGTCTGGCTGACGCCGCATGGTGGCAAATTGAATATAGCCACCTGCACCAATAGGTTGACCTGCTCTGATATTGCCTAATCTAGGACGTTTAAGGCCACAAAAACGAAACAGGTAGGCAGGTACTTCAGGCGTAGAATAGATGACGCATTGATCAATCGTGCTAGGCTCTACTTTGCCTGGGAAGGGTGCTCGTAATGGCTGACGTTGTAGTTGAATTGAAATGTCTCCTAATCCGCCCACAACAAGACTGTCAGCTATAAAATCACCTATTTTTACCTCCCACTCCTGTTGGATATTAATGACTCGTTTGGGAGGGCTAGTCTGTGCTTGGCAACTGCCAAGGAGGATAGTCAGCGATACTAAATAATGAGGCAATCTCAATCTACTCAAAATTAAAACGATAGCCTGCATATTCATTATTTTCGTAGAGAATCACAAGTGTTGTGCCAGGATCAAAAGCTAGGGGATAGGCCTCACGCTCGGCTGCTACTCCTGACCGCACGTTGAGAGTGGGGAGTTGGCAGTAGGGGTCACTGATGATTTGCTGAACACGATCCTTCGTATCACGTTCTGGAATAGTCAGCAGCTGAGCTAATTGTTTTCTAGATAGCTTTGCTGTGTTGTTTACGACTTGATCACAAGTTGTTTCTGGAGTATCAGAAGATGCTAGTAGATTCTTTGGGAATCCATTCAAATCTAGTAATAGAGATGCCAGAATCATTGTTAGACTGGCAAAAATTAGAGATTTTTGTCCTAACTGTTGTGAGTAGGGTTGTCTAGGGAGATTATTGATGTATTCTCGGTCAGAATATGTTTTGGGAGAGTGCATTGAAAAACCTCAGCAGAATGAGTAGGTAATAGAACAATGAAGAAATATTCTTTTATAAATTCAGATCTTAAAAGTCCTTGGGAAGTGCTGATATAGAAGACGTTTAGGAATAGTTGGTTAGCTATCCAAGCCCTAAGCCGAGAATCTACCGCCTAGAATAAGACCTAAAATTACCATTAATGTTCGATATCCTATGGAAGGATTCGGATTGGGGCTAAACAATGATGAGTACAGACCAAGCATCACTCCGACAATAATAATCAGAGCTACAGGAGTCCAGAGACCTGGATAAAATTGGAAAGCTCGATTAAGAACAATACGGGCAATAGCAGCACCAACACACCAGATAGCACTATCCATAGAGCTAAAGCCGATGTGTTTAGATCGTTGAGACCTTGTCATAGCTTGTCCACGTATTAAACGTTTAAGAGGACGCATCGTCAGCTGTAAAGATCTCTTTAAGTCATCTAGGAGATGAGCTATTAAATTGGAAGAATCAGAATTTGTGTCACTAGCAATATAGTTGTCATCGTGACCTATATAAGGGGAATTAGGGGTAAAAGGTTGCTGAAATAGCTGAGATTTAGTTCTTAGTTTTGCAGCATTGTATAAAGCATCTTCGTTTGCCTGCCGAAAATTGACGGTCCGATAGGCTAACTCCAGATAGTCCTGTGGAGTACGTTTGATGGTAGGAACTTGAATGTTGGGGCACTCGCGTAAAAATCGAGCAATTTTATCAATGTTTGATGAGGTACCGATCGGTTCCTGTTGCATTAAATCGTTGCCTACTCTGCACAACTTTTCTAGAGTCTGTTGCTGTTGAAGAGCCAGCCTTTCGTTAGTAGCCAGAAGATCCTGAAACTGCTGCAAACTAGTTTTCGGAACAGTGGCTAGAGTATGGGGCTGCTCCGAACGCTGCCGTAACGTATCAATTGCCGTTTTGACCTGAGTATATTGGGGGGAAGGGGAGACATTTTGCGGTTGACGCCAAGGAGGAGTCACCGTCTCGGGTGGAGACGCTTTGATAGTTTGAAGTTTCTGGCGGATTGTCTGGAGTTCCATTTCTAAGTCGTTCATAATTAAAGATGGGAACGAATAGAACAAACGATCTATTTATCTAGTACAAGTGTACCATATTTTTCTCCATGGTGATCCACAATCATGAGTTTCTGAGGTAAATTTACATCTCAATTTCTTAACTCTGGTGGTAGGTTTCCGGAGATGCTTCCTATAGGCCACCTGTTCTAAATCAATCAGAAAACAAACTCAATCTCATGGTTTGCTGATGATTGAATCTGTTTGGGGTGTCATAATTGCGTCCCAAGTCTTGTAAAAATGATGAATTCTGCAATTAATTAGCAGGTTTGCATACAGTGCCCTGTAATCCCTGTTCAATAGGCAGTGAGGCTAGAAGCATTGGCCTGTCACGATGGTGCTGTGCTTTAGTGTATATCGAGCCTTCGAGATATTAACTGCATCCTGAGCATATGGTCTAAACATTTAGATCATATGCTCAGGCTCTTACTGATCAGAGTGGTCTACTATGCTGGAATTTATTACGTTGCCTGATGCGCTACCCCCGGTTGCTCCCTACTCCCATGCCGTTAGGGCTGGCGATTTTTTATTTGTAACGGGACAGCTGGCAGAGGATCCTAAGTCTGGAGAAGTTTTGAAGCTCGATATTGAGGCGCAAACACGTCAGGTTATGGAGAATCTCAAGCGGGTTCTAAGTCATGCGGGAACTCAGTTTTCGAATGTTGTTATGGTACGTATTTTTGTTACTGATTTTCGGTATTACGACATTGTTAATCATGTTTATGCCTCCTATTTTGATCAACATCGTTTGCCGGGACGAACAACTGTAGGTGTAATGGGTCTGGCGGGATATGGGGATGTTGAGATTGATTTGATTGTTTACTGTGGCGATTAAGGGTTGAGAATCTTTGCGCAGCGGTCTGTGTCTGTTGTGCTACGGGCACCAGGGCTGATTCATTGTAGGAGCTTAAAAATCTGAGGAATCTGGTTAGCGAGTTCTCGTAGGGCCGATTTAAGTGAATCGAAACCATTGATTCTGAGTAGATTGATAGTAATAGACCGAAACACCGAGGCATTCAGCAA
>JBCCQQ010000059.1:0-40036 GCA_039024555.1 Cyanobacteria bacterium P01_D01_bin.156
CAACTCTTCGATAGCGGCAGTTTTAGGGGCTGATGAAGTCTCCGAACTCATAACGATAAGCGACAGGCGATGCGCCGATAGATATAGATTCTCAGATCATACCGATCTACCCTCAAGAATCAAGACGGATGGCTATATATTTCTTGCCGAGTTCACCAGTTTTTATCCAGGGAATATCACCTTTAAAGTAATCCTCTCTTTTCCTAGAAGGTGTACCACCTGAACCCCATAAAGCAACTTCATCAAGCTGTGTCATTAGCCAACTTTTTGGATGAACTGATGATTTACCATTTTCTTCTGTCACATTAGACAAGCTTCAATACCAATCCTCAACTAACAATCCTTCTACCCTAGAAAACTCCTTCACATTGTGTGTAATAAGTGTTGCATCCTGAGCTATCGCCATCCCAGCGATCAAAGTATCGATAGGCCCAATCGGTTGCCCCATACTTTCTAACCGTGCCCGAACTTGACCAGCCGCTTTAGCTGCTTTTTGATCAAACGGAATGATTGTAGATTTGCTAGAGAGGATCTGGAGCGCTTTTCGTCGAGATTGGGAATTTTTAGACTTCTCTAAACCAACGTACAGCTCATACAAAACAACCGTTGGCAAAGCGATTTCTTTTGGATCAATAGTCCTTATCTTTGCCTTGACCTGCCCCATTTCCTTAAAGAAATAGATCACAGTATTTGTATCCAGGACATACATTAAAATTCTTCCCGCACAACATCTTGTCCCATATTTTGTCTAAGCTCCTCAGCCATAGGAAAGTCAGTCCACGTTCCAGCATACTCATCTACAAAGGCCTGCCAATCTGACATCCTAGTAGTCGTCTCTTCTGAACTATCTTGCTGAGATTCTTGCCAATACAGGAAGTTGGCAAAGTCTAGAATCATTTGTAATTTCGTGACTGATAGTCGCTTCAACTTGTCAACAATATTCTCAATCAAAGCTTCCATATATCGCTCTCCCCGTTACTACGCTACCGCCGTTTCAAACGGCTTAACCACGCTGAAACACCCTACTTAATCACCTGATCCACCCCTAACCGCAACGCCTCAAAACTAGGCGACACCACCGCATTCCCCTGCCGAAACAACCGCGTCTCATATACCCCCTCCACCAGTTCACACACCGTCACCGTCGGCTGCTTTGGCGTGCCAATACACCGCCGTCCCCCCAACCCCAAATAATCCACAATCCAATACTCTGCAATGCCCATCGCCTCATAGTCCTCAAATTTTCGGGCATAATCATCGGGCCAGTTGGTCGAAACCACTTCTACCACCAGCTTCACCGAACTACCCAAGGTAATCACCGATTCCCGTTCCCACAATGGCTCTTTCGACAGTTCCGCCGGATCAATCAACATCAGATCCGGCTTATAGCCACTCTCGAACCCAAGGGGCTGAATCATGGCCGTATTGGGAATAAAATAGGGCAGATCCATTTGATCTAACAACACATTGAGCTTACGATTCAACACACCCACCACCTGTTCATGGGGACCCGTCGGCTGCATTTCAACAATCACCCCATCATGTAGTTCATAGCGTCCGGTCTCTGGCTTCCAATCCAGAAACTCCTGAAACGAAATTAATTTAGGCAGTGCTTGAATCATAAACTCTCTTTTATATTGATGAGTAACTCTAACGACTCATTGGCCATCAACCGCTTAGAAAAGAACAAAATCTCTAAATTTTCTACCGCTCCAGACTCAGGATTTAATCGAGCAACTATTTCATCCCCAATCTCTTCAGACTCCTGCTCTGCATAGGGAGTACATTGATCGATATACAAAATATCGCCTACTTTGTCGTAGCGAAGTTTCATACCCATCAGGCAACCAACGCCTTGTTCAGCTCTTCTAAGATCCTATCCATTTCATCACCAAATAGCTCATACATCTGCGCCAAACCACCCTGCCCATCAAAGGGCGCATACTCCAAATCATCCACCTCAATATGAAACGAGCTAATAATATGGTCCTTGATCATCCGTAGCCAATCCATCTGAGCCTCGCTAAACTTCGGTGCCGCCCCCGCCTGCTTCTGAAACACCCACCGCTGAAAGTTCCGATTTACCACACTTTCATACGTCGTCAGCGCCGCATCTAAGTTCGTCACCCGCCGAATCAACGCCACCAGCGCCGTCAGTTCATTCAGCGGACTGCGCACCTTTGTTTCTTCAAGCTGCTGATAGGCTTGCCATACTGCTAAAGGAGCCACATTCGGCTTTTGCGCTTTCAACTGTTCTAATACCTCCCGCATCATCGTCAGCGTCACCGTCCGCTGCTGGTAGGGCAGATTATAAAAAATTCTCAGCGCTTCAATCTCATCTTTATTATTTTCAATGAATTCAGCAAAACCCTGCACCAGGTCTGCGGCGCGATCGCGGGCCTGTTCATCCCAGCCAATGTTGATCACCTGGTCCACATTCACCGTATCGATTACCTGTTCATGCACCTTCCGCACATTTTCCAGGTAGTCGATCACCTCACCCGTAAACGCACTGGCTGCTTCCCGGATCAGCTCCTGCTGGGCGGCTGCCTGCATCTGCGAGTCCAATACCTCATCACTCAGCTCCAGCCCCGCACGGGCTCTGGCCTCAATCTCATCCGGGTTATAGGCATAGAGCAGGCTCCTAGCCATATCGCCTGCGCCTAGTCCTCCCGTCAGGCTTTGCAGCTGGGTTTTCTCCTCAGCCGTCATCTGCTTATCAATGCGGCTCAGACGACTCGCTAAGGATAAAAACGCATCCTCATCCTGCGCCCCCATCATTACTCCCATCATCAGGTCCTTAATGGGTACCGTACGCTTCCGCTCTAGGGGGCGACTGTCCGTTTTCTTAGATTTAGCAGCCCCCACCGCATCCACAATGATGAAATGGGTCTTGGCCGACTTGGCCGAGGGAGACACCTTTTTCAGAGCGTCAAAGTCCAGGGTGCGGGTACCCCGTCCTTTCATCTGCTCAAAATAGTTCTTGGACTTCACATCCCGCATGAAAACCAGACACTCAATGGGCTTCACATCAGTGCCCGTGGCGATCATATCCACCGTGACCGCAATGCGGGGAGAATAGCTATTTCTAAAATCCGCCAGTACCGATTTGGGATTATCTTCGGACTTGTAGGTAACCTTTTTACAAAAGTCGTTGGCCTCGTTAAACTCCTCCCGCACCATCTGGATGATGTCATCGGCATGGCTGTCGCTTTTAGCAAAGATTAGGGTTTTGGGCACCTCTTCTCGACCGGGAAAAATCTCCGGCAGCTTATCCCTAAAGGCCCGTACCACATTACGGATCTGGCTGGGGTTCACCACATCCCGATCTAACTGCTTGCCTGTGTAAGATAGGTCCTCATCCGTCTGCTGTCGTCGCTTACGGCGAGTGAGCTTTTCTCGCTTGTCTATCCATTCCTTAGCCACAATGCGGCTACCGTTTTTCGTAATTTCCGTCTCAATGGTGTAAACCTGATGGTCCACATTCACCCCATCGGTGATGGCCTGTTCATAGGTGTACTCGCTGACCACGTTTTCATTAAAGAATCCAAAGGTGCGCTTGTCCGGCGTTGCCGTTAACCCAATCAGAAAGGCATCAAAGTATTCCAGCACTTGCTTCCAAAGGTTGTAAATGGAGCGGTGACACTCATCGATGATGATGACGTCAAAAAACTCAATGGGCAGTGTGGAGTTGTAGACCACGGGCATTGGTGCTTTGGGCTGCACCAGCTCGTTGGGATTCGTTTCCTCAGCCTTTTCGTCTAGGTCTTCGCCCTTAAGAATGGAGTACAGCCGCTGAATGGTGGAAATGTACACCTGGTTATCCGGATTGATGCCACGGGAAGTCAACCGCTGCACGTTATACAGCTCGTTAAACTTACGGTTATCATCATTTGGGGTATAAGCCTGAAACTCCTGCTCTGCCTGCTCTCCCAGGTTTCTCGTATCGACTAGAAATAAGACCCGCTCAGCTTTGGCATGTTTGAGCAGTCGATAAATGGATGTGACCGCTGTAAAGGTTTTACCGCTGCCGGTAGCCATCTGCACCAGGGCACGGGGTCGGTTTTGTTTAAAGGACTGCTCCAGGTTCGTAATGGCCCCAATCTGACAACGTCTCAACCCTGTAGGGTCTAACTCTGGCAAGTCTAGCAGCCTTTCCCTGAGCGGTTTATCCTGCTGTATCCATTCTTGAAAGGTTTCAGGCTGAGCAAAAGAAAATACGGGTCGCGATCGCGGTTTTGGATCACGTCGGTCGGTAAAGCGTGTGAGCACACCAGTGCTTTCATAGACAAACGGCAGAGGCTCATTATTTAAGTACTTAAGCTTGCTGTCGGCATAGTCCCCAGACTGCTCCTCAACTACCGTTAGCCGTACGCCTTCCTCCTCTCGCTTGGCTTCGATAATGCCAACCGGCTTGCGGTCTACAAACAGCACATAGTCAGCCGGACCCGCCTCCGTTTGATATTCGCGAATGGCCACCCCCAGCCCTGCATTCAGGTTGATTTTGCTTTTATGCTGCACAAGCCAACCGGCATCGATGAGTAGCGTGTCGATGCGATCTCTAGCTTTCTGCTCAGGAGTTTGATTTTCCGATGCCATCGCTTCAAGGTCTTATGGAGAAATGCATAACTGTTAGGTTATCCAGTCATCCGTCACATAGTGACCATTTCCCGCGCAAATTCCAACTGAATTTGATTATTCCCCAAAGTTATTAAAAAAATTGCCCAAAACAGCTTACCCAGATTATCTTGAACAAACAATGAGCTTTTTCGATATTTGCAAGCAAAGATTGTATTTTGTTCTCTGCCTTAAAATAAATAGCTCCCAGTACTACACCTCTGAATTCAAGATTTCTAAATCTCATACAACTGTCAATTAGGAATGCTTTTTTACCATTGCTGATTGAGAGTATGAAACGAGCGGTATAGTTGCTCAATTGCCTAGTCCAAACAGATAAAATCATCTGAGAATCAGTAATACCTTTATTCTAAAAGGGTTTAGCGGTTGCTTGGTCAGGCTGAAATTCATATCGAGAAGAGGGTTGAGTATCTCCGTAAAGTTGGAATGTCAGTGTGGAAGTGTTCTCAACCGGACTAACCTGATGAATTGTTTGAGGCATAAAGCTAACAATTTCGCCGGGACCAAATATTTTCTCACCAACAAGTTCTATTTTGAAAGACTTTTGCTCTCCATCGACTCGTCGCCAGAAGGTATGTCGTTCTTTTCCTTTAAGAATAGCGACCACTCCCCAAGTGCCATGGTTGTGAATAGGAGATACCATACCTGGTTTTGCAATCACATTTTGGACAGTTAGGGGATAACCAATCTCATCATAGAGTGTCAAAACAGAACTATCTTTAGTCTGATCTACAGTGGGCAGCTGAGTTTGCAACCAATAGGAGTTTGTAACCAACTGCCGAACTTGCATACGAATTTGGGGTAAAAAGTTCCACTCTTCTAGTTCGTTAGGTGCCTGGTCAAGTAAGTCGATAATCTCTGTCAAGAACCGATGGAAGTAATAACGATCGCGAATTAGATCCCAGGTTTTAGCCGCAGGACGGGGCTGACATTGCCCTGTCTCTGTTACGAGCCAGTCAGAAATCTCCATGGTTACTATCCTCAAAGCATTGACGGTTGCTAATTCCCCTCTAATAAGATTAATCGCAGGGGATCTAAATACACTGTCCAAGGCAGTGGCTGGTCTTTTAGGGCAGACCATTTATCTTTGACTACTTCTGCCTGTAAATGGTAATCCCGATCGTTATTGGGTGGGCGGTGAAGTTTTAGGTATAAAGTCATCCGGTGAGGAGTTTCGCTGGTGTTGGCCAGCCAGCAGTGGAATGTGTTTGTGGGGAGTTCAGATGAGGGTGCAGCCTGTTGCTGTCCGGCTAACTCCAGATGGTGGGCGCGGATGCCAACTTGAGTAAGATTAGGCGGTAGGGGTTCGACGGTATCGAGAATGCATTGCCAGTGACGGGCTTCAACTTGACGAGTACCTTGGGAAGCGGCAGTTGAAAGATTTTTGCAACCGGTGAGTTGAGCCACGCTGACGTTACGGGGTTGTTCAAAGATATGGTGTTTAGGACCATAGGCCACGGTTGTACCATCATTTAAAACCATGAGCTGATGGCAGACTCGATAAGCTTCTTCTAGGTTATGGGTGACCAGTAACGTAATGCCCTGGTAGGTTTTTAGTCGATCGATTAGCTGATGTTCAATCTGGTCCCGTAGATGAGCATCAAGGGCGGAAAAGGGTTCATCCAACAGAAGGACTTCCGGCTGACTGGCAAGGGCGCGTGCTAGGGCGACCCGCTGCTGTTGACCACCGGATAATTCACGGGGATAGCGTTCGGCTAATTCTTCAAGATGCACTGCCGCCAGCTGCTGGGTAACAATGACCTGAATCTGGTCTGTTGATAGTTTGTTATGTAGGCCAAAGGCGACATTTTGTGCAATGGTTAAGTGGGGAAACAGGGCATAGTTTTGGAAGAGAATGCCAATCTTGCGATCGCAAATAGGAATATTAATGCCAGTCTCTGAATCAAACAACACCCGGTCATTGAGCACGATGCGACCCGCATCAGGGATTTCAATTCCGGCTAGGCATCGTAAAATTAAACTCTTTCCGGCCCCAGAGGCTCCTAATAAGCCTAACGGCTGGTTGTCGGTAGAAAATGAGACATCTAAGGTGAAATCAGGTAAGTGTTTTGTGAGTTTGACATAGAGACTGGGAGAAGATGATTCATTAGGTGAGGAAATAAAAGGGATAGAGCCGACTGAAGGGTCATCCGCTGTAATAGGCTCTATTTCTCCGGTCTCCTCATTTACCGCTGACTTTTTATTATCTAAGCCCCATTTTTTCTCTTTTCTCTTTACTGGTTTAATCTGTTTGGGTTGCCATCGATTCACAAGCATCAGCCCCCCCAATGCAACCGTTAAAATGACCCCGGTCCAGATGGCGGCTTCCTGAAAATCTCCCCCTTCAACAGCAAAATAAATAGCCATTGGTAAGGTTTGGGTGCGTCCTGGAATGTTGCCTGCCAACATCAGTGTGGCACCAAACTCACCTAAGGCTCTAGCAAATGCGAGGGTGGCCCCTGCAATCAAACCAGGCAGTGCCAGGGGAAGGGTAATTCGCCAGAATACGATGAGTTCCGATGCTCCCAGAGTGCGGGCGGCTTGTTGTAGATTATTGTCAATTTGCTCAAAAGCGCCCAGGGTTGTTTTGTACATCAAAGGCAGAGCGACAACCGTTGCTGTTATGACGGCGGCATACCAGGTGAAGACAATGCTAAACCCGGTGAAGGAGAATATAAAGCCTAGGGGGCCATTTTTTCCTAGCAGTAACAGCAATAAAAAACCCAACACCGTTGGCGGTAGCACCATGGGCGCAAGTAAAATGCTATCTAATAGAGCCCGTCCCCGCCCCCGATAGTGGTGCATAAAATGGGCCGCAGCAACACCTACAAAAAATGTGACAACAGTGGCAATTGTCGCAATGCGTAGGGAAATCCAAAGGGGAGAAAGATCAAGCATGGGGCACCAGAAAATACAGGATGAAGAGGACCTTTTAGTTCAGCCTATCTAGAAAGAACTAAAGCCATATTCTGTAAAAATTGCTTGGGCAGAATCTGTTGCTAGAAAGTCAATAAAGGTTTGGGTTGCTTCAGGGTAAGGGCTATTTTTTACCACGGCAACGGGATATACAATGGGCTGATGGAATTCCTCAGGAATAGTGGCTAATACCTTAACCTTAGTAGAAAGAAGGGCATCGGAAGCATATACAATGCCGAGTTCGACGTTGCCACTTTCTACCGCTGAGAGAACACTGCGAACATTGTTCCCAAAGATGAATTTGGAGTTGAAGGTATCCGATAATCCTAGGTTTTGAAAAACTTGCTCCGCATATTGTCCAGCCGGGACACTGCGGAACTCGCCAACGGCAACGGTGTCGACAGCAACATCTTTAAGCTGAGTGATGTCGGTAATTGCTAGAGGGGACTCTAGGGGAGCAATGAGTACTAAGTTATTGGCGACAGGATCTTGACGAGAATCAGTTAAGATCAGCTCCTTTGCTAACAGTGCCTCCATTTGTTGGGTGGCTGCAGAAAAGAAAGCATCCGAGGGGGCACCCTGTTCAATTTGTCGCTGCAGTGCGCCTGACGAAGCAAAATTGTAGTCTACGGTGATATTGGGGTGGGCCTTGGTAAACTTGGGTGAAATGACTTCCAAGGCATTCTGTAAACTAGCGGCAGCGGATATCGTAATGGTTACAGTGTTGTTCCGGGGGGTAGTCGGTATTGACGATGGTCCTCCAGAAGTACAGCCAACAGCCATTAACCAGGAAACGATGCTAGCTAAAACCAGGGTGAAATATTTACGGCGCTGCATGGTGAATAAAGGTTATGTATTAGGCTGGGGATAGAGACCCAACTGATGGGCCAGTTCTCGGGCAATGAAGACCAGAAATTTAGCGGCGTCAGGGTTATCCTGATGGGCAAAATAGCTAGCAGTTTGCATCAGGGTTTGAATAAAACCGGCATCCAGTAGGTCTGGTTCGGTATTTAGAATCTCAGGTTCTTCTCCATTGGGGCAGGCTAGTAATCGATCGATCAGCCCAAAGTAAAGGGCTTGGCGAGGGTCGGTGGCGGTATTATTTGGGGAAGCTTCCATGATTTTTCTGTTTGAATTATGCAACAGGACTAGGAACTTTATAGTGCGCTGAGAGACTGTCAGGAACCAAAGCTGAATAGGCAGGTTCTAGGTCTTTGAATAACACGGTACTCAGATAGCGTTCGCCAAAGCTGGGTTGAATAATCACAATTAGTCTGTCAGCATTTTCTGGACGTTTACCCACTTGAATAGCGGCGGCTAAAGCGGCTCCAGCAGAAATACCGGAGAGTAATCCTTCTTCTCTGGCTAAACGGCGGCTGTAGGTAATGGCATCATCGTCGTTAACGATAACAACTTCGTCGATTAAGTCAACGCGTAACACGGGAGGAATAAAACCAGCCCCAATACCTTGGATTTTGTGGGGACCCGCACTCCCACCAGAGAGAACCGGGCTATTGGTGGGTTCTACGGCAATCGCACGAAAACTCTCTTTTTTGAGTTTTAATGTCTGAGCGATGCCAGTGATGGTGCCCCCAGTGCCCACACCAGCGATGACCATATCCACCTGACCATCGGTGTCGTGCCAAATTTCTTCTGCGGTTGTTTCTCGATGGATTTGGGGATTGGCTGGATTTTCAAACTGCTGGGGCATAAAGGCATTGGGGAGCTGGGCTGTGATCTCCCGAGCTTTTGCGATCGCGCCATTCATGCCCTGATTTCCGGGTGTTAAAACCAGTTCTGCTCCGTAGGCATTGAGCATGGCCCGACGCTCCAGGCTCATGGTTTCTGGCATGGTCAGAATTAATCGATAGCCCTTAGCGGCAGCAACCATAGCGAGGGCAATCCCCGTGTTGCCAGAGGTGGGTTCCACTAAAATAGTCCGGCTGGGGGCAATTGCCCCAGCCTCCTCTGCCGCATGAATCATGTTGGCCCCAATCCGGTCTTTGACTGAAGCGGCTGGGTTCATACCCTCTAGCTTGAGTAAAATCTGTGCCCCACAGCCCTCTGCTTGAGGAATCCGATTGAGCTGCACGAGCGGTGTTTGACCGATGAGCTGAGTAACATCTTTTGCAACTTTCATAATCGTTCTCCTGTCAGCTGATGCTTTGCTGGTGTATGGATCTACTTCAAAACGCTTAACGCTTACGGGCAACAATATTGTACAAATGCCAGTGCTTTTCTTCACCTAATGCAGTAGTACCAGGATGTTCTTCTTCATCCAAAAGCTCTATTTCAAAAGATGTTAGCAGCTGTTCTACCTGAGGGCGCGTATGGTGATTAATGTCATGATAGAGGGTCCAAGAATCCCGATTGCCCAGCAGATGCCCACAAAATCGACCACCGGGGTTTAAGGCAGTGACAATTTCTTCCCAGAGGTGGGAAAAAGAATCTGGTGAACAGAATGGAAGACAAAAGCTGGCATTAATGAGATCAACGGCGGGGGGTAGGGTCAAGTCTTCAAATTTTTGGACCCGTGTTTCTAAATAGGTCCGATTGATGTCGGAGCGTCGCCGTAACCGTGCGATCGCATCCAATTCTCCATCAATGGCAATCACCCGCCATCTATGGTGCAACAGGGCGGCGGTATCCCGTCCATCACCACAGCCTAGATCTACGGCAGTCTTGCGTGACGTAGCCGATGATTCCGACGAAAAATTTTCAAGCGCCATCAACAGAGTCTCACGGGGGGGACGACCGGCCACCGCTTCATAATAATCCGTCCATCGACGCTGAAACTGAGGCAAATCCGCTGATGAGGATGGCTCAGACATTGGCCATCGCTTAAAAAAATTGCACATAATCCCATCGGCACTTAGTGAAACCGTATTAGGAAGCTAAAACTGGAAAGTCAGGTTTAAGTAATTCTAACCAATTTGCGATCCGCTCATCGGTCTTATCACTTTCATTGACTTCATCTAAGGGCAACCCGACAAATTTGCCCTCTCGAATTGCCGTAGATTGCTCAAACGAGTAACCGTCCGTTGAAACAGCTCCCACTATCTTGGCACCTAGAGTTTTAAATACGTCGTGTAGAATGCCCAGCGCACCTACAAAGTGTTTGCCGTGGCCAGTACAATCACCTGCACCAAAAAAGGCAACGGTTTTACCAGAAAAATCAGGTTTTTCAACCTCCATATCAAACAAGGGATCGCGCCAGTCGTTCTGGACTTCTCCAGCGCCCCAGGTGGAGCAACCAATGAGCAAGTAGTCGTACTTTAAGAGATCGTCTACATCATCAAAGTCTTCTTCCATGTTGTATAGATCACAGATATCTTCGCCGATTTCTTCATGGATTTTCTCGGCAATCTCTTCAGTAGTGCCAGATGTACTACCATAAAAAATTCCAATTTTTGCCATTTTTCTAGCTCCTAAAATCGTAGGATGATAGGGTCCTAAAGACCTCAGATACGCACATAGATCGATTGGATCATTGATTGGGTCAAGGCTAGTGGCCCTTGGCGTGTACGGATAACAAAGCGGGGAAATCGCTGTTCTAAGGTGATGGAGGTTCCGGGGGATAAACCCAACCGTCGTAGTTGTTCCATAACGGTTGGATTTGTATCCTTAACTCTTGAAATTACCCCCCGCTCACCGACCTTCAATAACCGAAGAGAAGAACCAGATACTGTAAAACTGTTGAACATGTCTACTCTCTAACCTGATAAATGCGAAGGGGCAAATAAATAATCGGTGTTGCTGATCTTCGATATGATTTTTCCACAGACGATACTGACCCATCGTCTATATTTGTGGATCGTTTCATACCCCCAATCAGCAACGCCAATCAACAGTGATGGTAACAATCTGCTGTATATTGGGCGATGTTCAGTCGCCTAAGGGAAGTGCGTGAAAATAAGACACCTTAATAAGGCTTGGCGATACCTGGTTCCCCTTGCCAAGGGGAACCGTCAGGGAGGGGGCTGGAAAACTAGCGCAAATGGCCGAAGACCCCTCCGCCTAAGGCACCTCCCCTTAACAAGGGGAGGACGTTGCTTAATAAAATCCTGCTTGGAATCTTATTTTTGTGCAATCGCTTAAGCAGATCTAAACCAAATAGGCTTCCATGTGGGTTTTGATCGTGCAGTCTGAGCGAGGATAGGTTGAACAAAGAACAACAAACCCTTTGGCAATTTGATCATCATCTAGAAAAGACTGATCTTCTTGGTCAATCTCTCCCTCGACAAGTTTGCCAACACAGCTAGAACAGGCCCCAGCACGACAGGAGAATGGTAGCTCAATATCATTTTCTTCAGCTGCGTCAATGATATACATGTCATCCTCTACGGGGATGGTGACATCGATTTTACGCTTTTTGTTGATGAGGCGGACTTGATAAGTACTCATGGTGAAATCTCCTCTCTAAATTAGGACTGATCAGGGGCTTAATGCGGTTAAGAACAGGGGACACTGGCGGGAGTGCAATCCCCCGCTTGGAAGGATTTACCACAGCCACAGGTATCTGTAGCATTGGGATTAGTAAACTTGAAACCGCTCTCTAGCAAACTATCGATGTAGTCTACGACCACACCATCAAGCAGGGGGGCACTTTGGGGATCGATAAAGACTTTGAGACTACCGGCTTCTGTAATCTCATCATCAACATTGGGGGCGTTTACAACCTTAATGTCGTACTCGTAGCCATTACAGCCGCCGTCTTTAACGGCTAGACGAACGCCCCGCGTTGGGGTGTAGTTAGGGGTGCCCCGGACAAAGGTACGCAGACGAAGTTCAGCGAGTTCGGTGAGGGTAACAGTCATGGTGGGTTTGGGTTAAGGGGTTAATCAGTGGGGTTGCTGAAGTTGTGTTTTTGAAACACTAAGGAGGGGGTTAACAACAACAGGACAAGAATGATGCTCTTTATAAAAATAGGGGCAGTGGCTAAACCTAAAATCAAACAGGTGGCAGTGGCAAGATTACCTAAGAAACCAAGCACTTCATCACCAGACAGTTGGGTGAATCGCCAAAAAATCAGGGTTAAGCTAAAGAAAATCAGGGTAGTCCAGGGCATGGGTCAAAACAGAGTTCAACAAACAGACATCGGAGCGGTCACCAGACGATCCGGTCGCTGGGTCCGGTGGCCGCACACCGGACAATTAGGATCGTGATAAGGTCGTCGTTTAGCAAATTCGGCACGGGCTAAATCCATGGTCAACAGCTGTCCCAGAAGAGGTTGGCCTAGGCCGGTAATCAGCTTAATGGCTTCTAATGCCGCTAAACAGGCTAGGGTTCCTGACACAGCGCCTAAGACACCAAACCCCCAACGATCCCAGTCTGGTTTTTCAGGAAACAAGCAGGTGAGACAGGGAGTTTTGCCCGGTACAATGGTAGTGAGATAAGCCTCCATACTATTCATGGCAGCTTCTACCATGGGTTTTCCCCAATGCACACAGGCACTGTTGAGCAAGTTTCTCTCTTGAAAGTCAAAGGCGCAGTCTAAGGCAATGTCGGCCTGCTGTACGAGAGTGTCAATGTTGTCAGCATTGACGTATTCACATACGGCCTCAATTTGGATGTCTGGGTTGAGGTTGTTCAAGGTTTCTTGGGCCTTAAAGACCCGAGGTTTGCCCACCCAGTCATCGGTCATGAGAACTTGTCGATTGAGATCATCACGCTGTAGATTGCCACCGCGGACTAAAATCAGTTTGCCCACACCGGCTACGGCTAAATAGAGGGCCGCGGTTCCCCCTAATCCCCCCACACCTGTTACCAATGCTGTGGTGTTTTTTAACTGGAGCTGCCCAGCTTCACCCAGTCCTGGTAACATCATTTGACGACGGTAGCGTTCAATTTCGATGGGAGTGAGTGAGGGAAGCATGGTGACAATGGTGAGTGAGTGATGATTAGCTACAGGTTAGTCCGACTCCACAACAATATCCGATAGTTTCACTACGTTTTTAGGTTGATCTTGGAAGACTTTAAAGAGTTTTTGTTCTACGGAAGAAGAGGTCAAAAACAAGTTATAGGCAGTTTGCAGCGCCTGACGATAGGCATTGAGCTTTTGCGCTTCAGGTTGGGCTTTATCTTCTTCTTGAACAAGCTGAGAAAATTTCCGCAAAATGTGTAGACGGTTGATATTGACCACTTTTGGATCATAGGTTAGCCCAAAAAACTTAAAGTAGTCTTCAGCATCTTTGAGCTGATTAAACTGAGCTAGGGTGCGAGTTAATGTAGTCATTGGGTAGTCTCCAAGGTTTTTAGTTGTTGTCTAAGTTCGCGTAGCTGACAATAGATGTCATAGGTGCGGGCAGCGGCATCTGGAAGTTTCTCTAGATCGGTGGGAAGACCTTCGGCAATATCATGCAGGTCCATCTTCATCTGTCCTGCCTTGCTGTTAAGTTTTCTAATTTGTTTTTTGAGATCATCCAGATTGGTTGTGAGGAGAGTTTGGGTTTGGGACATGGGGTAAGGTGATAAATGAACAAGGTCTAAAGATTGCAAACAGCTGGGAATCGCTCGGCTAAGTCAATCCCTCTTTGAACCAGTTTCTCGCCCTCAGCGTTGAGTTTTTCTAGGGAATCAAATCCAAAGCGTTGCGCATCCCGCAGGGTCTTAGAGACTAAAATCAGACGACCGGAAAAGATTAAGGCCCAACCAAAGCCTTCGTGGCTAAGGTCAACAACAACTTGGGAGAGCTGGCCAGTTTCTTGTTCAATTCGAGCTGCGATCGCACGATAGAAAGCCAAAATTCGTCCCATCGTAATCGGATCGACTTCTCCTTCCACCGGAATCTCCCGGCGCTTTTTCTTGGCAATAATATAAGGCTTGAGCAAGGTCTCATCAGCCCAGTTACGATAGGTTCCATAGGGATCGTTAGCGCGAATTTGCTTAACGATCGCTTTGAGAAACGGGGAACTATCAATCACTAATGCTGAGTTTAAGCTAGTTGTCTTTAGTTCAGTGGCAGCAGGGCTCATACAAATACTTCCTCTTCAATAGTTTCAAAATCGTCTTCGAAGGTTGGAGCGGGTTGGCTCTTTAGCAATGCCTTACGCAACCAGGGGGGAGGACTGCCATTGAGAGAGTCTACTAAACGCTTTAGGACATCCTCAATGGTTCCGGATTCGGTTTTAATGGGGGTAATATTCTTGCGGATTAATCGGGCCGCAGCACTGCCCCCAATCGCAGAAACATAAACAATTGTGCAGTTTTGAAGCGCCTTCACCTTAGGTTCCAGCTTGTCTTCATTACCGTCTTCTTTAAGATCACCTCCAAATTTTAGTGCTTCTAAAAAGGTGTAGCCTGTGGTATCAACCTCGTAGACATCGATCTGTCTTGCCCAACCAAAGTGAGCATTAATGTGGATCGAATCTTGGGTAGCAAAGGCAATTTTCATGGGTTATCTCCTCATCGGTAGATATCTAAATATCGCCCCGCTGCCAGGCGTGAACCTGAGCATGGGCATTTGCTTCATCCGCCTCTAGAAAAATGTTGCCGATATCAAACAAGAGCTGGATAGTGCCGGTATATCCCACGGTGTGACGTTGCCCATTACCAAGGCGGTCAAATACTGGGAAACCCAAGCGATAGAGGGGAATGCCGAGACGTTTTGAAATCGTCTTGGCATTAGAATTCGCAATCAACAGGTCTGCACCTTGGGCCAGATCTTCAAAGTCTTCTAAATCGCCAATGGTGACCGTATCAACGGGCATATGCTTGAGCAATTTAGACTTGGTTGTGG
Organism: Cyanobacteria bacterium P01_D01_bin.156; assembly: GCA_039024555.1. Taxonomy (GTDB): domain Bacteria; phylum Cyanobacteriota; class Cyanobacteriia; order Phormidesmidales; family Phormidesmidaceae; genus Leptothoe. Next base: position 15,293 of record JBCCQQ010000059.1, read on the forward strand.
TAACCGCCGCATGGATATCTGCCCCCGTTGTGGTCAGCCACCAAGCCATGGAATGCAACAGATCGGGTTCTAAGGCTAAGGCCACCCGTTTACGACCAAAGAAAAAGTGGGTATCCAGAATGGCATCCTGCAGCTGTCGACGCTGGTGGCGGAATTTTTCGGGGACAGGATATCCGCTTAGCTCTGAAAGACTTTGCAAAAATCTGTCCACGGCACCCAGGCCAGTAAGGCTATTAAACAGCTTAAATTCAGTTCCAAACCGCTGTTGTAAAATCTCAGCCGCTAACTTCATACTGTTGCCGATAGCTAGGGTAAATGAAGAATATTCTAAGGACTTTAGCTGATTAAGGGTGGTTCCCCCATTGGTGAGCCCTGAGGAACTATCGGCTAAGTGCCCATCGAGAGATTTTGAGAGATCGGGAACAAACACTGGATTTAAGCCAAATGCCGTCACGATATCCTTAACCACCTGGACATCACCGGGGGCTAACGAGGCGCCTGCCAACACCGTAACCTGGGATGGCACGCCGGGCACAGCATAGCTGTAGAACAGATCCTCACTCTGCAGCTCATCTTGACCATTATCGGGAATATCGCGTACTAGGGCTTCTACAGCAGCGGCATAGCCATCTTGCAAAGCTCCCTTAAAATCGGGTGTTGAGGCAAAGGCAATGGGCAACGAGGCCAACTGTGGGTTCCGTTTCCGAAATTCCTTTAAGATGCCGCGCATGTCATCGCCCCGGGTTTCCGTTAACCCAGTGGTACACAGCCCGATAATGGCCGGTTTAGATTTTTCCCACAGGGTTAAGATGGCAGTCTCCACATTATCTTCTCCCCCTAAAATTGTGGTCACCTCTGTCATCGCCGTAGTCGACATGGGGACCGCCTCTCGGAAATGGCGTACCAGCATAACTTTAGCGAATGCGGTACAGCCCTGGGAGCCGTGGAAGAGGGGCATCATTCCCTTAATCCCTAAATAGGCTAGGGCTGCTCCCAGGGGCTGGCTTTGCTTGAGGGGATTAACCGCGACCGGTTTCCGACGGGAGAGAACTTTCGTGGTAGTTTGGGCAGGGGTACCTATTGCATCAGGGCTCTCCTGATCCCAGCTCCCGCCAACGCTATCCCAGGGAGATTCACGCCGTACCTGTTCCCAAATGGGGCTGTGTAGAGCTTCATCTAGCTCCTTGGCCATTTCAATCATGCCCAGGTAACCGGCATAGGGGTGGTGACGTTCCTGGTTGATATCCAGAAATGGAATTCTTGCCTTGAGGGCTGTATATTGGTTACGTCCCCCCGCAATCAGCATGTCAGCATTAGTTTTGGCAATCACCTTGAGCAAATCATTGCCATTTTTCATGGTGATCCCGTCTTTACCCAGGAGAGCTTTAATCCGGGCTTTGTCTTCTTCTGTGCTCTTTTTAGTACTGGTGGCTACGACATTAATGCCTAAATCATTCGCAGCAGAGATAATTGACCAGCTTTTAACTCCGCCTGTGTAGAGTACAACGCGCTTACCTTTTAGACGTTGGCGGTAGGGGGCGAGGGCGATATCTAATTTATGGGTTTCTTCTTTAATAAGGGCTTCAACCCGGCTTTGCAGATCGGCGTCGCCTAGTTTGGCGGCGATGTCTCGCAACAGACGATTCATGTCTGCGATGCCATAAATAGACTCTTCAATGTAAGGAATGCCGTAGCGTTCCTCCATTTTGTGGGCCATATTAATGAGAGCCTTAGAACAAATCATGACGTTCAGCTTGGCTCGGTGGGCACAGGCCACTTCGTTGTATCGGGCATCGCCGGTAATTTTGGCCAGTACACGAATGCCTAGCTTTTCTAACAGCGGCAACATGCCCCACATTTCTCCGGCAATGTTGTACTCGCCAATGAGATTAATATCATAGGGGGTGGTGTAGTCAGGCTCTCGGGTGCCGACAACATGTTCGAGGAGAGCTTCACCCCCGATGCGATTCCCCAGATTTTTGCTGCCTACAAAACCGGGCGAGCTAACGGGCACTACAGGCACGTTAAACTTTTTGCTAGCGGCTTGGCAGACGGCATTGATGTCATCCCCTATTAATGCAGTGACACAGGTGAGATAAACAAATACAGCTGCAGGGTTATAGCGCTCTTTAACATCATGAATTGCCTTATAAAGCTTCTTCTCACCACCAAAAATAATCTCGTTTTCACTCAGATCGGTGGTGAAACCCATCTTATAAATCATGGGTCCAGAGGAAAGACTCCCCCGACTCCCCCAGGAGTTTCCTGAACAGGCAATGGGGCCATGAACCAAATGGGCGACATCGGTAATGGGTACCAAGGCAATACTGGCCCCGTCAAATGCACATCCGCCCTGGGCAGCTCCAGGCTGTGCCTGCTGCTGACAGGCTTTGTTTTTACCCTTTTTATCTTTTTTATGGTTGTGCTCACAGCCCGGCTGGGTTAGCAGCTCGTTGACTTTGCCAGAGGTCATTTTCATGGCGATCAGAAGATAAGGGGGAATGAGAATTTAGAGCGTTAGCGAACGTAGTTCGTAATGTCTTCGCTGCAGGTTTCTGCTAAGTAGGTCAGTGCTCGCAATCGCAAACTAACAAGTTCGTCATAAACCGGATTAATTCTACAGAGGGCTGGAATATGAATGGTTTTACCAAAAATAGAAATATCTCGCTCAAAGGGGCAGCTGCTAGGGATGACTCGACAGATGAAATAGGCAATGCGCCGGTTTGTTATCTGAAGATTATCGAGCCAGTTTCGGACAGGCTTTAACAGACGAGGAAATTTGGGTTGAGATGTCCCTTTGGGGCTGGTTATGGAATGGGACTGAGATGTGAGAATAGCCATGGTTTTCACCAGTCAGGTTGTTCAATCAGGGGTGGACGATCTTCTGCTAGATCTAATTCTTTTTTTAGACAGCCCACGACATAGTTGGTTTCTAGGAAATGCACGGAATAGATATAGGCTCGTTGCAGATAGGTGCCAATACCAACGATGTAGCCGACATCACCCTTCTTTGCGAGATGAAAACCGATATCTTTGCCAGGGAAGGTGCCATCGTTACGGATGACTTTGCGAACACGGACACGATCACCCATGTCGAAGAAGGGAGGAGAGTCAATTTCGATTTCTTCGCTCAGTTTCATGGTAAGGATGTGGGGTGTGGGAAGTGGAGAGGAAAGAAGAGCAGAGTGAGAATGGTGTGAAAAGACTACATTCACTGCTCTATTTCTTGACCTCTCCACTCGATTAGCAAGGCCGTTCTCGTTTAACGAATCAGGTCAAAGGAGATATCGGTCTTAGCAGGAACAATGGTCTGACGATCTAGTTCATCCAGAATGGTGTTAATGATCCAGTTGAACTGGTTGATCGCGCCTTGATAGCCAAGGGTGGCATAGCGGTGCATATGATGGCGATCAAAGATGGGATAGCCAATGCGTACTAGGGGTGTGCCAGTATCGCGCCACAGGTACTTGCCGTAGGAGTTACCGATGAGCAGATCAACGGGCTCGGTAAACAGGAGCGATCGCAAATGCCATAGGTCCTTCTTGCCCCAAATTGTTGCATCTTGACCATAGGGACTATTGGTCAGCACCTCACGCAGCTCTGCCTCAAACTCTTTGTTGGAGTTGGTGACTACGATATGGACCGGCTCAGCGCCCATTTCCAATAGGAACTGGGTAATGCCAAACACATGATCTGGGTCACCATAGAGAGCAATCCGCTTACCGTGGATCCAAGCTTGGGAGTCGGTCAGGGCATCTACGGCACGACCTCTCTCCTGCTGTAACTCCAGAGGAATGGGCTTGCCAGTAATGGCAGAAAGACTCATCAAGAATTCGTCTGTACCCTTGATACCAAAGGGACGGAAGTTGTAGGTCTTCTGCTCCCACTCTTTAGCAACAAGTTCCTGGGTCTTAATTGTGGTGTACTTCTGGAAGAAGAAGGTGCCTTCTGCATTGATAGTATCAGCCGCATCTTCCAGGGTGGTCAACCCGTTATACATCTTAAATTCACCCGTATTGGGAGAATCAAAGGCATCGGAATTGTCGGATAGAATCGTGTAGTCGATACCAAATAGCTCTAGGATTCGCTTTAGTTCACGGGTGTTGCCCACATAGGGATCAAAGCCTAGGTTAAAGTTAAACTTACCGTTGGTGGTGTCTGCCTTTTTCCCTGAGGTGAGTGTATCCAATATACTCTTGAGCATATTGTCGTAGCCAGTGATGTGAGACCCAACAAAACTGGGAGTATGGGCCGATGGGACGGGCAGATCTGCGGGAATTAACTCCTCATTTTTCGCAGTTTGAATAAACGCGCCAATGTCATCGCCAATCACCTCAGCCATGCAGGTGGTACATAGCGCAATCATTTTGGGATTGTACAGCTCGTAGGCGTTTTGTAACCCCTGCTTGAGGTTGTTAAGTCCGCCAAAGACCGCCGCATCTTCTGTCATCGAAGATGATACGGCCTGGAAGGGCTCTTTGTAATTACGGGTTAGGTGGGTGCGGAAATAAGCAACACAGCCTTGGGAGCCATGGCTATAGGGCAGAGTGCCTTCAAAACCGGCAGCCACAAATAGGGACCCTAAGGGCTGGCAGGCTTTTGCTGGGTTAACCGTCAGCGCTTCCCGAGAGAAGTTCTTTTCTCGATATTCCCAAGACTTTGTCCACTCGGCCATTTCAGCCACCTTCTCAGAACTGTGGGCACCTTCAAACTGGCGCTTGTACTCAAAAAGGTCCTGGTAAGTGTCCGTTTGAAATAGATCAAAATGGTCTTGAATTTTACCGGGGTCTGGGGCGTTTTCGGGTACTTGGGGATTAGTATTCTCAGTCATGGTAGTCTCCTTATGGGGTGGATGGAGAAAGAGGGGAAAAGCAGAAGGTAAAAGATAGCAGACGGACTTGGCAAAAACGTTCTTTTCTCTTACCTTCACCTTCTTTGCCTATCGTTTATGCAGCGTTTTCCCAGGGGGCGTTGATCAGCCCCCAAGTCGGGTTGTTGATGGCCAAATCCATATCACGGGCAAAGACTTCAAAGCCTTCATAACCGTGGTAAGGACCGGAATAATCCCAGGAGTGCATTTGCCGGAAAGGTAACGCCATCTTCTGGAAGACGTACTTCTCTTTAATACCAGCTGCAATTAAGTCAGGGTTCAGTTGCTTAGCGAATTCTTCAAATTCGTAGCCACTGACATCGTCATAAATTACGGTGCCTTCTTTGACATAGTCAGCGGTACGCTTATAGTCATCACCGTGGCCAAATTCATAACCAGTACCAATGACGTTCATACCCAAGTCTTCAAAGGCCGGGATAACGTGGCGAGGACGCAGACCACCTACCATCATCATCACTGTCTTGCCTTCTAACCGGGGACGATACTTGGCAATAATGGCATCCATCCGAGCCTGATTTTCAGCAATCACCGCTTCAGCCTTAGCTTGAATCGTCTCGTCAAACTGTTGAGCAATCTTACGAAGAGACTTAGCGATTTGGGTGGGGCCAAAAAAGTTGTACTCTAGCCAACCAATGCCATACTTCTCTTCCATAAACCGGCAGATATAGTTCATCGACCGGTAGCAGTGGATGAGATTTAGCTTAGCCAGGGGAGTCATGACAACTTCATTAAAGGTGCCATCTCCAGAGAACTGACAGATGACTCGCAGCCCCATGTCTTCAAGTAGCTTGCGACTAGGCCAGGCATCTCCACCGATGTTGTAGTCACCAATGATGTTGACGTCATAGGGGCTAGACTCAAAACCCTCAGGTAATTGGCGATAGTCATCAGCTTTAGGCAGCACCCAGTCTCTTACGGTGTCGTTAGCAATGTGGTGCCCTAGGGATTGAGAGACTCCTCTAAAGCCTTCACAACGGACCGGAACCACAGGCTTACCAGTCTTCTTGGCCTGCTTTTTGGCGACGGCTTCAATATCGTCTCCAATTAGACCCACCGGACATTCTGATTCAATAGTGGTACCCTTGCTAAGGGGGAACAGTTCTTCTAGCTCGTCGATTAGTTTGTCGAGCTTTTTGTCACCGCCAAATACGATATCGCGTTCTTGGAAATCTGAGGTGAACTGCATGGTGCCAAAGGTGTCCACCCCAGTGGTGCCGATGTAATAATTACGACGTCCAGACCAGGAATAGTAGCCGCAGCCAACCGGGCCATGGCTGACGTGAATCATATCTTTTACCGGACCCCAGACCACACCCTTTGCACCTGCGTAGGCACAGCCACGGGTTGTCATAACACCGGGAACGGATTTTTTGTTAGACTTGACACCACAGTCGGAAGCGCCTTCTTCGGCAACATTGAGGTGTTTGGAGCGTCGCTTTTTAGCTTTATCTGGATAAGCGTCCAGAACCTCCTGGATTAGGTCTTTTCTGTCTTCTACAGTGGTCATGGTGTCCTCTCTGTTTTTTAAGGGAGTAGGTTTTTGGGGCTAGGTTCTGTCTGACCCGTTGCGGAAGATACCCCAGGTAGCTTTCTCGCTGATGATTTGGGTCTGTGCCGATGGGGGTCAAACAGCTAGGTGCTAAACAGTAGCAACAGCCTTGCCAGCAGCTTTGTCTTCCTCAAGCACTTTCTGGTACTCTTCTTCACCACCTAAGAGACCGAATTGAACCAGTAGTTCTTCCAACTCATCCATGGAAATAGGCGTGGGAATCACAAGATTCTTGTTGCTTTCAATCTTGCGAGCTAGAGTACGATATTCTTCAGCTTGATTACTGTCGGGAGCGTACTCAATTACAGTCATACGACGTAATTCAGCGTGCTGCACAATGTTGTCACGGGGCACGAAGTGAATCATCTGGGTACCTAACTTCTCAGCTAGGGCTTCGATTAGCTCAACTTCCCGGTCAACATTACGGCTGTTGCAGATCAGGCCACCTAGACGTACACCACCGGAGTGGGCATACTTAAGAATGCCTCGGGCAATGTTATTCGCCGCATACATGGCCATCATTTCACCCGAACAGACGATGTAGATTTCCTGGGCTTTACCTTCCCGAATGGGCATGGCAAAACCACCGCAAACAACGTCGCCCAATACGTCATAGGAGACGAAATCGAGATCTTCGTAGGCACCTTCTTCTTCTAGAAAATTAATGGCGGTGATAATACCCCGACCGGCGCAGCCTACACCTGGCTCAGGACCACCGGACTCAACGCACTTAACGTTTTTGTAACCGGTTAGAAGCACTTCGTCGAGTTCGAGATCTTCCACCGCACCGCGCTCAGCTGCCAGGTGAAGAATAGTGGTTTGCGCCTTGCTGTGGAGCATCAGACGGGTGGAATCTGCTTTGGGGTCACATCCCACAATCATGATGCGCTGAGTGTCGGCCAAACCGGCAATGGTGTTCTGGGAAGTGGTAGATTTACCGATACCGCCTTTTCCGTAAAATGCAATCTGTCGCATGGATTCAATTCTCCTAAAGTTGTTAGCAAACGCTGGATATGGACTAGGTGAACGGCCTGTCGAGGATTCGTCAAAGGCTCATGCCACCGACGGAGGGGAACGCTCGACAATAAGGGCGTGATGGAGGGATTTCATGGGTTAGCTAAGAGAGTTATCGATGGCCTATACGGCTACGACGGTTAATTTAGGGGATACCTGGGCCTGTAGCCGCGTCTCAATGGCGCCCTTGAGGGTGGCGGTACTGCTGTCACATGAGCCACAGGCCCCTTTGAGCTGTACCTGCACCACATCGCCGCTAACATCGTAGAGTTCAACATCGCCGCCATCGGCCATCAACATGGGACGCACCTCTTCGGTGAGCACTTGTTGAATTAGGTTAATCTTTTGAATAGGAGTGAGGGGGGTGCCGGAGACTTCAGCTTCTACTCGGGCGGCTGTTGCTGTTCGATCGCGCTGTACTTCGATTAAGATGTCTTCAATGCCGGCCAAACAAGACCCGCAGCCACCCCCTGCTTTCACATAGTTGGTAACCTGTTCAACGGTAGACAGATCATTTTCAATAATCACCCGGCGGATGCGGGGTTCAGTAATGCCAAAGCAGGAACAGATTAGGGTGCCTTCATCGTCGTCATGGTGCTCAACTTCAATGCCACGATATTTATAGATAGCGGCTTCTAGTGCTTCTTGCCCCATGACGGAACAGTGCATTTTGGCTTCGGGCAGCCCCCCTAAAAACTCGGCAATATCTTGGTTGGTGATATTGAGAGCCTGATCAAGGGTTTTGCCTTTGATAATTTCAGTGAGGGCTGAGGAGGATGCGATCGCACTGGTGCAGCCAAAGGTTTGAAACTGGGAATCCAGAATAGTCTCAGTGGATTCTTGAATCTTCAGATGCAGCCGTAGGGCATCACCACAGGCGATACTGCCCACTTCACCATAGACAACAGCCACATCGGGGTCATCTTGGTCAGCAATTGCCCCCTGGTTAATGGGGTTATAAAACAGTTCGAGTACCTTTTCGGAATAGTCCCACATGGCAGTTTTTGGGTGTTAAGGAGCAAGTAGGGGCTGGTCTTGTGCCTGCCCTTTTCGAGAGGAGAGGGCCTTAGGCGCTATGGACTAAATCACGATCCTGTAGCCAACCGGCTTCGTCGTTGTTAAAGGGAGAAATAGCCCGCAGTTTTTCCACAATGCTGGGCATCACAGTCACAACCTGTTGAATATCCTCTTCAGTGGTGAATCGCGACAGACTAAAGCGAATGGAACCATGGAGGATGGTATAGGGTAATCCCATCGCCGTTAGCACATGGGAGGGATCGAGAGAACCAGATGTGCAGGCAGACCCAGAAGAGGCACAGATGCCGTGCTGGTTGAGCATGAATAGAATGGCTTCACCCTCGATATATTTGAAGCCGATGTTGGTGGTGTTGGGTAGACGAGTCGTACCGCCACCATTTACCTCACAATCAGGGATTAATTCCAATAGCTGGGTCTCTAGCTGGTCTCGTAGCTTACGTTCTTGGGCTACAGTAGAGAGATGCTCACGGGCCAATGCAGCCGCTTTACCCAGGGCGATGATACCTGCCACGTTGTGGGTGCCTGCCCGTCGTCCACGCTCCTGGTGCCCACCTAGTAAAAAGGGGCGGAACCGGAACCCACGTCGCACATAGAGCGCACCTACGCCCTTGGGGGCATGGAGTTTATGCCCCGAAAGGGTGAGCATGTCAATGGTGCTGTTTTTAAGATCAATAGGCACCTTGCCTACGGCTTGAACAGCGTCTACATGGAAGGTGGCACCATATTCTTTTGCGATCGCACCCACCTGCTCCACTGGGAAAATGACGCCAGTTTCATTGTTGGCATACATCGTAGTGACTAGCGCCGTTCCCCCAGTCATAGCGGCCTCGACCTCCATTAGGTCAAGTTGGCCACGCTTGTCTACAGACAAATAGGTGATAGTGTACCCTTTCTTTTCTAAGTGCTTGCACACATTGAGAATAGCCGGATGTTCCACAGCGGTGGTAACAATATGGCGTTTCTCGGGCTGGGCGGCGAGAGCCGCATGGATCGCTGTGTTGTTGCCTTCACTGCCACAGCTATTAAAGATAATTTCTGTATCTTCGGCACCGAGCAGCTCAGCCACCTGAACTCTTGCATCTTGAACCGCTGCACCCACTTGACCACCAAAACTATGCATCGACGACGGATTGCCGTAAAAGTCGCTCAAATAAGGCAGCATCGCGTCTAACACATCGGGATCCACCCGAGTAGTCGCGTTGTTATCTAAATAAATGACCATTACATCCTCTCCGTAATAAATAAGGGATAGTTTTGCCGTTTAGGGACTTAGTTGATAGCCAAAGAGCATTACGGCATCAGTGGTATATGGATTTCAGCCTGACATTTGTTTCGCAATCTTTTCAGGGCTTGGGAATAGATATCAAACCACTGTTGCCAGTAGAGTGGCTGTTGCGAAGATTTTAAGCGAGCCACCATTTGGCTATAGCTGGCAAACCAAACATTCCAATAGTCTGTTGGGAGTTCGGATACAGCGTTGACTGCTGTAGTACCGGTTGCTAGTGGTACACAACCTTCATTGGTGGGACATACCGCCCAACATTGAGCCACACCATGAGAATCTTGACACTGATTACAGCGATTCACATTAATCCAAAAGTTGGCACCGTCGGTCTCAATAGCGGTGGTTGGACAACTAGTAAGACAGCGCTGACAGGCAATACAGTCATTGGTAATGGTATAAGACATAGCCTTGGACCTCACTATGGAGTTGGCGTAGCTTCGGGTTTCTCTGGTTAGGAAGATACGGACTTCCCTCTTACTGTTCTACGGGCAGTTTGTTGTTGTCGCTCCTTGGAATAACCAGAAAGATAAAATCATCTCAAGGAGCAGCAATGACTAACTCTCTAAAACATGCTCGTCATAAAAGTGTCGAGCAACAGTCTCAATCACATCGTAGGCTTCAATAACAATTAGCCCAGCCTTTTGTAATGCCTTTTGGGGACAGGGTCCCACTTTGGATGTGAGTATGGCTTTACAGTCGCTAATGGTACGGATGATGCCGTCTAGGGCAGCTTCTTCGCCGTATCCCCCCTGGCAGTAGTCAGCCACTTTGCGATGACCAACAAACTTGGCGTCAGTGGCATCTACTTCATAAATCATGAATTCTTTGGCATGGCCAAAGTGTTGGTTGACTAGACCTCCGCCCTTGGTAGCTACCGCCACTAGGACCTTAGGAGATGCTGTCTGGCGCTTACCGACGGATGCCTGTTTCTTCTCAGCTACAGCCGCTTTAGTCTGTTCAATGGTGAGATGAACCGCCTGGCGTTGCTCCAAACTATAATCTGCCGACATGTCCATAAACTTCTCTTTAGTGAATTCCTGGCTGCGGTCTTCACCCAGTAGGCCAACGGCATCGGCTCGACACTGACGACAGTGGCGCATCATTTTCATATTGCCAGAACACTTGTCTTGAACAGTCTTGAGTTCTTTGGGATTAGGACCCCGTTGTCCATTGAGCCCATAGTAGGTGCCGTGCTCTGGAGCTGAAATCAGCGGCATAATATTATGGAGAAAGGCACCGCGATCGCGAATCGCCTTATTCACCTCTGGCAAGTGCTCATCGTTGACACCAGGAATGAGTACCGAGTTGACCTTACAGAGAATGTCGGCTTCTTGTAGCGCTTGTAGCCCTTCCATCTGCCGTTCGTGTAATATTTTTACCCCATCGATACCGCGATAGCGACGGCGGCGGTAGTGGACCCAGGGATAAATTTTCTCCCCTACTTTGGGGTCTACCATATTAATAGTGATAGTGACGTGGTCCACATTCAGCTGTTTAATTCGCTCCACGTGATCGGGCAGCATGAGACCATTGGTAGAGAGACAAAGTTTAATATCAGGAGCTTTGTCAGCAATTAATTCAAAGGTACGAAAGGTCTTTTCTGGATTGGCTAGAGGATCACCGGGGCCGGCAATACCTAGCACTGTCATTTGGGGAATTTTGCCGGCTACCACTAATACTTTGTGGGCCGCTTCTTCAGGAGTGAGTAGTTCACTCACAACCCCAGGGCGACTTTCATTAGCACAGTCATATTTACGATTGCAATAGTTGCACTGAATGTTGCAGGCAGGCGCTACTGCAACGTGCATACGGGCATAGTGATGGTGAGCTTCTTCGCTGTAGCAAGGATGTTTTTCAATGCGAGCCTTTAAAGACTCGCTCATACCTGTGGCCGTATCATTTTTAGTGCTACAGCCACAGCCGCCACCAGACTTCTTGACCTTGGTTTTAGTCAAGGTGATGTCCAGCTCGGGCGTCGTTGTAGGCGCAGGGGCCAGGGCAGTAGGAGGCGGAGGCGTCATTGGTTTAATGTGGGTTAAGGAGTAAATTTTTAGGCTGACTCAGTCATAAAAAAGGGCGCTGATTAACTGCTCTAAGCAGGAGGTTGTTCTAGACAATGCTGCCGGAGAAGCAGATTAGAAGCAGTTAATACAGCGCCAGAGAATGTGCGAGCTGTAGGCCTCAGTCTGTTAGACGAGCAGTAATTCCCAGGGTAGATAGATGGAGATGTGCTCGTTTGTCTTTATGAGATAACGGGGACATCTCGATAGGGTGAATACACCTGAAATTAATCTGGTCGTCAGGCTTTAGAGTGTTGAGATCTAAAAACAATATCTGGGAAAACTACGTGAGCTCTCACTAAGACTTTGTTTTAGGGGCTGCATCACCTTCAGCCAGACTGGGAGTTCAGTGATGAAAGAGTTATAGCAACGGTTCTAAAGCCGAATATAGAAAAGGTGTGGATAGGATTTATTGAATTATTAACGATGCACTCAACTCTCCAAACCTTTGAAAATAAAGGGAGAAAACTTTTTTTTAGCGCAGGGTACTGGTATTTCGTATCCCATGGGCTAGTATTTTGTTAGCCAGGCTCAGTGATTTCTGTACTCAGCTATATTCCTTGTCTAGAGAGGGTTATAAGCTTTTTGAGTGGTTTTGAGTGCGGCTTTATTTGAGTACTCAAGATTGGCTATTTTGCTAAATTCACTACCAATCATGATGCTGGTCTAGAGAGTCAAAAACAATGTCTGTAACAGACTTTTCAATTGCAGCTTATTTACAGTAACAAATTTAACACTTTCGCGTTAAATAATGTAAAAGCGCTAGGAATATTTTTGAGAGACGGCGGCCTTCATACCCTGTTTTCCTGATTCATGGGTGTTCTGTTATGGAAAATAACTGCAGCTGTCTGGATTTGATAGCCAAAATCATCCCGAGGATTCGCATTGCCCAAAGACAAGTATTCCGAGGATCTGGAAAATCACAGTTTGAACAAGCTGTTGGCGTGTAGTTGTTAAGGATTACTGAAATTAACTGGGTGTTTTTTGCATCGTTTGTTACAGTTTTCATTGTTTATATATGTAGTGAACCGTCAAAAACCGTACTTTGAGTACATGAACGCCATCTTTTATGACATGTGAGAATAGGCTCGTAAGCCTTATGTATTAAGCTAATGGCCTGAGTGCAAAATACTTGTACCCATACTCAAAAATACTCACACCTGAGCGTTGAAATACCTGTACCCTGTACCAAAAGAGATTTTAATTCCTGACTCTATGGGGAGTTAAGCGCTTGAGTACATAGGTAATAGTTATAGTAAATCTGGATTGGGCTGTTGTGGCCGTACCCTGCAAACGGCGACTGCTATAAGCAGACAAACAAAGCCCCACCAGAGTCATGTCTCTATCTCTGCAGTACATCTCTATTAAACGGCTGTTATCGGCCAAACTGTGTCTGCCACTGCCACACTGGGCGGACTTTGCCATTATCTTTGAGCGAGATCCGGCTGCTCGTAATTGGTTAGAAGTACTGTGCTGCTACCCAGGGTTGCACGCCCTGATGGTGCATCGGTTAGCCCACTGGTTGTTTCAATACAACGTGCCCTTTTTTCCTCGTTTTCTTTCTCACGCAGCCCGTTTTTTTACTGGCATAGAAATCCATCCGGGGGCCACCTTAGGTAAAGGGGTATTTATTGACCACGGTATGGGAGTGGTGATTGGGGAAACCACCATCATTGGAGACTATACCTTGATTTATCAAGGGGTAACCCTGGGCGGTACTGGTAAAGAGACCGGCAAACGCCATCCTACCATTGGTAGGCAAGTCGTTATTGGCAGTGGGGCCAAAGTGCTCGGGAGTATTTCGATTGGGGACCATGCTCGCATTGGTGCTGGCTCTGTTGTCTTGAAAAGCGTGCCAGCTGACTGTACTGCTGTGGGTATTCCTAGTCGCAATGTATGTGAATGCAACACAACATCGACGCCCCTAGAGCATGGGCAGCTGCCTGATATTGAGGCCAAGACCGTAGCACATCTTTTAGCCCGTATTGAAGCATTAGAAACTCAACTACAAAATCTTTCCTATCCTATTCTATCAACCCTGGAGTCTTAACCTATGGATAAGTCTTTATCATCAGCCCTCAACTGGGGGCATGTTGTTGTCGTACCCCGTGGCGAACGATGGTCAATTAATCGGCGCCTACGAGAACTCCACATTTCCTGTGCTTGCCCTGCCGATGGCACCCTAAGAGTGGATGTTGAACATCCCCTTGAGCTGGTATTGGTTAATAGTGTGATCCGTCAGTTCACAAGTTCTCGTCAAGTGGGTATAACCTGGTTAGAACGTTGTTGGGAAACTCGTGTAACTTGTGTCACAGACCACTAAATTCTTCTGAACAACAAGCTATCCTTCTTCTCTATCTCGGCTTCTTATTTAGTTAAACACATTGGAGAAATAACATGACTACTCAAACTTTCGTACGTGCCTTTGGTGAAGTGGGCGACAATCCTATTGGTCTTGAAAAAGATGTCACAGTACCTGTATGTGAAGGCCTTAACTTAGTCTATGCAAGTTTTCAGTCACTTTACCTGCAGTATCAAAAACATCATTTTGTGATTGAAGGAGCAGAGTTCTATTCTGTTCATGAGTTTTTTCAGGAAAGCTATGGAGAGGCCCAAGGTGCTGCCCATGATGTTGCCGAACGTCTCAATGGGTTAGGTGGAATTCCTGCTGGTAGCTTTGCTACATTAGCTGAACTGTGTTGCTTTGATCCAGAGCCTGAAGGAGCCTACAACTGTCGTCAGATGATTGTGAATGATCTTGCCGCTGAGCAAGCGGTGATTGCACTGCTTCGCCGTCTGGCTACCCAGGCTGAGAGTGTGGGTGATCGTGCTACGCGCTATCTTTATGAGCAAATTCTTCTAAAAACAGAAGAGCGAGCCTTTCATCTAGATCATTTCTTGGCTGAAGATAGTCTTACGTTTGCGTTTCTGAAATAGCATTTTTAGGTTTTGTTTAAGGAGTTTTCTTCTGATGTTGACTACGCTAATGATGGTGGGTCCGTTTATTTTGTTTGCTTGGGTCTTGCAATCTTTTCTCAATCAATTAATTGAAGAGGATCGCAAATCTATTAATAGAGAGCAGCCTCGATCGGACACTTCATTGATTTGACCCATATCCTGTTGCTGACCTGTAGCGAGGCGCAAACGGAGCATGTATCCATTTGTTTGTATAGATGGCAAAAGTCTCTATAGAGTAGTCTATTACCCTGGGTGTGATAGATAAAATCACTCTAATATTAGCGGCGCTCTTGCTCAGCAGACAAAGACTGAGGGTGGGGTTTACACGGCACTTTTCCACCCTCTTCCCTCTTAATTATTTATTTATGGAGGTTGCGATGATGACAACTCCACCCCAGATATATATCAACGATACGACCCTCAGGGACGGTGAACAAGCAGCGGGTGTTGCTTTTAATTTAGAAGAGAAGGTTGCGATCGCAACGTTTCTTGACAGTATTGGCATCCAAGAAATGGAAGTTGGTATTCCGGCCATGGGTCGGGATGAAGCCCAAGCGATTCGTGAGATCTCACGGTTAGGCTTAAGGGCCAACATTTTGGGTTGGAACCGTGCGGTGTTGTCGGATATTCAAGCCTCTATTCACTGTGGCCTCAAACGCATTCATATTTCAGTTCCGGTCTCAGACATTCAAATTCAGGTTAAGTTTCAAGGGCACCGGAACAAAATGCTGGAGCGCTTGCGAGATGCCATTAGCTTTGCTCAGGACCACGGTCTAGACGTAAGTGTCGGTGGTGAAGATAGTTCCCGTGCCGATGAAAGATTTTTGCTAGAGGTTGCCCAACTTGTCCAAGAATGGGGCGCTTTTCGTTTTCGCTTTTGTGACACCGTCGGTGTTTTAGACCCGTTTACTACATTTGAAAAAGTTCAGAAGTTAGTTGCCTCCCTGGATATTTCAGTGGAAATGCACACCCACAATGATTTAGGTCTGGCAACGGCTAATGCTTTAGCCGGTGTGCGGGCAGGGGCCTCTTCCATAAATACCACCGTCAATGGTTTAGGAGAAAGGGCTGGTAACGCGGCTTTAGAAGAGGTTGTGATGGCCCTCAGACAGGTTTATGGCCTGAAAACAAACATTCAGACCCAGCGCTTTCTGGAACTCTCCCGTTTAGTCGCACACACCATCAATTGCCCGGTGCCTCCATGGAAAGCCATTGTTGGAGCCAATACCTTTGCCCATGAATCCGGCATCCATGCCCATGGGGTGTTGCATAACCCCAGCACCTACGAGCCATTTGATCCGAAAGATGTCGGTTGGCAACGGCGTTTTGTTGTTGGCAAACATTCTGGCCGTCATCTATTGAGACAGGTTTTACAGAATTATGGCGTGCAGCTGGATGCCCATAATAGTCAATTCCTGCTCAATGCTGTACGGGATCTGTCTACCCAGCTTAAACGCGGTCTCACCGTTGATGAACTACTCACCCTGGTATCCCAAGAGAACATAGGTGTGACGGTTACATAATCGGGCGTTAACGATTCAGTTCCTTCTTGTTAACGCTTTTCCTCTTTTGTCATGTTTCCCTTGTCCTCCTATTCCCAAAATCTATTATGAAAGTCATGCTCCATACGGACCTTGCTGGAAAGCTGATGGTCTACGTTGCCAAAAAAGACTTAGAAGAAGAAGTCGTTAAACAGGTTCAAGCTGACGATGCTCAAATTTTAACCCTGGCGAATGGTTGGGAGCTCTCAATAACGGGGTTAGAAGATCCCATTAAAACACCTCAAACGGTAAGAGCAAAACGGTTGAATTAAGCTTCACTTGTTCATTAGGAGTATTCATTAGGAGAGACTGTCCATGCTGGCTGTTAAACAATTACCCCCTAACATGTTTGTCCTAGATGGAAAATTCCTAGGATATATTGGTAAAACTCCAAACAAGGTAAAAGCGATTATCCTTGACGTTGAACAAGAAGCCCTGCTTATCAAGCTCCCTAAAAAATTACGGGCTTCGCTAAAAGACTATCATTTTCAGCCAGGGGAGCCAATTCGATGCATTGGACGCAGCCAAGTTGACTTTAAGACAGGGAATATCAAGCTTAGGGCCTACCAGGTCTTTCGTGTCACTCCCTCCAAGGAAGATACCGGGAGTACAGCACCACCAAAAGGACCAATCTCGACAATTGTTGCATCTCCGAGAGCAGCCGCTAACATAGCAACTTCTACTAAGCAAAAACAGGCCAAAATTGTGGTTTGTCGTAAGTCAGGGTGTCAAAAACGGGGTGGCCGTCAACTTGTTGCCATGTTAGAAAAGCTTTTGAAAGTTCATCAGCTGAGCGATCAGGTCGACATTCAATATACAGGGTGTCAAAAGCGCTGTTCAAAAGCCCCGATGCTAACAATTATGCCTGGCAAATATCGCTATGATCGCCTGGACTTGCAAAGCCTACCCAACTTGGTGGAGAAGCATTTTTGCACTCCAGAGCCATGTTCAAGCACAGACAAATAATGACTATAAAATACCCCCAGCTACTGGCTAGACTATTAGCTTGGTTTGCTGCTGAGGTGATTCTGAGCTACGTGGGTTTGGATAACCTGGCCGACTACAGCGAATATCTTAAGGAACAAACTACGGCGTCAATAGCCGTAGGCTGCAATCGGTTTTGAGTGGGCGCGCCCCTAAACCGAACGTTCGTCAACGCGCATATCAAAGGGTGCATCCGTATCAGAAGGAGGGTGCACTCTAATTTTAGCTTGGGAACTAAATCGAGATAAGTATTCGGCTAGGGAGGTCATTCGATTGAGCACCCGCCAGTTTTTCTCTTGATCGGAACAGTAGATATTTAAGGTAATGGCTTTAGCGTTAGTGATATTCCATCTGCACAGCATTAGCAGTGATTGAGTAGAGCCATCACAGGTTTCAAAGAAATATTGGCGAAGAGCCCCTTCTAGCTGCTTGGCTAATGCCGCATCTATGTCTGTCGTCGTTTCTGGTGGTAAATCGTCCGGTGGAAGTAAAGGAAACATTAACAATCCTCAAGGATGAGCCACACGCCATGGAAAGCCTACTGTTCTGTTCTACAGCGAAACCATTGTTTTGAGTATCAATAACACATAATCTTAATCTCTAGCGCAGATTAGATGCCATATCCAGCTCGTGCCTGGGTAATCAATTCAGCAATCCGCTCTGGGAACTCTTCCAAATCAGCATCTTCTCCTGCAGGCATGGGGGAGACAAAGGTATAACAGGGATCACATTGACCGGTATCAAAGACCTGCAACACCCATTTATCGGGTAACCCTTCTACACCAATTTCCACGACGTACCAGTCACTGCCGGTTTCACGGGTAGCAAGAATCGCGAAAAACTCTTGATCCCCAGTTGGAATTTCCAAATCATCCATTAGAAAATTCATTGCAGATAAGTTGGCATCTGTCATTGATAAACCAATCATTGGTAACAATCTCCTTGCTATTTATTCATGGTGTTTTGGACAGGTCTGTACATCCTGGTTTAGATCGCTATTGGGGGCTAATCCAATCCAGGCATCTATGGTGGCTAAGTTAAACCCGGCTATGTAGTGCTGCTTAACTTGTAGTAAGGGGCGTCGAATCAATATAGGCTGTTTCACCATTAGGGTCAGGGCTTCATCAGCACTGACTTGATTAGGGATCACGTTGCCCGCTGTAATCGGGGGGGCCGTTGGGTTAAACCACTCACTGACAGGCTGCTCCCCAAAGAAAGGGCGTAGTTTTTCCGGAGTCCAGGGTTCTGTCAATAGGTTATGCCCTCGCACCGTATGACCCGCTATCCGCAGCATCGCTTTTTGTTTGGCATTGCCAATACAGCCCGGTTTTTCATAAAAATCAACGGTTGCCATGGCTTAATCTTTCTCTTCCTCAGTAAATTGAAGAATATTGAGCAATAACTCCCCACCAAATTCTTTGGCATCAATTTGTTTGACATTCCGGGCAATCATCTGGGCAGTTTCTAGCCGCCCCAAGCGGCCTAACAATAGTCCAGAAGCTGCATAGGCGCTTAGGTAAATTCTGACGGTGGCCTCATCAAGTCGGCTGATGAGCAGTGGTTTTAGACTTTCCCAATCGGTAGGCCATTGGTTGTTTTTTTGGATGCGATCGCACACCGCCACTGCCATTTCTAATGCCCTATCGTTATTGTTTTTATAAAAGTAATAACGATAGGCACTAATTAACACATCGAGCTCAACATCTGGCTGAGCTAATGCCTGTTGAATATACTGTTCAGAAACTTTGGTATTTTCCCAAGTCTGGGCTGCGGCCACCAACGATGCCTTAGCAGAACCAGTTACAGGAAACCATGGAGGGGTTATTGTTGAAGCCATTACTTTCAGTGTGCGTAGGGCGAGACATATAGCGAACTACAGTGAAGGGCATTCGCTATCGAGTAAACTCGTTAAATTTATCTAGCTAGACTCGCACACTCTATAAACCCTATTAATAGAGATATTATTTTGAGAATTCCGTATAATGCAACACCAATAACAAAAAACTGTTGCCGATTTTTATCACACCTTGCAGGCCTCTTCAAGGCGAAGAATTGGAGACCCAAACGTCGTTTCGAAGATCAGCCGTGCCTAAACATGAAACGACCTAAGTCAAGGTACAACAATGATGTAACGAAATGCAATTGAATATAGAGTTTTGAAATGTTTGCAACAACGTTGAAATATTTTCAACGAGTGCTCAATCTCTATCTGAAAAATTGTTACCCTGGCAACACAACAAGAAAGGCTAGAGTTCGCCGTGAACATAACTTTGATTAAAATATAAATAAAAAATTAAAGCGTATCATGTGACATAAAACACATATCCTGCTGTTGTTATTTCTAATAACATGATTTTGTAATTCATTGATTGTTAATAAACAGTTTCTAGAACCATGTAATTTTTTGTGGAAAAAACAATCCAATAGGGATTGGAAACATAGGTCTCGATTATCAAAATTGTTGAAAACCTCTCATCTTACCCATCAGATAGCTTGATGGGGGACTTTTTTCTATGGCTTACACTATCAAAAACGGCTGTATTTCTTGCGATAGCTGTCGGCCCCAATGCCCAACGGGTGCCATTAAACCTCAGGCTGAATGGGAAGGATACTGGATTGATCCGACCCTCTGTGATGACTGTAAAACATTAGCAGCTCCCCGTTGCATCAGCTCTTGTGACATCGGTTCCTTATCTCCTCTGGTTCCCAAAAAAGGGCGTCGTAAGAGCACCCTTTTACCCGCGGCCATTGCTGATATTTTTCTCAGTGGAAAAACCACGCCCTTTGCATCGTCTATGGTTGTGTGGGAAGCCTGTAATATTCTGGCTCAGCGTCAACATTTACCCTGGCAAACCGATGCGGAGAACAAGCTTTACTACCGTCGCCCCGTACACCGTGGCCGAGGAGAAATGCGCTTTCGACTGGCGGCGAATCCTGAAAGCCAGTCGCTCCTTCCCATGTCTGAGCCGATGGCCAATAGTGCGATCGCTCAGTTTGATATTCGTGCCACCTGTTTGCATCTAATTTTTGCAGCCTATGCAGTGACTCTTGATACCCCCTGGAAAGACTCGTTTGTGGTCAATGACCAGCATATTGAACAGTATTTAGAGCTAGATAAACGTAAAGATCTCACTAAGTTAGACAAGCTAACCCTAATCAAGGATTTGGTGTACCAGGCCTGTCAGCTATTAGTGGCCCTGGAGTGGCCCCGGCAGGGAAAAGTCCAGGCCTTTTCCTTGGATGAACAGCCCATTTGGCACCTGCTAGACACCGAGTACTATTTTGAAGAAGATGCCCAGGGAGGGCGTCATCTTATTGGCTTGAGTTTTACTATCCGTGCGGGTATCTGGACCAAACATTTTCTCAACAAACATGACTATCGCAGTCAAAACGCTTTTTACCAATATGGCACGTTACCAAAGTCTTTACTGACAGAGGTCATGAGTAACTGGCAACAGCATGAAGGGGGGGTGCGCTTACTGCTCTGGCTGCTGTTTAAGCTGCGGTTGGGAGGAGACCATCGACTGACCGTACGCACTCTGTTGCGCATTGCCTACGGTGCCGATCGATTGGTGGAGGCAACGACCGTCAGGGGCGCCCATAAACGACTCCTCAAAACATTTGAAAGCGATCTTGAAATGATTTATTACTACGGACTCAAACCCGTTTTTGATCCGGAGACCTATCCCAGTGATATTCAACCTCTGTGGGCGAAAGTGATTGACATTCCTGATGATGTTGACGAGGCACTTGAATTTTGGGTCAATGATGCCAAGCAAAATCGTCGGTTAACAGATACAGCCCCCAGGGATAAATGGCAGCGTCTGATTAACGCTCGGCTTTTAGGATTTGAACTGTCGGAAGAGTGGCAGCAAACCGTTCGTCGCCGTGTTCCTAAACGTCGTCGTAAACAATCTCAGTCAACATCACCGTCTAAGAGTCCCCTTGCAGGTAGTTCTGTTAAAGCGGCCCGCCAGCGTCAGAAATTAACTCAACGGGCCTTGGCTGAACGGATAGGTAAAAGCCAAAGCTGGGTCAGAGATGTGGAGAAAGGCCGCTTTAGCATCAGTGCTGAAGACAGCGCCCGTTTATATCAAGCTCTGGATCTCAGTCGTTAGGAATGTGGCGTTGCTGATCCTCGATATGATTTCAGCTTTCAAAGCCTACACCTTACAAGATTTTATCGATCGTTTTATCCTCTAAATCAGCAACAGCAAAATTGTCATTTAGTAACATTTGTTATCGAAATAACGGCATATTCTGTATCAAATGATACGGAATATTTGGTTTCAATCTTTCCTAATAGACTACAGAGAGTGTCAGTTTTAGGCTAAAAATTAAGAGAGCGTGTGTGGCATTTGCCAGGGTATTGTTGGTTAGCCTATGGTTTTGCCGTTCGCTCGCGTGACTTCAACACTCCTGTCAGGTATCACAGGAACCTTTAAGGCTCAATATTTCGATAGAGATCGCCCATCAATTTTCTCCAAATCCAGTAAACGAGAAACAATCTTTTTCGTTTGAAAGTTTAACGCTGTAGAGGTCTGTTAGGGACCTTTTTGGATAAGCAGAGCCCATTTATTTGTCAAGCAATTGCTTGGCTACAGCTTACGTTCTACGTTGGCTACATTTTGAAGTTTGACGCAATTCTAGTTCAATTCCCTTATTATCACCGGGTCCATGATTAGCACTATTTCCCCACGACCAGTCGCCATTGCTAAAAATCAGTCTCAGCAGGAGACTGTCTTCCCAACTGTTGAGGCGATTCCAGAGGCGTTTCGATTGCAGGAGCCCGTTAACCAGCGTGAGTATCTTATTAACGGAGAGCTGAGACACTGGGATGGTGATGTGGAAACAGTGTTATCTCCCGTTCATATTCAAACAGATAACGGACTAGAGCCTGCGGTAGTGGGACATTTTCCCTTGCTCAATGAACAGGAGTCCCTAGCTGCACTAGAGGCTGCAGTAGCGGCCTACGATCGAGGCTGTGGCCCCTGGCCGACCATGTCTGTAGCTCAGCGAATTGAGCATATGCAAGATTTTGTCTATCGTATGGAAGCGAAGCGGGATCAGGTCGTCAAGCTGCTGATGTGGGAAATTGGTAAATCCTATAAAGACTCTCAAAAGGAGTTTGATCGCACCCTTACCTATATCGAAAATACGGTTGATGCCTTAAAGAATTTAGATCGAGTCTCGTCTCGGTTTGAAATTACTGAGGGGGTAATAGGACAAATCCGGCGGGCACCCCTGGGGGTTGTTCTTTGCATGGGGCCTTCTAACTATCCCTTAAATGAAACCTTTACCCTACTAATTCCGGCTTTGATTATGGGGAATACGGTGATTATGAAATTGCCGCGTCCGGGGGTGTTGTTTTGTAATCCTCTGTTGGAAGCGTTTCAGAAGGCATTTCCCCCCGGTGTGATCAATACGGTATATGGCAGTGGTCGAGTGGTGACGCCCCCATTAATGACCTCTGGCCAGGTGAGTGCTTTTGCCTTTATTGGCTCAAGTCGGGCTGCTAATGATCTAAAAAAACAACATCCTAAGCTCAACCGATTGCGAACTATTTACGGATTAGAAGCTAAAAATCCAGGGATCATTTTACCCAGTGCCGATCTTGATCTCACTGTAAAAGAATGTGTTCTAGGAACACTGTCGTATAACGGACAACGGTGTACGGCGCTTAAAATTCTGTTTGTTCACCGACAGATTTTGGATGTATTTCTAGAAAAATTTGCGGCAGCAGTCTCTCAGCTAACGGTGGGTATGCCCTGGGAAGAAGGGGTAACCATTACACCGCTACCTGACATTGAAAGAGTTCAATATTTTACTGAGTTAGTTCAGGATGCGACACAGCATGGAGCTTCTATTGTGAACCCAGGCGGCGGGTGCGTTGAAGGGTCTGTGTTTTATCCGGCTGTTTTGCATCCGGTTACTCCTGATATGCGCCTTTATTCAGAAGAACAATTTGGACCGGTGATTCCAGTTGTTCCCTACGATGATATCGAAATTCCCATTGACTATATTGTTAATTCTGACCATGGGCAGCAGGTGAGTATTTTTGGACAAAATACTGATGCGATCGCAGAGCTAATTGATCCCCTGGTTAATCAAGTGTGTCGAGTGAATCTCAATAGCCAATGTCAGCGCGGCCCAGATACATTCCCCTTTACTGGTCGTAAGGATTCAGCGGTCGGTACCCTATCGGTGTCAGACGCCCTCAGATCGTTCTCCATTCGTACCCTAGTGGCGGCTAAAAACCAGCCGCTTAACAAGAGCATTATCAACGACATTGTTAGGGAACATAAATCGAATTTCCTATCCACCGACTTTATTTTGTGATGAACAGTACAGCAGTAAGTTAAATCTTTAGGAGATTCCCATGAGTGATCAGCCTATTTCCAATGAAGTTGCCTTGAGGATTGCCCTGGCCGCCAGGGTGCTACCGGACGTGTCTGTCAAAGGACTGATTGAGGTATTACAGACCCATCTAGATGGTGATATCACAGAAGAGTCTTTGCAAGCATTGACTGTTACTCAGCTTAAGCGCTCCTTTGGCAATATTTACGATGTTGATGAGGGAGAATGGGAGGGAGAAGATGCCGACAATCAGGATATTGCGGCCTTTAAAGACGCTGTGCGAATTCTTTGGGGAGAACAGACAGAATGCGAACATCCCCTATCTATTGAGCCTTACAAAGAAGGGGATATGCCCAACTCGATTCGAATCGCCGTTGCCTCCAACACAGGTGAACAATTAGATGGTCACTTTGGTTCCTGTCATCGCTATTTGATCTACCAGCTATCTGTTGATGCGATCAAACTGATTGATGTGCGTTCAGCCCTAGAAGCTGATCTGAGTGATAACAAAAACCAGTTTCGAGTCAATTTAATTCGCGACTGTCCTTTAGTCTATGTGGCCTCCATTGGCGGTCCGGCTGCTGCAAAAGTGATCCAGGCAAATATTTACCCGATGAAGATAGAGACTGGCGGCGAGATTCGAGAGATGCTCGCTGATTTGCAACGGGCAATCGCCACATCGCCCCCTCCCTGGCTAGCCAAGATTTTAGGCATTGGGGCAGAACAGCGGGTCAAAAATTATCAGGCAGTGGGTTAGTCGATTATGAATACCCAACAAAAACGCATTCAGGAAATTCAACAAATTACCGGGCTGAGATCCACCCATTTTGCTGATCTCGTACGTATCGCCCAGCTGGTTTACGACCCTAGGGGGGGATAGCCAGTCGGGTAGTGAGAGTTAACTGGATTAAGAAATGTATGCAGACTCTGAAAGGGAGACACAACAGCTAAAGCGTATCTAGGACAGCTTCTATAGCTCTTAGCCCTCGTAAATGATACTCAATTTTGTTTCGGTCGAGTCTCATCAACGCCTGAACGTGTTTGTGGCAACGGTGCCAAAAAGGAAC
>JBCCQQ010000060.1:0-39051 GCA_039024555.1 Cyanobacteria bacterium P01_D01_bin.156
CTTGCTGAATGCCTCGGTGTTTCGGTCTATTACTATCAATCTACTCAGAATCAATGGTTTCGATTCACTTAAATCGGCCCTACGAGAACTCGCTAACCAGATTCCTCAGATTTTTAAGCTCCTACAATGAATCAGCCCTGGGGTGGGCACTGCCCACCAACACTTTTGCTCCTTATGTTTGCATTGGGCATCCTAAACATGCAACACCGTCCTCACTACCCGTATGCCCAACTATCGTCGTGCCTACATTCCTGGTAGCACTATCTTTCTTACTTGGGTTACCCATCGACGTGCTCCACTGTTCAAGGACTCTGACAATGTGACTCGTTTCCGCCAAGCGGTCAGGCAAACCAAAGCGGAAGCTCCTTTTGAAATTGTTGCTGCGGCCATATTGCCTGACCATATCCATTTCATCTGGACATTACCTGATGACGATAGCAATTACTCTAAACGAGTTGGACGGATCAAGGTTTTATTTACTCGGGCATTACGTGGGAAGGGCGCTCAGTCCTTTGAGATTAGTGAATCTCGCTGGAAGCATCGCGAAAGTGATGTCTGGCAACGACGCTTTTGGGAACATACTATTCGTGCAGAGGAAGAGCTGGCTCATTATCTTGATTATGTGCATTACAATCCGGTGAAGCATGGATGGGTGAGTTGTCCTCATCAGTGGCCGCATTCGAGCTTTCAAAAGTGGATAAATGAGGGCCATTATCAACGGGATTGGGGTTGTCAGTGTAGCGAGAAAAAGATTGAAATAGGAGAGTTTTTGGAGGCGGAGAGATATTCTGGGGAATAGATGTTGTTGGTTGGCGTGAGTTTTGGTGGGCAGTGCCCACCTTACAGTTGAGATGCACCGCTAGAAAAAATTACAAACCGTAGCGGAGAAATTTGTTGTTGCCAATGCTTACAATCCAGGAATTGCGCGGTGCCAGGTATCGAATTGACGAAATAACGGAAACACGTATGTAGAGACTGCTGTCAGAAAACTTTAACTGGAGCTGTATCGCCTATCTGTTACAGTTCACAAGCCTGGATGCGAGAGAAGCGATTTGTCGCCACCAATCCGCTGTATCAACAACAACCATCGCCGAAACAGGGAGCCATACCTAACCACCCTAGGGAGGTGCCCCTTAGGTCCATCTCCATCAAATTTTAAGTCTGAGTAGTCTAGCAAAGAGCTATTCATTCGCCACTCAACCGTATCTCCAAATTTTATCCAAGCTTTTTCATGGAACTTCCCATCGGCCACACCACCACACTGGAGATAAATTTCTTTTTGTACGCTGAAACCATACTTGCCGTTGCTGTATTTTACCCACAGTCGATCGATGGTGAGCAAATCCTTATAGGGAAAATTCATCAGTGACTCGTTAGACCAATCCTGATTCAGGGCTTTATTCATAACCGTATAGGTTTCTTGATCAGCCTCTTTCCACCTTTGATCCCTGAGCAAGTCCCGCAGTTTGCTGTAATCAATCCCTTTCTCTGAATCAAGGTCATCCATCGTAGCTAGCACTCGCTCGGCATCTGGATGGCCCAGTTGCTTCGTTTGGGTCAAATCGTCACTGGCCTGACGATAGTTACCTTGTTGCTGATGGTAGAGGCCACCTTGGTAAAACTCCTCAGCTTTTCTACGACGTTCTTCTGCTTCGCGCTGGCGTCGAGCTTCCTCCTCTCGTTGCTGGCGCTCTGCTTCCGCTGCTGCTTGCTCTTGTAGTTGTTGCTGATACTTCGCTTCAGCTGGTTTACGAATAGGCTTTTCAAGCTGCTGAATATCATCATCTTCCAGCTCTAGCTCTTGCTGCAGCGCCTTGAGCCGACTTGTTGACTGCTGACTTAACGGATAACCTGACTTAACTTCTGTAGTAAACGCCTTTGTATACTGCAGCTGCTTAATTCTGTTATAAATCCCCTCAACGACACTGGTAAAAGCGTTATCAGCATCCGTCCATAGGCTAATAGGCTTGGCATCTTTCGGTAATGCCTGCAGCTGACCTAAACGCACACCATCGATCCGTGCGAGCTTCCACAGGCAACTGCCTAAAATCACGGGAATCACACAGGCATTCCCTAATTTATGGCGCTTAATCGCTTTAGGCGCTTCCACATCACAGCAATAATCAGAAGCAATAAAGTTTTTGCTAATGAGCAATAGGACAATTTCGCACTGTTCTAAATTCGCTTCAATCTGAGGCTCCCATTCCTGACCCGGATTAATGCAACCATCATGCCAGGTGCTCACCAAGCCACTGCGCTTTAGCGGCATCAAATGAGCCTCCAATTCCCGCCTATCGGCTTCATCTGCCCTGGCATAGGCCAAAAATATAGAAACCGGAGCACCCGTCATCAATCTAAGGCCCTAATGCTACTAACTTTGCCTTCAAGCATTATAAAGACCCTTCCGGTAAAACCCCATCAGGCTTGATAGTGATTACGGTTTTGGTCAGTATTTTCTAAATCGTCCCTAATCACTTGGGCTTGGTAACCAGAAAATCTCTTTTATCCTCTGAGGCCAAAAACCAGCTAACGGTATCTTCTGTTGTTTCCCTAGCAATGTAGAGATCAAACGGGCCAGATTGTTTTTTTTCTCGGCTAGTGAGTTGAATAATGGCCTGATAAGTGCCCTGAACATGGTAAACATCATTCTCTTCAGCTTCGCGCAGGGTCACCTCCACCTGACGCAGCTTGAAGTTGGGTAGCTGGGGTACTTTAGGCGCTAAGTGCGTCATCAACTCCTGCTGTGTCTGAGCTATTTTGAGCGCTAGCCCACGCTCTACGATTGCCTGAGGTGGAACCGGCCCAAACTGACTGCAGGCTTGCAGTAGGAACACTAGACTCAGCAAAAATAGCCAACGCAAACGACCCATCGTTATCCATCAAATGTGAACTACTGCCCAATTATCCAAACTTTTTCTTCGCTTGTTCGTAAACTTCAACAGTAATTTCGGTTACCCCCGCTTCCTGGGCAAATTTTTCAATTTTCTTACGGGCAGCCGGACGCACAAAAAATGGAATTTCCTTCAAACGGGTTTTGGCTTCAGCAGTCCATTCGATAGCATTGCTCATGGAGGCTCTATATCTGTACGGCTCTTTTACTTTACAGCCAAAAAAATGCCGCTGCACGCACCTTTTTAGCTGAGTTTCGTCCCTTTCGATAGTATCGCTGCTTATTCTCTATGACTGATTACCACACGCTTATCCAAGGTGACCTGTTTGACATTATGGAGAGTGAGGTTGGCAGTCCGTTTTATGAAACGATGCAGATACTGCACGATGAGGAGCATGAAACCAATAGCCCTGATCGGTTACCCTTTTTCCAAGACCTATTAAAAAATGAAGCTCGCACGGCTGAGCTGGATCGTAGCGTCCTGGCTCCGTGGCTGCTGGTCTACATTTGGCAAAAGACTGAACTGCCCAACTACACCCGCGAGGCATGGCGAACACTAATACGGCTAGATAATGAAGATGAGCTAATCATTGAGGCGGCCATCGACATTTTGCAACATCATCCCCACGGTGCGCTGCGGGCAGAGGTACTGCAGTGGGACGATAGCTGGCGACCCCACTGGGAAGATGAAGTCGTTATTGCTCTATCCAGCCAATTAGCGTTTGAAGATCCCCATCCTGAAGTGCGCATCAATGCGATTCAACATTATCGAATAGATGGCACCAGCAGGGATGATGACCGTTGGGGACAGCGTATGTTGGATGCAATGCAGAATGATCTTGCACCCGAGGTTAGAGCAGCTATTGTTCGAGAGCTTTCTTTTACGAGTCGTGATGTGGTTGGGGGGCAGTTGCTTCTTGAAACAGTAAAAGATGCGCTCATCCATGAACAGGATGGATTCGTTGCATGTAAACTGTTGTCGCTGTTAGTTAGCAAAGGAAGGTTTAAGTTTCAGCTGGAGACGGCAGTAACTGTTATGAATTACCTGAAGTCTGCTCAGGAGAAACGGTTTCCCCGGCAACGGCAGTCTATTCTAAATCGGTTGCGTAACTATCATGCTAACTGGCTAGAAATCGCTCCCTTTGAAAACATTAACGAGTTTCAGGATTATCTGATCGCTCACTTCAAACCAGGCACAACCTCGCTAGAGGAGCGGGTGGTTAATTATCGCACTCTGATGCAAACGCTTCGACCGCCTGTGCCCACTTTAGAAGATTTAGTGGATTTGTTTTTTGATCCACACCATACAACAGACACCATTGGTCTCTTGGTTGACGATCTGGGGGATGTTGGGTTTAAGGCATTATTTGCAAGCTCAACTAGTCTCGTCCCCTTAGCCCAAACCCGAGTAGAGCTGATGGGCAGAATGATATCCCATCTAAAGACAACAGATGCCGATGGCAATTTGTTAGCTGGTGTGGAACCCATGAAAAACCTGCTGAGCTATGGCATTAAGGTTGCCATGAAAGGTTCACCGGACGCCGATGCGCTGTGGTCGTTGATTTATACAACAATTGCAGAAGGACCGGAAGATTGGACCTGGGCATTGAGCGAACTTAAGTGGCGTGCAGGACAGTTTGAGTTAGCACCATTGGTAGCATTAGTAGGCACAGCTAGCAATGCATCTGCGGCACGGGGAGCAACAGAATTGTTGATGGCGCTATTTGGACGAGAGCCCGGCGGAGAAAGAGCTGCAGCCGTTGCACAGGCATGGACCTTATTTGCAGAACGAACAGACCTCTGGGACCACCTTGTTTACGATGTGGCCTATCGCATGCCCGAGCGAGCGGCCTTTGCGAATTATCCTCAAGCCCTAGGGCAAATCGAGCAAGCGATGAGGGTAGCCCAAACAAAGTTTGGCCCTAATGACTCTTCCTACTCGACGATTGATGCTTGGTTAGCCACACAGTAGCTTGTGAACGAATGGCAAGGAAGCTCCAAAGGACTTGTATGGTATTTCTACGTAGAAGTGTGATGTACCGAACTGACTCAGCAAATGCTTCCCAACTCATATGAGAAAGCACCCTAATCATTCCGTGAGATTACCCTTTTCATCTCAATAATAAGCAAAAGAAAAATAGAACGCTAACAACCGCAGGAGTTATTAAAGATATCTTTTTATCAAATCGCCAACATAAATACTTATCACCGAAAACTCTTCACACTTAATTCTTACAAGGTTAGGTATTAAAACGGAGAGCCCATTTGGGTATTCTTATCTAGAATAAGAACAGAAGTCAATCGCATCTTTTGACTTATATAAATTGTTCTTGTGCTGTGCATCAATTATGAATACTCAATCGTCTGGAACTAAAGTAGCCGTCAGGGAACAGACATCGGTTTCTTCTACTAACTCGATGCATATTGACGGTTACTTACAACGTGCTCAAAAATTTGCAGATATGCAAAAGTATGCACGAGCAATTTTTGAATTACGACAGGCTATTAAGGAATATCCTAATAATCCCGTTTGCCACAGCACGATATCTGTTCTTTATTGGCAAACAAACCAAAAGACAATGGCAGGAGTTCATGCAAAACGAACGCTGGCACTGGACCCTAGTAATCAGCTGGCAACAAAAATACAACAGAAATTGACCAAGCAGAAGGCAAAACCTGCCAAAGGTCGATCCACTCAGACTTCTCCCCAAAAGAATGGTATTTTTGGATTGCTTTCAACAAAAATGTTTTAATTAACAACCAACCAATAGTATCAATCAGTCTCACTAAAACGAATATCAGATATGCTCAAGGAAAATGAACCTTCAGTTCGCAATCCTAGGGCCGTCAGACTGGACATATTGGCACCAGCATCAACTAAGCTGCTTAGACCAATTTCTGTCTGAGTCCACTCGCCTAAGGGGGCTTCTGTAAATATCTGGGTCATATCTAACTCCGCTTGGCAATTATCTCCGCACTGAACAAACAGTGTGACAGGATTTTTAGGGGTAGAGTCTACTCGATATTGAATTGCTAAAGTTCCATAGTGCGCTGCTGCAGTATAGTCCGTAGCGGGTCCTGTAAGTACGATAGATGCCACACCCTTCC
The DNA here is from genome assembly GCA_039024555.1 of Cyanobacteria bacterium P01_D01_bin.156. Lineage (GTDB taxonomy): Bacteria > Cyanobacteriota > Cyanobacteriia > Phormidesmidales > Phormidesmidaceae > Leptothoe. The sequence continues at coordinate 5,999 of JBCCQQ010000060.1, forward strand.
CACTCCACACAAATTGTTGGGCATCTTCTTGGGCTGCTCGATCGATCGACCGAATCGCTAGTGCTTGACCCAGTTGCGATCGCGCATCTACTACTGTACTGGTAGTGTCTCCTGCAGTAGCCTGGAGATTCCAAGGGGCAATCGGTTTACCATAGGCAAAAAATGCATTATTCGTGATAGTTTCATTACCGTCTAACCCAGATATCTCAGAGAGTTCAGCAACATTGCCGCTATCTGCATAGGTGAGACCATAGCCATAGGGAAACAATGGATCGTAGTTGTTGTCACCCCGATTAATTTTGGCTTGGATAGCTGTTCGAGGCCAGGAAAAGGAGAGTTTTCCTCGAAAATCAAAGTTAATTTCTCCGTTGGGTTTGCGAAGCAGTACATCTGCTATTCCCTCCCCAGCACTGCCGGGTAGCCAGGCTGCCACAAATGCATCTGCCGCATTAAGCTCTGGGTTAACCCACAGGGGGCGACCGGACAGAAATACGGCTACGGTGGGAATACTTTTTGCCTGAAATGATTGAAGTAATTGCAACTCTTGGTCTGATGGGTAATCAAGATGTTCAGTATCTCCTCTGAACTCGGCGTAGGGATTTTCGCCAAATACCACAATGGCCACATCGGGTGTTTGGGTATAGCTACCATCTTCACTTAAGACTGCTGTGCCGCCACCTGCTTCAATAGCCTCGCTTAAACCCTGCCAAATAGAGCTGCCGTTGGGAAAATGTTCATTCGTGTTACCAGTGCCCTGCCAAGAAAGGGTCCAGCCGCCACTTTGTTTGCCAATATCGTTGGCCCCATCGCCAGTGACTAAGATCGTTTGGTCTGTAGCCAGTGGTAAAAGAGTTTTCTGGTTTTTTAGAAGTACTAACGATTCGCGAACGGCCTGACGAGCTACCGCCTGATGATTGGGATGACCGAGTAGCGCATAATTTCCTGCTAGGGGACGTTCAGAAGGTTTTGGCTTTTCAAACAATCCTAACCGTTGCTTGACGCGCAAGATGCGACGAACTGCGTCTTCTAACCGGCTGCGAGAAATTTCACCTGTTCTGACCTGATCTAACGTATTTTTGTACAATTCACGCCAGCTATCAGGGGCCATAAACATATCAATTCCTGCATTAAACGCGGTTGGACAGCTCTTTGTAGTACAACCTGGGACTTGACCATGGCCGTTCCAGTCTCCTACAACAAACCCATTGAAGCCCATGCGTTGTTTTAGCACATCGGTGAGGAGTTCTTTATGGCCATGCATTCTAGTGCCGTGCCAGGACGAGAATGAAGCCATGACGGTTTGCACGCCGGCTTCTATCGCTGGGGGATAGCCTGCCCCGTGATAGTCCCGCAGGTCAGCTTCGCTATCGATATTGTCTCCTTGGTCTTTACCTCGCTGGGTCCCACCATCACCTAAAAAATGCTTAGCGGTAGCAATCACATGTGGATTACTCAAAAAATCGTTGGTCCCGAGTTCTCCCTGCAGGCCGTTAACAATGGCGGTCGCATACTCTTTAACAATATCTGGATCTTCCGAATAGCTCTCGTAGGTGCGACCCCAGCGATTATCTCGTACCACTGCCAGGGTGGGGGCGAAGGTCCAATCCATACCGGTAACAGTGACTTCTCGGGCGGTGATTTCACCAATTTGGTGTATCAACTCAGGATTTCGGGTGGCTCCTAGGCCAATATTGTGGGGAAATATGGTTGCGCCTACGATATTGCTATGGCCGTGGACTGCATCGGTCCCCCACAGAATAGGAATGGCTGTGTGGCCTTGGGTGGTATCTATGGAGGCTAGGTAAAACTCGTCCGCCAGGGCCAACCACTTATCCGCTGATGCCCGGACATCATTGTCAGGAGCAGAGTTGCCACCATTGAGAATAGAGCCTAGACGATAGCGACGAACCTCTTCAGGGGTGGCGTTGCTAATGTCTGCTTGGATGGTCTGGCCCACCATTTCTTCGAGGGTCATGGTGGCCATGAGTTCATCAATGTGAGCTTCCATCTCAGCATCTACGGTGGCTCCCCCCGTGGTTGTGGGCCAGTTAGCCGGATCAATCTTGGGGATGTTGCTCTGGCCCCTAACTTGGGTGGCTGTGTAGCCTGCATAGGCGGCTAAACCACCCAGGATCAGTAGGATAAGTAAATTACTAAGCATGTTGATTTTCATACTTTTCAGGGGCTTCTCAGGATGGGCTCAGGTGGGATGTTTAGGCTACATCAGGTCCTTACGCCCCGAACGATGTCTCTATTATCCCGTGCTGTACCATTTGCGATCGCTGGTCTGCTCACGATTTCTATCCCGGCGGTCACAACTCAGACCCAGGCTCAGACACGCCTGCAGCCGATGAATTTAAATCGCCTGGATCAAATTCTACGGACAGAAGTTAGGGATGTGGAGGGGGAAAATGGTCAGTGGCAGTTCAGGATTGGTGAGCGCTCCGTAGTGGTATTGGCCGATGCCCGTAGCGATCGCATGCGGGTTTTTAGTCCAGTTGTGTCCGTAGAAGACCTTACTGCCCAGCAGGTGCAGGCCATGCTCGCCGCAAACTTTCATACCGCCCTAGATGCTCGCTATGCTGTTACCGAAGGTACCGTCGTTGCTGTCTATGTGCATCCCCTCAGTACGCTACAGGGTAACAACTTTCGCTCGGCTCTTCGACAGGTGGTGAGTTTAGCAGAAACCTTTGGATCTTCCTACACTAGCAGTGAGCTCAATTTTGGTGTGCCACAGCGCCGACGTCCTGGCAGCATCGAAGAGATTTAAACCTTATCCCTTCACACAGATTACCTGCTTCAGTGTGGCCACAACTTCTACCAAATCTTGCTGGTTGTCCATGACCTGATCAATGGGCTTATAGGCAGCTGGAATTTCGTCGATAATGCCCCTGTCCTTACGACATTCCACCCCCTCGGTTTGAGCAATTAAATCATCCAGGGTGTAGGTATCCTTTGCTTTACTACGGGACATCACTCGACCGGCACCGTGGCTACAGGAACAGAAGCTGTCATGGTTGCCCTTACCCTTGACGATGTAAGACTTTGTTCCCATGGACCCTGGAATAATCCCATAGTCAGAGGTGCGGGCTCTTACGGCACCCTTGCGGGTAACATACACATCGCGGCCAAAATGTTCTTCCCTTTCGGCATAGTTGTGGTGGCAGTTGACTGCCAATATAGGCTTAAAGGGTTTGCCACCACCAAGATACTTTTCGATAATGTGCTTAAACCTGGCCATCATTTCTTCTCGGTTTTGCAAAGCGTATCTCTGAGCCCATTGCAGATCGTTCCAATAGCTGCGGAATTCATCGGTTCCTGAGACAAAGTAGGAGAGATCGGGATCCGGTAGCTTTTCATTAGCCAGCTTACGCAGATTTTTAGCGGTGCTAATGTGATTTTTGGCTAACATATTGCCAATATTCCGAGAGCCGGAATGGAGCATTAGCCACACGTTATCCTCGGTATCGATACAGACTTCGATAAAGTGATTGCCACCGCCAAGGGAACCCATTTGGCTTAAGGCTTTCTTTTCTAAGTGTTGAACGCCTTTATGGAGGTCCTTAAAGCTGCGCCAGCCTTGCCAGTTGTAAACGGATTTGTTGATCTTTTTATTGCTGTCAAAACCAGTGGGAATAGTGGCTTCGATTTCTTTACGGATCTTTTTGAGTTTACCGTCGAGCTTTTTACTTTTATAGGGTGTTTGTAGGGCGCACATGCCACAGCCGATATCGACACCCACCGCTGCTGGCACTAGGGCATCTTCGGTGGCAACAACGGAGCCAACTAGGGCACCTTTGCCTAGGTGTACGTCGGGCATGAGGGCGACATGTTTGTAGACAAAGGGTAAGGAGGCGACATTTTTTGCCATTTGGATCTCTTTGGAGCCGAGATTGTGGTTAGCCCAGGAGAGAACGGGTTTGTTGGTTTTGAAGGAGACGAATTGGTATGGCATGTGGCTGATGGGTTTTAGTAGTAGGGGCATCCCCTTGTGGGTGCCCTGGGATAGGCTATGGGGATTTGGTGATTTCAGAGTAATGGCGAGATGGGCTGCTCAGGACTTTCCCTCCTGAATCCTCCCTGAACTGGGGAACTCAACTTCCCCAGTCCCCTTGCATAAGAGATTTATTGGAGGATGGCTGACTGAAGTGGTCAAACTGTTAGTCGATATGGTTATGGTATTACGCTGCTCCGCATCCGCTGCGCACCGTAAAAGGTAGGTTATTGAAATCTCATGTGAATCTCTCGTTGAAAATAGAGACTTACAGACATGTATAACCTTATGCTCGCCAGACAGTATTGATGGTTGTTATGGAAAACCATGTTCAATTCTCATCAGACCAATTAATAATCTCATTGAGGGTCATGGGGGCTAATGGTTGAAATTGGGTATTGGGATATTTTCGTTGGAGACGTCGTAGGGCTTTGGCTTGTTGGGCTGCGAAGGTTTCTTGTTGCTGAAAACGATAACGGATGGAACCACTGACAATATCGTCTAAACTATCTTGAAAAGCTTGAATTTCGTCATGCCAGTGTTCAGTCGCTTGGTCGTTAGGAAATGCCTGTAGTTTAAGGATATGGATAATAATCTGACGAACTAGGGAAGCGGTTTTGTTAAATTGTTCGCGCCCCATGTCGCTGATTTCCTCAATTAAGTTGGCTAAATCCAGATTATTAAAATCTTTTGCTCGCAATGCTTCAGCTTGATACTCACACCAGGCCATAAAATCTTTGTCATACAAAAGTTCTGGTGGATGTGAAGTGATATCCACTGCGGTAGAGGAAGATTCCGTTACAGGTTTTGGATTCGTTGAACTTGTCATGCTTACCTCAGATAGCCCGTCCCCACTACTTGTATACCTCGTTCATCCAGGTTTGGACAAAATCGCGGCGTTCTACATCGGTCCAGGTAAGCCAGGTGTCCTGGGTTATTTGGCTGGTAACAGCATCGATCAGGGGCCAGAAGGCTTCGTCGAGTTCTTTTTTTAATCGTTCGGGTTTGGCATACATCAGCTTGGCCTTTTTGGGTGTCATTCGGGCTAAGAATTTGGTGCGCAGATAGTAGGGGCTTTTGAGTTTAAGGGCAAAAGTACCGTCGGTGGCGAGGCGAATCATAAAGCCTTCGTGCTCGATGTAGTGGGATTTGCTAATGGCATCAGCAAAGGTGCAGGTAAACCATTGGGGTCTGGGCGTTCGGAGATTGGATGCGATCGCATCCAATTCTTCTTCACCTTTAAACCCATTGCCCAGTACTCCAGCTCCAATCAAATGCAGCCCGTAGTCTTCGGGGCCGTATTGGATAATGTGAGGGTCCTCTGGGTGAATTGCTTCCCACAGGAGTGTGGTATCCGGATTATCTTTTAACCAAGCCAAGACTCCACCGTAGAGGCCATTTTTGTACAGTAGTGATTTGCCATAGTCCACATAGTCTCCATGGAATGATCCAGAACAGGTGACGACTACCTGAGTAGAGTCGTAAGGGTGCAAAAACGTGCTCACCAAAAAGCCGTTGAGTTTTTCCACGGCGATTACATCTGTTTCAGGCGGCAGTGTGGTATCTCGTTCGAGATAGTTAAAGGTGCGAGGGAAGGGCTGATTTACCGGATTGCCATGTAAGCCAACTACTACACCACGAGCCAGTTTTAGTTCAGGGTATTCATCCCAAGCAGAGGGGGTAAAGAATGCTTTAGAGGTGTACTTAAACAGGGTTAGTTGTCCTTCGGTTGTCTGTTTAACTAACTTCTGTGAGACCAAAGGCTCCATTTGCTTAACAAAGCTAGGTAACTTCTGGCTGTAGTCAAAGGCGCAGGGAATCTGCAGTTGCTCCTGCTCAGGCAGACGCATGGCGGTGAGGGGGCCGCCAAATCCAGCCCCGGTTTCTAACGAGTAGGTGCGATCTCCCTCAGAGGTGAGGGGAATATGTCCCCGCACTACGGTTAACTCACTGGTCTGCCGAAAGACACCGTCGGTGTCATAGTCTTCGTGCCTGCGGGTGCGACCATACATGTGGTCTTGGGATGGCTGCAACAGCGGATCAAACCAGTCGATATCGCTATGGCACAACACATAGTTACGATAGCGATAGAACGATGGCAAGGACTGAATAAAATTCAGCGCGTTAGTCTGATACTCAGAATCCCGCTGGAAGGCTTTGTGTAACGTTGCCCGCGTGGATCGACTTTTAATGTTATCCCCACGTAGCCCCCGCGCCAGGTTGTTATCATGGTTGCCTCGCACGCAGTAATGGCCTTTGGCAACGGCCTTCATCACCAAGTCCAACACTTCTAGTGAGTGAGGACCGCGATCCACCAGATCACCCAGAAAACAAAGTTGGCGTCCGTCAGGATGATTTAATGCTTCGTCGTAGCCTAGCTTTTGTAACATACTCTGGAGAGCATCGATCAATCCATGGACATCGCCAATCACGTCTAATTTGGTGGTATCTGGAATGGTGGGAATATCCACAGTCAGAGTAACGTTGCTATGGTCCACCAGAGTGAAGGCCCATTGGGAATCGAGCTGAAGGCGATCGCAAAATTTGGCTACCACGGCTTCTGGCACTACACAGCGACGCTGCTTGTTTTGTTTTTGCACCTGCTCAAGCGGTGGGTTAAAAATGACCACCTGCACAGGCACTCCCAGTTCGTCTGCAATGGTCGCAAGCGGTTTACGTTCTTTATCGCTAATTAACGTAGCATCCACAACAGTTGTTAGTCCAGACTTGAGACGCGCCCGAACTACGGATTCTAGGGTGCTAAAAATTAATCGATCATCAGTGGCCAAGGGCCGATCCGCGAGTTGCCCATCAACGACCGTTTTCCCCGTGCCAAAAAATGTTTGCCGCAAGACATCGCTAGACAACACCAATTCTGATGGCAGATGCTGACATGCGGTAGACTTTCCTGCTCCCGGCGCACCCGACAGCAGCACAAGGCTACCGATTTGAATTGAAATTTTGGTTGTGGGGTTACTCATAGTGAGTTATTCAAGCGACTGCAGCTGTATTTCGGGTATGTCTGGAGAAAAATATCAAATGAATAAGTTCAGTTCAAACTGTATGTTTCCCAGGATAAAGCTGACAAAGTCGTTTTGTCACAAATGCAGCCACTTATCTCGACTACAAAAAAGCCCAGAGGTATTACGCCTCTGGGCTAAGTGTATTCCTGAGTAATTAAGGATTAACGACGACGGTTGCCCCGCTGCTGGCGCATTTCTTGTAGTTGAGCCTGTTGTTCATCGGTCAATACCTCATCGGCGGCAGCCCGAGAGTTTTCTCGAATCTCTTGAAGCTCAGTGCGCTGTTCTTCGCTGAGATCTAGACCCCGCACCGCCTGCATCCATTCACGACCCGTTTTACCTGCTACAGCCGCTTGCTGCTCATCAGTTAATACGGATTCCGCCTGACTGCGGGCATTCTCTTTGATGGCATCCAGCTCAGACTGCTGTGCAGGAGTGAGATCTAGCTTTTCAGCAAAGTCTTCCCGACGATTTTTGCGTCGTGCTTGACGCTGCTCTTTGAATTCCTGTAGTTGAGCCTGCTGTTCATCGGTGAGTACTTCATTCATGGCAGTACGAGAGTCTTCACGAACCGTCTGTAGCTGGGTACGCTGCTCTTCATTTAGGTCTAATTGACGCATGGCCCGTTTGCGATCGCGTCCAGTTGCATCTTCTAGGGAAGCCAACTGTTCTTCAGTCAGAATGGCATCAATCTGGGTGCGGGCATTTTCCTTAATTGCATCCAATTCAGACTGCTGTTCGGGGGTGATATTTAGCTCCTCAGCGACCTCGGCGGGGAATGCGTGGGCACCACTTACCTTGAGGATTGCAGTCGTCCCTACGAGGGCAGATAGCATAAGGATACCGCTGAGGCACTGTTTCATCGTTGGAAAGTTCATAGGACGTGTGTGTTTAACAATGGCCTCATCCTAGCCATAGAAATTTACGGTGACTGCTAGCAGGAGTCATTTCCCCTCAGTGCCGAAGTCATGGATCAAGGCATGACTTTAGTTACTGGTCATTTATTAGATAAGGAACTATCTTCCAACCTAAAGTTCGGTTAGGTTAAAGGCAGTAGACCCCCCCTGGTAAGAGTATTCCCCTGTGGGTGCCCAGGCCGCCTACCCTGAGAAACTGTTTCCTTATCTGTCATTAAAGGGCTCAATCATATGACCCGTGCCATTCAGTTCCAAAATCATCCGTTTCGTTTTTTGCTCTATCTAGAGTGGGGACTGTTGGCAGTGACCATTACAGGTATTTTGACCACACCCCCCCTGCGAGAACTTGGACGACGTGGGCTGCCCAATACCCCTACGTTTACCCAATGGCCTTTGTTGACCGTTGGCTGTTTGCTGCTATTTGGTCTTCTGGGCCTATACTTGCCCACTAAAGGATTTTGGTTGCGATTGGGTCATATTGTGGCGCAGGTGGCTTTGATTTTAGTGTCATCCGGTCTAATGCTGTGGGGGACACGGATGTTTCCCTTTGTTTATCTGGTACTGGTGATCCGCAGCTGTCTCATGCTAGGGCTTGTGGGACAGGTTACTGTAACAGGTCTAGCCTTTTTGTTGTTTATGACTAGCCTGAGCTTAAAATTCCGTCGTGGTTTAGGAGGCTTCTTGCCGCGGCCGCTAAAACATTTAATTGGCAGCCTACAAATGAACTTAGTGGTTTTCTTTGGCTTGTCGCTAATATTTACCCTTTTGCTAGTGAATGCTCTACTAAATGAGAGAACTATTCAAACGCGTTTAAAGCAGACCAATGCAGAACTTAAGCGCTCCGCTGCCCAAGTAAAACAGCTGGCCACTGCTGAAGAACGCAGCCGTATTGCCCGTGAAATTCATGATTCCTTGGGGCATTCTCTAACCGCATTAAACATTCAGCTTGAGGGCGCTATCAAACTCTCCCAGCGAGATCCCAAAAAATCTCAGAAACTCCTGTCAGAAGCTAAACGATTAGGGTCAGTTGCCCTGCAGGATGTACGACAATCTGTCGCAACCCTGCGAGATACATCTTCCGCCCAGGACTCTTTTCAGAGTCGGTTAAACACTCTAATTGATACCTTAAAGAGCAGTACAGGTATTATGCCGAATATTAATCTACAAATACTAAAACCTTTGCCTGAAGCCATGGGTCTAGCCCTCTATCGTCTTGTACAGGAAGGCATCACCAATATCGTCAAACATGCCAATGCAACAGCCGTAGAGCTAAGTTTAATAGTGGATGACGAGGGTACAAGATTGTTACTGCGAGACAACGGTGATGGCTTTGATATCAGTAAAACGTCCACAGGATTTGGCCTACAGGGTATGCGAGAACGCGCCCAAGCCATTGGTGGCCAGCTAACTGTAAACAGTCGCCCAGGAGAAGGATGTGAAATCCGTCTAGTTGTACCCTCCACAGATTCGTAGGGGCACTCCCTTCCCCAAACCACCAGAATTATGCAACAGAAAAAATGACACAGCAAAACAACCTGGCAACTATTCCCATAATGCTGGTAGACGATCAGCAAATTATTCGCCAGGGTCTTAAAACCCTGTTGGATCTAGAAGACGACATTACCATCGTCGGTGATGCAGATAATGGCGAAACCTCTCTTACTTTGCTAAGACAGCTGGAGATACAAAAACAGCTACCACAAGTAATCCTTATGGATATGCGTATGCCCGTAATGGACGGCATCGCGGCCACAAAAGAAATCGCCACCCGCTATCCCACTATCCAGGTTTTGGTTCTCACCACCTTTGATGACGATGAACTGATCGCCCAAGCCATGGCCGTTGGCGCCAAAGGCTATCTCCTTAAAGACACTCCATCAGAAGAACTCGCCCAGGCTATTCGCACCGTTGCCAAGGGCTATAGCCAGTTTGGCCCTGGCATTTTAGAAAAAATACTCTCCAGTAAACAGGAACCGGATGTGGACATCCCCGAAGGCTTTAACGAACTTACCCCCCGAGAAAAAGACGTTCTACGACTAATCGGTACTGGCGCTAATAACCGAGAGATTGCCGACACCCTGTTTTTATCAGAAGGCACTGTCAAAAACCACGTAACCCGACTTTTAGGACGCCTGGGACTACGCGATCGCACCCAAGCCGCTCTCCTCGCCGTCAAACTCTCTTCATATCTCACCCCAACCGACCAGTAAGACGCAACCGGGTTACCTGCATCCGATAACATCAGGGCATCTACAAGGGAGTGCCCCTACAGCACCACCTCTACAACATCCACTCCAACCCAATCCCTAACCGACTATCCGTCGCCCCCGGTGCAAACTGCCATTCCACATCCGTCGCCAGCCGTAACCTCTCCGTCAACCCATATCCAAATTCCAACTGAGTAATCATCACCGCATCCTCCTCTGTCGGACTGACCCACGTTTGCGTATAAGCAAAATCCGCCCCACCACCCCGTGATGGAATCACCTTCACCTGAACCCCCACCTGCATACCGCTTTCTTCATAGTCCACCGCTTCCACATGGCGATAACCCACGATGGGAGCCACATTCACATAGCCTCCCACAGGCAGCAGGTAGTATCGCAGATGGGCTCCGTAGGCTTCTCGGTCCTGGTCATTGCCATCAAAGTTCGCCACATAATCCGCATTGACCGTCATCGGTAAATCGCCGACAAAAACGTCCTCTAGGCCAATGGCCAGACCCCGTTCATCCTGACTGGACGGAAACAATGCATAGCCCACCTGCAACCGTGCAGGAAAACTTGGCCTGTGGCGAATCTCCTGCAATACATCCGGTGTTTGCTGAAGCCATTCTTGCAATACAGGGCTGTTTTCCACGGTGCCTGGCGGCAGTTCCAGTTCGGTTTCTGGGGCTGCGATCGCACCTTCCCCAAACACCCATACACTGGCAACAGTGACAAACCCAATAAAGTTTTTGCTTAAAAATATTCTCAAGGCCCTAGTCATGGTTGGTCCAGCTCATCATTTCTTACTTCCATCTACTGCGCTTAGCCATGTAATCACCACTTATAAAAAGCCCATAGGATCTACCGGATTTCCATTACGCCGCACCTCAAAATGTAGGTGTGGCCCAGTGGATAATCCAGTGGAACCAACCGCTGCAATAGATTGTCCCTTAGTAACCCCTTGGCCTTCTCGTACATTGAGGCGACTAGCATGGGCATAGAGGGTTGTTAACCCGCCACCGTGGTCAATAATCACCGAATTACCATAGCCACCGTACCAACCCGCAAAAATCACCTTGCCAGAATCTGCTGCACTAATGCGAGTGCCATAGGCCGCTCCAAAATCCACACCAGCATGAAACCGGCGATATCCCAGCACTGGATGGACCCGTGAGCCAAAGCGGCTCGTAATCCGTCCTGCCGTAGGAAAGCTCATCTGCCCCGTTCCTAAGATGATGCCACTGGCCGCGGCCAGCCGTTGACGAATTAAATTAGCCAAACTCTCAGAGTCCCGTACCAACTGAGCCTGAGCCGCTTCCAACGCACCACGATTATCCTTGAGGCGCGCAATCAGCTGGGTCTGTTGCCCCGCCTGAGCCTCATACTGATCGCGACGAGCCAACAGCTGCTGACGTAGTAACGCAATAGAATTTTTTTGAGCCTCTACACCCTGCTGCTGTTTTACGATCAGGTCCGCTTGATCCTGCAGCTCCACCAAAAACTGACGATCCGCCTGGTAAACCTTGCCCAGCAGATAGCGTCGCTCCAAAAACTCATTCAAATTTTCACTTTTAAGCAATACAGCCCAACCTTCTGCATCCTTCTGCCGCTGCATAAACTGCAATCGCCGTACCGCTGCAATGCGGACCACTTCATACTCTTCTTGTGCCTGGAGTAATCTATTCTCCAAACGTTTTAGACGCTTCTGCGCCTCAGCAATTTGAAACTCAGTATCCTCAATTTTAAGATTGGTAACCGTAATACTGTCCTGCAAGCCATCTAGCTGTTGGGCCGCCTCACGCTCCAGCCCCCTCAGCCGATTTTGCTCTGCTTCCAAATCTTGCTGCTGCTGCTCTATCTTCTCTTGTTGCTGTTGTAGCTGCTCCAAAGGCACATTGTTCTGGGATTGCCCCAGAGCCAGTGGCACCAGACACAAAACACACAGCACCACGCTGACAAAGAGAGATAAAAATTGCCTGATTTGCTTTGCCGTCATTGAGTCAGCACGAACTTTCTACAATCACCGATAAAACACACGAAGCACATCATAGTCTGACTTTGCAGCTTTAAAGCAGAGCGTTGCAGGGTTCGAACATAAACCCACCTGTTAAATTCAAGCTATTCGAGAATTCCAGCGGATCGGTTTATTTTCTAAAATCCTTTGCCCTGCAGTTTCACCCCACTCAATTCTCAAGGGGTTTAATGCAGTCTGCTACCTCATTCTGCGGGCTATTGACCAAGGTACTCACCGAGTAGGCTTCCATTTCATTGGCATCATAGGGTTGCATAATCCTCTGGGCTTGGCCAGGTGATGCTGTTAACCAATGCTCATAATCATCCTTGCTAACGATCACCGGCATCCGATTATGAATCGGATGTATTACTTCATTGGGTTCTGTTGTCAGAATTGTGCAGGTTTCCAAATAGCTACCATCGGCACCTTCCCACTGCTCCCATAGCCCGGCAAAAGCAAATAATGAATGATTTTTCAGATGAATGTAAAAAGGCTGTTTCTTTTTATTGCTAGCAGTCCGCTGCCATTCATAAAAACCATCGGTAGGAATTAGACAGCGTCGTCGTTTGAATGCAGCTCGAAATGAGGGTTTTTCTGCCACTGTTTCTGAACGCGCGTTAATAAGCTTGTACCCAATCTTGTAATCCTTAGCCCAGGAGGGCACCAGGCCCCATTGAAAAATGCGGTACTCGCGACCGGCAATGACAGCAGAGACCGGCTGGGATGGGGCAATGTTGTAACGCGGCGGCGGTTCTGGCTCGGTAGTGAGTTGAAAAGTTTCGGCTAGGTCCTGGCCAGAATGAGTTTGAGTATAGCGACCGCACATGAAGAGTCCTTTGAACTGCGACAATTGTACTGATTTTTCATGGGAGGTTCACCTGATGGAATTGCTATATCGAATTGCTCCAGCCGCAGATGTTCACACAGCAGAAGCTCAGGGATATTTTGAGTCAGCAGATTTGGCAGCAGAAGGGTTTATCCACTGTTCGTTTTTGCATCAGGTGCTGGGGGTCAGTCAACGGCATTATGCAGGGCAGCAAGGATTGGTGTTGTTTAGCATTGATCCGACATTGGTGGATTGTGAGATTCGGGTGGAAAATACGTCGGGTGGTACGGAGCTGTATCCCCACATTTATGGACAGGTGCCTTGGGCTGCGGTAGAGCAGATTTACACAGACACCTATGATGCTGCCGGGATTTTTGCGCTGCCAGCAGAGTTGCGGTGAACACTATTTTTCTGAGCGGGCTTTGAGAACTTAGCCTATGGTTGATGTGAACAGGTTTCTGATTTTGGGAAAGTTCACTTATGTATCCAAGATATTCAATTACTAAGGCCAAGGAAGACTTTCCTAGGTGTTAGATAACTATGCTGAGCATTGAGCCAATGCGGAGAGTCAATCTATGGCCTCGATTGAGCATGGGATATTTTGGATGCTCCATGACACTTTCAGGAACCACTAAAACCGTGATAGCTTTGCTGACTCAACGTTTAGTATCGTCAAAAAAACTCTCTTTTCTATGTTTGGGAAGCCTGTTCGCTGGGGTTGTGTTGAACACTGTTCCTCAGATGGCACAGGCAGTTTCCATATCAGATAATCTCTCCTCTGGTGAGGAGGTTGCTCCTTTTGAGGGAACAGAATTAGCTCAAGCTTTTGTTCCTGAGACGTCAGCCTATGGCAAGTATCGCAATTTGTTACAGGTATTGAACTGTCCGGCAGATGGGGTGACTTACGGTTATTTCCATGATTATGGGTATTGGGATGGGGGTGCTTGGTGTGGTCAGCAGGGGATGCCTGGATACTGGGTATGGACTGCGCCGAATTGGTATGTTTGGCAGGATGAGGTACCGGGAAACGCCAATGCTGGTAAGTATTCAAGCTTAGTGCAGGTGCTTTTCTGTCCTGAAGATGAGGCTACCTATGGTAGCTTTGACGACTATGGGTACTGGGGTGGTGGTCCTTGGTGTGGTGATGATGGTGGTGAGGCGGGCTTCTGGGTATATGTTGCGCCGAATTGGTATGTGTGGGAGGTTGATAGCGAGTAAGGTTTAGCGATCGCTAAATTCTGCCAGTGACTATCTGAGGTAAATGAAAAGAGTCGTATGTTTATGGATTAAGTACATATTGCTCTTTTATAGTGTGGATAATGTTTGTACGATTGAGGCAATATCGCTACCTAAGCGTACAAAGTCTTTTGGGTTAGCAGTCAATAGAGTCTTGACCTCCGCTTTTAGTGCAGCTTGGGCAATGAGTGCATCGTAGATACCACCGCCTATAATATTTTGCTGCACCAGACGTTGCATTACCTGGCTGTAGTCATCTGCATTCAAAATCACCTTTTGAAAATGCTCGAAGTTGCTCAAAAGTGTTTGAACTTCCTTGGGTTGTAGCTTTGGCTGACGTGGCAAGCGCGTCAGTACTGCGTAGAGTTCTGCCAGTGTATGGGTTGAAATGTAGCCTATTATTTCTTGGTTCAGGGCTTGTTCAAGCCAAGGAAGGTAAGCTTTGTGAAATGGATGATCCTTTAGTAATGCGGCGACTAACGCTGAAGTATCAAATAGGACCTTATCTACCATTGTGTTAGATTATCTATGCGCTCTTCACGGACTTGAAAGAGTACTGAGTTGTAGTTTGATATTGGCTGCTTAGTTGCTTTGATTAACCAAATACCCCCATGGTTTTCTAGGTTAGACATATCGTCAGGGGAAGAGTAACTGCTAGGTGCATCCTGGGTATTTTGTAGCGAACTCAACAGGCCATCCACGAGAGCTAGGACCTGACGCAGGGCTGAATCTGGTAGAAGGTCTAGACGTTGAATGATTTGTTGAACTAGTGGACTCATGGGTGACCATGCCATTACAGCGAATAAAATTACTTACATGGTATCTCAACTATCTTAAAGTCTTATATGGCATTATTGTTGGTGGTTTGGACGTGCTGGGAAATGGTAATGGTTGGGCATCAGGCAGTAGGCGTTGATGTCCAGGGTGCTGTTGACAAGGTAGTAGCGAAAACGACGTAGGAAGAAGAGATAGTTTTCGCGTTCGAAGAAGATTTTTTGGTGATTGTTGCCTCGGTTGTAGAGGTGGTAATACTGGCCTGGTAGAAAGGCTGTTTTGCGCCGTGGCATCGTCGAACCTGATGATTTGCTTGGTCTAGGATTCCCTTGATGGGGGTGGCGGTTGCGATGCAAAGGTTTCTGCCTTGGCTCCCGGTTTCCTGCAATAGCTTCTGCCTAGATCCCCGGTTTCTGGTCAAGTTCAGGATCTTGGCAATAGTTCAGCTTTAGAAACCAGGGATCTCAAAACTGGCGTAAGTAAATCATCCTGTAGATAGATACGATGTCAGCAGATAAATGCTGTGTAGTATTTAATGCAGACTCATAAAATCAACAGAATTTATAAACAAGAAAACCTGATGAAGTTTTCGACCATCGTATACCTTAATAGCCGAAGCTTTAGGGCATACTGAACCAACAAGACAAATCTACAATTCTTTCATATTTCGCCTAAGTAATTTTGCTTGGTGTTCTAAGCCTTAATATGGAATATTTACCGAGATTCAAGAGGGTTTTCTGATATGTCGAAGACAAAAATTACTCCTTTATATGCAGAAACCCGTATTCTTTTAAGCTTGTTTGCTATTGGAGAGGATCGGATTTCTCCGTCTGACTTTGTACCTAAGGGAGATAAGTATCAACAGGCACTAGTTGACCTGGTTGAAGATAATTGCCTCTCTGAAACGTTGAAGGGGAAGCGATACAAAAAATATTCATTGCTTTCAGAGGGAAAGGAGAAGCTAATCCAGAATCTAGCCAATGAAGAACTTTCTTTTTTCTCTTCCCTCGGACCTAAAACTACTAATGGATTGCTAAAAGTCTTTCGTGAGTTAGTGAGTGACGAAACAATATCAAACGGCGGATCGAAGGACATAACTCAAAATGGAACTCATCACAATGGGAACGAGCACTCTATTACTTCCTACGAAGCTTTCACTAGTGTTGCGTTAGATGTGTACGAACAATTGAATGCTGATTTTCAGTGTGAGGATCTAGTACCGATTTATCGTATTCGCCGCACTATTGGAGGGCAGGTTTCACGAACAAAGTTCAATGAATGGTTGCTGAAAATGCAAGCTAATGACAAGCTACAGCTAATTGGTGGTGAGATGCCTGAACTGACCCCTGAGAAAGCAGAAGACTCTGTTAAAACATCCCTTGGTGGTATTCGTTACTATGCCAAACGTTTGTAACATCCGCTTGTGTTCATACCTCATCTGAAACTTTCTAATAACTATAAATTAGCAACGATGGTCGCCACTGTAGATTCGAAAGTAGAAATCGTTAATCTTGCTATTCGAGAACAAAACCCTTTCTCTCAACCTCCTTATGTAAAGGCAAAACATATTTGGGACAAAGGCTTTCCAGATGTTGAATCTCTTAATGCTCATGCGTCTGATGCAGTATTTAAGGCCCTAGACGAAATTCGAGCAAAGCATTATTCAAGTACTTCTTTGCTGATTACGGCCCAAGATGGGACGGGTAAAAGTCATATTATCAGCCGTATTAGATATCATCTTCGGCAGAATGGAAAGGCACTGTTCATTTTTGCTAATCAGTTTAATGACCTTAACGAAGTCAAACAAGGTTTCCAAAATTTACTAGCTGTTAGTTTAGGAAAAGAAGGTTCTCAGGAAATTACCCAATGGCAGAAAGTAGCAGCTAATATAGCTAATATAGCCTTGTCAATTTCAAAGCCTGGGGGCGCTGAAATTGAAGCCAATGTACTTATTAAGAAGTTTACAAATAATAGTGTAGAAAAAGTAGGGAAGTGGGTTCAAAAGTTATGTGATCTCTTCTGTGAAAATAGAGATATCCAAGATCGTGAAATTATTAAGGCTATTTTATGGTGTTTATCTGATAGCCAAAAAACTTTTGCAGTTAATTGGCTAGCTGGTGAAGAACTTGCTCAATATAAGGCAAATGAACTTCGATTACCTTCTCAAAGAGAAGGATTTAATATCGTCTTACAAATTCTAGATATTATCAGTCAATTTTATGAATTAGTTATCTGTTTTGATGAGCTTGATATCGATGAGTTTGATGAGCGAGGACTACATAAATCTCAGGTCGTTGCAGGTTTAGTCAAAGATTTATTCGAAAACCTGAATAGAGGTTTGATTCTGAGCACGATGATGCCAGGAACGTGGAACAATCGAGTAAAACAACTACCTGGTGGTGTATGGAATAAAATGATAGCTCAAGGACGACCTTACGAGCTGAAATATATGGATGAAAAATCCATTGTTAAGTTAGTTGAGTTCTCTCTTGAAAACTATTATAAGGAAAGAGATATAACTCCTCCCTATGCACTGTACCCATTTGATGAAAATGAATTAAAAGACATAGGTAAGGAAAAACCTACAGTTCGTGAAGTATTAAGATGGTGCCGAGAGAATTGTTTGTCTAAGCTAAAGACAGCTGATACATCAGAAGAAATTAGTTTAGTAGAGCAGGAAAAGGAAGTTTTACAGTCCGACGTTGGCGATGCTTTTCGCTCAGAAATTGAATCTATAGATTCATCGTATTGGGAGCAAAATAAGATAATTGGCAATGCCTTGTTCTTCAGTTTTCGTCTGCTTATTTCATGTTCCCTGAATAATATAGAAGTCTTTGATGTGACTGATGGTGTAAAGAGTAGAGGTGGTAGAGACCCTTACTTGAATTTCAAAATTATCGGTAAAGAGAGTGGCGCTGACTTCTGTATTGGTGTTGCAGTACTTCAAAATAATGGTGGAAGAAGCTTGGGCGCAGGATTTAAGAGGCTCTTAGATAAGAAAGGAGAATTTAATATCACTCGTGGATGTTTAGTCCGTTCTCAAGACAAACCACTGAATCGATACTTTAGAGATACCTATCTTGAACCCTTAATTCATGATCAAGGTGGTGAGTGGGTTGATCTTTTAGCGGAAGAAATTCAACCGTTGATTGCAATTCATAATGTGTATCGAAAACGGGAGGAATATGATTTGACAGAAGAACAGATCTTTGAATTTATTGAAAATGCTGATCCAAAACTTCTGTTAGATATACATAGTCCCATACTGCAAGAAATTCTTAGCTCTCCTACCCATCAAGTCCCTGAAACTATTGATGAGCCAGAGTTAGAGAATGTTGATCCTGAGGAACTCCTAGAACAACCAGTAGAGTCGAACACCATAGCAGTAGCAGTATCCGCAAGTGATTCTCATCCTGAACTAGATCTCTTGGATAAAGTTGATGAAGAAGATTTATCTGAAGAGGATGATTTAGCAGATCTGGCTAAGGATGATTAAGGTGCTTACTTTAGACACAGCTTTATGCTTGCCAGCTCCTGAAATACGAGCAGTAACAGACGGGCGATTAGTTGCCGTTCTATCTGGCGTCTCTATGACTAAAGGTCTTAAGTTCGTGCTGTGCCCCAGTTCTGCTAGATTTTTCGACAAGCCGATAGATCAATATTATCAGACTGATTTCCTCTCAACAGCGCATACGGTACTAGAACAGTTAAAAATAGCTGGCCCAACATTAGAGTATTGGGCCGAATGTCAGGGGTGTAGCATTATTGACACTCCTGAAGAACTTAATGCAATTGCTGCCCTTGGGATCTGGCATCTAGACGTCCTTAAAACTTGGCTAGCAGAGCGTCAGTTTCTGATTATCGCCTTTCTTAGAACTTATCAATTACCGACGCCAGTTACCGAAACAGCCATTCCCAAAGTCGGCAAATTTATTGGTTTATCAAACCCTATACAAGTTCACCAAAAACGCCCTATCCTTGAGGATCTTCTTTTCCGTCATCGCTTGGAACAAGCCCAAGCTTTTCAGCTCCCAAAACATTCTGAATTAGAAGCTTTAAATACTGCTTTAGAGCAATCCACTTTAGTTGCTAATCCTGCCGCTCAAGCCTTTCAAAGTAATCTCAGGCACGTACTTGACTGGAAGCCAGTGCCTGTTCCTAAAGCTGACTCTCAAAACACAGATTGGATAAATCAAATAGCTGCGCTTGGTGAAAGAAGTAAAGAATTAGACGCAGGTAAAAGTAATTATCGGGCAGGTACTGAATTCGAAGATATTGTTCGCAAGAGTTTAGAATTTCTTGGTTTCACAATTAATTACTATCATCAAGGCAAAGCAGGTGGTCTGGATCTCGTCTGTTCAGAGCCTTATTTGTTGATTGGAGAATGTAAAGCAGGTAAGTCGATACCTAATACCACTGCCGTACAGCTCCTTAATCTCGGTACTTTACGCCTTAAAACTAAAGAGGCATTCAATCGCTCTAAGAAGATTATTATCGGTCCCGGTATACCCACTACTCAACTTGCAGATGCAGCTAAGGTTCATGGTATGGCTATTATCAACCCACATACTTTAGAAAAACTCGTCAAGCTACAGCATCAACATCCTGGTTCTATTGATTTGATCGAACTTAAAAAGTACTTGATCGATGGGCGTGCTGATGATGAAGTAACACTGTATATTGAGCAGATTAAATCAAAGCTGCATTTGCGCTCATTTATCGTAAAACAAGTACGAGAATATCTGTTAAATGCTAAAGCCCAAAGTGCAAATGTAGATTCGCTTCATGCAGTCTATACTGTCTCCAATCCACCTAAACGCCTTAGTCGAAAAGAGTTTTACGATATTTTAGTTGAATTGGCATCTCCATTCTCAGGCTATTTAGGAAGACAACAAACTCCCAATGGTGATGATTCCTTTTACTTTTTACGCTATTTCATTGTTGGAGAGTCTTAAGTTACTCATTCTTCGCTTCCCTATAGCGATTCTGGATTTACGCCTAATTCTTTGAGTTTTTTCTCCAATGCCTGAATCCGCTGCTGGTCCGCCTGTCTCAGTTCTCGTTCCGTCGCTAATTGTTCACCCAACTCCACATAAGTCAAAAACCGCTCCCCATCAGGCCGATAAATCTCTAACGTATCTTCCGTTAGCTCAAACCGAATAGTTAACCTAGGACTGATCCAGCCGTGCATCTCACCAATCAACTGCAGAGCCGTTGCCGAACGCTCAAATCCTATCAGTTCATTATCATCCGGGTCATAAATGTAATACTCCTCGACGCCATATTTCTGATAGAAATTTAGTTTCCGCAGCATCTCCCCATGCCGATTACCTGGTGACAGAATCTCAAACACCACCTGGGGGGCAATACCATCTTCTACCCACTGACGATAAGAGCCTCGATCTCCTTTCGGACGACTAATGACCACCATGACATCCGGAGCCTGCCGTCGTTTTGGTTCACCTTCTACTGGATACCAAAGTAAATCCCCAGCGACAAAAACATCGGCATCATTCGCAAATAGCCGTTCCAAATTTTCCTTGATCACCACGATCCAACGGAACTGCTTCGTATGGTTCGCTATTAGTTGCCCATCGCTATCAGGGTACTGTTCGGGTTGGCTATCGGAGATTAGCTGCTGAATCATTGATTGGCCTCAAAATTAGCCATTGCCTGCATGATAGCTAAAATAGTTCCATCGGAAGTGGTCTAAATCCCTGTGGCCTACAGTCAGTTCAAAACTATCAGCAGCGTTAAGACCGCCTTTGACCTGACCGTGGTTGAAGGAAAACGATTTTTGCCGGAACTGGCAGGGATTTCCCCATCGCCTATGCTGTCAGGCTACCTCCAAGAAAGCTTGCCGATTGTCGCGATATCGGGTAGCGAAAAGGCTCGTTCTGAAGGCATCATTTACCCAGTTTTACTGGAAGTACGTCGTTATCTGGATCGTTACATCAGTTTGTTCTCTGGTGAAGAGTTTAACGTTGATGAAAGCCTTGGTCTCAATGGTCAGTGCGATTTTCTGATTACGCGCTCTACCCAAGTATTAGAGATCGAAGCACCAGCCATTATCGTAGTAGAGGCCAAGAAGACCGATCTTAAAACGGGTTTAGGACAGTGTATTGCTGAAATGGTGGCAGCCCAGCGATTTAATCAGGCTGCTGGTAAGCCTGTCTCAACGATTTACGGTAGTGTTAGCAATGGTATTCAATGGCAGTTTTTGGCCTTGACACAATCTACCGTTACTATCGATCTGACCGTTTATGCTCTGCCGCCTATTGAGCAAATTCTTGCCTTTTTGGTTTGGATGGCCACTCAGGATAGCGAAACTAGAATTCCGTTAATTTAGCTACGCCAGCTCAGAGCAGCGATGCCAAACCCCGTAATCAAGACTCCAAAAACTCGATTCACCCAACTTAATCGCTCAGGCGTTAACCAGTGGCGCAGTTTTGATACCCCGCTACTCAGCATCAGCCACCACAGCGCTGACCCTAAAAACACACCACCCACCATCACCACCGCCTGGGTATAGCCAAGGTTAGATGGAGCAAAACCGGCAAACAGCAAAATAAAGGAGAGAATCGTCGCTGGATTGGTAAGCGTTAAGCCAAACGTAGATAAATAGGCTCCCACCAAACCAGTTTTGCTAATTTCAGCGGGTTTATCCGCAGGTTTACTCAGAAACGTTGTGATACCTAGGTAGCAAAGAAATAGACCGCCGATGATGCCCAGCCATTTGGCCTGATCGGTCAGAAAATTAGAGACGATGGCCAGACCAAAGGCGGCCACTGCACCATACACTCCATCCGCTGTCGCGGCCCCTAGACCTGACAGTAAGCCTGCCATAGTCCCATAGGACAAACTCCGCCGAATACATAACAACCCAATGGGACCGACCGGTGCAGCAATGGCAAACCCCAATATCAACCCCCGAAAAAATAAGAAAAACATGGTGATACACCTAGAATGTTTGTAGGGGCAGTGCCTAGTGCCTGCCCTGATCGATTGCGCCCAATATCGATCGATGATTAATTACCAACAAATCTTGAAGGGCATCCATGAGGGAGTGCCCCTGCTCGCTGTCGTTAAACTGCCAATGCTGTAGTTTCCTTTACCGTCGATAACGCTATCGACGTTTTGGTCTGCAAAATTCCTGGCAAACCCTTAATCTCTTCACTCAAAACCCTTTCCAGGTCAGCGATCCTGGGGCAACGCACCTTTAGCAAATAGTCCCCATCCCCGGCTACGTGGTGACATTCCTGAATCGCAGCGGTGGCCTGCACATAGTCCAAAAAGCCCTGTCGATATTGGGGATGTTCCAGCACGACTGACACAAATGCCGTCACGTCGTAGCCTAGCTCCACCGGGTCTGCTACCACTCGATACCCCTGGATAATGCCGCGCTTTTCTAAGCGGCGGATGCGATCGCTAATGGCTGGGGAAGATACCCCAAATCGGCTAGCCAAATCAGACCAGGTGACCCGACCATCCCCCATCAACGCACTTAAAATACGGCTATCCAGCTCGTCCATGAATTTATTTTTTAAGACTTAAGTTAATCTTATCTTTAAAAAATAAATTTTTTAGCCTTAACTTTATTCAAATTAAAAATTTTGGCCGCAGTAGCTTAAATATATAAACTTAACTTTTTCTTGTGGAGGGTCTTGCCCCCCGATCGTCCGTTTGATCGGTCAGAATGACTACTATTAAGCAGCGTTCGCGTTGTACAACCCTGCACTACCAAATCCATATCATTGCTGCTGCAAAGAAGAATTTGCGCCATTATGCTTAGCTAACCGGTGAAGCATAATGGCAATCTTCTGAGGATTGGCAATGTTTGTTCCCTTTTATGCATAAATTTCTCTCTGACGTAGTGGCGGCGGCCACGATATCTGCCGACTGGATCGGTATTCGAGCGATTAAAGACATCACTAAATCCTCTGCCATGCGCGATGCCCACCCAGAGCGCAATAGCCAACAGTTTGGCCATGGGGCCATGGTGGAGGTGCTAGCCCAGGGCCAGTTTGGCTACAGCGCCACCAATAATCTCAGCCTAGAGGCCTTATCGGCAGCAATTGAATCGGCTTATAGCCAAGCTATTGCCGCCAGTGCCTGGTCGGTTCATCGGTTTACAACAGCTGCTAGACCGAAGGCAACCGGCACCTATGTCTCTCCACAACGAAAAGGGCTAGATGCACTCTCTCCTGGAGAACTCAATGAGATTTTAGTGCAGGTGTGTGAACGGCTGAAGGTATCTGACAAAATTGCCCAAACCACGGCCTCTGCTAGGAGCCACGACATTGAAACCTGGTTTGTTAGCAGCAATGGGTCGAACATTTACCAGCGAGACTATCTGATCGAAACTCACTTTGGCACCATTGCTCAGGATGGTCCCACAACCCAGCTACGCACCGACCATGGTTACCTAGCCCATAGCTACCAGGGGGGATGGGAGCTTTTCCCAGGATTGGATCTGTGGCAACGGGTGCAGCAGGTGGGGGAACAGGTGCTGGAGTTACTCCACGCGGATAATTGCCCAGACGTCGCGACCACATTGGTATTGGCTCCCGATCAGATGATGTTGCAAATCCATGAGAGCATTGGCCACCCTCTGGAGTTGGATCGCATTTTAGGGGATGAGCGTAACTATGCTGGGGGCAGTTTTATTAAGCTTGAGGACTTTGGCTCCCTAGAATACGGCTCTAAACTCATGAACGTTACCTTCGACCCCACGGTGACTGGCGAGTTGGCTAGCTATGGGTTTGATGATGTGGGTACCCCGGCCACCCGTGAATATTTAATTCGGGCAGGCAAACTGGAGCGCGGATTAGGGGGACTGGAGAGCCAGCAACGTTCCCAGGTGCTCGGGGTGGCTAACTCCCGTGCGTCTTCCTGGAACCGTCCTGCCATTGATCGCATGGCGAATATTAATTTGGAGCCGGGGGAGCGCTCTTTTGAGGAGATTATTGCCAACATCGAACACGGCATTTTTATGGAGACCAATCGCTCCTGGTCTATCGATGACCAACGGCACAAATTTCAGTTTGGCTGCGAGTACGGCAAGCTGATTGAAAATGGAAAACTCACCCGCACCCTGAAAAATCCTAACTATCGGTCGGTGACGCCTCAGTTTTGGCACAGTTTGTCCCAAGTGGGCGACCGCAGTACCTGGGAGATTTACGGGACTCCCTTCTGTGGTAAGGGAGAACCCAATCAGCTGATTCGAGTGGGGCACGGTGCCCCTGTCTGCGCGTTTGACAATATTGAAGTGTTTGGGGGAGCGGTATGACGACAACAGCGGCGTCGACAAAAGAACAGATTTTTAGGCAGCTGTCTGAGCGGCTAGCGACTAGCTTTTCCACGGGAATTTATTTCACATTGACCTTAGCGGGTGAAGAGAGTCAATTTACACGCTTTAATCGAGCCCGAGTCAGGCAAACGGGGCAAGTGAGCGATGGCAATTTAACGCTGACGGTGATGCAAGAGGAGAGAACAGCCTCGGCAACAGTTCCCTTTTTGGGAGAGTTTGAAGCGGATTGGTTGTTACTTAGTACGGCTCTGTCCGAGCTTCAAGCAATGGTCCCCCACCTACCCGTAGACCCGTTTGTGGTCTTACCCACAGGCTCAGCCGCCAGCCGAACGCTACACCATGGACAGATATTGGCTGCGGATGAGATCGCACCCACGTTACTCTCTCCTGTCTCCGATCTGGACTTTACAGGCATCTATGCTGGAGGTCTCATCTTTCGCGGCTATGCTGATTCGGCTGGCCAACACCACTGGTTTGAAGGCACCAGCTACAGCCTGGATTTTTCGCTTTTTGATGCTCAAGACCGAGCAGTCAAGGGGACTGTAGCCGGTAGTCAGTGGCAGCAGGAACACTTTCTCGACAAAATAAACCAAGCTAAACAACAGCTGAACTTGTTAGGTCGCCCAGTCAAAACGATTCAACGGGGAGAGTATCGTACCTACCTAGCCCCGACAGCGGTGGCCGAACTACTCCACATGTTTTCCTGGGGCGGCGTAGGTGAAGCTGATTTGCAACAGGGTAACAGTGCGTTGTGTCTGCTACGCCAGGGCAAACGTCAGCTGTCGCCTAAGTTCACTTTGCAAGAAAATTTTCATCAGGCTAACATGCCTCGATTTAATGGCTATGGTGAAATCGCACCTATGCAGTTACCCATCATTCAGCAAGGCAAGCTGGTCAATAGTTTGGTCAGTTCCCGCAGTGCTAAGGAATATGGCATTCCATCCAATTACGCTAGCCGAGGAGAATATTTGCGGGCTCCTGAGATTTTGTCAGGTGCACTGCAAACACAGCAGATTCTAGCCACTTTGGATACGGGACTGTATCTGTCCAATTTGCACTATCTAAATTGGAGTGACCATCCCAATGGTCGAGTCACGGGCATGACTCGTTACGCGTGTTTTTGGGTGGAGCATGGAGAAATTGTTGCCCCCATTGAAAACCTCCGATTTGATGAAAGTCTATACCATTGCTTTGGTGAAGGCTTGGTGGAGCTGACAGAGTTTCAGGAGACTATTCCTAATATTGATACTTACGATCAGCGCAGTTTGGGAGACAGCCGTGTCCCAGGGATGGTGGTCGATGGTTTTACCTATACGCTCTAGAGAATAGGTGAGTGGCAAATTGTGATGATGTTAGTGGGCAGGCTGCTCTGTAGGAAAGTATTTCTCTAGCGTCATACTCTACGCACTAGCAAGCTATGGGGGCGAATTTACTAGGGCAGCGAATTTTCTATTCCCTTCAACCAAAGTTGGCCCCTGACGAGAAAGGCCATTAGACTAAGTATGCAATATTTATGGCTCTGTCATGGCAGCACAACCCTGGGGGCAATCCCAGACTGAGAATGCATCACAGCGACTAACAATTTCCTTGAGCAGTGTGGTTTTGCTGATTGCGGCCATCCCTTTATTGGTGCTGCTATGGCAGCTCAAGAGCTTACTGCTTTTGGTGATGATTTCAGTGGTGTTGGCCTGTTCCATTGCTCCCGTTGTTGATTGGGCTGAGGACTATCGGGTACCCCGTTGGCTCAGTGTCATTTTGGTATACCTGGCTTTGATCGGTGGGGTGGTCCTGTTAGGGTTGCTGATCGGTCCCACAGTATTTGAGCAAATCGAACGGATTATTCGTCGGGTGCCCCTAGCGCTGCGGGGGCTGCTCAATGAAGCGGATGCTTGGGTGACGGCGCTGACGGACACTAGCTCGTTTACCACCAATGAATTATTTACCCAGCTGATCGATGTGCAGAGTTTGGTTAGCTGGACTATCAAATCTAGTCAGCAGTTACTGGTACGGTCCTATGGTGTTACAGCGGGTATTTTGGGCGGGGTGCTGAGTCTGGTGCTGTCGCTGTTTGTGTCGGGGTATATGGTGGCCGATAGCAAAACCCTGACTAAGAACCTGACCCGATTATTACCCAGTCCCTGGGATGAGAGATTACTAGCCCAAATGCCGCCTATGGGGCAGCGCATCGGGGGATATTTACGGGGGCGATTTGTGGTGTCGGCCCTACTATCGGTGGCTACTAGTGTGGGGCTAAGTTTATTGGGTTTAAGGGATCTGGCCGTGGGGCTAGGTGCGATCGCAGGTGTTACAAATTTGATTCCTTTTTTAGGCCCAATTTTAGGGGCTATTCCCGCCTTATTAGTAGCCATTCCCCAGGGCGGATGGACCTTTTTATGGGTGCTGTTGCTGTATGTAGTTGCCCAAAATTTAGAAACATATATCCTTGATCCCCTATTAGTGGGGTCCTCTGTGGGAGTCCATCCCCTTTATCAGCTCTTGGCAGTTTTAGGTGGAGCCCAGGTGCTTGGGATTATTGGCGCCTTGATTGTTCCTCCATGGATCGCTGGTGGTGCGGTGTTATTGGAAAATTTATATCTGCGACCGAAGCTAGCAACTGAGCGCCAGCAGCGACGGACTCGCTTACTCCCAGAATTAGCAGCTTTGCAAACGGATAGTTGACGATTGTCCCAGTGTTTACTGAAGTAACGGGAGCCGTTGCTGATTTAGAGGATAAAACGTCCGTACCCCCGTCCCGAGTTCGGATGGGGCAGATAAAATCATCCCGAGGATTAGCAATGCCAAATAACGGGATTAGGTGAATGTCAGCATTGACCATGTATAAACTGATGAAGGCATTTATTCAGTGTGTGCCGCCGCTGTTGCTGTCTAAATCCTTTAAAGCTTCCCCATGGATTGAACGATGTACGTCTTGCTGTATATAAGGTTTCTATGAAGTGCTGATCGTCAACTATCGGAGCTGAACATTAATCAACTGATCTATTGGCCAAATCTACGGCCTGGGAGATTTAAGTTGGGTGTCGTGGTCCTTCTTGCCCTAGGTCGGACTCAGCCTTTACCCTTAATCAGGGCGCAGTTGTGCATTTACTAGTGGGACATCATTGTCTAGGAGAGATAAATTTTTATCTGCCTCGGTGCCAAGATGACAGTAGATCTGTCCTAATGCACTGAGCGCTCATATATCTAATGCTCCTATAGTTAAATCCTCTATCGTTATCGTTAACTTCCTCAAAGCTGCTCCACAGGAGTATCTATGCTCATCTCGTCTTTGAGTACTCTCAAAGATGGATTTAAAAGGGAGTAGTGCTTTGGTCTGCCACTAGTCTGGCGAAATACTGTATGACTACTAATATTGAAATTATTATGACCCTTGGGGTGACAGCAGTTGCCCTAGTTATGTTTGTTGTGGAATGGGTGCCTGCCGATGTAACCGCATTTGGGGTAATGGTGGCCCTGATGGTTTTGGGATTGGTGACGCCCCAGGAAGGGATAGCCGGTTTTAGCAATTCTGCCACCATCACAGTGATGGCTATGTTTATTTTGAGCGGCGGTATTGCCCGCACTGGCGCCCTTCAGAAAGCCAGCACTTGGCTCATTAAGTGGGGGGGGAAAACCTGCCGTCGTCAAATCTTTGCGCTGGGGCTGATCGTGGGGCCAGTATCCGGCTTGATCAATAACACAGCGGTAGTCTCAGTATTTTTACCGATTATTGAAGACTTTTGCCAACAGCATCGAATTTCCCCATCTAAGCTGCTGATGCCCCTCTCCTTTGCGACGATTCTAGGGGGGATGCTCACTGTGGTGGGTACCTCTACCAGCGTGTTGGCCAGTGGGCTATCAGACCAATTGGGTTACGGTGATTTCTCTTTATTCCAGTTTGTAGAACTGGGGGGAGCGGTCTTTATCATAGGCCTTCTATACCTCACACTGGTTGCTCCGTTGCTGCTCCCGAATCGGGATACCTCTGGCAAAAGTTTGAGTCGAGAATATGGCCTTAAGGAATATGTTAGTGAAGTTGTAATTACCCCTCGCTCTAGTCTGGTCGGGCAAACCTTACAAACTAGTCAACTGCAGCGTCGTTTCGACCTTGATGTACTAGAAATTATTCGCAATGGTAATCACTTTCCTCAGCCGTTGGGAGATAAGTCACTCTGTGCTGGCGATATTTTGCTAGTGCGGGGAGGCCGCCACGATTTGCTAAAAGTTCGCGAAGGCGAAGGGATTGAAATTTTGCCTGATGTGCAATTTGGTCAGAAGTCATGGCAGGCGGATCTCAGTTCTGGGCAAGAAGGCGTGGCTGAGGTGCTGATAATTGCTAACTCTAATTTAGTCGGTTCCACGCTGAAGGATTTGCGATTTCGGCAGCGCTACAACGTAACTGTGCTGGCTATTCGTCGTGGTCAGGATCTGGTTCGCGATCGCATGGGTAAAGTAACCCTTAAATTCGGGGATTTACTCCTCGTGCAGGGGCCTAAGCAAAGTTTGTTGGGTTTACAAACCAGCCGCGATTTACTGGTACTGGAACAGCGCGATTTAGAAACCTTACGGTCCGATAAGGCTAACCTGGCGATGCTAATTGGCGTTGCCGTAGTAGGCGTAGCGGCATTCACCCCCATTAACATTTTGGTGACCTCCTTAGCTGGCGTCATGCTGATGATTATGACGGGCTGCTTAAAACCTGGAGAACTTTACCAGGCTGTCCGCTGGGATGTCATTTTTTTGCTGGCTTGCCTGATTCCCTTAGGGACTGCCATGGAGCGTTCTGGGGCAACTGCATGGCTAGCTCAGCAACTTATTGCCATTGGTGGGAGTCTATCAGGCTATGCCTTGCTAAGTGCGCTGTACATCCTGACTACAGTGCTATCTAGCATTTTGTCCAACAGTGCCGCTGTCATCTTGCTGTTACCTGTAGGGTTAAAAGTGGCTACAGAATTGGGTATCAATGCGTTTACCGTCATGTTTATCATCACCTTTGCCGCGTCTAACAGCTTTATGACTCCCATCGGTTACCAAACCAATACCATGGTCTATACCGCTGGGGGCTATCGATTTTTGGACTTTGTTAGGGTTGGTGGGCCTTTGAGTTTGCTTTTAGCTATGGTCACTCCACCCCTGGCCATACTGTTTTATGGCCTGTAGACCATGCTTTCTGCTACTCTGATGTGAAGATTAGTAACGTGTATTGCTAGTCAAATACCTATGGTTAATGACCAAATATTGAATTTTTAGGAGTATTTTTTATGGAACATCGTGGCGTAACAGTTTGGTTTACTGGTCTAAGCGGTTCTGGTAAAACCACCATTAGTCAGGAAATCCAGAAAAAGTTACGAGCTGCTGGTGCCAAGCTTGAAGTACTAGACGGTGATATTGTTCGCACTAATCTCACTAAAGGGTTGGGATTTAGCAAGGAAGATCGGGATGAAAACGTTCGTCGTATCGGTTTTGTCTCTCACCTATTGACTCGTAATGGTGTGATTGTGTTGGTATCGGCAATTTCTCCCTACCGGGCTGTACGCGACCAAGTGCGTCAGCGCATTGGTGATTTTGTTGAAGTCTTTGCAGATGCACCTGTTGAAATATGTGAGGAGCGTGATGTTAAAGGTCTCTACAAGAAAGCGCGCTCTGGTGAGATCAAGAATTTCACCGGCATTAGCGATCCCTATGAAGCACCTTTAAATGCCGAGGTTGTTTGTGAGACTCACAATGAAACGCTTGAAGAATCGGTGAACAAGGTGATGGCTAAGCTAGAAGAGCTTGGTTATTTGTCTCCTGTAGCGGCGTAAGTTACACAAACAAGCCAATCAAAAGATGGAGATGCCAACTCAGTTGGCATCTCCATCTCTTTAAACGGCATCTTGTTGCTGGTTGTCGCAGGCTATCTATTTTTCAGCTTGCTAAGAGCCCATTGAGCTCTAGCTTTTATCGCTAAGGTATTGTCCTGTTCACATAATCTTTCTAGACAGTGAACAATCGCGTTTATCTCCGTCAGCACTAGTCCGAGAGCTTCCAATCCTACTACGGCAGCGTAGCGCACCACCCACTCGTCATCTTGCGTAACTTTTAGAAGGCTATCTTGAGCACTTTGTTGTGCTTCAGAACGTGTTTGTGTTGCAATATCATTCCAGCGAATAGTTCCCAGACCTCGAGCTGCAGCTCGCCGTACACTCAAAGAAAAATCGTTAACTGCCGCATCTAGCAACAGCGGTAGTCCTCTAGGATCGCCTATTCCTGCCAGAGCACGAATAGCCCAAGCCCGGGCGCCATAATTGTAACCATCTAGTTTCTCTAACAAAGTAGATACAGCAGGCACACCAATGTGAATCAATCCTTCGACAGCAGCCACTGCAGCCCCCGGATTGTTAAACCCCAATACCTGAATCAATGTAGGAATTGCTCGCTCATCCTTGAGGTTTGCTAGGTCTTCTACTGCATCAAGTAAGCCTTGGGCTGAGTCTGCTTCATTGACTGCCTGCAAACAGGTCTCAAATGTTTTGACAGGAAGAACCATTACAGTAAACCATCCATCAACGCCATTACCCGACAGCTCTCATCTGATAAAGCGCCCATTGAGCTATTTAATTCACGTTCTAGTACACCTTTTAGGGCAATTAATTTCATGCTGTTTTCTGCCAGGGTGTTGGCGATCGCATCCGCCCCGGCCAAATACCCCACAGCGCCTAAATCCATCAAGGCCGCCCGCCGCAGCTGTAGCTGATCATCTTTGAGTACGGAAACTAGTCGCTCAGCATACTGAACATCTCCAGTTATTTGATACATTGCCCGGGCCGCTGCATTGCGAACTTGGGGGACATTGTGGTCTAGAAAAGGAGCAATCAGGTTACCTAACTCTTGAAGGTTGTTGTGACTATCATCCTTGCCTGCCAAGGTTCCCAAGGCTTCCAAGATTGCATTGTAGGGTTGCACTAGGTGAGGTTTACCCGGTACTGGGACAGCAGCTTCTACACCTCCATCCAGTAGTAAAACTAAGGCGGGCACTGCTGCAAAATTGTCTAAACTCTCTAGGGCTTGGGCAGCTGTTTCTCTCACATAATAATCATCACAGCTGAGGCAATCGATTAAAGCCGTCACTACCCCATCAGAGCCTTGACCCACTTTGCCCAAAGCTCGGGCTGCATTTCTACGTAAAGGGTAGCCGCCATCTGGAGAGCGATCGCCCTCATCTTTCAACGCTATTAAAAGAGCCTCAATAGCATCAGGCTGGCGAACCCGCATCTTACCCAACCACCAGGCCGCATAGTATCGCAGTCCTGGGTCGGTGGTTTGATTGATATTAACTAATGCTTGGTCCACCGTTAGTGGTTGACCATCTGGATTATGGGGAATTCCACTCACTGTTGGCGTTGGACAGATTGCCTATCTTCTATTTAAAGAAAGTATAGATACAAAAATCCCAGAGGAGAATAGAAACACCAGCTAACCTGGCGCTTGCAAACACCTCTGGGAAAACATTGAAACTTAACGGCAACAGATATGTCTGTAGGGCTAAGATTCAACTAGCTAAGAGCGTTGATAGCATAGTCGATGTAAGCATTTGCTTCAGTAGCAGGCTGACCACTTAGACCATGGCTAGCCTTGATGTACTTCAGCGCTTCGATGTACCAGCTGGGAGACAACTCGTAGGAACGGTTGATTTCATCTAGACCAGCTACCAAGTACTCATCCATGGGACCAGTACCACCAGTGATTAGGCAGTAAGTAACCATGCGTAGGTAGTAGCCGATGTCACGTACACACTTGTCTTTACCACGCTGATCAGCCGCAAAGCTAGGGCCAGGAGTAGTCGTGGTGTAGGGGAACTTGGTGTAAACTGCCTGAGCAGCACCAGTGCATAGGCTGTCAGCCTTAGCAGTAAGGGACTTAGCCGCTTCCAAGCAAGCAGAAGCACGTTGGAAACGACCAAATGCAGACTGGATTTCAGTAGAACTTAGGAAACGACCTTGCGAATCAGCAGCAGATACTGCTTCGGTCAGAGGGGTTTTCATTGCTTGAGATATCTCCCAATGTTTCTAAACAGGTGAACAGAAAAAGGAAGTCATTGATTAGAGAACTCTCTTCATCTGTCAATTACCAAACTCGCTAGTGACTTCCGAGTTATTAAAACTCGCAAAAACAACTTAGAGAGTTAGCTTAGGCAACAGCTGCTGCTGCACGATCAAAGTAGCCAGCAACTTCAGCCATCAGACTGGAACAGTCGCCAGGAGTAATGCCATTGGAATCGCCAGCGATCGCAATAGCAGCTTCCTTCATCTTCTGAACGCCAACGGCAACGGAAGCACCGGGGGTACCTAGAGCTAGGTAAGTCTCGCGCAGACCGTTCAAGCAACGATCATCGAGAACGCTAGCATCGCCAGTGAAAATAGCGTAAGTCACATAGCGAAGAATGATTTCCATATCGCGCAAGCAAGCAGCGTTACGGCGGCTAGTGTAAGCATTGCCACCGGGCGCGATCAGGGAAGGCTGCTCGGCAAACAAAGAACGAGCGGCATTAGTTACGATAGCGGACGCATTACCAGTAATACGGTTAACGGTATCCATACGCTTGTTGCTATCAGCAACCATGGCAGATAGCGCGTCCAATTGAGCACTGCTGAGATATTCGCCTCTTGCATCAGCCTGGGAGACGACCTTAGCAAACGCATCAAACATAGATTGACTCTCCTAAATTTGATTCGTCGAAGTAAGTTTCCAAAAAAAGTGGGGACGAGAACCCGTC
>JBCCQQ010000061.1:0-37846 GCA_039024555.1 Cyanobacteria bacterium P01_D01_bin.156
CGCAAACTCAATCAGCATCTGATGGACAGGTTTATTCGCAACTTAGACTTAGACGAGACTTTGATTAAATCACACCCCAACTATTCAAGCCTTTGTGACTACGGGGTTCTCGTCTCCTAATGCTGTCCGGAGTATTGATAATAATAGAGACCGAGGCATTGGTAACAATACCTCGGTCTGTTTCTGTATATGGGCCTAGGAATAAGGGGTGGGTTAACTATAGTTCGTTTATCTACATCCTAATTCAACCCAAATTAGAGGGGTCAGCTAACAGTTGAACAAAGATATTTTGAATTTTTCTTGAAGAAGATTGTGACGATAGAGAACTTATTGTAAAAGCTACAATTCTTGTTCAACAAACGATACATCTCTTTTCCGAGAACATACGGAGACTATACAGGTACAGGTGTTGCTTGCTTAGCATTTTGAGAATTGTTATGAGAGTTGTCTTCAAGACCCCGCACTACATCCAAGTCAATATCGAGTACTTGCATGGTTAACCCGGCTTTTGGAGCACTGTCTGTTTTGGATACGTAGGGTGAGGGCTCTACACTGCCAGTACAAATAATCAACGATCCTTTTTTGAGAAAAGAAAGTTTGCGCCAGGAGGCTGACCCTTCCCAAATACTTAACCGTACCGTGAATGAAGAATCGCGGTCTTTGACGCCACGGACATAAATAGTGGCCTCAGCTACTTTGGTTTGACTGCCGTTGCGTAAATCAATGGTTTTCACAGCAGCGTCGGCAGCTAAGTTACCGCTAACGGTCCATTTGTTTAAGCCAGCACTGGACATGGTTGATTTCCTTGAGATGTCTAGAGAGATTGCTTGTGCACATGGCTGTATAAGGAATCTCTGGAACCTTAACCATATGCACCATGGGCAGTTGCTATGGCAACTACCTAGTATTCTCAAGATTCCCAAGTCAGCGATTTCTGTCGATATTGCTTAAAAATCAGCAAATATTTTTTTAAAATGTTCGCTTGCCCAGGTTGTGACAATGCAGTCACAACTTGGGCAGCTTTGGCCCCGTAGCCAGCGATAGGGCTTCACCAGTAAACCTGTTTGAAGCTGCCTTCTGCCAGGCTATTGATGACGAATTGAATCGTAAATCTTTATGTATTGCTGACCGGGAAGATTCCAGGAATAGTCACATGCCATTCCTTGACGTTGCAGTTGGTGGAAGCTTTCCCGCTCTGTGTACCAAAGATCGAGGGCTCGGTCTAGTGCTGACTCTAAAGCATAGTTATCAGACTGGTAGAAAACGTAACCATTACGTTTTTCGGGTGGTTTGTTTTCGTCGTAGTCGATATCAAAGACGGTATCTACGAGACCCCCTACGCCTCGTACGATTGGAACTGTACCGTACTTAAAGCTAATTAACTGAGTGAGGCCACAGGGTTCAAAATTACTAGGGACCACAATCATGTCTGCACCAGCATAGATTAGATGGGACAGCTCTTCGTTAAAGCCCAGCTCCAAATGACAGTTGGGATTATCATTCTGATGTGCTTTTTCGTATTGAAAATGGTCGCTGATGCTGGCACTAGTCGCTGAGCCGAGCAGAACAAATTGGGCACCGCGGTCTAGGGCTCGATACATGGCATGGTGGACCAAATGTACGCCCTTTTGCTCATCTAGGCGACCGATAAAGGCTACTAAAGGCTTATCATCATGACCCAACATCAAACGCTCTCGAAGCGCTTTCTTGTTATAGATCTTTTGCTCTAGAGTATCCGGTCCATAGGGTTCAGGAATGTAGGTGTCAACCTTGGGGTTCCAGAGGTTGTAGTCAATACCATTGAGTACCCCTGTAAATTTGTGCTGGTTAACGTGAAGCGTGTGGCCTAAACCGTATCCAAAATCACCGTGGTGAGCTTCCCAAGCATGGTGAGGCGAAACGGTGGTAACGGCATTGGAGTAAACAATACCCCCCTTCATATAGTTCAAAGCAAAGGGGTTGAAGTTGTCCTGTAGACGTTCATGGTTGAAATAGTAGGGCGCGCGGTTGAGGCCAGTAGCCCAAAGAACGTCTGTACCAGCGCTACCCTGATGTTTGAAATTATGGATGGTGTAGCACACTCGCTGGTGTTCCATACCGTGATACTTGTAGATTTCAAAAAGCATCACAGGGATAAGACCCGTTTGCCAATCATGGCAGTGGATAACGTCTGGGCGCTTATTGCTTTGCTGTAGAAACTCCAAGGCTGCTTTACTAAAGAAAGCAAAGCGCATGGGGTCATCATCACAGCCGTAATACTTGCCTCTGCGGAACCAGTTGTCCTTGTCATGAGGTTCTATAAAGAAGCATAGGCGACCGTGAACCCAACCGCAGTGGACGTCGCAGAGTACCTCTGAACCGTACCAAGGCACCTTTAAGTCGCGGTACGCATCATGGAGCCCCCAAATATGGTCGTATCGCATGCAGTCGTATTTGGGTAGAATCAGCTCTACCGTATGGCCCCGTAGCTCTAGTTCACGACTCAGACCGTAGACGACATCCCCTAAACCCCCAGCTTTAATCACTGGTGCGCATTCAGAGGCGATTTGTACGATATACATGCTGACCCCTCACTGCTTGTAAAAATGGATTCTTAATGTAATTGCTGCTGCCTCCTTGGATGTAAGCCTCAACTACAAAACACCTCAAAAGGCTTTAGCCCTATGTAGAAGCGATAGCTCAGGATTCATCCTGTAGGGAGACAACCGCTTAAGTTGCATCGCTTAGTTGAAACAAATGCACTATATTTCTAAGCATTTATCCCTATTAAATAGCCATTGTATAGAAACATGAAGTTCTGAGCAAAGAAACTGTCAAGAGCACTGGTAGAAGAAGCTTGCCTCAGTTTTGTAAGCGCTGAACTTCGTAGGGCTATCTTTAGTAAAAGCAGGGTTCTGGATAGTTAATGGTATCCATCCATAGACTGTGGAAGAGAGTAGCTATGTGAGATAAAAACCATTTTCTACTGCTGGCTGAATATAACCAATGGATGAACAGCAAGATCTAGAAAGTGTGTCTGGACTGAAAAACAATCGGGATTAGTGTTCTTCTTCCTATGTGTTGCAATCCTGGATCAAAATCTGAGTGCTATTATTGAGCTCTAGTTATAAGAGCTTGACAATTTTCTAAATCAGTAGATGAGTTCTGGGTTGTTTGCAATGAGAATCCCAGAGTTAAGTGCAGTAGGTTTTTGATGTTGCTGATATTTGAGATGGTTGTATCTGGCAGTACAGCTAGTTGTATCAACCATCTCATTCTCTAGAATTATCAACGGTTATTTTCTCTGTAGTTGTATTTATCCCATCAATGTGTAGGCGGGAAAAATTGACAACAGGTATTGCATGGGTGGAGTGCTACTGTTTATGCGACTTCTGAAGGTTTGCTCTAAATCGCTATTAGTTTTGGGATTGGGCACTTGTCTGGCTTTGTTGTGTCTGTCATCAAGTGCTTTTGCTCAGCCTCTAACTGCCGGTGAGGTCCAAGCAGTTTTGGATAATATCTGGGTAATTATTGCGGCGGTTCTAGTCATTTTTATGAATGCTGGATTTGCCATGGTGGAGACTGGATTTTGTCGGCGGAAAAATTCGATTAATATTCTGTCAAAAAATTTGATTGTTTTTGCTTGTGCATCGCTAGCATTTTGGGCGGTTGGGTTTGCCTGGATGTTTGGGGAAGGGAACCCATTGATTGGAATTGCTCCCTTATTTGTATCTGGTAGTGCGAATGATTATGGCTTGGGTGATAGTACGTTAACCATACCCACCTTCTTTTTATTCCAGGCCGCATTTGCAGGAACAGCGGCGACCATCGTTTCAGGGGTTGTGGCAGAGCGAATTCGGTTTCGGGCGTTTATCATCTTTAGTGTTTTACTGTCTGGTATTGCCTATCCGATTACGGGCCATTGGGTTTGGGGAAATGGTTGGCTAGGCTCTTTAGGATTTATTGATTTTGCAGGTTCTACAGTTGTCCATTCGGTCGGTGGCTGGGCGGCGTTGTTGGGTGCTGTTGTTTTAGGCCCCCGCTTGAATCGATATCAATTTGGCAACTCTCTTACTCCAATGCCAGGGCATAATTTGAGCCTGGCAATGCTTGGCTGCATGATCCTATGGATTGGTTGGTTTGGGTTTAATCCAGGGTCGGCATTGGCTGCAGATTTGAGTGTTCCGTATATAGCTGTGACAACAAATCTAGCGGCTGCTGCGGGTTTAGTCAGTGGTTTATTGATTTCACAAGTTCGCTTTGGTAATCCTGATTTATCCATTGCTATTAATGGCGTACTGGGTGGACTTGTTGCTATCACAGCCAGCTGTGATTCTGTAAGCTATACCAGTGCGGTTATCATTGGCGGTATCGCTGGTGTCTTGATTGTTTTTGCAGTCAACCTTTTTGATCTGCTCAAGATTGACGATCCGGTTGGTGCGCTCTCCGTACACCTGGTCTGTGGTATCTGGGGAACGTTGGCGGTAGGTATTTTTTCTCAGTCAGCCAGCTTTATGCAATTTGTTATTCAGTTAATTGGGGTTGTTGTCATTGGAGTGTTTACCTTAATTTTGAGTGGTCTGTTTTGGTGGATGCTGAAAAGCCTAGGTGGAATTCGAGTCCTACCTGAGCAGGAAGAGTTAGGTTTGGATCTCAGTGAGCATGCAAGTTTTGCCTATTATGGATTCTTGGGTGATCAGTCAACTCAAGCTACCCATGAGTAATATTGTTGTTTTGTAACAGAAGCCTGGAAAGTCTTTACGAAGAATTCGAAAATAATGGAAGAATACCTGCGTTAGCACAATAAAAACCCATGTTATCGAGATTGGCACATATTGTTGTTAATGCCATATCAGTGCAATTGCTGAATGCCTGATAGCCACTTGATGTTGTGTATAGAATACCTCTCATTACTTTTGCTTAGCTTTATCTGCAAACCCTTAGTTTCCTGGGTGTTTGAATAGAGCGTTGTTGGTTTAATGCAATAAGAGTACTTTAAATAAGTGTTAGATATGCAAACAACTAAGCAAATCCTTCGGCAAGGTAACGTTTCTCCAACTCTGTGGCAATCTCTGAGTATTAAACAACAGGAAGTTGTAAAAGCTGGTACACAAGGCTCTCTGTCAGATAACAGTTCTTTGTATGGTCGAGGCCGTTATCCTTACCCTCCACTTCCCCCTTTCCTACGTGGATAATATAGTTTATATGACACCGATTTGAGTGTTGTTTAAGGTGTGACTGAGTTTCACGAATCTATATGCTACGCAACCTGCGGAATGTATTTCGTAGGTTGTTTAGCTTTCTATTCAAATAACAATATCTGTAAGCTGATTTTTAATCGTTTATTTTGCTCGTTGAATATTTGGGGGAGATTCAACGTTTATCTGCAGAGTAGTAGGGAAATCTGGTTGTGGCTGGTTAGGATATTGCCTGCTAAAACAAATGTCTTAGATTGTGTTTAACCAGGCGTGAAGGCAGTTTGCGATCGCATTAGCTTCACGCCTCGGTAGGTCCTCTTGCCCAGGTAGTGCTTTCACTAAAGCATTGGGAGTAGCCATAGTAAATTTCTGAGTTAGGTATTGACTCGTTGTTCCTGCCCCTTGCCCATGAACAACCATCATAGGGATGGGTAAAATTGCCAATTGTTGGCCGATGATTTCTGCTTCTAAAGCCTTTCGACTGCGCTTAAACAATAGGCGACAAGCTGCAGGATGCTGCTTAAGTAACCGCCGTAGGTGATGTTTTTGTTGCCAAGCGGCTCTACTTTGGAGTATTGATTTGTGAGACAGCAGCTGCGTAATTGATAACCATACACCACCTAGTGGGCTGGCCAACCAACGCTCTCGTTGCCAACGCTTGGGCTCGTAGACAATGCCTTCCGGTTCAAACACACAGAGTCCTCTCACCTGTTCTGAGTGTTTGAGAGCATAGCGGGCAGCAATCCAAGCCCCCAATGAGTGACCTACTAAGACGACAGAGTTGAGTCGTAGGGAGCTTAACAGTTCCGCAAGCGTATTCACCTGCATTGCAATAGAATAGGCGGACTTCTCAGGTAGCTGATCGGATTCGCCAAAGCCTATTAAATCTGGTGCTAGGCAATGGTAATGCTCACCCATGAGAGATAATACGCTGGTCCATTGGTCACCATCACACCAAGAGCCATGGAGAAAAATCACTGTGGTACCGCGCCCCACTTCCCGCCAAAATAGTTTTGTATGTTTGAGCTGGCGACGTAGGTTACGGATAGGTATTTGGCCTGCCTTAGGCCAAAACAGTGGCTCCATTAAAGTAGTCCTGTAGCTGTTGATCGTGATCGTGGGCTAGGTTACCACGAGGTATTGTATCTAGTGCGAAAGCCTCGATTCTCATAACCTCAGCTTTATCCCGAATAGAAAAGCGACCATCTACGTAGGCTTCTAAGGCAACACAGGCAGAATGGAAACGGGGATCTCGCTCTGGATGAGAATATACACCGACCAAGCGCCCTACACTAAGAACGTCCAAGCCTGTTTCTTCCAGGAGTTCTCGCTTAGCGGCTGTGGCGATATCTTCACCCCAGTCTACTAACCCTCCTGGTAGCCCCCAACGCCCACTGTCACGGCGCTGGATGAGAACAATACGGCCATCGGGTAAAACGGGAATGACGCAAGTGCCAATGAGGGGTCGCTTAAGGATTAAAGCTAAGAGGGTACGCGCCGGTCGCCAAAATTGTGGCATGGGTTATAGCTCGTCTAAATCAGCAAGAAGTTCAACTGGATGTTTTTCAGCCTTGACCTTTCGATAGATTTTTTCAAGAGTACCGTCCGGGCCAATCACAAAGGTACTCCGATTAATACCCATGTACTCTTTGCCCATAAACTTTTTGAGACCGTAGCTGCCGTAGGCGGTTGCTACTTTAGCGTCTTCGTCTATGAGTAAGGGGAATGGCAAATCGTGCTTGTTAATAAACTTTTGATGGGATTTAGCATCATCGGCACTAACGCCGAGGACTACAACCTCCTTGGCTTGGTAGGCACCGTAGTTATCTCGAAAAGCACAGGCTTCTTTGGTGCACCCAGGTGTGTTGTCACGAGGATAAAAGTAAAGAACCACACGCTTGCCTTTTAGGCCGGTCAGGCTAACAGTATTCCCATCTGCATCAGTCAAACTAAATTCGGGGGCCAGATCGCCAACTTGCAATGTCATTGATTCTTTAGGGGGGGTGCCAAAATTTGCCCCTAAATTGTATACCTTTGAGATCGTGCTGACCCGCCATTTCGCAACGATGAAAATTCTGCAAATGGTGATTTGCAATGAGCTGATGCTCAAAATTTCCCAGGTGATTATGCTGGCCGAACGGCCGCTTACAGAGCCTTTAGCTAATCAGCTGCATCAGGTCATGTATTTCTAGAGGAGCATGTTCAGGAACTCTACTTTGATGGTGAAGTCCTGAATTTGGCTGATATCGTTGCAGGTGCAACTATTCCACTGTTTCAGCGGTTGGGGTTTTCATTAGCGCCCTACCCAGTCCTCAGTGGCTGGTGTCAGACAATCGCAGCGCGACCGGCTTCGCAACTGTCCAGCCCTAGTGATAGGGAACTAGAGATGTGGCGACAGGTGGCGCAACGTTTGATGTGAGTGAGTCAAAAACGACGGCAGCGGTAATCAAGATAGAGCGGGGGATGTGAGAATTTACTGCTGAGAACTATGGCAAATCGGTATGGCCCATAAGGTAGCGATCGCACTCCCGTGCCACGCCACGGCCTTCATTAATAGCCCACACCACTAGACTTTGGCCCCGGCGGCAGTCCCCGGCAGCAAAGACTCCAGGCACGCTAGTGATGTACTGGCTGTAGTCTGCCTGAATATTGCTACGGCCATCTTGCTCCAGACCCAGAGCATCAATGATCGGCTGCTCTGGTCCTAGGAAGCCCATGGCTAATAAAACCAGCTGTGCTGGAATCAATCGCTCTGAACCAGCAATCTTTTGCATCTGGAAACGGCCATTCTCATCCTTTTCCCAAGCGATATCGACTATTTCGATGGCCTTGACTTGGCCATTCTCATCCATCTCAAACTTATTAGCTGTGGATAGATATGCGCGTGGATCATTGCCAAACTTAGCTGCAGCTTCTTCCTGACCGTAGTCCATGCGATAAATCTTGGGCCATTCGGGCCAGGGATTATTGGAGGCTCGCTCCGTAGGTGGTTTGGGCATGATTTCTAGCTGGGTCACACTGTTGCAACCATGGCGGATGGAGGTACCTACACAGTCTGTTCCTGTATCACCGCCGCCGATAATTACCACATCCTTGCCAGTAGCGGAGATCACCTGGTCGTTCACCCTAGGGTCAATGACTGCCTGGGTGTTTTTGGTCAAAAACTCCATGGCAAAGTGGATGCCCTGAGAGTCCCGTCCTTCAATGGGCAAATCTCGCGGACGTGTTGCACCTGTACAGAGAACCACCGCATCATATTCTTTGACCAATTGGTCAGCGGGTAAATCCTTGCCAATTTCCGTATTACAGATAAACCGAATACCCTCCTGCTCCATCAGCTGGAGGCGGCGTAGAACCACGGCCTCTTTTTCCAGCTTCATGTTAGGAATGCCGTACATCAGCAAACCGCCAGGTCGATCGGCGCGTTCGTAAACAGTGACTAGGTGACCGGCCTTATTTAGCTGGGCTGCTGCAGATAGACCAGCGGGGCCTGAGCCCACGACTGCCACGGTTTTGCCGGTACGCTTTGCGGGAGGTTCCGCGACTATCCAGCCTTCTTCCCACCCCTTGTCGATAATGGCATGCTCGATATTTTTAATCGTGACGGGTGGATTGTGAATTCCCAAGACGCAGGCTCCTTCGCAGGGAGCAGGACACACTCGTCCTGTAAATTCAGGGAAGTTGTTGGTCTTATGCAGTCGATCCAACGCCTCTTTCCACAGGCCTCGATACACTAAGTCATTCCACTCAGGGATGAGATTGTTGATGGGGCAGCCACTAGCCATACGGTTGATGGTGTTGCCCGTATGACAAAAGGGAGTGCCACAGTCCATACAGCGCGCTGTTTGGTTGCGCAGTTTCTCATCTGTTAGGGGGGTATGAAACTCTTCCCAGTGTTTGATGCGCATTAACGGAGAAACATCCGGCGCACTTTCACGAGTGTATTCAAGAAAGCCTGTTGGTTTACCCATGGAAGAAATTGTGAATTGCTTGTGTGAATTTCAAATCTTGTAGAGTGGGCAGTGCCCACCAAAACATCGAGAGACGGTGGGCACTGCCCACCCTACGGAGTGTTAATTACCCCCTACCCGGGCAACATCTTTGATATTTGCTTCGAATGCAGCAGAGAGGGCATCATCACCGCTAAGACCTGACTGTAGTGCCTGACGTAGGGATTCAATTACCCGTTTGTAATCCCGGGGAATGACTTTAACAAACTTCGGTAAGTAAGTCTCCCAAGCATCCAACACAGTCTTAGCCTTGTGACTGTCTGTATAGCTGTGGTGTTTAGAAATCATCTCTTTGAGATCAGCAATTTCTTCTGCTTCTACCACCTGCTCAAGATCCACCATCTCTTGGTTACACCGGGTGGGGAAATCTCCGGTCTCATCTAGAACGTAGGCAATACCGCCGCTCATGCCCGCTGCAAAGTTGCGTCCGGTAGAGCCCAGCACGACTACCTTACCTCCGGTCATATATTCACAGCCATGGTCACCAACAGCTTCTACCACCGTATGGACACCGGAGTTACGCACGCAAAAACGCTCTCCGGCCATACCGTATATGTAGGCTTCACCACCGGTAGCTCCATAGAAGGCTACGTTACCAATGATGATGTTATCTTCAGGCGTGAATGTAGAAGCTTTAGGTGGATAAACAACAATTTTGCCGCCGCTGAGTCCTTTGCCTACATAGTCGTTGCCGTCCCCTTCTAGCTCTAGGGTGACACCTGCTGGAACAAATGCTCCAAAACTCTGGCCTGCACTCCCCTGAAATGTGAGATGAACGGTATCTTCTGGCAACCCTTCCCAATGTTTCTTGGTAATCTCGTTACCGAGAATTGTGCCGACTACTCGGTTAATGTTGCAGATTGGCAAGGTAGCGCTGACTTGCTTGCCGTCTTCAATCGCAGGCTTGCATAGCTCCAAGAGTGTAGTGATGTCCAAAGACTTCTCTAAACCATGATCCTGGGGAATTTGGCAATAGCGACCAACACTCTTATTGACTTGGGGCTGTTCCAAAATCTTCGAGAGATCGACACCTTTGGCTTTCCAGTGACTAATAGCGGTTTTCACATTAAGCCAGTCGGTGTGTCCCACCAGCTCATCAAAGGTGCGTACACCTAGCTGGGCCATAATCTCCCGTACATCTTGAGCGATGAACTGCATAAAGTTCACCACATGCTCGGGATCACCTACAAAACTCTTGCGTAGCTGAGGATCTTGGGTGGCTATGCCTGCAGGGCAGGTGTTCTTCTGGCATACGCGCATCATAATGCAGCCTAGAGAAACCAGTGGTGCTGTGGAAAATCCAAATTCTTCAGCTCCGAGAAGCGCTGCCATTACTACATCTCGACCGGTTTTCATTTGGCCGTCGGTTTCTACAACAATGCGACTCCGCAGATTGTTGAGGACCAGGGTTTGGTGAGTCTCTGCCAGACCTAATTCCCAAGGTAACCCAGCGTGTTTAATTGAGGTTTGGGGCGAGGCACCAGTGCCTCCATCAAAACCAGAGACCAAAACCACATCGGCATGGGCTTTGGCCACACCAGCAGCAATGGTGCCGACACCGACTTCAGACACTAGTTTGACGTTGATACGAGCCTCACGATTTGCATTCTTGAGGTCGTGAATTAGCTCAGCGAGATCTTCAATGGAGTAAATGTCGTGGTGCGGTGGTGGTGAGATCAAGCCCACGCCAGGGGTAGAGTGTCTTACTTTAGCAATCCAAGGATAGACTTTTTTGCCGGGTAACTGTCCCCCTTCACCAGGCTTGGCTCCTTGGGCCATCTTGATTTGAATCTCTTTGGCTTGAGAAAGATAGAGACTGGTAACACCAAACCTTCCAGAGGCGACCTGCTTGATAGCGCTATTTTTGGAATCACCCTGTTCATTGGTCCAGGTAAACCGTTCGGGATCTTCCCCCCCTTCGCCTGTATTAGACTTGCCGCCAATCCGATTCATTGCGATCGCAAGCGACTCATGGGCTTCTTTAGAAATTGAACCGTAGCTCATAGCGCCGGTTTTGAACCGTCGGGTAATCGCTTCGACAGGTTCTACCTCATCAATAGAGATAGGTTGGCGGTCCTTAAAGTCCAATAGACCGCGTAGGGTAAAGTGTTGCTTACTCTGATCGTTTACCAGATCTGCATAGTGCTTATAAGTGTCGTAATCCCCTGAACGTACTGCCTGCTGGAGAGTGTGGATCGTATCAGGATTGAAAAGATGAGCCTCACCCTCTTTACGCCATTGATAATTACCACCAACATCGAGTACTGGAATATCACCGCGTTCAGCAAAGCCGTGACCATGACGCAGCATTGCTTCCTGGGTGA
The DNA here is from genome assembly GCA_039024555.1 of Cyanobacteria bacterium P01_D01_bin.156. Taxonomy (GTDB): domain Bacteria; phylum Cyanobacteriota; class Cyanobacteriia; order Phormidesmidales; family Phormidesmidaceae; genus Leptothoe. The sequence goes on from JBCCQQ010000061.1 coordinate 11,512, forward strand.
TCACATCTATGCCAATCCCCTCAATCCGGGAGGCAGTCCAGGTAAAGTACTTGTCGATAACACTTTGGTTGAGGCCGATGGCTTCAAAAATTTGAGCCCCACGATAGCTTTGCAGTGTGGAAATACCAATCTTTGATGCAATCTTGATAGTGCCTTTGGTAACCGCTTTGATGTAGTTTTTGCAGGCATCTTTTGGAGTAATATCCACCAACATGCCATCGGTGATCATCCCTTCTAAGGTTTCAAAGGCCAGATAAGGATTAATGGCGTTACAGCCATAGCCTAATAAAACAGCAAAGTGGTGAACTTCACGGGGTTCACCAGATTCAAGAATGATACCTACGCGGGTGCGAGTGCCAGTACGGATAAGATGATGATGCAGTCCAGAGACGGCTAAGAGTGAAGGAATGGGAGCGTGACTCGCATCAATATCCCTATCTGACAGAATAATCAGATTAGTTCCAGACGCAATGGACTTATCCACTTGCTTAAAGATGTTTTCCATTGCCTGCTCTAGACCCTGAACTCCGGATTCGGGATCAAACAGTATCGGTAAACATAAGCTGGAAAAACCATCCTGCTCAATAGCTTTTAACTTCGCCAGTTCGTCATTGGTAATGACTGGAGTCTTGAGCTGGATCAAACGACAACTTTCTGGCTGAGGATCCAACAAGTTTCTTTCTGATCCCAAAGTTGTTACAGCTGAAGTAATAATCGCTTCGCGAATCGAATCAATGGGAGGATTTGTTACCTGGGCAAACAGTTGTTGAAAGTAGTCATAAAGAAGCTTTGGTCGATCCGACAACACCGCTAAGGGGGTGTCGGTACCCATGGAACCAATGGCTTCAACACCGTTTTGTGCCATGGGCGTTAACAATATTCGCAGCTCTTCAAAGGTGTACCCAAAGGTCATCTGCCGTTGTCGCAGTGTGGCATTGGCTACCTTTGCTCGTGGAGTTGCTGCAGGTAGTTGATCCAAACTGAGCTGATACTGCTCAAGCCACTGTTGGTAGGGCTGAGCATTGACAATTTCTGACTTGACTTCTTCGTTACCAATAATGCGCCCAGCTGCCATGTCTACTAAGAACATGCGCCCCGGTTGTAAACGCCCCTTTTCCAATACTTGGTCTGGCTCCACCGGTAGCACCCCAGCTTCTGATGCCATGATCACTCGGTCATCTTTAGTGACGTAATATCGGGAAGGCCGTAAACCATTGCGATCCAGGACAGCTCCAATCATGCTGCCGTCGGTAAAGGCGACAGATGCGGGGCCATCCCAAGGCTCCATTAAACAGGCATGGTACTCATAGAAAGCTTTGTTGGTTTGGTCCATGGATTCGTTGCCTGTCCATGGTTCTGGGATCATCATCATGACTGCGTGAGGCAGGGAGCGACCGGCCAGAACCAGCAGTTCCAATGCGTTGTCAAAAATGGTGGAGTCGCTACCGTTGATATTGATAACTGGCTTAATTTTGGCCATATCGTCGCCAAACAGTTCGGACTCAAACATGGACTGTCGAGCCACCATCCAGTTGATGTTGCCGCGCAGAGTATTGATCTCACCGTTATGGGCGATGTAGCGATAGGGATGAGACCGTTCCCAGCTGGGGAATGTGTTGGTACTGAAGCGTGAATGCACCAAGGATAAAGCGCTCTCAAAATCAGAATCACTTAGATCTGGAAAGAAATCTCTTACCTGGGGAGGTGTCAGCATCCCCTTATAAACCATTGTCCGACAAGACAAACTGGCTGGATACCAGTAAGAATCATGACCTGACCGACCGATGGCGTTGTAAGCCAGTTTGCGAATTACATAAAGCTTGCGCTCAAAGGCGAGTTCATCCTGAATATCAGCCGATCGTTGGATGAAAACCTGCTGCATAAACGGTTCACTCGCCTGGGCTGTGGCCCCTAGGCTACTGTTGTCCGTGGGTACGTCTCGCCAACCGAGTACTTTTTGGCCCAATTCAGTAACAACGGCTTCGAATCGACGGCGACTTTCTTCCCTGATCTCCAGGTTGGGGGATGTAAAAATCAGTCCTGCTCCGTACTGACCCGGCTCAGGTAATTCAATCCCATTGCGGATAGCTACCTTGTGTAGAAAACGATGAGGCAGCTGTACCAATATGCCAGCACCGTCGCCCGTATTGACCTCACTACCACAGGCACCGCGGTGTTCTAAGTTGCAGAGTATCTGTAACCCTTGTTCGACAATGCTATGGGAGGCTACACCCTTCATCTGTACAACAAATCCCACGCCGCACGCATCGTGCTCAAATTGTGGATCGTATAGACCCTGTTTAGCAGGCAATTGATGGCTAGTCATAGGAGTGCTTTTCTGAAAGGCTCAAATATTGACAACGGTCCTGGAGAAATTAGCAAAGCCAATCTTTAAGGAATTGACGATAGTAAAGCTGCTAATGACAGTGATCCAGGAGTGGCTAAAGGTGAGTTTTAATTCTCTAATGACAATAGCTTTTTGGGACAATTCCTTAACAAAACTGTCAAATTGTTAAAAATACCCGTGCAAATTTAAGATCCAAAACTATGCGTCCTGGATTCTACAAGGACTGAGCAGTTGTCTGCACGAAGTCTGAAGAAATCTCGCTTACTAGCAGAATATTTAAGTTTTGATACGTAATGATCGATTTTGTATTGTTTTTTGTTGCACATCAACCTTTTGGTATTTTGCTGGAAACTTTGCAACACAATAGTATCGCTAGTTACAGGGTCAGACTACTCTGGCCTAGGAAGCCCTATGGAAACGCCTTCTCCTAAAGCGATCTATGAGAACCTAAATGATTTAGAAAAGGTTGATTTGGTAACAAGTGCCCGCTATCGTCAGCTTGCCCAGGCCGTGCTGGCGGATCCCACGATTGATGAGACGATACGACAAAACATTGCAGAGAGACTGGAGCGAGCAAATCACTTATTGGCCATTAATAGTGTTCAAGGTGATGAGAGTTATTGAGGCAGTATAAGGCTCTCTTGGACCTCGGTATTATCTTCTGTGACGCTCTCTTCTTTGGGAGTACTTGCTGCTAGACCCAGTAACAGATCAATTTGAAACTGTTGTGCACTACTTGCAGTGGTTAGACTAAGGCTGCGAACTGTGCCGAGGTATCTACGCACATCAACTGCCCAGGGGTCAGTCGCTTGATGAAAGTCAAAAAGGGTGTAGAAAAACGATAGCGTTGAACCCATGTTTATATAGAAATATCCATTGTTAGGCTTAGGAAAACTGTCTGTAGCATTGCGGAAGGTACTGTGGTTGTTCAGGGGATTAAAGCCAGCAGGAACCACTAAACGCTCCATTGCCCCAGTGCCTGTGGTGAACGCTAAGGTGTCTTCTGTGATCCAGGTATGGGCTAAAACGCTATCCATGGCTCCATCTAGATCGATATCGTATTGCCAATTGACAACGGGGCTATCGGCGACTGTGATGGGAATAACGGCATCTTCTCCAATCACGTCATCGAGAGCTTCTAGGGCTGTTTCAGCGGCTGGCCGATTACTGGTTTCGAGAATAACTCCAGCTTCTAATCCTAGGTTGGGGAAAAATGAGTTGAGCAACCCGGAGCGGCTGGGAAATAGAAATAGACTGTACTCTCCATCCATCCATCCTAAAATGTCCGTATCCAAGTCTAGTCCTGTGGCTAGAGAGACGATGGAGCGAGCAGTTTCCAATAGACCGCCACTAATATCACTTAGAGAAAAAGCGGATGATACATCATTCCAAAAGCCGCTGATATCGTAACCGCTGCCCATGACATAGGTGGCTGCAGGGATAAGATTGAGGATCGAGTGATCTGCATTCGGAGAGGGGGGTAAAGTCGGTAAAGCGCCTTCTGTATATAAGTGTGCTTCGAGATGCATTCCTTGGGTGTCAGGATAAATGAGAGCATCAAAGGTGACCTGACTGAAGAGGGCGGACATGGCGGCCCGCTCTCGCAGGTTGGGTTGGGGAATCGGAGGCAGACCAAATTCTTGGAATGGATCGCTAAATTCAAAATTGAGCAGCTCACCAATATTTCCATAGACTGTGGCCAGACTATTTTGTGCTTGGGGATGGTTCTGGGTTTTTTCGAAGCTAGAATTGCTGCTTAGTTTTGGGGCATCTTGCGTTTGGAACTCAATCCACTGGCGCAGACTGTCCACATTCTGCGCCATGAGCATGTAGTTACCCAGGTGCGCAATGGCATAGCCTGGAATGGTGTATCCCTCATCTGAGTAAGTGTTGTTGGGATCGGGAATATATATGTACGGTGGTTCTGGCTGTCGGTAGGAACGGGTGGCTGATAACTGGCTGGTTAAGCCAGTGGCGGTATCGGATGGCACTTCTTCTAGCTCAAAGTCTTCTTCGGGAAAACTTTCCCAGTCTTCCCATGAGTCGTCGTAAGGAACAAACTCTTCTGGCCAATGCCAGATAGGAAACGTTCGGTATGATAGCTGTTCAGGAAGGGCTCCACGGACTTCTGCCAACGTAGGAATAAAGTCGAAAAACTCTATAGCACTTTCGATGGGCACAATGGTGACAGAGCGTTCTACCGGATTGATGGTGCGCACGCTAGGCACCGGTAGTAGTGCAAAAGCTATACTCTCTCCGATCCATGGCTGGACGTCTTCGGTGTAATCCATCCCTATAGGGAGGAGTGGTAGGGCCTGTGGACTAGGCTCTACGCCAAACCCCTCACTGAGTTGAGAGAAGAGAGTGTATTGTTTAAGAGTTGCCCAAGCCTCTTCACGAGTATTGACGATCATGGCTGCTGGTGTATTGCTAGGCAAAATACTTGTGATTTTTGGAGGGGATGGAGCGGCTTTGGGTAATAACGCTTCTAAGGATGTTCTTAAGTCTGTTACATCTATAGCGGGTTCGATAGACCAGTCTTCAAAGGAGTCATCTGTTGTATTTTCGTCATGGGTATCAGGGGCGCTGACATCTGTAGGCACTGATTGCGGTTCGCTAATGTCTGAGGAGGGCTCCGCTGATTCAGTCATGGATGGTTCTAGCGAGAGCTCTTGGGCAGCGAGAGGTGTTGCTAAAACTGCCAAGATAAAACCGGCTGTTCCCCATCGATTAATCACGAATAAAGACTCCCTATGGCGAAAACTGAGTGATGTGGCGAAAATTAACCTATTAAGGGTAATTTATCTGGAATGTTTGAACTTATCTATGTATTTTTTGAACGTTACTGATGTTTGAGAGTATGTTTAGCTGTCATATTCGTCTATTGGCTCGTATGTCTGCTTCATTTTCTAGACTGAGGTGTCTCATTTTTCTACAGTTATTAGTCTTCTGATTACGGGCTGCTGTTTACGGTTCGGTTTTAGGTTCGGATTGCCATCCCTGCCCTGATTCTGCTTTTCTCAGTACTATAAGCGTAATGGCGAAATTAAAGGGTTGAGATTATATGAATCAGTTTAAAACTCTCGCATTGCTCAGTGTTCTGAGTGCTTTGCTGATTAGCATTAGCTATTACACCATTGGTGGTACTGGCGGCGTAATTTTGGGTGTTGCGATCGCAGCCATGACGAACCTCGGCTCATGGTTTTACTCCGATAAAATTGCCCTGGCAGCCCATCAAGCCCAGCCGGTCACCCAATCAGAAGAGCCCCAGCTATACGCCATGGTAGAGAAGCTAGCGGCCAAAGCTGATATTCCAGTGCCTGGGGTTTATCTTCTACCTACCCAGTCTGCCAATGCCTTTGCCACCGGTCGTGACCCTGAGCATGCCGCTGTCGCCGTCACCCAAGGCATCATGAAAATGCTCACGAATGATGAGCTAGAGGCCGTTATTGCCCATGAACTCAGTCACATTATGAACCGCGACACGCTCACTCAGGCTGTGGCTGCGACGATTGCTGGTGCAATTGCGTTTCTAGCGCAGATGCTCCAGTACTCGATGTGGTTTGGTGGCATGGGGGGCTCTCGTGATGACGATGGTCCTAACCCCATTGCCCTAATAGCCACGCTGTTTTTAGCGCCCATGGCCGCTACAGTTATTCAGCTAGGCATCAGCCGTACCCGTGAATTTGCAGCGGATGCAGGTGCTGCTGAGCTTACTGGTAACCCCCGCGCCTTGGCCAGTGCTCTACAGCGTCTTGATGCAGCGGCTCGACAAATGCCTATGACGGGAAATCCTGCCTATGAGCCCCTGATGATTATGCATGCTGTACCCAAACAAATGTTTAGCGGCTTGTTTTCCACTCATCCATCTACTGAGAAGCGTGTAGAACGGTTGTTGGAATTGGAAAAAGAGCTAGTTGCTGCATAACAAGACATGGAAACTCTTCTAAGAGAGAAGAGTTGTTTCAGCTATTGTGCCACCACCTCTGGTAAGTCGGAGGTGGTTTTTTATTACTATTCTCAAGACTTGATAGCCAGTAGCCTTGAGTATTGAGAGCATGAAGCTATAATGTCGCCACACCTAAGCATGATCCAACATTTACTCAACGTAACAACCTGTGAGTTCTCTATTGAGTCCTGATAAATCTTTTATGTCCAAACGCTTCTTATGGTTAACCTTTGATTTTGCCAGCTGCTTATCTACTTCAGAAGATACGGTGACGCCCCAGATATTTCTTACCTTGATGGCTCATCCGGCGATTAGCCAACTGAAACGCTTTACAACGCAGTCCCATACCCTAGGTCCCGACGATGTGACTCAGTGGGAACCCGGTATTTTTACAGCCCAGGTCTATCGCCCTAACCTGTTGGAGGTCTTAACTCAGGTCTCATCTTGCTTATCTCCCCATTTATTTTCTGGAGATGCATCCCTGGCAGTCATTACGGTCTACACTCAGCTGGGCAGCAAGCACTATCCTGTGGCCACTTGTCTTGAACCTGTGGCGTTGAACAGAACGGCTGAGGAGATTGAGGCTATGGTGAGCCAATACGAACAGAAACAGGCCACTGTTGCTGAACAATGACCCGACAGTATTGTAAATGTCTCTTTTAAGCGGGCATGAGTTGCAGTACTAGTGCTCTGCGGTCAAAAGATTGAATTTTACCAGCTTCTTTGAGATCCTTCACAATCCGCTCCAGCAATTCAAGGGCTCTGTCCCTATGCTGATGTTCTCGGCCCCGAAGACGGACACGGAATTTGACCGAATCCCCTTTACCCAACCACTGGGTCGCCTGATTGATGCGCAGTTGGTAGTCTGATTCTCCCACGTTAGGTCGAAATTTAACTTCCTTAACTGTTGTACGTGCGCTCTGTTTCTGACGTTTTTTCTGCTGATATTGAAACTTACCGTAGTCTAAAATTTTGGCCACAGGGGCCTGCTTACTTTCAGAAACTAGAACCAAATCTAGCTCCACTTCTTCAGCCAATTTCAGTGCATCGCGGGTGTCCGTCAGACCACGATTGTTGTTCTCGTGATCAATTAATAACACCTGAGGTGCCTTAATCTGGCGGTTAATCCGATGTTTCTGTACGATAGCTCTTTCCCTCTTGACTTAGAACGCGACAGGACTAAATGGACAATGCTGTTGACTGCAGAGACACTAAACACGTGACCGCCATACGATCCCATTGTTCGTTGTCTTTAGCTTCAACAACTAAATGAATTTCCTAATCGTAGCTTACCGTTTTAACAATGAAACGTAACTACAGTAATGATTGTAATTCTGTAAAGAATAATCACTCTAACTTATATCGATTCCGGAAAATTCAAGCTGGGGGATAGTCTTATAGTGCCAATTTTATTCAGGATCTATACGACGGTGTACCTCGTCAATGAAGCTTATTACTTCTGATTCTGCTGCCGAATCTGTTGCCCAGGTGTGGATAGACGGTAGCCCTTGCACGGCTGCTATAAACGGCTGAGCTGCGTTTGTTATCTGGATTTGATATGTAACAAATCGCAATGCTACGGGAGCGTAGACTACATCGGCTATCGAGAACTCTCCAAACAGCCAGGGTCCGCCATAGGTTTGGTAGGCTTCTGACCACATATTCTCAACCCGTGCGATTTCCTGTTGAGTATCAGGGTTAAGGGTCGTGCGTTCTACTGGAGTGCGGGCACGAATATTTTGGGGAAGTTGTTCGCGAATGCCAAAGAGTCCACTGTGCATTTCTCCGGCGATTGAACGGGCTGTCGCCTCAGCTCGTTGATTACTGGGCCAGCCGATGGCTTGGGGATGACGCGATCGCACGTAGCCATAGATTGCGCTCGTATCCCAAATGGCCACATCCCCATCGAGTAATACAGGGACTCTTTGTGCTGGAGTGTACTGACTAATCTGCTGCCATGCTTCCGTAAACAGGGGTAAGCGGACCTCCTCAAAGGACAGACCGCTTTCCCTTAAAAATAACCAGGCTCGGAGGGACCAAGACGAGTAATTTTTATTGCCGATGATTAACTTGAAGCCCATAGTGAGTGTTTGCCTTTTCTAGGAAAATGCTACTATCCATAAGCAAATTCGACAGAGATTCTAATTTCTATGGCGCTCCAGGTGTATGGCATTCCTAACTGCGGTACCTGTAAAAAGGCTCTGAAATGGTTAGATGCAAACAGTGTGGATTACGATTTTATCAATACTAAAGAGCAGTCCCCTAGCCGTGATCAAATTGCTGACTGGGTAGCCTCATTAACGGCCCGGCCGATGCGAAATACGTCTGGTATGGCCTATCGTGCTCTGGGAGAGGAGAAGAAAACCTGGAGTGATGAGCAGTGGATCGAAGCCTTTTCTGGAGATGCCATGCTGCTCAAACGTCCCCTGTTTATAAAAGATGGTCAAGCTGTCTTAGTGGGGTTTCGTGCCAGTGAAGCAGAATTACAAGAAAAGTTAGTAGGTTAGCCGTAAAGGAGCCATCTAATGGGAGAAGCTAAACGCAGACAGGAAAGTGATCCCAACTATGGGAAAGTGCCTCAGAAGCGTCCTAAGAAAAAGCGCTTCAGCTTAAATTTAGATCCCAAACAGGTTTCGCCCATTGAGTGGGTTATCTGGGCAGTGTTGTTTGGTACTGCAGCAGCTACGTTTGCTGGAAGTTACTTTTGGCAGTAGGTTTTTTTGTCCTTCATACCTAAAGTGCCGCACTCATCAGAATCAGTACGGCACCTAACATTATTTATTTGCTCTAGTAACCCAGCAGGATCCTCTTCTAGCTCCTCTTGGGTCTTTCCTCCTTAGGACGTGCCTTATTGACGCGGATTTCACGACCGACCCATTCAGCACCATCTAGTGCTTCAATGGCGGCATCCTCTTCAGATTCTGAAGACATCTCTACAAAAGCAAACCCTCGAGGGCGACTGCTTTCACGGTCCATAGGGACAGTTACTCGCTTAACGGTACCGTAGTCTCCAAATACCTCCTTTAGGTCATCTTCGGAAACGCTGTAGGCGATATTCCCTACATAAATGGACATGGACTTTCTCCAAACAATTGAAAAGCTGACTAGAGCATCGGGAAAGTGACGATAGTCTAGAAACGTCTAGACACGCCTCTTTTGAAAATTGATTGCTCATCAAGGGCCACATTAACATAGAATTTTGGGCTGTAATCGTTGTCTGGGCGACTTGTGAGGAAGGCTTGATATTCCCCATACAACTTTTGATATCTATGGACTAACGGCTACGGTATCTGTGCGGATAGCTGACAAAAACCTACTAAGTTATTGGTTTTCTTTGCATATAGCGTGAGATGCCTCAAAAGCTATGCCAAGATAACGCCTAAATCTCCACAGGGGTTGTCTTGCTTGAGGTCGAGTATCAGCAGAGCTTGATTTAGCTCACTATCACTCCAGTGGGGGTGCGAAGTTTTTAGTGTGCGTCGATTCAGTTGTTTAAGGGGCCGTTGCAGCCAGCCTTCTTGAGTATTTGTGGTGTGCAGATTTTTGTGAAGCATAGTTAACCTCCTGAACTAAGGGGGTCGATATATTTATCGTAGCGATTACTTCAAAGGCTGATAGTACCTTACCGTACGGTTTACTGAAACTTTTTACGGTGAGTGTTATCTGCCCAGGAGCGCGGTCTCAACCCAAGAATATCTAAGGCTTTTCCCTTTCTATATAGGAAAGTGATGCGCGGTGCTGCGGCATCATCAGCCTTTACGATATCAACCTAGATATAGCAAAAGGTAACAATGAGCGATGGCAGATTTCGATTTTATTCAAGCAGGCGATAGCTGGCAGAACTGGGTGTTTACTATTACCTATCTGAGTTTATTGCTGTTTGTAGTGTGGCGAGTGATTGTGTCATCAGCGCCACCGTCTGACTGATGGGAGGGACATGGTAAATACTTCTAAAGATATGGCCCAGGTGAAAAACCGGGTGATCTGGCTGCGACAGAAGACCTGTCTAAATGTACTACCAGAGGATGTGCTGATTGCGATCGCAACATACCTCACACCCCTAACGTTTGCCGCCAACCGCCGTCTGATTTTAGAAGACACCCATCCCACAGAGTTGTACATTTTGTACTCTGGCCATTTGGAACGCTACCGCACCCAGCGTACATCCATGGCTCAAACAATAGATCTTTTGCCCGGTGTCGTACTGCATCTGAAAGAAATTCTCCTGGAGCAGGCAACTGACTATACCCTTGTCTCTTTAGACGATTGTGAGCTGTGGCGGTTGTCTGCTGATCAGCTGCGACAAATCGCTTATGAATATCCCAGTCTGAATCAAGAGCTATCGGAGATCTTGGCAGAGGAAGTAGAGCAGCTTTCAGCCCAGCTGTTATATGAGCAAGAGCGACAACAGGAACTCCGTCCCTACTTGGTTCCTAAAGTAAGCCGTGGTGTAGTTGGTTCAAGCCGCTATGCCCAACGGTTACGGCAGTCGGTACGGAAGGCTGCAAAAGTTATGCCTAATGATCAAGGCCAGCGCGATCCGGTGCTGATTTTTGGAGAACCAGGTCTAGAAAAAGATAATCTTGCCGCCTTGATTCATTTTGGATCGGCTTATAAAAAACAACCTATGATTAAGGTCAACTGTAAGACCTTGCGAGCAGTTGACCTATTTGGTCGAGGAGAGAGTCGTTCCGGGTTGTTGGATTGGCTAGATAAAGGAACGCTGCTACTGAATAACATTCAAGATTTATCATCTGATCTGCGGCCTGCGATTCTACAGCTGCTTTCCACTGGGACATATCAACCCATCCCTCAATCAGGGCATGCACCACCGCCTTTAAAAAATAGCTCTGCCTGGATCATGCTGATTTCAGAAAAGAGTATGAAACCTTTTGCTAATCTGGCTCCGCAGCAACTCAAAGTACCCCCTCTGCGGGTCCGCAAAGCCGACATCGAAGCTCAGGTTAATTACTATATTCAAATTTACTGTCGTCAGCGAGGCTTACAAAAGCCTCAACTCACACCGGAAGCGCTGCGGCATTTACAAAGTTATGATTTTCCAGATAATGTTCGCGAATTGGATAGTCTAGTGCAACGGGCCATTCAGCAGTCAAACTGTGGCCCCCGTCTCAACGAGGAAGTCTTTTGGTCTGCCAGTGAACAACAAGACCGCTTTCGCTGGAACCTGCTCAATGCGTATCCAAAACTACGACAGTTTTTGCGTAGCCCCTGGTGGCCAGATCGAATTAACTTTGGCTTTACGAGCTGGTTTTATGTCTTAGTGGTTGCGCTGTTATTTCTAGGTCCTCAAACCCGTGATGCCAATATTGCTCTCAATTTCTTTTGGGCATGGTGGTGGCCGCTAATATTGCTGTTATTTCCTTTTGTAGGACGACTGTGGTGTGCGGTATGTCCGTTTATGATCTACGGAGAGATTACCCAAAAACTCTCGGTGTGGCTATGGCCCCGTCAGCTAGGGGAGTGGCCTAGACAATGGGCGGAACGGTGGGGCGGTTGGATTTTGTATGGTGGCTTTGCTGCTATTTTAATGTGGGAAGAACTCTGGAACCTTGAGAATACGGCTTATCTATCTGGCTGGCTGTTATTGATCATTACTGCTGGGGCGATGGTCTGTTCTGCCCTATTCGAGCGTAGGTTCTGGTGTCGTTATTTGTGTCCCATTGGCGGTATGAATGGCCTTTTTGCCAAGCTATCGATGACAGAATTGCGAGGGCAGCGAGGGATTTGTTCGGCCACGTGCACCACTTACCAGTGCTATAAGGGTGGCCCAGAAAAGGGCGAGGGTCAGGAGACAGAGGGCTGTCCGGTCTATTCTCACCCAGCTCAGCTGGTGGACAATCGCAACTGTGTGCTGTGTATGACCTGTTTGAAGGCATGTCCCCATAGATCTGTGGAGTTTAATCTGCGGCCACCGGGGATAGAACTGTGGACTACCCATACGCCTGTAGGGCATGAGGTGGCGTTGTTGTTATTGCTGTGGGGAGCAGTTTTTGTGCATCGACTTCCGGAGATAGTGGCGTTGCTGGGAGTATCGGAATTTGTAGAAGGTTTTGGAGGACATGCTGTTGCAACCACGATCCTCCTCTTTTCTCCCTTGCCCCTAGCTTGGGTCGCCCACAAACTTACCCAACTGATTCAGCCTCGTCTAAAGGCCCGTCCGTTTATCCAGGTGGCCTATGGGTGGTTACCGATTGTGCTATTTAGTAGTTTGGCCCACTATCTATCCCTTGGTCTGACCGAAGCCGGACACATTATTCCGGTTACCCTAGCCAGCTTTGGGTTGGCAGCCACTGGTCCAGTGGTGGTTGCTCATCCGGCTGTGATTTCCTTTTTACAGGGGACTAGTCTGATTTTTGGAGCGTTGCTTAGCTTGCTGCTAACCCAGCGTATCGCTCGACAGCCTTGGTTAAAGCTTGCACCTTTACATGGTCTGACGTTGATGATGACAGCGATGTTGTATCGATTGCTGGTTTAGCTAAGTCGGCCATCTCAGCTAGGATATAGGTTACGGCCCTTACCTGGTTGAGCTTATGGGATTCCCCACACAACTGCTCGATGCGCGATTAGCTAGAGAGAAAACCCAAAGTGAAGCGGATCGATTGCGACTTCTGGCATCGGCGACAGAGTGGTTAAGTGCTAATGCCCAGACCTATGGCATCACCCATGGTTATATTTTTGGTTCGGTTACTGTACCGGGGCGTTTTACCCAAGCCTCGGATATTGATATTGCTGTAGACACCTGGGATATAGGAAATATCTGTGGTTTGATGGGCTATTTATCGTTACATCTAAATCGTGATGTGGATGTAGTACCTTTAGACCAATGTCATTTTGCTGATAAAATTCGCAGCTTGGGAATGCCATGGAGCATGAACGACTCGCCGGACTCCCTGAAGAAGTCCAAAAATAGCGGTGATTGATGTATGAAGTGAGTGCACGCTTACAGCTAAGAGTTAGGAAGGTGTTGATATTGTGCTCAAACTAATGAGCCCGATGCATTAAGACATCAAAAATTTTCTAAATTTCTTGAATACTTTGAGTTATTAGGTAATCTAGTTGCAGTCACTTCAAATGTAATAGAAGTTCGTTATGTTATTTCCGGTAATTAAGGTCTAAAGCTACAAATGTAGTATAAGCTTCACTTAAATTTACTGGTTTGTAGTGCATTTAAGGTCTTTTGTTCCTGATTTAGATGTAAATGGATAAGATAACTGATTCACTTTTGGCGACGTTCTCAACAGAACATGAATTACAGATGTTGCCAGAAAATACTAGGTTTGAGCATTTTGCCAACTATTCAATTATTTCTAAGCTCAACCGGTCAACCTTCGACATACAAGATGTGCATACAGGTGCTGGTGGTGATTGTGCTATGGATGGTATCTGCTTGATAGCTAATGGCAATATTATTACTGATATAGATGAACTCCAAGAAATAGTTAAGGGACCGGGCTATCTTGATGCTGATATTATTTTCATTCAATCTAAAACAACTTCATCCTTTAATGGCTCTGATATTGGCTCCTTTATACATGGTGTTAAGGATTTCCTATCAGATGAGCCAAGACTAGTTCAAAACGAAAAAGTTCAACAAGCCAAAGTGCTTTGGGACTCTATCATTTCTATGTCAGCTGACATGGTGAATCGACGTCCGCATTGCAGACTATTTTATGTTTGTACAGGGAAGTGGGTTGGGGATAAAAATTTACAAGCGATCATTGATAGTGGGACTCAAGAAATAGATGCTTTGGGATTATTTGATTTTGTCAAAATAACACCCAATGGCTCTAGTGAAATTCAAAGGCTCTATCGTGAAACAAGGAATAAGCTCTCATCTACTGTGTTTTTTCAGAGTCGAATTACTATGCCAGATATTGAAGGAGTACAAGAAGCCTATCTCGGCCTTATGCCTTTCAATGAATTTATTAAGCTTATCCAAGATGAAAACCAAACAATTCACAACATCTTCGAGGATAATGTTCGCGATTTTCAGGGAAATAATGCAGTCAATGAAAAAATCAAAGAGACTTTAGAATCAAAGAAGTTTCATCTTTTTTGTCTTTTGAATAACGGTGTAACTGTTGTTGCATCTTCTTTGACTCCAACTGGCAATCGTCTCACACTGAGAGATTATCAAATAGTAAATGGTTGTCAAACGAGTAATGTTTTACACAAATGTCAAAATATTGATGGTATTGCAGATGTGAATATTCCTGTCAAGATTATTGTTACAGATAGTGATGATATAAAAACAGAAATCACACTTGCAACAAATAGTCAGACAGAAGTAAAGACTGAACAACTTGAAGCGTTAAGCGCATTTCAAAAGAAGCTTGAGCTTTACTATAATGCGGAGAGTGAGATTGTTAGGTTGTATTATGAGAGAAGGTCTCAGCAATATAATTCTCTCGATATCAAGCGGACGCAAATCATAACTATACCTATGCAAATTAAGGCATTTGCATCTGTTTTTTTGACTTCTCCTCACCTTGTGTCAGGATATTATGGGACTATAGTTCAAAGGTTTAAGGATCAAATTTTTGCTGATGACCATAAGCTTCTACCATATTTTGTTAGCTCTCTATGCTATTTTCGGATTGAACAATTCTTTAGAGGCGGTGATTTATCAACAGATTATAAAAAAACAAGATTTCAGTTGATGATGCTTGTCAAAATGATTTCAATGGGATGTCAGCATAGCCCATTGAAT
The DNA here is from genome assembly GCA_039024555.1 of Cyanobacteria bacterium P01_D01_bin.156. Lineage (GTDB taxonomy): Bacteria > Cyanobacteriota > Cyanobacteriia > Phormidesmidales > Phormidesmidaceae > Leptothoe. The sequence continues at coordinate 26,539 of JBCCQQ010000061.1, forward strand.
AGTAATCGTATTGAAAGGGAATGCGAACAACTAAAAACCGAACTACTTGACGAAGATCGAGCTATTGAACTTTTTAAGGTGGCTGCACGAATTTTTCGCACGTCAGGTATTGATCTATCTAAGAGGCAATATAAGTCTGAGTCAGACACTGACTTGTTGAGACGGGCAGCCGAAGCTTATATCAATGCAAATGAAGGCTAGGTTAAAGAACGCTCTTCTTATTGAGGATTTGGGCAATTTAGCTATCTGAGATGTACTCTAAATACCTTTGCTCTTGTTATTGCTTTGATAAACGACCGTCTTCCATGTAGATAATGCGGTCGGCGATATCTAAAATTCTGTTGTCGTGGGTGACAAGCAGAATTGTACAACCTTGTTCTTTTGCCAATTTGTACATAATACCCACGACATCACGCCCAGACTTTTTATCGAGGGCGGCAGTGGGTTCATCTGCTAAGACAATTTTAGGATGACTAACCAGGGCACGGGCAATGGCAACTCTTTGTTTTTGGCCCCCGGATAGATCAGCTGGGTAATAGTTGATTCTCTCTCCCAGACCAACCTGTTCCAACATATCTGTGGCTCGGCGATGACGTTCTGGCTTGTCAAATAAACCCTGAACTTCTAGGCCCATTTGTACATTTTCTAAAGCTGTCAGACTACCGTGTAAATTATGGGCCTGAAAAATATAACCATTATTACGTCGCGCTTTTACCAGAGCCTTCTCATTAGCTTGGCATAGCTCATGGCCTACCACATTCAAACTACCCGACTGGGCTGATCGTAAGCCGCCAATTAGTGTTAACAGAGTGGTTTTGCCTGATCCAGACGGGCCGGTCATAATTACGATTTCACCCGCTGCAATTTCTAGATTGATATCAAATAGAGCTTGCTTGCGCAGTTTGCCAGACCCAAAATAATGGTCCACTTTATGGACAGAAATGGCGGGTGCAGTTGTTGTCATCAGTTACTAATCTCCATAACTATTAGGGGTTTAGTCGCTTCTATGAGCTTTAAGTTGTTTGGTAACCCATTAAAAAATATCTGCGGGATCTGCTGCCTGTAGCCTTCGAGTGGCAATAGCGCCAGAGGCATTACACATCAGCAGCGTGAGCAAAAACACCACAAATGTTCGACTGACTGGCATAGCAATGGGTAATGCCGTTGCTGCCGCTGTTAACTGGTAAGCGCCTAATGAGATGAGTAACCCAGGAAAAAAGCCAAGGAATGACAAAATCAGTGCTTCTTCAAACACTACACCTAATAAATAACTATTGTTGTAGCCCATGGCTTTAAACGTAGCGTACTCGGCTAAATGGCTATTGACGTCTGTAGAAAGCACCTGATAGACAATCACTATTCCAACAACAAATCCCATCGCAGCCCCGATGCCAAAGACGAAACCAATGGGAGAGCTTGATTGAATTTCGTTGAGCTCAAAATCTACATATCCTTGATGGGTAAAAACCATCACATCATCGGGTAAGCGAGCGTCCAGTTGTTCTTTGATACTCTCAGGCTCATACCCTGGCTCTACGTTAATTAAACCCAGTGTTACCGCACCTGGCTGACGCTTGGGAAATAGCCGCAAAAAGTTCTGATCGCTAGTGATTAGGGCACCATCATCTGCAAACGAGGCGCCAACTGTGAATAGCCCTGAAACCTTAACAGTATTGACTCCGATCTCGGTAGTAGCAAGCTGTCCGGCATTTACCTTGGCAATCATCTCTTGGTAATCACCCCGTGATGCCTGGTCAAATAATACGTGGTATGGCAGCTGGGTTTTAGCTAAATTGGCATTCACTTCAGGTAGATCAAATGCAGGTCGCTTAGGATTCTGACCCACAATCATCATGGATGTTTTTTTGCGAGTTTGTGGGTTGCGCCATTGAGCAGAATTGACATAAAGGGGATCGGCTGTGCTTACTCCTTCAATATCCTGAGCTTGATAAAGGCGTCGTCTAGAAAATGTGCCTAACTGGGCAAAGTTTTTAGCCTGGGTGCTGATAATGACTAGATCGGCCTGCAGTGCCCGTGGATACTGGGTATTTGTTTTATAAAGGGCATCTGAAAAGCCCAACTGCATAAACATCAGCACATCGGCAAAAGTGATACCTGCGATCGCAGTTAAAAGCCGCGTGCGATCATGCTTAAGCTGCAGTAACCCTAATGGTGTTCTGTCTTGGATGGATTTAATCTTTTTGAAGAGATTCATGGGAGGCTAACCTCGTATGCAAATAAATAGAGATTTGAGTAAGCAGCACTGTACGTAAAAACTATTGCCTGGATCAGATTTATGTATTGTGGTTGCCCTTGCCACAGAAGACTGTGAAGGACAGGTTGTCGATAGTGATGCTGACTGAAGAGGATCTAGTCGCTTCAAACCATTTCCCTTAAGAAGAAGACGATACGGATGTTATTGCCAGTTATTCAACAATTTATGACCACGTGTTATTCGACATTAATGGTTGCTGTCACCTGTAAGTTTGTGAGTCCTGCAACAGTTTTGCTATCATCTTCATCCAACTGAATATGCACCTCGACGACTTTGGCATCAATGTTGGCTGCTGGGTCTTCATTAATCACTTCTTGTTGTTCTACCTGTAAGCCAATACGTTGCACAGTACCTAGCAGCACGTCATCAATGACAGATGTTGTTACCTCGACTGATTGTCCGGGTTGCACTTTAGAAATGTCATCTTGGTAGACATCGGCCACTACGACCATCTGTTGCGTTTGCCCCAGGGTAGCGATGCCATCGCTACCAATGGTTTCTCCAGCGCGGGTATGAATTTTGAGCACCTGCCCATCGCTGGGGGAACGCACATAGGACTGGTCAAGATTGGCCTGTGCCTCGGTGACACTTGCGATCGCAGACTGCACCTCTGCCTCTGCGGTGCTGACATCGACTGGGCGGACCTCAGCAATGCGGTCAAGGGTGGCACGGGCCTGGGTGATTTGTTCCTGTCCGGCGGCTTCTATGCGGTTGAGAGAAGCATTGGCTTCCTGGAGCTGTCGTTGGGCTGTGGTGTAGGTTAACTGTCGGGTATCCCGCTCAGACGCTGATACTGCCCCCTGCTGATAGAGAGATTCATAGCGTTGTGCTTCGAGCTGAGCATTCTGCACTTCTGCTTCTAGACGGGCAATGGTTGCCCTTTGGGTGCTGATATTACCGGCTTGGTCTGCTCTAAGACGCGCAATTTCGGCTTCTTGGGCCTGAATTTCGCCTGTTTGTGCTCCAGCTTTTATTTGGGCGAGCTGGGCACGGGCAATGGTCACTTGCTGTTCTGCTTTTTCCAGCGCAGCCTGCATTAGATCTCGGTTATCTAAAACGGCAATGATTTGCCCTTGTTCGACTCTGTCACCCTCTGCAACCAACAGTTCCTGAATCCGACTTTCTTGGGTAGAGGTGGGCGCCGTGAGCTGAATTATTTCACCGAGCGGCTCCAAACTGCCCAGTGCGGTCACGGTGGTGATGTCAGGTAGTACATCGATTGGCTTATCTTGGCTCTCTGGATCTGAATTCGTACGCCAGGTCACTAAACCAATTATGCCTAAGGAAATGATGGCTAGCATCAGCCACCAGCCTGGTTTGCGGGACTCTGCTTGATGACTTAATACATTTAGATTCATAGAGCTTTTTAGAAACTCGGCATATTTTTATCTTACTAAACCGTTTAGTAAAGTCAACTAAAAGTAATCGTTTAGTAGAATTGAGTGCTGTCTATAACTGGAGTTAACTGAGTGAACCCTGTGCCATCCCCTGGAGATCCTAAAGCTGATAAGGCCAGAGCTATCTTGGCAGGTGCCTTTGAGGTCTTTATGGCTGAGGGATATGCATCGGCCAGTATGAGCCGTATTGCCAAGGCTGCAGGGGTGTCGAAACCGACGCTGTATAGCTATTTCCAAGATAAAGAAGGGCTGTTTGTTGCCTTAGTGCAACAGCTGCTGCACAAAAGCGATCGGATGATGGTGAATTTGGCTGCAGAGGATATGCTATCTAACCCCCCCGAGGTTGTGATCCGTGCCATGGCTACATCGTTTTTGACGGAAGCGTCCAGTAATAAGCCTTTTCTGACGCTGATGCGGTTGATTATTGGTGAGTCTGAGCAGTTTCCTGAGCTGGCTCAAACGTTTGTGCGTGAGTTAAGCAAACCGATGTTGGAAAGGTTGTCGGCTTATCTTGCTCGCCATCCGCAATTGCAGTTCTCCGACCCCGAGATTGCAGCTCGGGTGTTTTCAGGGGCGATGGTTCACTATGTGATTGTGCAGGAGATGATGGGTGGAAAAGCGATTATGCCGTTAGAGTGCGATCGCATGGTGGACGGTCTGGTGGATATTATTCTGGCGGGTGGTCATTATCGGCCTTAAGCCCTGTGCTCTCCGTGCTAGCTAGGTATCTGTATTGAATAGCGTTTCTATCCAGTTAACTAAATCACTTCAAACTGAACAACAACGTCGTTAAAGTCCGCATCACCCAGTCTGGCGATATCTTCGAAGCCAAAGGTATTGTTACCAAGGTGCTTAACATGGTCATCGCCGCTGTTGGCTGCTCCATAGCTAAAGTACACTTCGCTTGTTGTTGCGTTGCTACCATCCGCAATTAAAAAGGTCCCAAGGTAAGTGCCGCCTTCAATGTCCATCGAAAAAGTCGTAACCTGCCCGTTTATACCTGTAAGTTCTCCCCCGACCTGTTGCGATAGCGCAGCTTCTTTGTAGCCTGCGTCGCCGGGTTGGAGTAGGTTGCTAGTTAATGGGTCTCGAACACTACCGCTCGCATCTGCAGTTGTATAGAAGCCAATGGTGTTGTTGAACGCAGCTTCGCGGTAAACTTCGAACCGGAGCGAAACGATGCCTGACTGCTCTGTGAAATTAATGGCTTCGGCGTCACCTGTAATTAAGTCGGTTGTTCCAGTACGATTATCCAGGCTCATTATCAGCGCGGTACTCTCATCAAAAGTTAGCTGAACCTGTTCATTATTGATAGAAGAAAGCGTGGCGATGCGGTTTATGCCATTGCTGACCAGTTCGAACTGAAGGAGCTGACCAGTTTCAACAGAATCAGATGGAAGCGAGAATGTGGGTGCATAGCTGCTGGGCAGCTGGCCACTTTCTAGCAGAGAAACGCTGTCGATCAGGGTGCGATCCATGCTATTGGTATTGTTGCCATAGATAATCAGTTCGCTCACAGTGTCGAGCGAAAGCTGGTCGAGGGCAAGGGTGAGTGTATTAAAAGAATTCAAGGTGACAATTTCTAGGGTTTCCGTATTCCCTACGACTGGTGCGATCTCATCTCCGCTAGTGCCTGGGTTGGGGGAGACTGTTGTTGTTTCTGTTATCTTATATGTGCTGCCAAAATTGGAGCTGCCATCACCGGCACCAGAGGTGCCACTCCCCCCTAGGGCAAGACTATTGCTGTTAGTGATGCTGTCGTTGTCCACTACTTCCAGGTTCAGCGTGCCACTACCAGAAATGCCGTTGACGGTAACAGTGTAGTTTGCACCAGTCCCAGTCACGCTATTAATGGTACCTGTTGTTGTTCCGGTGGTTGTTAGGGCAAAATCGTTTGAGTCAACCCCGCTGACGGCTTCGGAGAAAGTGATAGCAAAACTCGCGCTATCAGCATTAGTAGGGTTGGCATTTGCTAAGGTGATGCTACTGACTTCAGGGGCATTCTGGACAGTAATAGTACCGGCGCTGATAGCGCTACTAAAAGCCGTATTAGTGCCGTTGGTCGAAGTATCAATCCCCGTATCCCCATTGTCTGAGCCATCAGTAGTATCCCAGGCTCGGAATTGCAGGGTAGCATCACCGCTGTAGTCAGCATTGGGGACAAAACGAATGCGGGTTTCGGTTTGGACAGCAACTTGGCTCAGTACGAAAGAGCCTTGAGCCGAGGTTGTATCGTCTCCCAGAAAGATAAAGTTAGGTGTCTCATAGGGGTCGATTGCACCGACAAAGTTAGTGTAATCTCGGAGCGATCCTGTGAGAATGGATGTCCCATTGGCCGATAAAGTATAGGCGTCATCTTTAATGGCCAATGTGTAGTTGGTGGATTCAGTGGTATTGAAGGAAACGTTTTCAGCCGCTACGAATGCAGGCCCACCTTGGGCAAAGATGTTTCCAGTGGTTGCAGAGGTTTTCTGGAAGCCTAATTCAATCGCTTTGGTCGTATCCTGGCTAATGGCAATAATGCTGAAGCCTGCCCGACTTTGATTGGTGCGAGACTCCTCTAAAAGCTGCATTGTGAAAGAAATCTCGTACCCTACGGTGTTATCCAGTATGGGAAAGCCAGGGTTAACCAGTGTAGGTAAGCCAGGGCTGACTAGGGATGGACTGGAGTAATTGCTGTAGCCAGCATAGATATCTTGAGATGCTGTGGTGTCGAGTATTGTGCCACTACTTGCAGTCGTTTCGGTTGCGAGTAGGGGGGCTAGGTTGAGGTTGGTAAAGGACAGTTCCCCTTGGCTGTTGGGTGGATTGCTTAACGTATTTGTGTAGAGCGATCTGGCACCTAATGTGACAGCGTTGCTGTCGGATGCTGCAGCATCAATATTTTGCCAGTTACTGCCACCGTCTGTGGAATATTGCCAGGTGCCATTGGTGTTGTCAACGCTAGTGATAGCAATTCCTTCAGGATCAAAATTGGCATCACTAATAAGGCTAGATGCAAGTTCAGTAACTGTGTTGCCAAGGTTGGCCGTATCCAGGCCATCTTCCCCAATGGCAGTGAAGGTGGCATTGCCGGATAGGACCGGTGCCTGGTTGCCACCATTTACGGTAAAGGGACCATCCGCCAAGGCAATGGGGCCGGTGTCGTTGCCTGTCCAGTTAGCAGCGTTGCTGATGGCCGTGAGTAATGCCGCTTGGGAGCCACTGGTGACCGTTTCGTTGTACGTTGAATTATCAAACTCGTCGCCCGCACCACTGCCAGAACCCACGGCTACAGCGGTAGTCCCTACGGCTAAACCGGGTGGTAAATCTGATTGATTAGTACCATTACTGCCGGTTTGGAACTGGGTGCTGTTGGTCTGTGCCGCATAGATAAAAGTAGGGGCTGCCGCAGTTTCCTGGTAGGCGATGACCTGATCACCATCTGCGGCTAAGGCGAATAAACCGTTCTCTGTCGAAAAGTCACCGCTAGTGCCAGTAAATTGAATCACTGTCCCAGCTGTAATAGCTGTTGGTGCTGTGTACTTAACCGTGCCTTCAGATGTGCGCAGCGAGCCATCACTTGAGACACCATTATCGGTGAAGAAAATTTCGGTTCCTGAGTCAATATCTGTTAGCAGAACAAAGCTAAAAACATCAGGATTATCAGCATTAATACCAATAATTGCTAGATCGCCTGCGGCAAGTGTTGTCGGCATTTGTTTGTACCTCTTCAATTTCTAGATGATGAAAAGTGACCCCTTGCCACTGGTCAAGACCTTGGGACTTTTTGAGCAGGTCTAGAGTTCCCGATGTGTGGCCCTAAGCAGACAAGCATAAATCACAAGCTTGTAAGTAAAATCTCTTAGGGTGCGATCGCATTATAAATGGCCTAGTTGTCAGCATTATGGCTGATCGTTATTATCAGCCTTCAAAGCTCGATTTTCTAAGACCTTCTTCACTCCAGAAGCGCTGTATGGTGATGACTGTCCTTCGTCATCTACCCCATGCTAGAAAGCATCATTTGGATACTCCTGGTCGGTTTTTTCGCTGGACAACTGGCCCGACGCTTCAAGGCTCCGGCCCTGGTAGGTATGGTGCTAGCTGGCATTGTGCTGGGGCCGCAGGTGGCCAATGTACTAAGCCCTGGCGTGCTAGGTGCAGCAGATGGACTGCGTACCATTGCGGTCATGGTTATTTTGATGAAGGCGGGTCTGGGGTTGGATCGAGATAAGCTGGCGCAGCAGGGGACGGTGGCATTGCGTCTGGGTTTTTTGCCTGCTACGTGTGAAGCGATCGCAGTGGCCCTGGCCGCCATCTGGCTGTTTCGGTTTGATGTAGTCACGGGGCTGTTGCTGGGGTGCATTCTAGGGGCAGAATCTCCGGCGGTGATTGTGCCGGGTATGCTGCGGCTCAAGAGTTTAGGATGGGGCGTCAAAAAAGGGATTCCTGATGCGATTTTGACTGGCAGTGCCCTGTCGGATGTGTTGCTATTGCTGGTATTTAGTTTACTGCTCGCTTTTTTAACTCAGGGAGATACTACGGGCTTTACTTTAGGTGGGCTAAGCCTAAGCCCTGTTCAACTGCTGCCGTTTCAGGTGCTTTTGCAGGTCGCTCTAGGAGTTTTGTTGAGCTGGTTAACTGCTCGGCTGCTAGTGGCGGTTTTAGTAAAACAAACTTGGACCCAGAATGCGGTACAGGATGCTTTAGTTGCAGCTAGTGTTGCTTTGCTTCTGGTCGTTTTGGCAGAACAGGTTCCTGTGTTCTCGGGCTATTTAGCCGTTATGGCCACAGGATTCTTTTTGATTGAGTTTGATGCTCCGCTGGCGAGGCGATTGCGAGAAGGGTTTAACAGTCTGTGGGTGGTGGCTGAGATTATTCTGTTTGTTTTACTGGGGGCGAGTATTCAGCTCTATGTTTTAGGAGATACGCTAGTTGTTGGTTTGTCGATACTGGCGATTGGTACGTTGGTGGGCCGTTCGTTGGGGTGGTATTTGGCGACGCTGGGCAGTAATTGGACTAGGAAAGAGCGTCTGTTTTTACTGTCTGGTAATTCGGCTAAGGCAACGGTACAGGCGGCGATTGGAGCGATTCCGTTAGCTCAAGGGGTAAATGGGGGCGAGACGATTCTTGCTCTGGCGGCATTGTCGATTTTGGTGACGGCACCTTTAGGGGCGTGGGCGATTCCTACGTTTGCGCCTAGGTTGCTAGAGCGGGGTGAGGTGGACCCGACCAAAGTTTCTGTTAGTAAGAAGGTTGTTTTGCTGGCAGCGATTGATACGTCTCCGCTGGTAGAAAAAGTCTTGATGAAAGCGGCTGAGCTGGCACGTCGATGTGATGGTGAGGTAGTGGTGTTACATGTTCGGCAGGTGAATGATGCTCAAGGCACTGATTATGTGCAGCAGCTGATGAAACAACACTTAGTGGATATTCGACACCGATTTATCATTACATCTGGCGCTGTTCCTGAAGAGATTCTGCGTATTGCTCAAGACTATGGTATTGCAGAAATTGTAATGGGCAAGCGTGGTCACCGATATCTTGAAGATTTCTTTGTTGGCTCTGTTTCACGAGCAGTGCTAGAGATGAGTCCTTTGCCAGTAGTCATTGTCGAATCAGCCTATGACAGTTAATTCTTGTCTCTAGGGCTATCTCAAATGAGCCTTGATGTTTGATACTGTTGAACAAACGCTATCGCTCTATCTTATGCCTTCTGATTCTGCTCCTCAGCTTTTGCCGAACCATATTACTCAGCTTCGCTGCGGTCTTGGCTGGGATGCTCAGGGTGAAACGGAGCTGGATTTAGATATGGCTGTGTTAGCTCTTGCCGATAATGGCAAATTAGTAGATGGTCAAGCAGACGTTATCTATGCGGGGCATCCTCGTCATCAGTCTGGTGCGATTCAATTGCTAAATGACAGTATTACGGGTGAGGGCGATGGGGATGATGAACAGCTTTTAATTCGTTTGTTGGCATTGCCGACGGAGATTACTAAGCTTTTGTTTGTTGTGACTATTGATTGTGGGGAAGAGCAACAACAAGATTTTAGACAGGCGGAGAATGCATTTTGGCGTATTTTCGATAAGACTAGTCGGCGAGTTTTGCTGCGGTGCTCATTGTCTAATCCTCAGTGGCAAGGGGTTACTCTGCTGTTGATTGCTACGTTAGAACGTGTGGAGGCTCAGTGGCGGTTAGTTCCTTGTTTGGCAGCGAGTCAGTTTCATACTCTCAATGAGTTGTTACATGAGTATTATGTACCAGACTGATTGACTAGTGACGTATTGAGGTAGATAGCAACTATGATTCATTGTCAACATGTCCATGCGTAGAATTGTCGAAAAGCAGTGTTAAATTAGTCATTCTGTTATCACTGTTCTATTACATCGAGATGATGGTGATATGGTAGTTGTAATTTAAGCAAGTGAATCATTCACCAGGAAATGCTTATCTGCAAAAGCAGCAGAATCAACGCTTAGGGATATTTTCTATCAGTTTACTGCTATCTCAGGTTCTATTGCTACAGAAATTTTACGAATTGCCAAGTAGCACATATCTCCAAAGTTGTTATTGGCAAACTAAGAGAACAACATTAAAAAGTTTCTTTTTTGGATTAGCCTCAAAGGCAATGATAGATACGAGCACCCTATCAGTAGTTATTGTTGAAGCGACTTGTAGTTGTGAAGCTGAGCGGCGGCTGATACTATTAGATCACACCTTAAGTCTAATCCCGTCGAGTTATATGCCAATGCTAAGGGTTTTGACCTTGACGATCTCAGAAACGATGTCAGATGAAACCTGCTTGCCTCAAAAATTGATGAGCATGGTTCAGTCCCGAAAAACTATTGATAAATCACTAGAAATTATATCCAGGACCGCGCCATACGGCTTGCTTGGTCATCCTAACCTAAGCTAGTAATAAATGCTTGGATCCCTTCAAGCAAAGGTTCAGAAACACTCCAAAGCTTTCCTCCTTTGCTTAGAATTCCTGTTAATGCATCTATTGCAGTTTCTGCTTTTTGGCGCAACGACCCATTCTTCTTCTCTGTGCCTAATTCACCTAAAGTGGATAGATATCTTAGAGCTTTTTGCTTATCTTTTTCACTCAGCGCTGAATTTGGGTCTTCTAGAATTCCTCTTACGCCATCTAACAAATCAGAAAATTTTGCGAGCTCTGGCTTTTCAGATTCTCTGAGCTGTTCAAGAAGGAGGTTGAAATTTCCTTCGAAACCACCACTTACAGCACCTGACACTTCTTGACCTATTACACCACTTATATCACCACCAGCAATTCCAACAACATCACCTGTACTACTTAGATTGATATTTTGATTCTCACTTGGCATAAAATGACCTCTGCTGTAAATAGAAGATGCATACCGGCCTGGAAGATGTGCATAAGTAGTTTGATGCATTGCGAAACTTTCTAAAAATTTAGAATGCTTCTTTTTCTCATCCAGGCGGGCTTTAGCATCAGTCAACTCAAGACTTAAAGTTTCTACCTTCTCATTGGCAAGAGCTAAGGAATAGGGATTTAATAACTTCCAGTTTTATATTTGTTGTGGTTGAGCAACATAATTCCATTGAGGTAGATAGTCATCGAAGCGAATGGGCATCTGAGCCTTAAACTCATCGGTAGCTTTACGTCCGGTCTCATAG
>JBCCQQ010000062.1:0-35931 GCA_039024555.1 Cyanobacteria bacterium P01_D01_bin.156
CCTCCGGGGTAGCGCAGTCTTCCAGCAGTTCGTCTAGTAAGTCATCAACGCGGTTCGGTTCTTTTTTCTTGCGGGCCATGGGGCGATCTCCTGATGTACATGGATGATAGATCGCTTACACAAAATTCTGTACAGTCCCTCTCTAAATTCAGGCTATTCAACAAAAAACAGCCTGGGGTGTGACTCTGATGATAAAACTGATTATCCATCCAACGATGCTATTGCTCAACTTCGTGTTAAGTATTCAGTTGTCGTTGAGTTAGCCCCAACAACGCCATGTTGAACGACTAGTGGAGGCGCTGATTGCCAGTCAGGGACGCAAAATCCTGGCCCATTTATTATATAAATGGGTGGATGCCTCGGATGAAAGTGCTGTGAGCGATTTCTTACGAGTCAGCCCATTGTCCGCTGAGGAGATAAACATCTCGGTATCGGAATTTGGGCTAAGAGAGCTACTTCAACGAGCCTTCCTTGAGAAGCTGACTCCGATAGCTTACGTGAGTTTTGATGACTTGTTGACTGGCAAGGAACAGGACACTCATGCCCTAGAAAGCGTGGACATCCATCATGACCATCATGCCAGTCGAAAGGTAGCATCAACTGAGATCTTGCACCATTCTATCTAGACATTGAATAAACTAGCCAAATCCTTGTTGAAAGCCATGGCATTCATCCCAGCGTTTGCATTAGCCATCGTGTGATTGCACCATCATCATCGGTTTGCGATCTCACCAACGCCTCTTCCACCAAGCTCATCTTCAAACCAGGTAACACCTCAGACACCTCTATTTGCCCACTGCGCCCATCCGCAATAGAAAAAGCAATCACCTGCTGTGTATTCACATCAACAACCCAATACTCTTGAACACCTAATCGTTCATACAGCAGACGCTTGTTACCCAAATCATCGCTGAGGGAACTAGCCCCAACTTCAATCACTAAGGTAGGTGGGCCAAACAATTCTATATTGATAGGCGTATTGTTCTGCGGAGGTAGTTGGAGCCCTTCACCAATATAGAAAGCAACATCAGGCTGACATTCTCGCTCTCCCACTTGGCGAAAACTACAATTGAGGAATTCAATCAGTCTGATATTGTTCAATGCCGCAAAGATATCAGCAACCTTCAAAGCAACAGCATTTTGCCGACCATGCCCTGCACCGAATGCAGCCATTTCTATCCTCATGTAACCCGCATCAAAGTAAGCCCTGCCATCTTGATAATCAGAGCTATTTATGACAGACAAAAACTCATCCCAAGTCGCCTTGACCCAGGTATCTGTCAAAATCTGTTGTGACCGAGAAACAACCATGATGGTTACGTAGCATGTCTTTGAATCCAGTGTAAGCTGAAAATTCAAATCAAAAACTAATCACCGTCCTTTACCTCAGTCCCTGACACAGTCTTTATGCCTATTTTCGCAACTGCTAGAATAGAGTGCACAGTAGATTAACCAGTACATCTGATGACTGCTTTAACCGTTAATCTTGAATCGGCCATCACCATCACCGACCAGCAGTTCTATCAGCTCTGTCGTCAGAACCCTGACCTAAAGTTTGAGCGTACCGCCGAAGGAAATCTAGTCATCATGTCACCGACTGGTGGAGAAACGGGAAACCGCAATGGTCGCCTCATTCAGCAGCTATTCAACTGGTCCGACAATAACGAATTAGGCATTGTCTTTGACTCATCCACCGGTTTCAAACTACCCAATGGAGCCGACCGCTCACCCGATGCCGCCTGGGTCGCTTTAGAACGATGGCAAGCGCTCACCCCCGAGCAACAAGAACAGTTCGTACCCCTCTGTCCGGACTTCGTAGTGGAGCTGATGTCCCCCAGCGATACCCTCAGCAAAGCTCAAGAAAAAATGGCCGAGTACCTGGATAATGGAGTTCGACTTGGTTGGTTAATTAATCGTAAACAACGATTTGTTGAAATTTATCGCCCTAATCAACCAGTCGAAAAAGTAGAAAATCCAACTCAGCTATCAGGAGAAGATGTGCTTTCTGGCTTTAATCTGAAGCTATCTTACATTTGGTAAGTAGAAGTAACCGCTATTCAGGTTTAGTCACCTTATTAATTACTTCCTGAGGATGTACAACTGTAATACCTGGAACTCCCGAAAAATCATTCGGATTCAACGTCAGGATATGGGCTAATATCAGAAGTCATCATTACTGCCACAATACGAGCATCGTGAGTACGTTTACCCTTGATTTGATTATCAGTAACAAGAGCGAACCAGTTTGAGAAAATATCAGTAGTCTCACCTGCTAAAGGAAAACGGTTCAACAATTGTTCAATAACATCGTGCGTTTTCTCAGTCGACCATCCCAAACCATTCACATCAGCTGGGCGGGTAGCAACAACCCATAACTCAATTAAAACTTGTGCTGTCAAATAACACTCATGGCCCTGCATCAACAAAGTAGCCACAGCTTCAGCAGCGAGAGCATGTCGAGCATCAGATGGATTGCTGAAACGCAAAATAACGTTGGTGTCGAGCAAATATTTAGTCATTACTCATAAATATTGCCACGGTCAAACGCCTCATCAGTCAGACCAATGCTCGTTTGAGGCAGTTGAGTGACCCAGCTACGGAAATCCTCAGCGCGTTCTGCTGGTGTTGCACGTTGCCAGAATGGAATGGCCTGAGCTAATTGCTGGGTCTGGTTTTTGACCAAATTAATAAAGTCAGCGATTCTCCTCAGCTGACCGTCACTGAGCTGATCAATTTCTTGCTTCAGAGTTTCCCGCAGCATGCTCTTCATCCGAACGTTAATCCTAAGATTAACTGATCTATGTCTCTATTCGCCATGTGGCCATCTGCCTACTGGGGATTGCTTTAGCTACTAGATGTTCAGGTTATTTACGAAACCGTCTTAGAAGCATTCGGTGTAAGCTGCAAATACAATCCTGGCACTACCAATAACGCAATCAACGTCGCCGACAACAATCCAAAAACAATTGCCATAAACAACGGAAACCACTGCGCATCACTCAACGCCAATGGCAACAAACCAATAATCGTTGTAATCGACGTTGTCAAAATCGGCCTGAGTCTATCGCTAGCCCCCGCCGCCGCCGCATGACGCACATCCAATCCTTCCTTGCGCCGGTCGTTCATCGTCTCCACCATCACGATCGCATCATTCACCACAATCCCCACCAGCGCAATTACACCAATCATCGCCGGAAACGAGAACGATAGACCCAGGGCAAAGAACCCAAACAACGTGCCAATTAACGCAAAGGGAATCGTCAGAATAATAATCAACGGCTGCGTGTATGAGCCAAACTGCAACACCAGCACTGCAAACACTAGGAAGATCGCCACTATCAGCATCTGTCCCGCAGAGCCAAAGGTTTCACTGCTGGTGTCCGCATCCCCACCAAACCGGTAAGAATATCCCCTGGGCCAACGCTCAGAATTATCCGCATCCGTTGGGTCATGCTGCATCGCCTCTAGCTTTGGCGTTAACTCCGCCAAAATCTCCGTATCGTAAAAGTCTTGCCCTGGAATTACCTTGGCTAACACCGTTACACTACGCTGGGTATCCCGGTGGGTAATGGCTAGCGGCACCGCACCCGGCACCTCTTCTAACAAAGCATTAGGTGATATGGCCTCACCATCGGCATTAATAAACCGCATGGTGGCAAATTCATCTAAGCGAGAAGGTCCACCGATGCGTCCTTGCTGCGATGGCCATTGCGTACTGAGGCGAATCTCTAAATCTTCTTCACCACTGCCAACGGCAAAGTCGCCCACATCGTTGTCGATCATCATATAGCGACCCTGCAGACCCACTTCATCCTGGCTAATGCCATAGAAGTTCAAGGACTCTCGCTTGGGCACTAGCTTATAATCTTCCCGCAGGTTACCCAGATCATCCCGCACATCCATGGTGCCAGGAATCTCTCGCAGGGCCTGTTGCACATTGGTGGAGATTTCCCTTAAGGTTTGCAGATCTTCGCCATAAATTTCGATTTGTACGGGGTCTGCCCCACCTCCAGCAATGGGGTATCCGGTGCTCAATACAGCCCCTGGATAGTTACGGATAATCTCATTCTCTAGCTGCACTTTGAGATCGTAGGCATACTCAAACGAATCCCGTGCCCGCTGATCGCGATCCACAAATACGGCTGAGATACCTACAAAATAGTCGGCATTCCCCGGTTTAATTTCACTGGAGGCGACAAGATTACTTCGCTGTCCCACCAGCTTCACCACGCTGTTAAAGACTTTTTTGCCATTAGGGTCACTGCAGTTACGCACCACTTCGCCCATGCGGTCCGCCACTTCTTGGGAGGTTTCTAGGGTAGCGGCTGGGGGCAGTTCTACATTGAGGCTGAGTTTGTTATCGTCGCTAACGGCAAAAAGAGAACTGGGCAGCTGGCTAAATAAAATGACAGCGCACACAAATAGGGCTATAGCTCCTGCGGTCCACAGTCGGGCCACATGGCGGTTGGGCACCGTCATCCGCAGGCTCCAGTGGGAAAATTTCTCTGAGGTGACTTCGGTTAAGCGATCCACATAGGTTTTAGACTCGCCATGGCCCCCTTGATTCCCTAAGAGAAACTTAGACAGGGGGACCACTGCCAGCAGTGCCAGGGCATAGCTCATCACCAGACAGGTAATGGCGCTAATGGGAATTAGTCGGATAAATTTACCCAGGGTACCGGAAATGGCCATTAGTGGAGCCATGGCCAAAATAGTGGTGAGCTGTCCGGTAAAGGCGGGAGAAGCGTAGGTTTGCACCGTTTTAATGGCCGCTTTAGACCAGCTCAGACCCTGAACAAAAATGCCATCGTGCAGCCCTTCTAGCATGAGGATAAACACATCCACCAGTAAACCTAAGGCAAGAATCATGCCCACGGTCACCATGGTGTTAAGGGTGTAGCCCAGCATCCACAGGATGAACAATACCCCGGCAAAGGTCATGGGAATGGCCAGACCGGCGATGAGGGCTTCCCGCCAGGTGAGGGCCACAAATAAAATGACAAACACCAGCAGCGATGCCTGCAAGACATTGGCCGCAAGATTGGATAGGTCGTTGCGAATGGAATCAGCATCGTTGGTGATCACCTGGTAGTCCATGCCATAGAGCCACAGGTTTGGGTCCTGCTTAGCCAATTCCATTTCGGCTAGCACATCGTCGATTACCTGGATAGTGTCGCTACCGGCAACTTTGACTACCTCTAGGTTAATGGTGGGACTAAACTCGCTGCCTGCCCAGCTGAGAAAAGCGCGCTGGGTCTCTCTCTCCAGCCCCTGGTACACATCGGCCACTTCCTCAAGGCGCACGACGCGATTCTCGTCTAATCGACTAACGGGTAGATTTTTGAGGTCGTCTAGGGTGCGAAATCGACCGTAAAGTCTCACCTGGGCACCAATTTCGTCATCTCGCACCAAATCCCAGGATCGGTCAATGTTGCCTCCCTGGATGGCATTGCGCACCTGAGTGGAAGAAATTCCCAAGGTGGTGAGACGGCTGGGAATCATTTGAACATGGACGACTTCATCTCGCTGACCGCCGAGATTTACCTCCCGCACATTTTGTACCGATTCCAGACGTTCTTGTAGGTCTTCAGAAACCCGACTCAGTAGGCCAATATCCAACCCTTCTCCCGTTAGGGCCAGGGTAAGTACCGGGGAATCTTGTTGGGACAATTGTTCAAAGCTAGGCTTTTCTCGTCCTGTGGACTCTTCCGGCAGTTCGGATTCGGCATCGTCCACCTTGCCCCGCAGTTCTTGAATAGACTCAGCCACCGGAGCCTCGGCTTTAAAGGCCACATTGATAATTGAAAATGAGTTAAAGGTGGCGCTGGTAAAGTCGTCTAGGCCCTGGAGACTTTTGATTTCTTCTTCCAGCTTGTCGGTGACCTGGTTTTCGATGGTTTCTGCATCGGTGCCCCCCCAGGTGGTGGTGATCATGGCACGGGCAATTTTAATTTCGGGGTCTCCTTCCTTCACCATGGAGAAGTAGCCCATCAGCCCCCCCATGAACAACATAAAACAGAGGAGGATGGCAAAGATCTGACGGGTAAAGAAGAACTCCATCCAGGCAGGGAATGTCCCTGTTTCCAACCCCGGCTCTTCCCTAGGGGCAACGCGCTCTTCGATTTGCATAGGTCCTAGTTCCGGTCAACAATCTCGACAGGGGTACCGTCCACCAGACGGTTTTGGCCTTCAATGACCACCAGCTCACCCGGTTCAACACCAGCGAGAATTTCCACACCGGAGAGCCCTTCGATGCCCCCTGTGACCCGGCGCTGTTGCACGGTGCCATCGGCTTCGTTAACGACAAACACAAAGAACTGCTGATTTCTGGAGACAACGGCCCCCACAGGCAGGACCACGGCGTTGCGATCGCTAGCCACTTCAATCCAGGCATATACCCGACCCCCCACTTTTAGGTTACCGACCTGTTCTAAACCACGAATGGTAATTTCCGTGCCCCGACTACCGGGGGTTTGGGACGGACTCACCGCAAACACTCGGCCCCGACTGCCGCGCTGTCTGGCAATCTCCAATAGTCCTTGGGAGCTAGCGCCAGCAGCCTGGGCAGCGCTAACTTCTTCTTCTAACACCACGTAGGTCAGCTGGCCTGGCTGAATCTCGTCCGCTTCATCCGCCTGCAGTTCCAACTCCACCTCATAGGATTCGGGATTAACCACCACAATCGGTGCCGATTCAATCAAATTCTGAGGGGTGCTGGTATTTAGGTATTGGGTGCTCCAATATTCCCCTTCACGGATATTGATGTAGGCCACCACCCCATCAATGGGGGATACCAGCTGGGTATCTTCTAAATCAACCGCATTCTGGTTAAGGCGAGCCACGGAGGCATTCACCGAAGCTTCGGACGAACGAATATTTTCTTCCGCTGAGCGCACATCCTGTTGAGCCGTTTTGAGGGCAGCAACAGCCTGGTCTACTCGGTTAACATAGGCGTCGCGATCGCTCTCCGAAACGGCCCCCTGGGCAAATAGATTTTCATAGCGACGTAGCTCCGTTTCCGCCAGGGCCAGGTCTGACTCAGCCCGTTCTAAACTGGCCTGGGACTGTAACAAACCCGCCTTAGACTGGCTCAGCTGAGTTTCAGACACCAGAATATCCGCTTCTGCCGTAGCAATGCTCGATTCTTGCCGACGGGCATCAATGGTCGCCAGCAGCTGCCCTCGGGAGACAAAATCCCCCTCCCGCAGTTCCACACCGTTGACCTTGGCGATGTAGGTAATGTCGCCACTGGCCTGAAAATTCAGCAGTCGTCGCTGTACGGGCCATACTGAGCCCTCGTCAAACACCCATCCCTGGATGGGGCCTTTTTGTGCCCTGAGCACCCGCACCGGCAAACGGGCTAAGTTAAGGCCAGCGTCTTCAGTGTCTTCCGCTGGAGGTGCTGCGGTTAACGTGCGATAGGCTCTAACACCTACCAGACCGGCCACCACCAGCATGGCTAAGGCAACCGCTGGCCAAAGGGGTTTATTAGACTTACGACGCCACCCGGAGGAAGAGCTAGATGGTGAGGCGGGAGGTGTGTCAACAGCCACGTTTGCTGGCATATCAACTGGCGGTTGGGGCTTGATACCGTCAGAGGTCATAGAAAGCGGTAAAACTTAGTTGGGCAGATGATATGAAATTGTTGCCGTAATTATGCTGCCAAATGTTTTCTTGGAATTCAAGCTAATAGAACACATTAGGGTAAAGTCGTAACATGGGTTAGCAATTGCTCCCACTGGCCATACCGCTAGTGAGCCAAACTCTCCATCACGGCGGCTATGGAAAATGTTGGGCGGGTTGCGACACATACGGCATTAAACTTAGGCTGTAGCTTCATAATTAAGCTTTAACTAAAACACTTGGCTCACAACGTATTGGGAAATTAACAGAGTTGGCGATAAAACAACGTTCATGGGCCTGCCTATGGAGCCGCTCTGCATGAATAAGGTCACTCCCTGGCTGAACAGTGACAACGGGCTTCAAAACAACCTCTGTGAAATGGCCTCCCCCATTGGGAGTTTCTGCCATCGTGCCAGCCGCATTGTCACTGTATGCGGTGATGATAATCTTCGCGTCAGAACACAGGTGCAGATACCAGAGCATATGGCATGCTGAGAGTGACGCCACCAAAAACTCTTCAGGATTATAGCGTCCTGGGTCGCCACGAAATGTTGGATCGGCTGAACCGAGAATTGTGGGTTTGCCTTCAGTTGTTATTTCGTACGACCGTTCATAGGATCTGTAGTTAGTAGTCCCTTTCCCAACGTTCCCAGTCCACTGAACATTTACTGCATAGCCATGTTTTTTACCACCAGCCATTAATAAACTCTCCTAAACGACCTAACATCAATTATCAACTGTTGTCGAGGCATATTTTCACGTAGTTATGCTAAGTGAAAGAATCGATTTTACTAATAAACATTATTGGAAATAGTGAGAGTTGCCATCTGCCGTTCTGCTCTGTTCCCTTGGTCTATCGGCTAGTGCTAACATCGTAGCTCTAAGTGAAAGTTGTGTAGCCCGCAAGCTGTTTCCATCACATCATCCACAAATTCCTCTTCCACTTCCACCCGAAGACTCGATTGATCACTAATGACTCAATCTTAGATGGGTTGAAACCCATTAAGCAGCAAAGCATACGAGCTTTATTTTCAGAGTTGCATACTGTATTCTTATCTAACCTAACCTGAGTAGTGATACGAGCAGATATGCTAGCAAATGCTCGTATCTCCCATGAAGTCTATTAGTCCAAAAACTGACTAAAAATGGCATTATTTCCGGTTTGTGGACCGCTGGGCAAGATAGCTGCCGATTAAGATGGCAATCAGCACTGAAGAATACATTTGCCCCACAATGGCTTGTAAATTTGTAAATACCTGGGCCACTTCACTGAGGGGAACGATATCGCCGTAGCCGAGAGTTGTTAGGGTAGTGAAACTAAAGTGGATTGTTCTTAAATAAGAGCCCTGCTGAATCAATGGTTGTGAAAAGGCATTGGCATCTAATGTGTTGATAATGCCGTATAGCAAAGCCCACACAAATCCGATCAGCATATAAACGCTGATGCCACCACGTACAGTGTCAATGGTGACGGTGCGAGTAGTAAAGATATCTCGCCCAATCCAGTAGGCTGCCCCAGCTAGATACGTGACAAAAATAAATTGGGAAGTGAGGCTAAACGGTCGATTTAGATAGGACACCCAGCCAAAGGTAGAGATAACTTCTAAGCAAAAGGCAATGATTGCGATCGCACCATATATTGTCAACAACTTTCTTGGTAGCGAAAAGCTGTGGATAATCACAAGAATGGTATACAACAGCAGTGAGATGGAAAAAATGTTACCAATTCCCTGTTGTAAAAAAGGAGCAATTAGAAAAATAACAACCAGAACAATCAGTAACTGTCGATATTTTGGATGGTTGTGAGGAGGAGGATACAGGGGCATAGGCAGCTCTAGTAATCGCCCCCTTAAGATAGGCTATACATCGAGGATCAATAAACTGCTTCATCCTGCACTCAATAGCCATTCAGACAAGGCATGAGTGATTCAAATTCAACTCTATCGGGACAATAGCTGATTATTTTGAGCTAAATTGAAAAATCTTCTGAAGGTCTTACTAAACTGCTCTGGAATGCAGCTTAGAATGAACCGTTAGACGATAATGAATGATGCGGAAGAAGTCTATGAAATTCTTGGCCGGCCTTTGTCTGGTATCTAGCTTGGTCATTTCCCCCAGCATCGCTCACGCTGAAGAACAATTATCCCTATTGCTAAACCTTCAGTATAAAACTGATACCAACACGACTAGAGAGGTTCAGTTTTATGGCAATGATATCAACCCTAACTCTATCTCCGTGGACGATCGCTTTTCGTTGACCATTGGTGGTGAACCCATCGAGGTACCTGAGCAAATTTATAGACGGTTAGATCGGTTAAGGCGGAGCTTTAGTTATGACAGCCTTTCAGGTGGTATTCAACAACCAACAGATGGAGGCATACGTTGTACGTTGGGCGGTCCTGCCCAGGGCATGATTTTAGAAACCCGCTATCTCACGTTTAAGACTCCTGAATATAGAATTGTCAGCCATGAAATGCGCCCTGTATTTGGCATGGCTCAGAACTGTCTATTTACTGAGCGTTATCAGCCCGCAGATGCCCACGCGCAATCAGATGCTCGAGCTGTCGTTGAAATTTTGAATACGCTTAATCTGCTGATGACCCCCTAGGAAAATAGGGCTATTCCCTAGTTGGATTAGCCGATTCTCCTTGCAGGAAGTGCCCGTAAGCTACACCGACAGATTAGCATTGGCTAATGCGGAATCATGGCGGTAAATAGGGTAGTGGATTAGAGGTGCGATCGCATATATCCACATCCCCTGAATACAGACCATAGCCACCACCACATAGCCATACAGAACATTCGTACCCCGGAATTGGCCATTAGTGAGTATATAAGGATACTGTCACCGTATAAAATAGCCATGCGAGACGCACAGTACCTTTTCCAGAACCTCAATGAAGTACCACTCCACCCGCGGTAAAGCGCCCGTTCTTGACTTTGCTGAAGTCGTCCTAACCGGACTGGCTAGAGACGGTGGCCTGTATGTCCCCGAATGCTACCCACAGTTTTCCACGGCCCAATGGCAAGCACTCCGCGGCAAATCCTATCAGGAGCTGGTCTTTGAAGTAATGCAGCCCTTTGTGGGCAATACTATCAAGCCCGATGTCCTTAAAAGGCTGATTAATGAGGCCTATGCCGGTTTTCGACATCAGGCCATTGCCCCCATTATTCAGCTGGGCCATAACCATTTTTTACTAGAGCTATTCCACGGTCCTACACTAGCCTTTAAGGACTATGCTCTACAGCTGCTGGGCAAGCTGTTTGATCATCTACTGCATGAGCGGGGTGAACGTCTCACCATCATTGGTGCCACCTCTGGTGATACAGGCTCCGCTGCCATCGAGGCCTGTCGGGATAAGGACACCATCGATATTTTTATCCTCCATCCCCACAATCGCACTTCGGAAATTCAGCGGAAGCAGATGACCACAGTGCTTTCGCCCAATGTATACAATATTGCCCTGCAGGCTCCTTTCGACGACTGTCAAACCATCGTTAAGTCTCTATTTAATGACCTGGAGTTTCGCGATCAGTACAAACTATCCGCCGTTAACTCCATCAACTGGGCAAGAATTTTGGCTCAAGTTGTTTACTACGTCTATGCTGCACTGAACCTAGGAGCACCGGAGCGGTCTGTCTCCTTTGCCGTACCCACGGGTAACTTTGGCAACGTGTTTGCAGCCTACGTCGCCAAACGCATGGGGCTTCCCATCAAAATGCTAGCTGTGGGCACCAACAAAAATGATATTCTCACCCGCTTTTTTGAAACCGGCAAAATGTCCACCGAGGCGGTTGCTCCATCCATTGCCCCTAGTATGGATATCCAAATTTCCAGCAACTTTGAACGACTACTGTTTGATGCCCATAACAACGATGCGGTCTTAGTGGAGAAGACCATGGCCACGTTCAAAGAGACTGGCATTTTTAGCGTGTCTTCGGATGTATTTACTGAGCTACGTAAAACCTTTGTGGGTGGGCGCTTAGATGACGAGAGTATTACCCAGGTGATTCGTGACACCTACAAACGTACCGGTGTTTTAATCGATCCGCACACGGCCATTGCCTGTGCTCCAAGTTTGTTAAAACAACTGCCTGAGGATGCGGTTAAAGTCTCCTTGGCCTGTGCCCATCCCGCTAAGTTTCCTACTGCTGTAAATACGGCTGTCGGTATCTCTCCAGCCTTGCCCACATTCCTAAAGGATCTCTTTGACCGTGAAGAGAGCTTTACCGTACTCGAAAATGATAAAGCTGCTGTGCAAGCGTTTGTCGAGAAAAAGTTAGTAGCCCAGGAATAGATGAGAACAACAACAAAGCTCCAAACTTATTTGGGTATTGGTCTCATGGGTATAGTTAGTTTACCTCTAGTGCAAATTGCTTCAGGTTTTGTTCTATAGCTGCATGTAGCTGTTGCTATCTAAAGCTTTAAAGATAGCCTATGGTTTGAAATATTTGCGCCTCGCTATATGTGCAGATTACTACAATTGTTATCGCCTTGATAAAAAATGTCTCCTTTAGATACTCTCTAAAGGAGACGTTTGTGTCAGAAGTCAACACACACAGGGAGTCAGAGCGTCGTACCTAGGGCCATCAAACCTAGATAGCAGCAATTGCTTCCACTACGCCATCAAAGAGATTCAAGAAATTTTGAGCTTCCAGCTGGTTGTCAAATCCCCAGACTTCTTTGCCACCGATACCGCTAGCACCAAAATCAACTTGGTTAAGGTCATTCCCTACTAGCCTAGCCTGATTTTGAGTACCAAACCCGGTCACTTGTCCATCTCTAATCTGTACACCATCAAAGAGGGGACCCATGGCTTCCCAGAATTCATCTTGATTATTGACGGTTTGTCGACCCCGCACATCGGCACCTGACCATCTAAATTCAAGGCTATCGGGAGTAGCCAGTCCTCGCCTAACCTCTGAATTCAAACCGGTAATCTCATCATTAACAAAGATTTGAATCCGGTTGGCACCTCCGTTGGTATTGCCCCTAAATTCAAAGATTTGAGTTTTAGCAGGGTCACGACCCAGCAGATCGTCAGCAAACGCCTCAAAGGCATCTGCCGCTGCGTCATTATCAAAGTTGGCGCGGTACCGACCGCTAACACCGGAACCACTGATAATCACATCGTCATAAGCATACCGCTGTCTGACTGAGGGGTTACGATTGTTGCCAAAGTGTTCTAAACCGCCCTCATTAATGGTGCCATTTCTGGCTACACTACCGCCTAGCTCTGCAACCGCTTCACTTAGGAAGTTATTGAGCGATGGATTAGCAATTTCACTTCCATCAATGGTGTAAACTGGCTCACCGTCAATTAAGTTAACGATAAAGGATTTATTGTTAACCTCCTGACTAAAGATGGTGTAGTCATTGATTCTATCGATGGGGGGAACACCGCCTGTCAAGTCCAAACCAATAATCAGGGGATCATGGTCAGAGGAACGGAATGGACTTACTCCATAGAGATCATCGGCCTGTTCTTGAGGTCTGAACTCCAGGTTGTAGTCAAAGATGACTGACTCATCTGCATTGATATGCCACTCGGCTGCACCGGTAATCTGGTCAGCTAGGGAACTAGTTGCCAAAGCATAATCAAGGGCACCAAAGGATTGAACCTGTGGGCTATCACTGAGGCTCACAGGGAAGCCAAAGGAATATTCAAACTCACCTGGGTCAAGGAAGCGATCTACTTGGTCTGCATAGCCTTCACTCAAGAGATACTGGATTGGGTCTTCCATGGCATAGGCATTGAGGTCACCAATGATCAAGAAGTCCTCATCACCAGAGCCTGTCGGATCGGTGTCTAACCACGCGTCAAGGGCAGTGGCCGCATTCAGACGAGTCTGGTTTGCAGAACCGACACCATCACCAATATCTTGATCACCGGTCGATGCAGTACCCGGTGAACCCTTTGACTTAAAGTGGTTGGCTGCAACTGTGAAGGTTTCACCTGTAGCAATCTCTTCAAAGGTAACTGCCAGTGCCGCACGGTTGGTGCTGGGACCGTCAAAGACAGGATCTGTAATGCCAAGACCAAGCGCAGGTAGGTCGCTGTCATCAAGAATCTCAACTGTTGTATCCGATGCGATCGCAATCGTGTCAGCGTTGTAAACCAGACCGACTGAAATAGCATCGCTAGTATCAATAAAGTTTTGACCTGGATCAACAAACTGGTAATTTGCACCAGTGACAGTATTGAGTTCATTGACCAAGAAATCAATGGCAAACCGACCGTCGCCATTCTGGTCACCACCAAACTCATTCTCAAGCTCAACTAGGCTAAAGATATCGGCTTGGGTCTCGCTGAGGGCAGCTACCAGCTTGTCCACCTGACGGTTAAACTCAGCATTGGGGTCATTCTGGGCTTGAGTTGACGGTGCTACAGTGGTGGATGCAGTTGTCAAATCATTGGCACCACGGGGCTCAAGATTAGAGGGACCTGCATTTAGCGGATTGTTGTTACGACTACGATCGTCATCTAAAGAGGTAAAGAAGTTCAGTACGTTGAACGAAGCCACTGTAATGTCACCACCCACATCAGGTGCGGTTGTGGGTCGTGGATTTTTGTTGACAAAGACCGGATCTACAGTTGGATTAATACGGTAGATTTCGTCACCCGAGCCACCGGAGCCTCGACTGTAGCGAACCACACCGGTGAGGTCGTTTACGGTGTCACCCGAGCGCAGCTGATCGTTAGCATCTAGCTCGCCAGCCTGATTGCCAGGAGCCGAAGCAATTTCAAAGGGAATATCTGCTGGGTTTTGGATGGTACTGCCGTCATCCAGAATAACCGTATTGCGAACAGCCAAGTCTTGATATGCCTGGAAGCCACTTACACTAGGAGCATTGCCCTGGGTAAAGGTTTCTAGACGACCATCGGCATAGAGACCCATGTCACCAAAGCGACCCAGCGTAAAGAGGTCAGCAACGGTGAGTTCCTGGGGCATGGTCACCAGCATACCTTCGAAAGCTTCGAGATCAGCAATTAGGTCGCCATCGCTATTGGTAGTGGTAGAAGCTACTGGGAAGGTGATGGTAGCTGGCGTAACAAGATTGCTGTTGTCATTGCTGTCAACAACAGTCACAGTGACGTTAGAAAGCTGGGTTTCACCAAAAAACTCACCAACTGTACCGGTTACCTGAACCGTATCGCCAACATTTACATCAACGGCAGGGGAGCTGCCATCAAAGATAAACAGACCCTCAGAGGTAGCGGCATCAGCATCGGCATCAGTGTCCTCTTCTTGAACATAGAAGCCGTTGAAGTCACCATTAGTGCCTGCTGTACCATCCTGGAAGTCACCAACAACAATTGCTTCGATGGTAACAGTTTGCCCATCTAAGGGACTCGCTCCATTGTTGCCTTGAGTTGTAGGGCTGCCCTGGATATCAGAAATTAGGGTAATAGGAACCCCGTCATCATTCTGAATGGTACCAACGGCATCGGCAGTGGTAATTGTTCCACCTGTGGGGTTAGACAGGGTTACCGCAAAGTCCTCATCAGGTTCGGATGTAGTATCTCCTGTCACATTTACACTGATCGTCTTGGTTAGTTCTATAGGGTTGAACGTTAGGGTACCTGAGTTGGCAGTGTAGTCTGAACCTGCAGTTGCAGTGCCATCAGATGTTGCAAAGTCTACTGTTGTGGTCCCGCTAGTGTCTCCCGAGCGGGTTACGGTAAACGTAAAAGCGGTGGTCCCGCTATTTCCTTCAGATTGGCTAACGTCAGCGATCGCAACCGTTGGCGCAGGCGCACTACCCAAAGAAGGATTTACCGCACCAAAGGTATCTACAACAATGGGGTTAATGTCAAAGTTAGCCGGGTCAATGGAATTACCATTAACATCAAACACTTGAGTGCCGCTGACAACATTATTGACTGCATACAAGTCACCTGTAGTGCCATCGCGGAAGACTAGCTCAGGTTCAGCGCCCGTGAATGCAAAGTCGGTACCACCCAAAGCTGCACCCAGCAGGTTAGTTTCATCTCCAGCTATATCAGGAATGCCAATGGCATCGAATACTGTACCAACCAGAGAAACATCAAAGACGTCACCAATAGAACCTGTGAAAGTATCGGTCAGAATGACGGTAAAGGACGGATTCTCCAAGTCAGGAACAGTAACAGTCAGAAGCCCATTGCTGTCAAAGGTACCGGAAACTTGAGTCGCCCGATCAACAGTCTGGCCTGGGGAAAAATCGGCCTCTACACTCAAAATCCAGCCAGAGAAGGATGTACTAGGTTCTCCACTAAGTTCAAAGGTTACATCAGCCGGATCAGCACCATCTGGGTTTGGCTGGAATTCGTTGATCAGGGGAGTTGCTCCACCACCGATAGTAAAAGAACTAGTTGGCAGTGTCTGTCTCGTACTGTTGTTGCCAGACCAATTAGAGCTATCACTGATCGCTGCTAGCAATTCAGCTTTTGTACCCGACGTAGTACCTGTATAAATAGCATTGTCAATTTCGTCTAAGGCTACTGCTGACTCACCGTCAACTAACCCCGTTGGCAAAGCAGAGATATTAGAACTCGTGGCATCAGACTGCCAAACGCCAGGATTCCCTTCGCTATTGAGCGCATAAATAAACGTGGGATTAGTCGCATCTCCCTGATAGGCAAGAATTTGGTCGCCACTTGCGGAAAATAAAATGCTACTGACAGCTGGATTAACAACTGTACCTGCAGCAATATCGGTGGGTGCTGTCCAAGTAAACGTGCCTTCAGTAGATCTAAAGCTACCAGCAGCTTGCCAACCATTATCGGTAAAGTTAATCTCGGTACCAGCTTCCAGATCAACTAAGGATACAAAGGCAAATTCGTCGGGGTTATCGAAATTAAACCCAACAATGGCGATACCGCCTGCAGTTAATGTTGTTGCCATGAATAAAAAACTCTGTGGATAACTCTTGCGATCGCTTGAAAATTCTGCTCTCTACTGGAAAATGGGAACCCAACTATCAACGGGCATTACCTTGAAAGGAGATTAATCCTAAATAATTAAAGGCACCATAAACCATTTCCTCATCCTCCTGAAGAGAAGCACTAAGTCCCCCAAACTAAATCCGCACTTGTCACAATTGCAAGGCAACTTAAAGCAGAGGTAAACAGCGGGTTAATATGGACAAAAGTTATTCGATTTTCATGCTGATAGCTATGGTTGTAAAAAAGCTATAAAGCTTTGTTTGCTGAAACCAATCGAATTAGTGTTGATATTCAGCAACATTAATCCCGCTATTTTCCAGGATCTGCAGATTATGAGTTAAACCTCCATCACATATGGGGTTTATTAAACGGAACGGTCGGGCAAGTGAGTTCTCGAATCAGGTTTCTGGTTACGTTACTTACCATTAGTCCAACCACAGTGCGGCGACACATGAAACGTAAATCGGCAGCTCAGAGTCCTTGGCTACCCTCAACAGGAACTGAGTTGTATTACCGTGTGAATCCTTTTAATACGAGCGGTAGCGTTGATGTCATTCAATATGTAGTACATCTACAATGCGTCTAAGTACTCAGATTATCTAATTTCTTACGGATGGCCTGAATGTCTTGCCACATCAGCCATTTGGGTTTCCCCTTCTCCCGAGAAGGATTTCGCAACAAATACGCTGGGTGAAAAATCGCCATGCAATGACGATCCTCCCATTCCATCCAGTTACCACGTATTTTAGTAATCCCCTGCTTAATTCCCAGCAATCCCTTTAGGGCAGTTCCCCCAGTCAAAAGAATAATTTTTGGATCAACTAAGCGCACCTGCTCTTTTAAGTAGGGTACACAGGCAGCTACTTCCCCTGCTGCAGGTGTGCGGTTTCCTGGGGGCCGACATTTAACCACATTGCAGATGTAAACGTCGTTCTGCGTATCTAACCGTACTGATGCCAAAATTTTATCTAGTAGCTGGCCCGACTTGCCTACAAAGGGTAGCCCTTGTTCATCCTCTTGCTGCCCTGGGCCTTCGCCGATGATCATAATCGACGCATTGGGATTGCCGCGACTGACGACTACGTTAGTACGACCGCTGGCGAGATCACACCGCTGACATTGGTTACAGTGCTGGGCTAGCTGTTCCAAATTTTCGTACGTACCTGGTGGAATCGGTACAGTAGCGCTGGTAGGGATTTGCTCCCAGGTTTCGGGGGATAGTTTGGCGGTGGGCTCTCCACCAAACAGACCGATCTGATCCGTCATGAAGGGGCAAGTAGCAAAGGACACAATCAACCCTTAGTTTAAAGGGAAATCACTGCGTCGCAAATCCTTATTGGATTTACTTAAGGCATTTTCTAAATAAGCTGGTGGTAAGTTTTCATCATGTTGGCTGCGATCGCATCCCAGCTATAGTTCTCCTTTGCAAACTGACGAGCATTCTTACCCCGCTGCCGACAGTCTTCCAAATCAGTCAGAGCTGTTTTCAATGCCGTTGTCAAAGCAGCTTGCTCGCAGGGCACCACCCAGCCGCTCTCACTAGAGGCAATATCCCGCCAAATATGCACCTGGTCTGAAATCACCACTGGTTTAGCCGCTGCCATGGCTTCTGCCACCGCAATGCCAAAATTCTCATAGTAAGACGGCAATACAAATAGATCCGCCGCCTGTAATATCTGTCGCTTTAACTCTCCTGTCACAAAGCCAGTGATTGTGGTGCAATCCTTTAGAACAGAATTCTCTATCTGTTGGCCAATGGAATCCACATAGCCTTGATCCTGGGGGTTACCACCACAGAGAACAAAGTGAAACTTTTTGCCCGACTGATGTAGCGTTTCTAGGGCAGGTAACAACAGATCCAACCCTTTCTTTGGATCGATGCGTGACATAAACAACACCAGGGGCACACCATCAGGAATCCCATAGCGGTGTCGGATCAGCTGCTGCGCATCGTCGCCATATTTCGGTAGCGCCACTCCTAAGGGCAGCACCATATCCTGAGTTTGTACCCCAAAGCGTTCTGAAACCGTAGCTTCCTGCTCACTGGTGAAATGGAGGGCAGCAGCCCCCTGAATATTGGCTCGCTCTAACAGAGCCGCATACAGCTGCTTAAACTGTTTTTTCTTGGCCAGGTCCGCTGGGTCTAGGGTCCCTAGGGGCCGCAAAATGTAAGGTAGCTTTTGCCGTCGGGCCACCGTTGCCGCCAAGCTGGTCACTGGCGAAAACAAAGCATGGATGTGGGCTAAATCGTAGTGGCTACCATGCTGTCCCAGCCACTGTAGTAACGGTAGTGAAAACTTGTAGCGCCGAAAGGGGGCACAGCGAAAATAAATGGTTTGGTAACCGTCGGTATCCACTGGCTGCCCCAGGGGCACGTCAAGGGGAGCTTGCCCCTGATCACCATTAGAGTCCGTCGTCAGTACCGTTACCTCTGCCCCCTGTTGGGCTAGGGCACTGCTCAAACCCCGCACCATTTGACTGGGTCCGCCATACACTAAAGAAATGGATGGCACAATTTGTAAAACCTTTAGGGCCTTAGCCATGGCGTAAGTGACGATAGAGCTGGTGTCCTAGGGGTAATAGCAACAGCCAGGTTAATGGAGATGGAGCTGTTTCAGGCACAGAGCGAGGTTGAGTCGCTGCAACCGATAGCGGTATGGCATCCGCTTCAGTCATTGCCACCATCGGCACTAACTCATCCGCTGATGACGGGCTAACAAAGTTGCTACTTCTAGCCCGTTCAATTTGTGCAGTGGTTAGCTGAGACAACCTCTCCCCATCTGGAAAAATATCGTCGATAGAGTCAGGAATGGTGCGGATACCCCCAGCGGTCATCACGTTTTCGGGATCTCCAGCTCCCAGTGTGGAGTGGCGCAGCCCTAGGTTGTGGCCCAGTTCGTGGGCAATCACATCCAAACGACCAATACCGTTGTTGAAATCGAAAATATCATCACTGACTACTGCCCCATTTAAGCCTACCCAGGCATTGCCAAATTGCACCAAACCACTAGTTGTTTCAATCACATCCACAAACCAGAGATTAATGGGGCCATCGGTACGGGTGGAGTCGGGATGGCGACCAAAGGAACCAGCAGCCCCTGAGAAAGACAGATCTGAAAATTCATCCTCATCAAGGGTGAGGAAGGTGCTGTCATTAAGATGATTGAGGGGCAAAAAGGCAATGTCAATATTGGCCTGAGCCCAAATTTTATCGGCAATGGTTTCAAAGAATTCCACCTGGGCACAGATAATGCCGCCATCATCACACACTTGAATCGGTTGAACCTGTAAAACCAGCTGATCTGACTGACTGAACGTTGATACCGTGGTGGCAGTGCTATCGCTGCTGCTACCGCCACCACTGCCGCTGCCGCAGGCCGATAGGACCAGTGCCATACCCAGCAGTAGCGAAGATTGACCCATCCAGGTCCTAGGTTTGCAAGATATATTCACCAGCCCAATACAACTTGTTGAATAGGTTCAGTGTAAACAAGTTCAAGATGTATTCTTGCTGGGGAATAAAAAGAATCCTTTAACTCTGGAACAAAATCAAAGCTAAAAAAATATTGGTTAGATCAGGGATTAGCAAATGTTAAGTGATGCTTTAACCGGCGACCAACTCTTGATAAAACGCCAGTAGTTCCGTTGCTAGGGCGTTATTGGTGTAATGCTGCATGGCTCGCTCATAGCCTTTTTGGGCCAATGCCTGTTGCTGTTCTGGCTGTGTGATCAGTTGGGTCAGCCGCTCAGCCAGTGCTTCGTGGTTGCCCTCTGGAAAGACTAGACCACTGTCACCAATCACATTCGGAATCTCGCCGGAATCGGAACCAATGACCGGTACGCGGCATGCCATGGCTTCAATCAATACGTGGCCAAACTGTTCCTTCCAGCCAACAGATGTGAGGGTCTTAAATTCGTAGGTGGTTTCGGAGGGTAGCACCAGGGTATCCATCAGGTTGATGTAGTCGGGCACGGCATCGTGGGGAACGCTTTCAATCCACCGAATACGATCAGCAATACCCAGGGTATTTGCCTGGGCTTGCAGTTCATCTTTTAGGGGACCACGTCCCAATAAAACCAGGGTCCAGGGTAAGTGCACCAGGGTGGTTAGGGCCTTAAATAGGGTGACTAGTCCTTTTTCTGGTACAAAACGACCGACAAAACCCACGACAAAGTTATCGTCAGGTATGGTCAGCTGTTGTCGTAGCTGGGGTTGAGGCTGGGGAGAAAACAACACTTCGTCCACGCCCAGCTGGGGCATCACCCGTACGGGGCCATGGTATCCCCGCTGCTGAAGGATATCGGCTCCGTCCTGGTTGCCTACTATCAAACCATGGGTATGGCGCAGATTATAGGCCTCCAGTGTAGAAAGCGGAAACTTAAGGTCGTAGGGTAAATTCCACCAGGTAAAAAAGAGATTTTTGGCTTTGCCCCCCAGTAATCGATTTAAGGTAATTAATTCTGCATAGCCTACGGATTTAGAGCCTTGTTCCACCTGAATAATGTCGGGTTGAAATGTTTTTAACAACTCTACAATCCCCCAGCCAAAGCTGAGTAGGCCCTGATTGTTTTGGCTCAGGTTGGCAATGGGAACAACTCGAAATGATCCATCCTGACGAGGTTTGGGTTCTACAATTTTGTTTTGTACACCACCCGGATTCCAGCGTTTGGGCACCACTACGGTGACTTCATGGCCCATGTGGGCTAGGGTGCGCAGTTTTTCGCAATTCAGCTCCACGATGTAGCTGTGACTAGCCACTAAAACTTTCATGGGTAGATTGTGTCAGAAAGGTTGAAGGGTTGAATTGTAGCCAGAGAGTGGACGTTGCCTACGACGGGGTGAGGGCTTCTGGGGCGGGGGGCACGGATACTTGGGACATGGTCTGGGCAGGCAGGCTAAACAGCCGGCCTTGGCTAGATGCGGTACTCACCAGGGTCCAACAGGCTTTGAGAAAGCCTAGGGTATAAAACCCAAACCGACTGATGATTTTGATGGGGGAACCGCTCTTGTTGCAGGGGGGGTTGCCTAAAACATGGCAGTCAAACAAACGACCCGATAGTCTCAGCAGCTGCCACGGCGTTAGGTTTTTAAGCGCCATCAAAAAGTGATTATGATAAAAGGTCAGCTGATACTTTAGGGAGCGGGTGTTGATGTCGTGGCAGCCACCGGTTTCTTCTCCCAGGTGGACCAGATTAGCGGCTGGGTCGTACCAAATCTTGAGGCCCGTGCGGCGAAAGCGTAGACAAAAGTCGGACTCTTCACGGACGGCACTTCCTTGAAACCGTTCGTCAAACCGCAGGCCATGGGTGGCAAATACATCGCGGCGAAAAGACATGTTACAGCCGCGGGCCGTCAGCACCTGCTGAGGTTTAACGGTATGGACCAAATCGATGTGGTACCAGGCAATACCGGGGTCCATGGCCTCCGGTGGCAGGGTTTCAATGCGTTTGGCCGACTTCGATTCGGCCAGCTTCATGCGGTCAAATACACGTCCGGCAACCGCACCGATATCGTCGCGCTGATAGTTTTGGGCATGGGCCGCCAAAAAGCCAGGGGGCAGCTCCACATCGTCATCTAAAAATAAAATGATGTCACCGTGACACCGTTCAACGGCGTAGTTACGGGCGGCAGGCAGACTAGCCCAGTCAACGGTGTATAGCGTTACCCTAGGACTTGTTTGAAGGCTGTTTAGAAACGCCGTTGTAGCTGGCTCATGGTCCCGAGTTTGGTCCACCACAATGACTTCAAACGCAGGATAGGTCTGGGCTAGAACATTTTTGAGCGTGCTGCACAAAACAGCTTCTCGACCATAGGTGGGAATAACGACGGAAATAAGTAATTCTGAAGCCATGGAAGGTAGGACTCGCTTACGCTGTCTGTGGTTGTTCTGCAGTGGCGGCTGGTCGCGATCGCACCCGCCGCTTCTTGGTCTTAGGATTGGCCAATTCACGCTCCTGTTTATCCAGGGTAGGGATTTTCAAGGTGATACCCGCTGCTAACCAGTAGTAAACCGAGACGGGATCCACATCCAGAGGATAGTAATAGGGGAAAAAACTAATGAACAGCACAAACACCCACATGGAGGCCGCATAGCCCCGCAGGTGCTTATCTTTGGTTTTTCGATAGGCCTTAAATGTGGCCACCGAGAGGGAGGCATATAAAATCAGCATAGAGATTAAACCAAGGGGGCCAAGCTCGTACAGCAGCTTAGGATGGTATGTCTCAATCAACCGCACATCCCCAAATATACGAGCCGCATTCGTGGCTCGAGCCACCCCATTACCTAAAATTCCCTCTTGGGATTTAGAGACCTCTTCAAACTGCTGCACCACAAATTCATGGGGTGGTGATGCCTCCCAGCGCGATCGAAAGCTATCGATGCGCTCCTGCATAATTTCTGGGTTACGAATAGTCAGAAACATTAAAATCAGTCCCAGAACCACCCCCACCGGGACAAACCGTTTTAGGTTAGTTATTTGCCCCGTCATCACAGACAGCCCCACCACCACCACTGGCACCAGGAATAGGGCAATCCGCTGACCGGAGAGCACCGACAGCACAAATACCGACACTAGGGAAACAATACCCACCAATCGCCAAAGCGGTGAGCGATCGTTAAAGGCGGTGCCAAAGCTAAAGAAGGCACTGGAAATTAAAAACCACCCCCACTGCCACGGAGCAACAAAGGTGCCCGGCAGTCGAATCTGTCCCTGGGAAGGGCTGTAAAGCAGTGCCCCACCCACAAAACATCGTGACTGTAAGGATGCTTTAAATAGGTCCACCCCTTCAGCCCCGATGCCTTCGGTGCCTACACAGATACCGGTTCTCAGCATTAGGTACTGCACCAGTCCTAGAACACAGGATATGACGACCAAAACTGCTTGAATACGCAACAAAAAGTACAGATCTTTGGAGGTGCGTATTGAGTAATAAATACAGGTAATGATGGGCAGATAACCCAACAAAATTTTGATACCCAGTACCCCCATTAAAACCGGGTTTTCACCCTCTGACTCAAACTGCTGAGGCAAATTTACCAGCATCAGGTTGAGCAAAATCATCATCCCCGCCAGTACCAGGGGGACCCTAATTTCTTCTGGCAATAGGACGGGCAATCGTTTTTTTTGGCACAGTTGCACAACGCCAATCAGGGCCGGAACATAAATCCCATCTTTGGCTAGCTGGAGCAGGGAATTGCCCCCCAGCATATAGGTGACGGTACCGGAAAACGGGAGATAGATGATAAATGCATAGAGGGCGTAACGCTGGTACTTAAAAGCCAGTGCCAAACACATCAAGCCCCCCATGGCCCCCACACCCAGGGTGGGCTCTACCAATAAGCCAAGAATCAGCCCCACTATTGCCGACAGGGCAAACGCCGAAACTGTAAATTGAATTAGCTGTGCCCGAACTTTGGCGGCTTGCCGTTCCTGGGCTCGTTGTTGCTTACGGCTAAGGCCCGTCGTCTCTTCAGATTCCTGCTTTTTAGACCGTTTTTTACGCTTTTTTGAGGACTTCTTGGGGGCCATGGGCGAATGCAGAAGGAGCAATGATACGGTAAGGCTAGCTCCTGATAAGTCGGAGTCAGATCTAATTTACCCAAACCTGGTTTGATTGATAGGTGAGCTCCACCAGAATTACGCTAGCCTCACAAAAAATCAGCCAATTATTATCCAGGAATTCGGAGTTAGGCATTTGGAATGCCCACCCTTTCAGAATTCTGACTTCCGCATTCAGTCCTAACCAAGGTTTCCGACTTAAATTGATATCCATCTATCGCCCCAAACGGTTAGGAATATCTCGACAGCCTCCAGGAACTGTGGCACGGGTCTTACTGCCGCCCCACTGACATAGATAGCAACGTTGACTTTCAGATAGACGCTGCACATTGGACACATCCATCCCCTCGATCACAGCCCCAGTAAATTCTCCCGTTTCGTAATTGGGTTTATCTGTGCGGGTGCGGGGTGTGGCAGCCTCCGGTGTCCCATAAAAGAAACGAGTACCCATGAGGTCAGCCCCAGACAGGTTGGCATCACACAGCACTGTCCGAGCCAGATCTGCGCGAACCATATCGCATTGGGATAAGTCTGAACGAATTAGATTAATGTCGCTCAGGTCTGCCCAGCGCAGATCGTTGCCAGAGAGATCGCCTGCAGCTAGCATCACCCCCAGATCAATAACTCGGGTACCGTTGAGCCGATCCTCCGCGTAGCCTCCGGAACCATCCAGGATAGGACGACCCAACCGCTGGTCTCGGGCCAGGGGCGTCAAGAGTTTAGAACGAGACAGAAAGCGTAGCACCTTAGCTTTGCCTTCCCCGTCGATGCTGCCTAAAATAGCGGCGGTACGTGCTTCGGCAATGATACGTTCCTGGGGCCAGTCCTCCAGCAGCCCTTCATCGTCTAACACCAGCTCTGAAATGCCCTGGAAGTAGGCATCGATGGTTTGCTGTTGGGTAATCAGGTTTTGCTGGGTCGTGAGATCGCGGGAAATAATAAACTGCCGCCAGGCTACGTACAGGGCCAAAATGGCAATAAAGATCTGACCGATAGCGCCGAGAAAATCTCCCAGGGCACCAATGGCATCCCACCGTAGGGTAGCCCCCCATCGCAATAGTCCTGCATTGACGCCGCTCACATGCATCAGACCGTAGATGCCCAACATCAGTCCGGGAATAGCAATAATCAACGACCGCTGTTCTGAGGAGAGATCATTGACCACCGCCCGCAGCGTAGGCATGGCCAACCGTAGGGAAATGATCAGGGTGATGAGGGAGCCAAAGGAAATCAGCCAAAAACTGTCTAGACCCAAACCAATTAGGGTGATGACAGTGGCTGCGATCGCAATTAATGACGACACCGGCAGCTTAATGGAACCATGGGGGGGAGTCACGGCCATTTCCTCGCTAGGGGGCTCGGCCAGGGCGGCAAAGTCAGGATCTGGATTGTAATCGACGGTAAATCGTTCCGATGCCTGGGGCGATGTGGTGAGGGAAGGCACCGCACCAGCAGGGTTTTCAGCGGAGGACTCTTGGGTAAACGGCTCTTGGGCGCTCATACGGAAATGCGTCTGATGCGTCTTTACGCAGTTGAGTTTAGCCCGAAAGGGACGTCTGCCATTAAACTATCATCAGAGTTTTAAGATATTGCAAACGGCCCAAAGGCCAAGAGGTTTTAGTCTCACCATGGTGACGGTCCTGATTTTACTTGCTGCAGTTGGCATTCTTGTTTGGGGATTTATTCGTGCCCGCCCCGATGGCAAGCTAGGCATCTACGCCTGGCTGCAGTCCGTGGTGTTGATGGTGCCCTGGCTGGCCTTTTTTGGGTTATTTACCTTTGGTATTTATATCAACATTGCCTGGGTGCTCAGCCTGGTGG
The DNA here is from genome assembly GCA_039024555.1 of Cyanobacteria bacterium P01_D01_bin.156. Taxonomy (GTDB): domain Bacteria; phylum Cyanobacteriota; class Cyanobacteriia; order Phormidesmidales; family Phormidesmidaceae; genus Leptothoe. Next base: position 25,935 of record JBCCQQ010000062.1, read on the forward strand.
TGCTGTCCACTGGTATTTACATCTATCTCGGTCGACAGCTTAGGACCTTAGCAGAAGCCGCCCCATCCTCACAAACATCGGTACCTGCAGGCCAAACCGTTTTGGACACCTCCACAGGTGCCGAAACTGCTGAAACATCTGAAGTTGCTGAAATTCAGGAGACTACTCCCGCCAATGCAACTGATAACAAACCGGCCATTCCTCCGGCTGTGCCGACGGACGATCTAGTTGAAATTGAATCTATCTTTGGGGTGGATACCTTCTTTCGCACCGAAACTGTGCCCTATCGAGCCGGTGTGTTCTTTAAGGGCAATCTGCGGGGAGAACCGGATACCACGGTAAAAGCCCTAACTGCTCAGCTGGAAAATCGGTTTGACGATCGCTATCGTCTGTTTTTGATTACCGGCCCCGATGACCGGCCAGGCGTTATCGTCTTGCCCAGCGATGCGGACCCGAAACCTGCTAACGTACCCCAGAAAGTTTTGGTGGTGGCCCTTGCGATCGCAACATTTATCACCAGTTTAGAAACCGGTGCCCTGCTCAAGGACTTTAGCCTATTCGACAACTTAGAACGCTGGCCTGAGGTACTGCCTACCGCCCTATCGGTGTTGGCCATCCTGGGTGTTCACGAATTGGGCCATCGCTGGCAGGCAAACCGCCACAGCATCCAACTCAGCCCTCCCTATGTTCTACCCACCTGGCAGATTGGCTCCTTTGGTGCCCTGACCAAATTTGAATCTCTGCTGCCCAATCGATCTGTTCTATTTGACATTGCCTTTGCCGGTCCGGCTGCTGGGGGGCTGTTATCTTTGGCTATGTTGCTGGTAGGGCTGGTGCTGTCCCACCCCGGTAGCCTTTATCAGCTACCCGTCGAGTTTTTCCAAGAGTCTGTGCTTGTGGGTACCCTGGCCCGAGCGGTTTTGGGAGATACGCTACAAACCGTCGATTTTGTCGATGTGGACCCGCTAGTACTCATGGGCTGGCTGGGGTTAGTTATTACCGCCCTCAATGTTATGCCTGCAGGGCGGCTTGACGGTGGTCGCATTGTTCAAGCAATCTATGGTCGCAAGATCCAGGGTCGTACCACCGCCATTACCCTGGTGGTGCTAACCCTGATTGCCCTGGCCAATCCCCTCGCCCTCTACTGGGCAGCCCTAATCCTGTTCCTGCAGCGGGGCGACGAACGTCCCTGCAGAGATGACCTTAGCGAACCGGATGATGCCCGTGCTGCTTTAGCATTGTTAATTCTGTTCCTCATGCTGGCTACTCTGTTACCCCTCACACCCAGCCTTGCCGGACGTTTAGGAATTGGTTAACAGCCGGAGTCATCATAATCAACCGGAATATTAAACCAATATCCAGGAGCCGGTTCATCAGGATTAAAGTAAGCCTGATAGTCAATTGACTTGGCAATTTCTAGGGCTTGTTTATCCAGAACGTGGTGCCCAGTGCTATTCAACGCATAGGGACTCTCAGCATCCTCTACTAAACGGCCATCTGCCTCAGACACCTCGACAATCACACTGACAAATTTACTGGGAGGCTGATCTAAACATTTGAGGGATGGAATGGGGGGCACGTCAGATTCAATGGCGGCTGAATGATCGGTTTTGACAATATTTTGGTTAGACGTAAATCGCTTTCCCATCCACTCTGACAATTCACCGTTAAACTGGCTTCCTCCTTGACGGTAATCATCACCCGTTTTCTCAGGATTAAAATCAATATAGTTTTCGGCCTTTTGCCATTCTTGTTCCGGTTCAGGCTCTTCACCCTCATCCGGATGCTCAGGATTTTTAGGCTCTTCTATGTCCTTCAACGATTCTGATTCCGGCGGCTCCACATTGTCCAAAATATGGGGGTCTGTAACAACCGGTTCCTCTAACAGCGCTTCTGGCTCTTCCAGCTGTTCTTCCTCAGGCGGATCTGGCAGCGACGGCTCCTCAGATTCTGCAGGCCCGGTTGCCAATTTAGGCAACGTTACCACTTGAATCACGTCCGGTTCTAAATGTTCTGTCTTCTCAGGTTCAGATTCTTCCGAACTCGGCATGGGTAGCGCCAGGACTAAACCATGCAACCCAATGGATACCAGCACCAAGCTCACCAGCCAGCTATTAAGTTTTGGCAGGTGAACCTTAGCCATAGAATCAAATTAATCAGTCGCGTTCAATTTTTACTAGTGGACCAGCGTTTGAATAAACGTTTGGACCCTAATTATGATTCCTCGCAAATGAACAGAGTAGAGTTTGCTTTAGACAATTTTTCAATTGGGTTGCAATGACACATCGCTCAAATACCATTCAGCTTTTGATACTTAACTATCTAGACTGGGGCGCTGCTCCTCGTCAGGATGGTCTTAACTTTCAAAGTCTGTACCCTAAAAAGCCCGACGAATCCTTTCATTCCTTAAATCAGCAACGGCTAGACTGAAATCAGTCAATCGTCAGCAATTTACAGGAATCTACCATGGCCTCAGCTCCACCCGGCCCCACCAAAGCCGGTTCGTTAGTAGCCCTCGGTCTATTGTTCTGTCTGGGAGTAGTGCTATTTGTACAACTGTCCACCACCACTCCCGATGCCCCACTCCCTTCTATGGCTACCTCAGATGTATTTCTGACCGATCCGTTTCTCCAAGCACCCACCAAGGACTCGGTTAAGGTCGTGTGGTTCACTGAATTTGAAGGCCGCGACCACACCGTTACCTACGGTCCTAGCCAAACTGTAGTAGCTGCTAAAACTAGGCAGCTGAGCCGCACTCGCGAAGACGCTAAATCCAGTACGGCCACTGCCTATGAACAAGTAACTGAGCGACCCATCTGGCGACACGAGGCCAATATTACCGGGCTGCGTCCAGGGCTACAGCTGCCCTATTTTGTGTCTAGTACTGCACCGACAGGAGCTGTTCTGCGCAGTGGACAATTTGCCCTGAGCGCCACCCCACCTGCTGGACAGGCCCTGAAGATTTTGCTCACCTCCGATCATCAGCTAATGCCGATGACTGCTGCCAATCTACAAAAAGTAGAGGAGACTATTGATCGGGTAGATGGTGTGTTTCTAGCGGGGGACCTGGTGAACATTCCAGACCGGGCCTCAGAATGGTTCGACGATACCCGAGGTGGTGCCTTTTTCCCGTGTTTACAGGGACGGGGCAACTACACATTAAAGAAAGACGGCACCTCTACTACCTATAAAGGTGGCCAGCTGATCCAGTCAGCACCGCTTTTTCCGGCCCTAGGAAATCATGAAGTAATGGGGCGATACAGCACGACCGTTGGCCTCAACGATCAGTTTAATGATCCGGCCCCCTGGAATGCGGCTAAGCGACTGTACAACAGCTATGAAGACATTTTTAATCCCAGTGATAGTCCGGCAGCAAGGAGGCTTTGGCTAAAAAACAACTCCTTTAATGTTGATACCTATAACGAGATTTTTACCCTTCCCAAAGCTCCTCGCAACGGTGGCGAAACCCAGCGTTATTACGCTACTACCTTTGGCGATGTAAGACTAGTATCGCTATATGTCACCCAGATATGGCGCATGTTTACCATTGACGGTAAACGTCGAAGTCGTTACCAAGAACGGGCTGAAGACATCAACAATCCTAAGGCTTGGGGCCATGGACAGTTTATCTTTGAGAGCATTGAACCGGGTAGCCCCCAGTACGAATGGCTAAAGCAGGAACTGGCTAGCGACGAGTTTCAACAGGCTAAGTACAAAATTGTGATGCTACACCATCCGCCCCATACCCTCGGTGGCAATGTGGTACCCGCATTTACAACTCCAGTACCTGTTTACGATCGTGATGACGAAGGGAATCTGACTGATATTCGCTATGAGTATCCCCTAGAAGACGATCACATTGTTAAACATCTGTTACCCCTGGTAGAAGATGCAGGCACCGATCTTGTTTTCTATGGTCACTCTCATATTTGGAACCGGTTTAAAAGTGATAACGGCGTACACTATCTAGAGTCCTCTAATGTGGGCAACAGTTATGGCGCTCATCTAAGCGACAATCCTCGCCCTGTTCCCAAAGACAATCGATACAAAGAAGCCTACATCGCCACCGGTGACCCCAATGGTCTCGTGCCAGCGATGCCCACCATTGCTCCCCTAATCAGCGACTCCGGCCGACCCATGCCTTACATTGCCGATAACGATATTACGGCATTTAGTATCCTAGATACGGGCACTGGTACCATTAGCAGCTACTACTTTGATACCCGCAAACCCAAGTCAGACGTAGTGAAATTTGACGAGTTTAGAATCGGTGAACCATGACCCTTCCCTTTGATACAGCGGCTACCCAACAACGAGTAGACAACTTTTGGAGGCTGGGGGCCAGCTTTGGTATGGAACGCAATGCATACCACAACTATCTCAACGAGATTGTTAGCGATCGCTACGCCCTAATCAAAGGATTGCAGATTCTGCGTGATGAGCTTCAGTTCGCGGCCGCTAGCCAAACCGATGTCAAAGCCTGCGGGGCAGACATGAGCCTGCCCAGTGTGGTTACCACCTTGGCCTATACCAACTGTGGCGATCGCATCCACCAGGGAGAAGCCACCAAACGCTATCGAGATGTGGTTGCCTCCCGGTTTGCCACCCTGTCCGAAATTGGTGAACTCAAGCTAGAAGCCTTTTTCCCAGCCGGTGGCGGCACGGACAATGGGGCTACCCTAGCCCATGTAACCGTAGCCCATGAACTCGATGAAGAACTAAAGCGACGGGTATATGCAGGTAACCCCCAGTCGATTTCCTTGGTAGCAATTGACCTCAAAACCCATGTGGGTCGGCTGCGGGATGGCGATAAGCAAATCTATGGCAAAACCCGAGAGTCTCCCTGGCGGGAACCCCGAAATGCCTGTGGGGCTATTGTGGGGGCACTGAACAACTATAATCAGCACAATCTGATCCATCGTCGGATTCGAGACGACTTGCGGGAACGAAATTTTCAGTATTTGTCCAACAATCGCATTTTTACCGACGATGGTGCCGATATCACCATGGCTGTCGCTGCAGCAATTGTCGCTATTCGAGGCATTCGCAATACGGCCATGGCCTTGCCCCAGGAGCTAGATGAGCGGGGGATGGCACATCTGACCGCTAGTGTGACGGTAAATCGACCCTCTCGGGATGATTTGGTAATCTATCTGGCGCGGGCAACAGTATTTAATGGCAAGATTCGTATTCAGGGCCTAGGGACTGAAGCGGAGAAGTATTGCGGCAGACTGGTGGACTATGCAAAAGAGCGCAGGCTGCAGTTACGATATGGGGATTGGGATTGTGAGAATCTGCCAGTAGAAGAGATTGACTACAAAGTGAGAGATTCTGGCCTGTAGATGGTTAGCCAGCAAAGGCACCTATAAGAAGATGCCCCTACAGAAAAATCACCCCACCTTAACTTGCGTATTAATGATGGTGGAACGTAACTTAGTCGTTTCCACCCTAGGCAGCACAGCCGAATAAACTATCCAAATAGAGTCTGTTCACATGGGGCTGACTCATACCGTTTTGCATCAGGAAGAGAGAAAGTGACGCCTGCATTACACGCTCTTGACTCCATAGCTCATGGGTATTCAAATAATCCTGAATTGATTCATGTAGAGACTCGGGAATCTCAATCATCAAGCTAACAGTAACGGGAGCTGTAGTAACTGGAATCATAATTAAATATCTCTTATCTTAAACTGACTCGCACAACAAAGTAGGACCTAGTAGCTACCCTTACCCAAACACTCTTAGTAATGAAAGCTATGAGCGTCTGAAACACAGGGTAAGAATGACTCGACTAGGTCGCCTGATTCATTGGAGCTTCATTGTGCAGGAGGTAGCAGTAACACGCAAGCGTGCTCATTCTTTATATTTTCATAATGTGATTTTTGAGCTGACGAGACCAAGAGGGCTCAGCTCTTTTTTTCGTTACATTTGTTAATAAAATGAGACTGATCCCCGTACATCAACGTTTTCCACAGAATCGCTGAACCTACTAAGCGGTCGTTAAGACCTGGGGAGAACCCTGTTTAATCTGGGGAAAAGGCTAGGAAAACTCTGGGGAAAACGATTTTGAATATAAATAAATGTATTTTGATGAAATCACCCAGACCTGTTGAAGTTCATCAAAATAGTCCGGATGCTGGATATTCTTTCATAAGGCTTTTTCAGAGGATAATTGGGGGTTAAACACGGCTTAATGAGGGGATGAATCTTTGAGTGTAAAAAATACGAGCTAAGCATGGAGGAGCCAATCTTTAGAAAACTGCTGACTTGCTAAACGCAACTAACTGAATGAAAACCAACTTGGTTTCATAAAAACTGTGTCAGTGAGGTTTTCCGCCCTTGGCATCAGAAATACTACATCTATACTTGTGCGTAGTTACCAATTTTTATAAGCAATGAGACACCCTCCTTGTTAACCCCATAAAGCCCCATGGCAACCGCACTTAGCCCTGCTTAAGGCAAGGCTGTGGTTTTGCTCGTGGATTCCACCTCCCGGTCCAGCTGCTTCAAACATATGCACTGGACAAAAAAGAATCGGGAGATTTCCACCATGGGATGGACGGTTAAAAGCAAAACCGCCAGAAAGGTCGTGGCTGTAACCAGCCTGTTTCTGGCCATCGAGCTATTGGATGAATTAGTGGGGGGCGTTTTAGATCCGGCCTGGCCCTTCATTCGCCATGATTTAAATCTGTCCTATGGGCAGATTGGTATGGTGCTGGCGTTTCCCAATATCGTCAGCCAGATCATTGACCCCCTGTTTGGTATCTGGATCGCGATGGGATACCGACGACAGTTAATGCTGGCAGGCGGTATGGGGTTTGCAAGTTCGCTCTTCATCCTGGCCCAAAGCCACACCTTTATGGGGCTTCTTATGGGGTTTACGCTGTTGTACCCAGCCTCAGGTGCCTTTATCAATGTGGCTCAGGCCACTCTAATAGAGCTAAGCCCCACTCGCCATGAGAGAACCATGGCTCTGTGGAATTTAGCAGGTTCCCTGGGAAGTGTATTGGGACCACTGGTTTTGGCAGGTGCGATCGCGTTTGGCTACGGTTGGCAGGGGGCGTTTTTCCTATTAGCCATGCTTAGCGGTTTTACCCTAATACCGCTCTGGCAAACTCTTCGAGTACTGGCCACGGTATCACCTGCAGAACAGCCCAAGGTTGAGAGTTTTACCCAGGGGGTTTGGGGTGCGATCGCGGCATTAAAACAGTCCCATGTACTACGCTGGCTAATATTGCTTCAGTTCTCCGACTTAATGTTGGATGGACTCCGTAGCTATGTTGCCCTTTACTTTGTCGATGTGGTGGGCACCTCCACAAACCAGGCTAGTTTGACCGTAACCCTTTGGTTAGGGGTGGCTTTTCTAGGAGACTTTTTGATGATTCCGCTCCTAGCAAGAGTTAATGGCCTCACCTATCTGAAGATTAGTGTAACCCTCGTCGGGATTTGCTATCCTGCATTTTTAGCAGTGCCATCGCTGATTGGGAAGTACATTATCTTAGGATGCCTTGGTTTCTTTAGTGCAGGCTGGTATACGATTCTCAAGGGCCAACTTTACGCAGCTTTGCCAGGTCAAAGTGGGGCAGTGATTACCCTAAGTAACCTTTTTGGGTTTACGGGAAGCATTGTCCCCCTAGCATTGGGCTTTTTAGCGCTGAACATTGGTTTAGAAAACACCCTATGGTTGTTATGGATCGGTCCTATAACATTGTTGCTTGGCCTGTTTTTATAGCAAATTTATTTGGCTGTTTAGAGCTTTCAGCGAGCACCGATAGTGTAAATTATGTACGCCAAGCTATATAACCTATCCCCTGTGGGCAAATGCAGGTTCTCAAACTCCAGTCCAGCTGAGGGGGGTATACCTCCCTCAGCCTTTTCAGGCTTAAACCGTGAAGTCGTTTTTTAATAGATCCTAAGTCTGATTATATTTGCTGTACTGCTGGATTAACTTAGCGATCAGACCCGTCCAGCCAGTTTGATGACTGGCCCCAATTCCAGCTCCATTGTCCCCATGGAAATATTCATGGAAGAGAATATAATCTTGCCAGTTTTCATCGTGTTGAAACTGCGGAATAGCGCCAAATACAGGGCGTTTGCCTGAGCTATCTTTAAGAAAAATACGAATCATCCTATCTTCTAGATCTAGGGCAACATCCCACAGTGATTTATATGTGCCCGACCCCGTGGGGCATTCCACCTGATAGTCCTCACCAAGGTAGTGGTGAAACTTTTGCAAAGACTCCACTAACAAATAATTAACCGGAAACCAGATGGGACCACGCCAGTTTGAATTACCACCAAAAAGACCGCTGCTTGATTCTGCTGGTTCATAATCAACGCGATACTCATTGCCATCGGCATAAAAAATGTAGGGATGCTCATGGTGATATCGAGAGAGGGCACGGATACCGTTGGGAGCTAAGAATTCGCTTTCAGTCAGCATTTTCTCAAGAATCCGTTTGAGTTTATCGGGCCTAACAATGGCTAGCAGCCGTCGTTTGCCAGCGCCTTCTTCCGTAAAGCAGGCAACATTTTGGCTTAGATTAGGACGATGAGATTCAAACCATTCTAAACGCCCTTTAAAGTTTGGTAGTTTGTTGAGTAGGTCAGGCTCTAGGGTTTCTACGGCAAAGAGAGGAATTAACCCAACCATGGAGCGCACCTTTAATCGCAAGCGTTCTTTGTTGGGCAAATGCAGGACATCGTAGAAGAAGCCATCCTCTTCATCCCATAGTTCTGTTTTATCCTCACCCATCTGGTTCATGGCATCGGCAATGTAGATAAAATGCTCGAAGAACTTGGTGGCCATATCCTCATAAACAGGGTTTTCTAGCGCTAGCTCTAGGGCAATGGTGAGCATGTTAAGACTGTACATGGCCATCCAGCTGGTGCCGTCGGACTGTTCGATGTAGCCTCCTGTAGGCAGGGGAGAACTACGATCAAAGACACCAATATTGTCTAATCCTAAAAAACCCCCTTCAAATAGGTTGTTGCCTTCAGTGTCCTTACGGTTCACCCACCAGGTAAAGTTTAGCAACAGCTTTTGAAACACTCGCTCCAGAAAGGCACGGTCCCCCTTGCCGCGCATTTTTTGATCTATTTTATAAACGCGCCAGGTGGCCCAGGCATGGACGGGAGGATTCACATCGCCAAAGGCCCATTCATAGGCGGGAATCTGGCCGTTGGGGTGCATGTACCATTCCCGAGTCATGATATCCAGCTGTTGTTTGGCAAACTCAGGATCAACCAGGACAATGGGAATACAGTGAAAGGCCAGATCCCAGGCGGCAAACCAAGGATATTCCCACTTGTCTGGCATGGAAATAATGTCGTCGGCATCCATGTGGGGCCACTGGCGGTTGCGGCCTAACTTTCGCCCTTCCGTAGGTCTGGGCATGGTGGGGTCACCATTTAACCAGCGGGTTACATCAAAACTGTAGTATTGCTTGCTCCATAACAAACCGGCAAATGCCTGACGCTGCACATTTTGCATGTCACCAAGCTTACAAAAGGGGGTGACGTGCTGGTAAAACGTGTCAGCTTCGTGAATACGAGTTTGAAATATCTGTGCAAATTCCCCACCAAAGGGATTCTTTAGATTGCTCTGGTTAGCAAAGCGTAGCTTAACGACTCGGGTTTGACCAGGACCAACCTCTAAAGCATAGTCTGCCGCACACTTGGTCCCAACGCTAGCGGGGTTTACGGCATCGGTTTCTCCATTGACCACATAGCGATGAATACCATCCTTAACGTAGGGTGTTGGGTTCTCCACACCAAAGAGGTGCTGATAGTTGGTCTCATTTTCGGTAAAGAGAAGGGTGCGATCGCATCCAAATTCTGATGTCTCACCATTGGGACTAAGGAATAGGGATTTAATAACTTCCAGTTTTATATTTGTTGTGGTTGAGCAACATAATTCCATTGAGGTAGATAGTCATCGAAGCGAATGGGCATCTGAGCCTTAAACTCATCGGTAGCTTTACGTCCGGTCTCATAG
>JBCCQQ010000063.1:0-35608 GCA_039024555.1 Cyanobacteria bacterium P01_D01_bin.156
ACGTTCATAGAACTCCATAATAAAACTGGCTGATTGGTATGATTTCAGCTAGTTTCGGACATTCCTTGCCAGTTGGCTACAGGGATGTTCTTTTTCTAGATACTCTCATCTAGTAGAGATTAACTTCGCACTGTCCAGTTATCTAAATTAATTTTAGATTTCCAATTCTCAAATATATTGGAAATCTCTTTCTCTGGAAAAGCCTTTACCCAGTTTTCTTGATGTAGCGCACTTGATGCTACCTGTGAAGTCAAAATTGTAAAGTCATCAGTTCCTTTCATCCCGAAGACGATTTCATGTAATCTTTCATTGCAAGATGTAGAGTGATATCCGCGAGACGCAGCAACATGTGCATTGCAAAGTTTGATATATTCTCTTGACCATCTCATTAATGAGAGAGCTTCATCATCTAGAACAGACCATGAAGCTTCACTCAATGAATTATTAGATACACAATATTTAGCTACCCATCTAAGACTTTGCTCAAGAGCTTTATTCCAAAGCTGTGATTCATACATTCTTCTATTGGTAGACCACTCAGCCGAAATAAAGATAAAATTACGGCAAGTATTGTCGTATATCTTCAAAAGATGAGTAGTTGCCATTTCTTTGCTTTGCTGCAAAAGAGGCTGAGACTCATGATGCTTATCAAGTACATTAGCCTCAATTTCACGAATTTTAGCGGGAATGCGATTCATATCAAGTACGGCAACAGCTAAGTTTTGAGGTCGACTACCTACACCTGAGCCAAATGTCGATGTACAAACTGTACGCAAATCGATCCTTCACCTACACCTGAAGCCACCCGCTTCACCGACCCATGGCGTACATCTCCCACCGCAAAGATTCCTGGCACACTGGTCTCCAACAAAAACCGATCTCGCTCTAGTGGCCAGGATGCCTCATTGGGAATATCCGGCCCACTGTAAATAAAGCCTCGCTCATCTCTATTTACCACCCCATCAAGCCAGCCCGTACTGGGTGTCGCCCCAATGAAAATAAACAGCGCGTTGGTCTTAAAGGTCTTTACCTTGTCTGCCTGAGAATCTTTTACCAAAATCTCCTCTAGTCGGTCGCCCCCCTTTGCCTCAATCACACTGTGAAACGGCAACACCTCAATATTGTCAGTCTCAGCAATTTGGTCGATTAAATACTGCGACATGCTTTTTGTTAACGACTCTCCTCGCACCAGCATTCGTACATTGCGGGCATATTTCGAGAAGTACATAGCGGCCTGGCCTGCAGAGTTGGCCCCACCAACCACGTACACATCTTCATCCTGACAGGCTGCAGCTTCGGTTTGGGCGGCACCATAATATACGCCAGCCCCAGTAAATTGTTCTACACCGGGCACTGTCAACCGTCGCCAGGAGACTCCCATGGCCAAAATTAAAGCATGACAGCTAACCTCACTACCGTCCGACAGGGTAACAATTCGATAATTATCTTCCAACCGAATACCGGTTGCTTCCTGCGGGGTTAAAATCTCCACCCCAAACCGTTTTGCTTGGGTAACGGCGCGTCTTGCTAAATCGCCACCGCTCAGCCCCACGGGAAACCCTAGGTAGTTTTCAATGCGGGAACTGGTTCCTGCCTGGCCACCCGGTGCTTCTCGCTCAATCATTACCGTACGCAACCCCTCTGATGCACCATATACAGCAGCGGCTAACCCTGCTGGGCCACCGCCAACAATCATCAGATCGTAAAACGGGTTTGTTGCTTCGGTTTGCATTCCCACCTGCTGGGCCAGGTCGGCGGTGCTGGGCTTCACTAATTTCTCGCCACTGGGTAACACCACCAGTGGTAAACAGGGGTTATCCTTTTCCCCAGCGTAGGTTACCAACTGTCGTGCTTCTGGGTTTGACTCAATGTCTAACCAGCGATAGGGCACCTGGTTTCGTGAGAGAAAATCTCGCAGGGCATGGGATTTAGGCGACCAGCGATCGCTAATCACTTTTACCCCCTGAAATGCTGGCTTATAAGTCGCTTGCCAATCCTGAATTAGGTCATCTAGTACTGGATAGAGCTTCTCTTCTGGTGGGTCCCAAGGTTTTAGCAGATAGTAATCTAGCTGAGCAGTATTAATGGCATCGATGGCTGCATTGGTATCCGCATAGGCCGTTAGTAATGCTCGCTTTGCCTGGGAAAAAATATCTGAGGCTTTATCCAAAAATTCAACGCCGCTCATTCCTGGCATTCGCTGGTCTGCTAAAAATAGAGCCACTGTATTGCCCCGAAGCTTGAGCTGTTGTGTAGCCTCTAGTGCTGTTGCCCCAGAGTCAGCGCGGACGATACGAAAGCGGTCACCGTACTGCTTTCTCAGGTCGCGGGCAATGGCTTGCAAGACAGCTGGATCGTCATCAATGGTGAGAATAACGGGCTTATCCATGGGGCAATAGGTAACGTGTTCTCTGCATTCTTACAAATTCTGAGCCATCTTTGTATAGGGATGACTAGACTTAATTCATATACAAAATGAGTGGCTACTTTATGGCCATTTTCAACCCCAGACCCATGAATGCGAGCAAACGGTTTGAAACGCAGGGCTACATTATTCTAAAAAAGCTCTTTGAGAAGGTGGAAATAGACAAAATCAGCTTTATTGTCGAGCGCATCTATGACCAGTGGCGACAGGAAAATTACCCTGCGTTAATCGCGCAACAGCTGGTTAATATGCATTCGCTTACCCATCCCAAATACTTTTGCCACAGTTCTGAAAGGGTTGAGTTTTTTAATCTGATTGCATCTGCAAAGCTCACCAACGCTCTGGAACAAATATTTAGTAAGGGAATTTATTTTCACAATACGCAGTTATTTTTTAATCCTTACAGCACCCAAAAACAACCCTACTGGCATCGTGATTTGCAATACAGTCCTATCGAGGACAGTGTGCAGGCAGCTGAACAGCCTCGTATGACTAGCCTTCATGCACGGATTCCCCTATTGGCTGAAAAAGGAATCGAGCTGATTCCGGATAGCCATACTCGTTGGGATACTGAACTAGAACACAATGTGCGCTTTGAATTCAATGGTCACAGAAACTGTGAACCTTTACCGGGTTCGGTTTTGATTCAGCTGGAACCCGGTGATGTGTTGATATTTAGTGCTCAGATGATTCATCGGGGTAACTACCACCTCAATCCTAAACGTAGAGCCTTAGATCTGTGTTTAGGCAAGCCCCATCGTTTGGTCTCAAGTTTCTTGGATATTACTGGACTCCCTAGCGATACAGAGATGGAACATATTCACCAGAGGCAGTGGTATACCCTAGCCAAAACCATTGCCTCCAACGTTTAAATGTCCCAGCCCTTCTCTCAATACGACAAACGTCATTACCCAACGGTCAATGCCGTAACAGGTTACCAACAGTGGGCATCTACCTACGACCAAACCGTGTACGACGAGCTAGATCTGCCCTTATTAAATCGTCTACAGACAGTTGACTGGCCTCAAATAAAATATGCTGTCGATTTAGGCTGTGGCACCGGTCGAATAGGCCAATGGTTAGCACAACAAGGCTTAGAACACATTGATGGTGTGGATTGTTCTCATGCCATGGCAGAAATAGCTATGTCAAAACAAAGTTACAATCAAATCTCGGTTACAGACATGGCTCAAACGCCTTTTTTGGAGAGCAGTTACAATCTTGTTATCACAAGCCTTGCCCTCTGCCATGTTTCTGATCTTTCAGGGTTCTATCAAGAAGCCGCCCATTTGTTAGGTAACCAAGGAATCTGTATTGTTGTTGACTACCATCCATTCTTTTTACTAAACGGAATTCCCACTCATTTTGAGTCTATATCAGGGGAATCCATTGCGATTGACAATAGTGTTCACCTACACAGCGATCACATCCAGAACGCTCATCAGGTTAAATTCAAACTTTTAGAAATGCACGAACGCCTTGTGGATGTTGAATGGATTCAACAACAGCCAACCATGGTGAAATACCAACACCAACCCATTAGCTTTTGTATGGTCTGGCAAAAACACGCCTAGAACAAGCCCATAGTGGTTAAAACCCTTGATTACACAGTTACGCTTTAACCGGTAATCCTTCCCAAAGTCGCTCCGGCAATTGGGCAACAGCTCGCTGAAATGGTGCAGGGTCACCCAAACCACGGGATAAGATTAAGGCCCCTTGGATGGTGATGATGGCATCTTCGCTGCGCTGCTGTGCTTTTTCTGGTTCCAGACCTGCTTCTACTAAAACGGATGCGATCGCATACATTAACATCTGCAATCGCTCCTTAATAGCCTCGTGAAACATATCCCGCGATGTATCCAATGTCAGAGAAGCCAGTAAACATGGCTGTTCACCTGCTTCGTAAAGCGTAGAGATGCGATCGCACATAGCTTGCAATTTTGCCAAAGGCTCCCCCTCTCCCTGTAGCGGGGCCACAATATTGACCGCTATCCATTCACCAGAATAAGCCAACGTTTCCTTCACCATCTCTGCCTTTCCGCCGGGGAAGTGATGGTACAAACTTGCCTTACCTAAGCCCGTCGCCTCAGAAATTTTCGACAGGCTAACCCCGTCATACCCATGGTGACGAAAAAGTCGAAACAATACCGGCAAATAAGTTTCACGCGCCACAAATAAACAATCCAACTTCAAAACAATTATCTGCTTGATAGCAGTATTGACATTGTACCGAACGAACGGTACAAATTATCTAGACCGAACGAACGGTACAGTCAATTTAATCAACTACCAAATCGGAGCCAACCCATGCCCACACTTTATGGCCATCCCATGTCCGGCAACAGTTATAAGGTAAAACTCTTGCTGAGTCTTTTAGGCATTGACTATGAATGGGTCACCGTAGACCTGCTCAAAGGAGAGCATAAGCAACCCAAGTTTCTCAGCCTGAATTCCTTTGGCCAAGTCCCCGTTCTCGTGGATGGTGATGTAGTTGTAGCGGATGCTCAGGGAGCCTTGTTTTATCTGGCGCATCAGCACAACGATACCTGGCTCCCTAAAGATCCTGTTGCCATGGCGAATGTCATCCGTTGGTTGTCCATCACCACTGGTGAAGTGCGCCAGGGTCCAGAATCAGCAAGGCTTTACCATCTGTTTGGAGCTAAAGCTATCAACATTGAGCGCGCTACGGAAAAGGCCACATTTATTCTCGATCAGCTGAATCAACACCTGAGTGCACATACCTGGCTTGTGGGGGAGACTCCGACCATCGCGGATGTGGCCGTTTTTCCCTATGTAGCACTAGCACCGGATGGCAAAATTGCTCTCTCTCCCTATCCAAACGTATTAGCCTGGGTTGAAAGAATTAAGCATCTGCCTGGATTTATCGGAATGCGTAGCATCGAAGCCCCAATTGCAGACTAAAAAAATAGATGGGGACTGTACGCTAATCTTATCCCCATCTAATCTGCTATTCAAAACTGTTAACAGCGTAGAAAAATCTACTCTCCTTTAAACAGTTTCATTTTTCATATTCCCAGCAAAATCTCACCCTAAACAAAACTATGGCTAGCAAATTTGCCGACATCGCCTTTACCTCTGCAGTAAAAGCGGCCCAAACTGAGCGTGGTTCTCGGGAAACCTATGAACGCTATACAGCTAAAGCCCCAGCCAACGACACCATTACCCCAGAGCTAGCCGACTTTATTGCCCAACTCGATGGTAGCTATCTGGGGACTGTCAGTTCCAATGGCTATCCATATATCCAGTTTCGCGGTGGCCCGCCTGGCTTTCTCAAAGTGTTAGATAACAAAACCATTGGGTTTGCTGATTTTTCTGGCAATGTTCAATACATTACCGTTGGCAATCTGTCCGAAAATGACAAAGCTTTTCTGTTTCTAATGGACTATCGCCACCGCCGTCGCTACAAACTTTGGGGACATGCCCGCTACGTAGAGAACGATCCGGACCTCATTGAACAACTTCGCATGCCAGATTATCCGGCCACCATTGAACGGGCCGTATTATTTACGGTAGAAGCCTTTAGCCAAAACTGTCCCCAACATATTCCTGTGCGCTATTCTGAGACAGAACTACAGACTGCCATTGCAGCTGCAACCGCTCCTTTGCAGGCTAGAATCCGTGAATTAGAGAACAGCACCAAAACCAATGGTAGATGAATCTGTTATTCAATTATTGTTGCAATTAGCAAACATCTCCTATCTGACACCATGGAACCCTATATTCCCCCTGCCTGTAGCTTTACCGACTATCTAGAAGCTGCCGCTGTGCGGCATCAGGTATCCCATATCGTCTATCGAGATGATGCCAACCAGCGCCAAGAGGTACAGGCCAAAATTGTTGATATCTATGCAGCTAATGGAGCCGACTGGTGCAAACTCGATAACGGGACTATCCTTCGCCTAGATCACATTAGACAATTTAATGACCAGAAGAATGAGGGCACCTGCAAAATTTAATACGGATGTAAGCTGATGATGCGCCGGTTGCTTATCCTAAAAACTGTTGCACCATGCCCATCATCACAACCCCAGTGGCAACACCAACAGAACCATTGCCTTTGATTGCGCTAAGGTTTAACTCAGGCAACAATTCATGGATAACAACAAATACCATAGCACCAGCCGCTGCGGCCATGCCTATGGGGGCGATTACTGCTCCAATCTCTACCAATGCCACCCCTACCCAGCTGCCTAAAGGCTCTAACCAGCCAGACATGGTTGCCAAAGCTACAGCACTACCCGCACCGTACCCTAGCTGACGTAGAGCCAAGGCCACCATTAACCCTTCAGGCAAATTTTGCAAAGCTACACCTATGGCAATAGTGATGCTATGGGTTGTCTGTGTACCCAACCCCACAGCCAATCCTTCGGGAAAGTGATGTAAGGCAATGGCGAGGACAAACAGCCATATAGAACGGGATTGAGACTGCTGTTCTAAGGTGGGTTCTGGCCAGAGGTTTTCTACACCATACATTAGGGCCGCACCGCCTGCAGCAGCGATCGATAGAAACATTATTCTTGTTGGCCAGCTTAGGTCGTGTTCCATTAATCTGACGGCGGGCAACAGGAGTGAAAAGGCTGCTGCCGAGAGCATAATGCCACTGCCTACACTGAGTAGCAGTGTTTTCCAACGGTTACTGAGCTGGGACGTAAATATCACAGGCAATGCCCCAAGCCCTGTACCCGTACTAGCCAATAAACTAGCTACCATCCCATCGGAAGCGATGGTAGACCAAGATTGAGAAAGGTGCTCCATAGAAAACTTCCAAACTCATGGCCTTATATTAACTCAAACTCATTATGAGTATGAGTGAGATCGATCACTTAACTTGGCATCTAGAATCAAAGTAGGAAAGTATAAATTTTGGCTAAATCTCACGATGTCATACGCAAAAAGTTCTAATCTTTAAAGACGGCATCTTATCTGTAAAAAGACTGTGAATAGGTCGGTTCATCCGTAAAAAAACCCACGCAGGTTGGAAGAATGCTCGCCTATTGTAAAAGCGTACTGAGTAACATTTATTACCCATGAACGCATCTACAGCCGCTTCTCAGATCACGATTCGCTTACCTAAGCGACTAGATAGCTTTGTCTCACCATTTTTCGCACAAGATCTTAAGAAAAAGCTTCGTCCCGGTGTCACAGTCACTATCGATATGGCTAGAACTCAGTTTATTGAGCCTGCAACAGCATCCATCTTTTGGGATGGCATTCTGCAGTGTCATCGTCAGGGTGCCAAGATGATTGCGAAGGGAATGAATCAGCAAGTTAGCTTAGTTCTAGAGAGATCCGGGTTGTTACCCCATTTGCAATAAGTTCATGGTGCGGAGACCACCCGCAAAGAAAAGGCGATTCATAGTCCTCTACTTAGATGAATTATTAAAAGATTGTTCTAGTTTGAAAAGAGAACAATATCTTGCGAAGGAGCTGTGTCAGCACTATGCAACATCAAAGACGTAAGAGCTTGACGTCAAGCTCTTACGTCTTTGATGTTTTACGTGTCTGATGTAGTCGGGTGGATTCCTAGATGATGTAACGCTTTGAGTACATTGAAATGAGCGCTCTCTAGCATTAGGCACGACAAACGATATTATAGTTAGTCGGAAAGAGTTGGTGTTGCGGTTGCGGGCTAAGGGCTTAGCAAAGCTAAGCCCTTAGCTTGAGGAAAGTCCGGGCTCCTGAAAGGTCAGGCTTGCTGGGTAACGCCCAGTGCGGGTGACCGTGAGGATAGTGCCACAGAAACATACCGCCGACGGGAAGGAAGAACGAGCAACGACGAATTTAGATTCTGACTTCTGACTTCTAACTTCTACGGGTAAGGGTGCAAAGGTGCGGTAAGAGCGCACCAGCAGCATCGAGAGGTGCTGGCTCGGTAAACCCCGGCCAGGAGCAAGGTCGCAGGGGAGTTGGTTGACCTTTTTCCAGCCCCGCTTTTGGTGTACCGCTAGAGGCATCTGGTAACAGCTGTCCCAGATAGATAACCGCCCGTTGATTTCATCAACGAGAACAGAACCCGGCTTATGGCTAACTCTTTCCATTTATTTAGATCAGTGAGTGGTGCTTGGTGAGTAGCGGACGAGGTATGGACAGTGGTAATTGGGCAAACGTTGAAAACTCCCAGCGGCATCAAGAACTAGTTACATTTGCAGCAAGCTTGGGACTAGGGAATCAAGAGGCTATACGCTGGGAATTGCTACACCAAGCACTGGTGGATATTTCGCGCTCGGCTGATCACAATAATGAGGTGCTAGAGTTCTTGGGTGATGCGGCTCTGAGATTGGCGGCAGCGGAGTTTTTGCAAGAAACTCAGGCGCAGATGGCGGTGGGGGAAATGGCCGCTGTGCGATCGCAGCTAGTTAGTGACCGGACCCTAGCGATTTTGGCCCGCGATTATAAATTTGATCGCTATTTGAAAATTTCTTCAAGTGCCGCTGGGGATCGAGCCGGGCATAGCTCTCGACTAGCCGATGCCTTTGAAGCTGTGCTAGGAGCTCTGTATCTAAGCACTCGGGACCTGAGTCTGATTCGTCCATGGTTAGACCCCCATTTTGAACGATTAACTCACACAATTCAAAACGATCCAGCCCGCCAGAATTACAAAGCGGCCCTGCAAGAACTGACCCAGGCCCACAGTAAACAGCTACCGACTTACGCGGTCTCAGAAATTAGCCAACACCACGGCGATCCAGAGCGGTTTTATGCTCAGGTGAAATACCAGGGAAAACTGTGGGGAGACGGTAAAGGTCCGTCGATTAAACAAGCGGAACAGCGTGCTGCCCAGCAGGCCTACCAGCAGTTGGAACCATTACTCGCTCAGGGTTAAGCTTCAGCTGAGATCCCTGGGGCACGGATTTAGGAAAAAAAAATGGAGCCAGCCACCGGGCAAATTAATTTAGCGTTAATGGGAGTGGGGCGTTGGGGAACCCATTTACTACGCAATTTTTTAGCGCATCCCCAAATCCAGGTAAAAGCCGTTGTTGATCCACGCCCAGAACAACGGGCGGCTATTGCTGCAAAATTTGGACTCAATGAATCCGTAGCACTGCTTGATCACTGGCAGGATGCATTGGAAATCGACGGGTTAACAGCCATAGCAGTAGCCACTCCCGCCACCACCCACCAAGAAATTGTAACTGCGGCGCTTCAAAAACAGCTCCATGTACTGTGCGAAAAACCGCTGACCTTGACAGCGAAGACATCGGCGGAGCTATGTAAGCTGGCTCAGCAGCAACATCGTCAGCTATTTATTGATCACACCTATTTATTCCACCCTGCCGTTAGGGAAGGGCACAAGCATCTGCCTCAGCTAGGCAGCCCCCGCTATGGATATGCTGCTCGCACTAACCTAGGCCCCATCCGTTACGATGTCAATGCTCTTTGGGATTTAGCAATCCATGATATTGCCATTTTTAATGACTGGTTAGACAGTACGCCTATCCGGGTACAGGCCCACGGACTACAGTGGCTACAGCGTTCCCAGTCATCCCTAGCAGATATGGTCTGGTGCCGCCTGCAGTATGCCACTGGGTTTGAAGCCACCATTCATGTTTCCTGGGCCAATACCCATAAGCAACGACAGGTCGTCACGGTGTGCGATCGCGGAAGTCTTATCTTTGACGAAATGTGTCCCGATTCTCCCCTCACCCTCAAGCTAGGACACCCCAACCCTGAGACATTTCAACCTCAAAACCTCGAAACACTACCCCTGGCAGTGCCTGATCAAGAACCCCTTGCCACCATGTGTCAGTGCTTTGTGGATAGCGTTCTCAAAAATTGTCCCTCTCCTATTTCATCAGGCATGATGGGCACCCAACTTGTTGCCATTTTAGAAGCTCTATCTAGTTCCCTCGCCCAAGGGGGTATTTGGTTAGATGTCTAGCCGCTGGGGCTGTTCATTGCCCATGCGAAAAGCCCTGAACCGTAAATCAGCTTAGCCTACGTAAAAGATTCTGACTAATAAGCGTTTAACAATCGCCTATGGCTTGAGCTATAGGTGCCTCACCATATTTACCCCTCAACTCTCTGAGCCACAAGGACCTGTTTAGTACCTGCAATCTGCTCAGGTGTCGCTGTATCTACATCGGGTTTAGCCAACAGTGGCAAGCATAAGGTCACTGCTGTGCCTCGACCTACACCATCACTTTGGAGGCTGATGCTACCCCCCATCAGCTTCATAAAATTCTTTGAAATGGCCAGGCCCAAACCAGTTCCTTCATAGCTGCGGGTATGGCTACCATCGACCATCACAAATGGATGAAATAGCTTTTGTTGATCCTTAGGATCAATACCAATGCCGGTATCGCAGATCGTTACACTGACCCGAGGAGCAGGAATAGCGGCAGTACCATCATCACCTTCCCCTGCTTGCACCACATCCATGGTGGCGGTAATACTCCCTTCATGGGTAAATTTGATGGCGTTGTAAACAATATTAAGCAGTACCTGTTTTAGCTTGTCAGCGTCTCCCTGTACCCAGGTATTTTGAAATTCTTCAGGACGATGCAGCGTAAGCCCCTTTTGCTGCACCTGCAATGCTTGCATATCGAGCACATCCCTTACAATCTCCCCCAGATCAACGGTTTCTAGATCCAGGTTGACGGTGCCCGACTCAATTTTGGCAATATCTAAGATGTCATTGATAATTTTCAACAAATGGATAGCCGCGTTATCTGCCCGTTCCAAAAATTCCAGCTCTTCTGCCCGGTCATCGCAGGAACCATCGCGCACTAAACGGATACAGCCAATAATAGCGTTAAGCGGAGTGCGGAGTTCGTGGGAGGTATTAGCCAAGAATTCATTTTTAAGCTGATTAGCCATCTGGGCATTTTCCCACGCTTGACGCAGCTCTTGGGCCCCCCCCTCTAATCGCCTCAGCATTCGCTCTAGCACCTTACCCAGGTAATCCAACTCCCAAATATTTTGACTGGTGGGAGCAGCTTTGACCTCTGAAGATAAGTCTTGAACCTGCTGAGTATAGCGGATTAACCGTTCCACAGGTAACGATAGGCTACGAGCCACATAGAGTGCCAGCAGCGCATTTGCCCCCAACAGTCCCAAGGTCAGTAACAGTAAAATGGAACGAATTTCTCCCAGGGCGTGAAGCGCTTGATCGATGGGAGTGACGGCTAGCACATTCCAGGTTTGGGTCTGTTCCATAGAGACCGATAGTCTGGCACCGCTATACCCAGCCAGCCATTCATCCCCCCCCTGCAAAAAACTAAACAGGTGTAACGTATCTGAATTGCCCACTCGAATACTGCTGATGATGCTATCAAATCGATCGGCTCCTTGAAGATCGTCTATGGGCTGGCCAATTAATTCCGAATTTGGGTGAGTGACGACAATACCGTTGGGGTCAATAATCACCGTATTACCGACGAGGGATCTAGGATTGGTATCTTCTAGCTGGGTAAATCCCAACTGTGCTGATAAGGTATAACGCAGAGTCCCATCTGGCGTGTAGATGGGAGTAGCTACGGTGAGATCTAACAGCGAAGGACGCAGACCCGGCTCAGTGGCGGTTTCGGGTATTACTTCCCGTGGGCTATCTAAAGCGACCAAATAAAAATCTGGATTACCCACAGGGTCTTGATGCCATGGCAGCTGTAGCGGCGTGGGCAGTAGAGGAGTACTGCAGGTAGTCGAAATAACGGTGCCAGTTTCTGCTTCGGTTAGTTCTAAACAGCCTACGGTATGAGAGGCAATTCTTGTATAGCGACTCAGGGCTTCAGAAACAGCATTAGCATCACCTGCCTTCAACGCTTGACTATCGGCTAGCAAGAGCATTTCAGCCTCTACCGCTCTTACCCCCGTCTCTAGACCTATGGCTTTATTAATAGCGCTGCTCGTCAAATTTTGCCGTGCTGTCTCTAACAAGCTGCTACGGGCCTTGCGTAGGGTAATCGCCTGGCCCATGAGTAACACTGGTGTACTCAGCAGCAAGATACGCAGTATCAATAACCGGCGAAATGAAAGAGGACGCTTAGCCATAAACTGCTAACAACTTACGAGAACTGTGGTTGATTTCAACAGGAAACGCACAGACGAATAACGAGACAATGTAGAGAATAACGGACAAACGTGCTTATGGTGCAGTCTAGCTAATTCTTGATGCCAAACACTATTTTGTCTGAGTGGAGAATCGATGTTAAGACGTGACTAATTCACGGCGTAACCTTACCTGCAAAATCTCGTTTGACAGCGGGTCGTGTCATCCGACAAATCAGCAACGGCTCAACACACTCTTTTGATGTTATCTCCATGGGTAAATCACCTTCACCGATATCTATTATCAAAATGACCTTGTTTTGATCATTATGTAATGACTGATACCGGTGTTAACACCCATCTAGTTTATCGATTGGTTTGCCCCACTTACCGGTTACACCCCTAAAAGTTGAAACATCACTTACATAGATGAAGCCTTTTCAAAGGTAGCTTAATTGTCTGTAAGCACCTATCCGGGGGTGTTTCCTCCTAACTTCAGAACATGACATCCCTCGAACTTCACACTGGAACAGGTTTCCTATCTCGTCCCTACGTCACCACTGTTTTGGCAATGAGTGCCGATGGCAAACTTAGCGATAGTTATCGTACAGCCGCCAGGTTCCCATCAATGGCGGATAAACAACATTTAGAACAGTGTCTAGCTACAGCTGATGCGACTTTATTTGGGGCAGCGACCCTCCGAGCCTATGGCACAACAGCCTTGATAAAGGACGCTGCTCTTTTAGAAAAACGGGGTCAGCAGTCTCTCCAGCCCATTCATATTGTTTGTTCTTTGTCGGGCCAGTTAGACTCTGCCATGCCCTTTTTTTATCAGCCAGTTGCTCGCTGGTTACTAACCACTAGTACAGGCGCTATGCCCTGGCAGGAAAAACAGCCGTTTGAACGGGTATGGATAGCACCTACTCAAAGCACCTTTGGCAAAACGGACGTGCGGTTTGATTGGCCAGCGATATTTACTGAACTCAAAACCCTGGGTATTCACCGTCTGCTGGTAATGGGCGGTGGTCAGCTTGTGGCAGCCCTGATGGCCCATGATCTGATCGATGAACTGTGGCTAACGATTTGTCCCTTGGTTATAGGTGGTTCCCAGGCACCTACACCCTGCGATGGTCTGGGGTTCTCGCTCAAGGATGCGCCTCGGTTTTCTTTGATGGCTCATCACAGCATTGGTGACGAGGTCTTTCTTAACTACCACCGGCAGCGATAGAGAAAAACCGTCCCTATTCCCACGTGCCAGTTTAAACGCGCTACATTACCGTAGTGGACCAATAGGCTAAGTGATGGGCGTAACCACAACTGAGGCAATGACCGACTACTCGCTGCGGTGGGTCAACCGCATGGCAGATTTGCCCATTACCGATTGGGATAGTATGGCCCAGCCGCTCAAGACTCCCTTTTTAGAGTGGTTTTGGTTAAATTCTATGGAGACATCTGGTAGCACACAAGCTCAGACGGGCTGGCTGCCAAACCATTTAACCGTGTGGTGTCAGGATCGGCTGGTGGCGGCAGCACCGCTGTATCTTAAAGGTCATAGTCGTGGCGAGTTTGTGTTTGACCACCAGTGGGCCGATTTAGCAGAACAGCTAGGCATTGAGTACTATCCCAAAATGCTCGGGATGTCTCCATTTACGCCAGCAGAGGGGTATCGGTTTTTAGTTGCCGATGGTGAAGATGAGGCAACTTTAACTCAAGTTATGGTGGCGGCTATTGATCAGTTTTGTTTGCAAAATCAGATCTCTGGCTGCCATTTTCTGTACGCAGATCCGGCCTGGCGAGAACAGTTGGAATCCCTAGGCTTCTATCCCTGGCTGCACCACAGCTACATTTGGAAAAATGAAGGCTACAGCACCTTTGATGACTATCTAGCTCGGTTTAATGCTAATCAGCGACGCAATATTAAACGAGAGCGTAAGTCGATTACAAAAGCGGGACTGCACTTTGAGGTCCACAGTGGAGAGGGTCTTTCAGATACTCTATGTAATTCGGTATATGACTTCTACAGCGATACCTGCGATAAGTTTGGCTGGTGGGGCAGTAAGTATCTTACCCGGCAGTTTTTTCAACAGCTGCATCCGGAATATTGCGATCGCACTGTAGTTTTTGCAGCCTATAGCGACGACAGCAATGACCCGGTAGGCATGTCGTTTTGTCTAACCAAAGGCGACCGCTTGTACGGTCGCTACTGGGGAGCGTTTGAAGACTACAACCATCTCCACTTCAATGCCTGTTACTACGAGCCCATTGACTGGGCCATTGCCAATGGCATTCAGCTATTTGATCCGGGAGCGGGTGGTCGACATAAAAAGAGAAGAGGTTTTCCTGCCGCTCCTAACCATAGTCTGCATAAGTTTTATCATCCAACCCTAGCCCAGGTTTTAGATAACTACATTGGCCGCATTAATACGGCTGAACAACAGGAAATTGATGCGATTAATGCAGATCTTCCCCTCAAACCCCTGACAGCTACAGAGTAGTAAAAGCCTGCACCGCTAGAAAAATCTGATAAAGCAGGAGAACCTTAAAATCCTTGAAGTCACAGGGTAAAATGTGTGCTCACTTTATGCGCTTGCGATCGCTATGACCATCAGCCCAAATATCCGCCCTACCGCTGCCGACCTTAAAACTCTAGACGATAAACTCTCCAAACGTTTTATCAAGCTAGATCCCGATGGTTACTTTCTCATTTATTTAGATACAGCCCAGGGACTGATCTGTGCAAAGCACTTTACCAACATAATTAATGACAAGGGTGTGGCCTGCGATCCAGAAACGGGTAAACCTTTAATTGCTAAAAAAGAAGCTCCCCCCCGTCAGGAAACGCGCATTTATCAAGGGCGTACGGCCAAAGAGCTTTGTATAAAAATTTTCGAAGACAAAAATAATCCCTGCCCCATCAGCTATCCTGACCATGCCGCCTATTTGGGTCGCGAATTTGTCAGAGCCGAATTTGCCCTAGTTAATGGTGAGCCATATGTGCAGGATTAAACCTTGCCCCCAATCACCTCTCTCACTCGGTAAATAGGTCGCTTTTGGGATTCGTGATACGTGCGCATCATCAGCTCGGCCAACAGACCCACACTCAATAGCTGAATTCCTGAGATAAATAACACCACCGCCAACAACAGTAGGGGACGGTTACCGATATCTGCATTGAGAATAAATTTGATAAACGCTAGATAAATACTCAACACCAGTCCACTAAATATGGAAATTGCTCCAAATGGACCAAATACATGCATGGGGCGGGTCAAAAACGTTTTCATAAAGTAGATGGTCAGTAGGTCTAGAGCTACCCGAAATGTGCGTCCTAAACCATATTTACTTTGACCAAACTGTCGAGCATGGTGACGCACCGGCACCTCACTAATGCGGGCTCCTTCAATGTAGGCCAGGGCTGGTAAAAACCGATGTAGTTCACCATAGAGGTTCATATCTTTAACCACATCAGCACTGTAGGCTTTGAGAGAACAGCCATAGTCATGGAGCCTAACTCCGGTGACCCGCGCAATCAGCCAGTTAGCAATTTTGGACGGTAACAGTCGCGTCACTGCATTATCCTGGCGATGTTTACGCCAGCCACTCACTAGGTCATAGCCTTCATGCAACTTGTGGTAGACCGTAGCGATATCTTCCGGTTCATTTTGTAAATCCCCATCCAGGGTGACAATCACCTGCCCTCTAGCATAATTAAAGCCCGCCGCCATAGCTGGCGTTTGCCCATAATTGCGTCGCAGTAAAATTACTCGCAGATCATGGCGATCTTTAGCGACCTCTTTGAGTAAATCCCCAGAACCATCGGTTGAACCGTCATCTACACAAATAAGCTCATAGGGCAATTGCATTGACTGAGCGACACGGGTAATTTTCTCCACCAGCAACGGAATACTCTCGTACTCGTTATAAATTGGCACGACCACAGACAGCTCATAAAGACTACCGCACTGGGAAAATGAGCTAGGAGAAATTGTCATGGTCGAGGGCGTAGTTAGCAGGGCAATAATAGTCAAACATATCACCCTGAAACGTTGCTTAATACGACCAATCTTTTAAGCAGGTCATCACTACAGTAGATCGTAACGTTCATTTTCTGGACTATGATCAACCTGATATGAGATTGACAGGCTATTTCAAACTTGTGAAAGACTCAATTATTGTTTTGGAATCCAATAATTAGCACGACTATTTTTTCTTCTTTGTCTTGATGTAAATCCCTTTGTCTTTTCTACGCATCTCAAACAAATCAATCGCCTCGAACATGCTACTAAGCTTGGCATACCCATAGTTACGCGATTCAAAGGAGGCCTGATTAGCAATATGAGCTCCTACTACAGATAACCTAGACCAGCCATCCTCATCTTGAGTATTAGCAACGGCCCCCCTCAATAGATTCATCAATTTCGTATCTTGTTTCAGCTCTTGAGAGGTTTTACGAACATTTGTGAATGCTTTTGATGCGTCCACATCAGCGGACTGGTCAATCGTTTCGAGATACAAAAATATTGAACAAGCCGATATAAACGGTGTAGGCGTTTTCTTTTCTCCAAAGCCATAGACCTTTAAGCCACTGGTTAAAAGTCTCATTACCAGAGGCGTAAAGTCACAATCACTAGAGACCAAAGCAAATGCATCTAGCGATTGGGTATACAACAAATCCATAGCATCAATAATCAGAGCAGCATCCGTCGCATTTTTACCTTTAGTGTAGTCAAACTGTTGTACAGGCTGAATCGCATAATCATGTAGGCAATTTTCCCATGATTGAAGCGCCGCATTTTTCCAGTTGCCATAGGCTCTACGAATGTTAGCTACTCCGTATTTAGCAATTTCAGCTAAAATCGCATCAATTTTTGCGGCAGGTGCATTGTCCGCATCAATCAGCAGCGCAATTTTTGATTCTGATTGCCTCATAGCAGACAGATATACAGCTTAGTAACTTACATAAATGTATACCCGTCTGCTGACTTGATAATCCCGAAAAAATTAGATTAATTTTTTTGATCAACCATATGCTTCTTGAGACCTCAACCTCAATATGGTTCTAAAATACCTGATTCCATTCATACACTTCGTACTCGGTCCAAATGCCATTTTGCCAATAGGGATCATGTTCCACCAGCTGTCGTACAGCAGCTTCATCGGTGGCTTCATAGGTACCAAATACTTTAGTGTTGTCGGTAGTCGGACCTAAGGATAATAGGACACCCTGCTCTTTTTGAGATTGCAACCCGGCAAGATGATCCGCACGGTAGGGTGTCCGCTTTTCCAAAGCATTCTCGCAATAGCTTCCCCACATAACAAACTTCGCCATCGGTATTCCCCCATCAATTTTCCATTAGCCAGAATACTAGACCGACGCATCAGCCGCTGCATCTAAACTGGCTCCCAATTTATCGGCAATCCCCTCAACCCAATTTTCATCCTGTTTGGTATAGCTACGGGGGGCATTCGCACCCAAAATCAACACCCCCTTTTCCCCCATGGGCTGGCAGATAATTCCTTGGGTGTTTTCGGGTAGATAGTTAAACTCCACCTTGCCAGGATACAAATTTAAGTTCACCAAATAGACTGGCTTTTTTTTCGAGAGCACCCGCTCCAAAATGGGACCAACGGTCACCGCTTGATTAGGGCCAAGAACTCCCCGGCGCATCAATACCTGGCCATCGTAATAAGCGACCAATGAGCGTGTAACCGTATTGGTGAGTAGCAAATGGGAGGCCCAGGCGAGCTCCGTTGCCGTATTTTCTGACAGGCCTTCTGCCAGATCAAAGCCTTCTTCGCCTTCTAAGATGACGGCCTCTGGTGGCACTGGTTGAATCTGCCGCCAAAGCAGGGTAGTCAAAATCAAAATGGCACTTAAAAATACCCCCACCACATCGGCCCGTGCTTGCGAGTCGGTGACCACAGGTGTGAGCAAACGATTGAGCATGAGCATTGTGCCGCCCACAGTTCCCACAATCAAAGGCAGTCGTCTGAGCCACTGATTTTCGTCTGCTTTAACCATGTAGTCTCCTAAGTTCTCCCAATGTATGCCAGGCCATGCCCACCGTACCATTGCCCTGACATACCTAAAAATCCGCTAATAATGATGTCTTTTATGAAATTCCTGATGTATCGTTAGCGATTAAATTCATCCACATTCTTTTGCTGTGAATTGGCTTTTACCTTTAGCCTTTATTTCCGCTCTCATTGGCCCTCGTCCTTGGCAGCCCGTTACTAGCCTTAATATGGCAACAGTCGATATTAGACCCACGTGGGAATCTCCCTGGCTGCAGAGTCGTTTAGCCACAGATCCGGCTGCTGAAAAGATTCTCCAAAATTATGTGGCCGATCTAGTCAGCCTGGGGTTTTCAGCAGGCCAGCAAAGTGTTGCCATTGATGTGGGACGCTATCCAGTCGCCCAACATCAAGCCTCTCGCCGTCTGCCTGCAGCTTCGTTAACCAAGGTAGCAACTACATTGGCGGCCTTAGAAACCCACAGCATTAATCATCAGTTTGAAACCTGGGTTGGTTGGCGTGGCACCATTACCAATGGTGTGCTCCAGGGAGATTTGATCGTCAAAGGGGCCTATGACCCACTGTTTGTCTGGGAGGAGGGAATCGCCCTTGGCAATACGCTGCAGCAACTGGGCATTCAGACCGTCACCGGTAAACTAATCGTGATCGATCGGTTTGTGATGAATTTCAACACCGATCCGCTGGAGTCTGGTCAATTACTTAAACAGGCTATCAATGCAGCCATCTGGGGATGGGAAGTTAAAAAGCAGTATGCCACCCTACCTCCAGGCACTCCAAAACCTACGGTGCAAATTCAGGGGCCGGTAGAGCTAGCTTCGGCAGCTCCTACCATTGATCAGGCCTCGGGCTGGCTAGTACGTCACAAATCCTTACCCCTGGCCATCATTCTCAAGGCGATGAATATCTACAGCAACAATGTCATGTCGGAGATGGTGGCCAACATAGCAGGCGGTCCGGCCAACGTGGTTAAAATCGCCGAACAAATAGGTGTCCCCCCTGGCGAAATTAGCCTAATTAATGGTTCTGGTCTGGGAGAAGATAACCAACTGTCAGCTCGGGCTGTAATTATCTTAATGCGGGCGATTCAGACCAAACTGCAAACTCAAAACTTGAACTTTGCAGATCTTTTTCCAGTATCGGGTACAGATGTCGGCACCCTAATTGACCGTACCATCCCTCAACATGCTTCAGTTAAAACCGGTAGCCTAGCCGTTGTGAGTGCCTTAGCCGGAGCTTTTCCCACGGAAAAGAAAGAACTGGTTTGGTTTGCCATTGTGAACTATGGTTCAGGTTTAGAAACCCTGCGCAATCGCCAGGATCGTTTACTGACAGCGCTTGAAAATCAGTGGGAAAAAACCAGTCAGGTGCCCCAACAGATTAAGGCCACTCTTCAATTCAACAAAGATCCCTATCGCTTGGGTGATCCAAAACGTAACGAACTTATTCAATCCCCGACGGCACAATTTCAGTAACAACCTCATTCCCGGTAACTACTACGGTTTGTCGGTCCAGATTACCAACAGCGCGATCACCATTGACCGTGGCCGCTGGCTCTTGCTGCCTGTAGCTCACATTGCCTCGACCATCCACATCCTGGGTTTGGATATTCCAGGTAAGCTGCTCTGCCAATAACGATGAACCTCGATTTTGAGCAGCTGCCTGCACACGACCGTTAAGCACCAAAATCTGAGTGTTGAGATCTAAGCGACCCTGGTTAGCATTGGCGATTAATTTCCGCTTAGGGTGCTGAATCTTAACCGGTTTATCGATGACCACATTACCATCAGCGACATTCCAAACAGCAATGTCGCTATTAGTTTGTAGCGGAATATCAAGAGCGTTTAACTGCACTTGTTGTTGCAATGTGGCCTGCTGTTTTATTAGGTCAAATTCTCCTTGATTACCTACCAAGCGACTGATGACTGTGTCATCCTCTTGGGCTACATAGCGCTCCATTTGCAAGGGTTTATCCGTTGTCAGCTTGTCTTCCTCAAGCAACAACACCATTTTTTCAGTTTTGAATCCAATCCAAGGCTCTTGAGTCGTATTGGCAACTACGCCCTTGAACAACTCCAAGCGTTTACTTTTGTTAAAGAGCCTAGCCTCTTGAGCTGTAGCCGTTAGCTGAGGATGTTCTCCGAGAATGCTATCTCGGACCATGAGCAAATCATCCTCAGGAGTCCACTCCAAACTTTCCCCTTTGAGGATAATGTCCTCATCCGGACTGGTCGCTACAATATTTCCCTGCAGAAAGATAGATTTACCATCTTCTCGAATTTCTCCCTGATCGGCTTTAACCTTATAGATAACTTTGCCATCCTGAAACAGCTCACCCTCTGGTGACGTAAGACTGGCCAAACGCCTATCTGGACTGTAGGTGGCTGCTTTTGCTTCCACTCGCCAAAGCAGCTCGCCATTTTCATCAGGCTGCTCCAAGGTGACGTCCTTCAGAGTAAGTTCTGGTTCGGTCTGTTCGGTACTTTCTTGATTCTGAAGACTTTCTAGCGTGTCGCTCGACGATTGACAGGTCCGCACAGCCACAATAATTACAGTGATTAATACTGCAATTATTGTGAACCGGTACCACTTACTCATATGGTGTAACTGACTTTACTAGCAATAGATTCCGCCAGTCTATCCTAACGGATTCTTGCCTTTAAACCTGTTGGTCGCTGGTGACTTCTTCCTCTTCCATAACGGGGCTTAAACTCGTCAAAGGACGATAGGTATATCCATGACTGTGGCTGCGGGCAGTTTTCTTAATGTCGTCCTTAACGGTATCTAAATCGATGTAACGGTCAGACACATTAATAAGGCTGTCGCTGGTCATGGAGCGTAGGCTAACAACTTCTACTCTGACACCCCGATAGCTGGCAGCATCAACTGCATAGGCCAAATCTCCATCGCCACTGACTAAGATAGCTGTGTCGTAGCACCCTACTAGGGCCATCATATCAACTGCAATTTCCACATCCAGGTTGGCCTTTTTCGAACCATCAGGAAGCTGCACTAAGTCTTTAGCAATAACGCGATAACCATTACGACGCATCCATAACAGAAAGCCCTGCTGCTTTTCGTTGGTTCGGTCCACACCGGTATAGAAAAATGCGCGAAATAGTCGAGAGCCTGCGGTTAAACGACAGAGTAACTTGGTGTAATCGATTTCAATACCAAGCTGAAGCGCCGCATAAAATAAGTTTGAGCCATCAATAAAAATTGCAACTCTACCGCGATTTTCTAATACTTGCTCCGGGGTGAATCCGGGATCATGGCTAAGGGTATTACGGTGATTCAACATAACTTAATCCTGTCCGTTTATTATGATTTACGTTCCAAACACGTGGCTAAAATCGACCTTAAATAATTCCTCAGTCCTCTTAGGTAATTGAGGAGAATTTATCAAACGTTTACAAGGGCATCAGCAGTGGGAAACCGCAATTTAATTGAGCTGCCACGCACACTTTTTATAGTGTTCTAAATTTGCTGGTCAACCTGCTGAAAAAACCTACATGATGTCAGTTTTATGGGATTGGTCTAATCATACATGAGGCTTTTAGAGATGAAAGCAATGACGCTGTAACTTAATTTCTTCTCAAGAAGTAGAAAATAAATGTGAGCGAAAAATTGGGGCGTATTTTTTGCAAAACTGAAGAGAATTTAAACTCTTCTGAATATCTATCTATAGCCATCAACAAGTAAGTTAACAAGGATTTATTTTGCTATATAAAATCACATGTCTTGAAACGCTGATAAAAGCTGATTATTATCACGAATAACTTTATGTAAGTGTCAACGTCGCCAATACGCAATTAAAGGGACGAAATTTGTGGGATTTTTGAAAATATTGACCGCTGGTGGTGTGGTGGTGTGGCCTTTATTGATGGCCTCCATCGGAGTGGTGGCATTAATTTTGGAGCGTGGCTTATTTTGGTGGCAAATTTATCAACGCCAGGACCAAGTCATTAAGACGTTTCTGGTGGATTATGACCAGCAACCAAAAGCAGCAATCCAACGGTTAAATCAAGAGCAGTCCTTGCCAATGGTGCGCATTTTTTTGGCGGCACTGTCCTTGGAGCAAGCAACCCCAGATGAGTTTAAGTTGGCGATGGAAAGTGCTGCCCAAGCTGAAATTCCTAGGTTGAAGCGCTTTAGCACCGTATTTGAGACGGTGGTGGGGGTAGCTCCCCTGCTTGGTCTGCTGGGAACAATTCTTGGGTTGATCAGTGCTTTGTCGTCGTTACAAATTGGTGATGTGGGTACGGCTAAGGCTGCAGGGGTGACAGCGGGTATCGGAGAGGCGCTGGTGTCAACCGCCATCGGTCTGGTGGTGGCTATGGTAACGCTGCTGTTTGCCAATGTTTTTCAGGGGTTATATCGGCGACAGCGCGCTGCGATCGCAGACTACGGCGGTCAGTTAGAAATTGCCTATCGGCGCTACTACCGTACATTTGCCAACCGCCAGGGATTACCCCATTAAAATTTGACCATTGCCTATGGTTAAACGAGCCATAGCAAGTATGGCCAGCCAGGGCTGCACCCCATTGGAAGGTCTCGACAAATCACTTACCTTATTTTTTAGTACCCAGTAAATTAGTTAGTGAATTTGCTTATTTAGCACTTTTACAAGCGGGATACACAGAATAATCTAGAAAAGGTTAAAGATAAACGTATCATCGACCAAATAACGTCTAAAGACGTAAGTTGATGAAGGTGTCACCACAGCAACATTAGGTTCTTGTATCGAAGGTTTTATGGGCGATCGTCGTTGGGTCAAAATCGGAGTGTATGTTGGCGCATTTTGCCTAGCCATGGTGGTTACTGTAATTCTGGCCACTACTTATAAAGTAGTCTTTGGGCCGCCTCAGGTAGTTGTTGCCTCGCCATCCACCGCTGTAGCAGCCGAAGAGGTCACCCAGCCTATCAATTCCGTAAACGCTCCCCCTCCTAAACTTGAGGGTGGGTTTATCTACACTGCCAACAACGGTGGTCCCACCTATACTCCCAATGAGCGGGTAGCCCTGGCAGACCCAACTAACTATGGTGAACGCTACACCGTTGATGCCTATGGGCAGCCTCTTTCTAACGACTACATTGCGGTGCTGCACGAAACGGTATGGAGTGCCAGCAGCGCCATTAATACCTTTCAGACATACCACCCTCGCGATGAGGATCAGGCCAGCTACCATACCCTCATTGACCGCGACGGTACAGTGATTTACATTGTCCCACCGGACAAACGGGCCTATGGTGCTGGAAATTCAGTATTTGATGGTCCCAACGGATCGGAAACCGTGGTGACCAATACAAAGTTTGCCTCATCGGTGAATAACTTTGCTTATCATATTTCCTTAGTTACCCCGTCAGATGGGCAAAATAATGCGTCTTCCCACAGTGGATATACTGACGCTCAATACCAGTCTTTAGCCTGGCTCATGGCTCGTACGACCATCCCTGATCAGCGGATTACGACCCATGCCCTAGTGGATCGCTCCGGTTCTCGCCAAGATCCCCGTAGTTTTAACTGGCCCCATTTCTTGGAGTATTTGCACCAGTATCCGGGGCGACAGGCGTAGAGTGGGCAGAGCTTTTTTGAGTTCGGAGGTTAGGGTTCGGAAGGAGGAAATCCTTCCCCTTCTGAATTCCGACTTCCTACTTTCGAATTGACTAGTTAGGATCTAACCTTCGGCGGCTCCTACTTGCACCTTATCTAACCACAGCTCCAAATTGAGATCGTAGTAACCTTCCTGACCCGATGGATAATCGCCCTCCTCAATAGCATTAATAATGTTGGGTAGGGCCGCGATATAGTCTTTACCACGTGCTACAGGATGTAGAGTCCATGCATTGGGGTTGGATAGTGTGGCACGCCAAGCATTGGTACGTTCGAGCTCGCGGGAAATCATGACTTCCCAAGAATCCATTTTGCCGCGGCCAGTCAAGTAATTTAGCCAGGTGAGTACCCGTGCTGGTAACTGTTTTAGCCACTCATTTTTATAGTCCATCCACAGCACAGGAATCGGTAAAAAAGCATCAAAGTTCTGCTTTTTGAGCAAATAGGCGCGGCTACCAAAAAACTTAAATCGATAAAATCCGTCATCCCGTTCGTAAGGCACCCGCTGGTGTAGCGTACCGTCGGCCCGCGGCGGTCCCGATAGGGGACGAATGAATAACACATCTGGCCGTTTTTCCATCAGTTCGATCCCTTCGGTAATCCAACTATGGCCTTGTTTTTGGTACTGCAGCATATCGCTGTCAAAATGCACCACATAGTCACCGACGGTTTCTTCAAGGGAGAAGATGGTTCCTAAAATGGGGTAGCCCTTCCAATTGTGGGTAGGTTTGGGCACCGAACCAAAGTGTTTTTTATACACTCGCTGGCGATAAACATCGTCGTAGTTCATATCCACGAGACGATCTACCACACCCATATCCATCAACCGAGTACAGTTCTCTCGCAGTTGTTCCAGGGTGCCAATGCCAGGACGATTAACCTTATCTCCGGTTAAAGGCGCCGTATCTAGAAACAGGACCTTTTCCACAAAGGAATAATGGCTAGTACGTACCAAATGGGGAATTGTCTCCATCATGAAGGGAATATCGGTGCGGGCCACCATGATAGAGAGTGAACAACGTGCAGGAGTCATAGGGCTAGGGTGGGCATGACCCACTGGAGAATTAGCGAATGGGCAATGGGAAACGAGCGCATGGCATAGGTTGGGTTTTGGTAAGTTCACCCCAACCCTGTAATTATCAATTTTTCTGTTGTGCCAACCGCCCAAGCATCGTTTTTAATCGATGTATCGGTTGAGATGCAACCTTCTCTGATGCATTGGCAGTAGGCTGAGCATCTGGGTCATCCAGATATCGATAATATTCCCAAACATCGCGATAAGGGCCCCCTGGACCCATGGGCGTACCGGCCCAGTGTAAGTAGCGCAACCGGGTCTCACCGTCATACAGAACGTGATCTCGGGCAATAAAATGTTTCATGCCCCCCCAGCTGCCGGGTTCTCTGGGGTTGACCTGGGTAATGTTCAACGGGTTATCAATGCTGTTGAGCACCAAATAGTTCATGATGGGTTGATCTGTGGTACCCCCAGAAAAGTCAAAGTAATCACGATTTTGGGCACATTCTTCTAATCGAGCACACATTTGTTCTAAGGTAATGGTGCCTTTTTTGGAACCCCAGAGACCGCTATTGAATAATGAGTTAACAATATCTGCAGGGAAAATACCCCGTTCAATAACACTGGGGGAAAAAACATCTCGCAGTTTTCGCCCCTTAAAATGGTAGTCGCAACAAATAAAGTCAGCTTGGTCCAGATAAGACAATATATTTGAAATGGGCTCAAAAAAGAGAATATCGGTATCCACATAAAGAAACTCATCTAGTGGCCCAAACCAAGCAGCGAGTTTACGCATTTTGTTGGGCAATGCTAGAAAATCTCGGGGAAAAATATCGCTAATTTTTTGTGTAAAGGTGTTTAGAAACGTCAGGTCAGGAAACAACTGCACCTGGTACAAGGCATTGAGCTTTTGGAATAGCCCTTGATAGTCATCGTTAAACGGAATCATGTACACGGGTACATGGGGATCGTGACGTCGAATGCTGGCTAAAAGTGCGATCGCATTTTCCGCTACCTTACGATTGGCAACAATATAAACACCACGAACCATAGTGACGTCTCCTTACAGTCAATAAAGTACTAGACATGAACAGGGTGTGTAGCAGCACCATAGCCATAGGTAGGGTGCAAATTCTCTTGAATGAACGCATCCATATGCTTAATTGCTGCGGCAGATAGTTCCTGTTTGTATCCTCCTACGATGCCTTTTCGAGTCTTGAGTTGATGGGTCTGGGGTTGGTTCACCATCGTTTTTAGAACCCCTGCCCGGACCCTGTCAGACCCATTAATTTCGATTGAACGCATATTCTTAAATGAGCCAAATTCAATAGCTGATTGAATCACTTGAGGGGGGATAGTTACCCCCAGAAATGTTAGTACCTTTTCAAGTTCTCCATAGGTATTCGCTTTCATATCTTCGTAGCGAATTGTCATAAAGTCAGACGGTATATGGCGATGCTGATACCAGTTGTTATAGTCATTGACATAGACTGCCAGCTCGGGGCTATTTAGGATAAAGGCATTAATATCGGCATAGGTTTCATAGAGCTTTTTATGCTGGTGATATCTCGAGACTAGGGCATCCCGAGGGTCACGTACCAACAAAATCACCTTTTGCCGCTCGTAGGAGCCAAACTGGCCGTATTTCTCATGAATCGCTTTTATAGACGGTAGGTTCGGATTACGTTCAGAAAATGAAAAGAGATAGTGTAAATTGACGTCTTCCACATTGTGGGCCAGCTGCATGGCTCGGCCTAGCATAATGCGCAGCCATGTGCGACCACAGTTAGTGGGTGAAATAAGCAGATAATCCGCTGTTTGGCGCTCACGAACATGCTTTTGTTTTTCAGTTTCATAGCTGCGTCGAACCTTACGCCGGACACGCTCCAACCATAGGTATGTCGGTTTATGAAACTGAAAAATAATTTTCTCAAGATGTTTCATATCGTTGGCTTTAATACATAGCAAGGTAAAGGCGTTATCCTTTCAAGGCCGTTTTCACACGCGATCGCAACCGCTTTAGTAACTCTTTCACAAGGGGAGCTTTTGCCCCAATTGACTTGGGGTGTCCCTGGAATAACGGCCGCTGCTCAGGGAAATGCAGATAGCGATAGTATAAAAACAAATCACGATAGGGAAAATCAAGGTTTTCACCACCGCAAAGGCGGGTAAACACCTTAGAGCTAATACCAATGTAGTGAAGATAGGTTAACCGTTTTCCCCGATCCATCAGGTAATGTCCTTGTTGCTCAAAATGAGCTGAGGTGGCACAGCATCCCGTCCTCTTGTCTGGGGGTAAATGTTTCGCCAAGTTGAGAATATTTAATCCCAGCTTTAGCACCATATAATTCACAATGGCTTGGTCAGGACCGTTAATGTATAAAACATCTGCTTCGGTTTGAAGCTGAGTTAACAGCCACTCTAGCTGGTCATTGCTAAAGATGCCGCGCTTAGAAGCGTACATTCCCGCACAAAAGATTTTATCCAGCTGCTCATCAGAAAATATTGTTTTCAGCTGGGGACTATGGACATTAAATACATGGGTCAGGTCCTTATATTGAAAGTCATAGACCACCCAATCGACTGCTTCTAAGGGAGCCAGTAAGGTTTCAATATTATTGAGAACCAGGGTGTCGGCATCTAAATATATATAGCGATCAAAAGGCCCATCAAAAGCACAAAAGCGACGATGCATACCCATCCGATTAACACCGGATACCCCCCGTAAATTCCACACATCATAGGCCGTAGGATGCTGTTGCCAGATATTGGTGGCAAACTGTTCCCAACGGGTTAAGGCTACATCATCGCTAAATAGGGTAACATTGTGGGGGCGATTTTGAATTTCTTCTGTCACTCTTTCAATTCTGTCGTCGTAGGGGATAACGCAGACTGGAAAATTAGGAGAGACGTTTGTTTCAATACTGTTGAGCAGAGCGACTAACTGGTCGTAAACAACATCGTTGGCCAGAGTATAGATGCCGCGTTTCATAGGACTTAAGAAGGATTAATAAAATAAATAAAGCTCTATAAATGCTTGTCAGAAAACATCATCTAAGCATCAACACTAAGATGTCGACTGGACGGGACTCGGTGATGGTGGAATACTAACCGGCTTGGCAATAGATTCAAGATTTTCCACCACCTTGAGTAAATCAACAGCAATATTTTGGGCATGGGCCATCAGCTCTGCTTGCTCGTAAGGATCATCAACATCTTCTTGAATAAGCGCCAGCAAACCAATCATGGAATTCAGCTGCGATCGCAGCTCATAGGACGACTGACCAATAGCCTTACGATAGGTGGGCAAAATTGTTGATGCCAGACTGCTATTACCACTTTCCCGCACGCTCTTGGATAACTGCATAGCGTGGAGTCGAGCATAGGCCCCTCGTTTTTCTAATAATTCCATATGGGTACCCACCTCCACCACCTTGCCACGGTCGAGCACCGCAATTTGATCCGCATCGTAAATAGTCGATAACCGGTGGGCAATCACCAGGGTGGTACGACCTCGACTTAAATCATCAATGGCGTTTTGCACCAAACGCTCCGACACCGTATCCAAAGCACTGGTAGCCTCATCCAAAATCAGAATATCTGGATCCTGTAGCAGGGCACGGGCAATGGCTAAACGCTGCCGTTGTCCCCCCGATAACAACACGCCCCTATCGCCAATCATTGTGTCAAATCCTTGGGGCAGACGCTGAATAAACTCATAGGCATTGGCTTGTTTTGCTGCTTGAATCAACTCTTCTTCCGTGGCTTCTGGACGACCATAGAGCAGATTTATACGTACCGATGCATTGAATAAAAAAGTCTCTTGGCTAACAATTCCCAAATTTGAACGATAACTATGAAGATCAATGGTTTTAAGATCTACTCCATCTAGCTCAATGGAGCCCTCCATGGGATCATAAAAGCGGGGCAGCAAATCTACTAACGTGGATTTACCGGCTCCAGATGCCCCCACTAAGGCGAGGGTCTCTCCTTTTGGCAAAAACAAATCAATTCCGCATAGTACCTCGTTGTCATGCCCAGGGTAACTAAATCGGATCTGTCTAAAGTGAATGCCCTTTTGTAAAGAACGGTAGAGATTTGCCCCGCGGGGCATAAAAGGTTTATCGTCCCGTCGCAGTAGAGCCGTCACAATTTCTACGCTAGCAGCCGTATTGGCTAACGTACTGCGATGACTGTTGAGCTGACCGATATACGGCAGCATGCGAAACAAAATAATTAAGTAGGTAAGCAGCGATGCTGAAAATAGTTCTAGCTGATTGCTAAAGGCAACTCGTCCTAAAACCGCAATCACCATCAAGGCCAGAATATTAATGATTTCGTTGAAAGGGCCAATACCCGCAAAAATCAGCTGGGAATTAAATTGAGCACTTTCTCGCTCAACAATCATTTGATCTAGCACTTGATATTCTTGATCCTCATTAGCGGTCGCTTTGACCAAGCGAATCCCAGAAAGGACCTCAAAAACTCGAGATGAATAGGCTTTAGAAATCTTTGAAAGTTCTTTTCCAAGATTTTTAGAACGCTTAACAACGATCTGATTGAGTAACGTAACTGACCCTAATGCGGTCAATGAAATAACTGTTAACTGCCATGAGGTAAGAACTAGGAACACCACAAAGACTGCAATGGTGATCAGCACAATGACAATGCGTGTCAGATTACGAATGGCAATGGTGGTGCGGTTAACCTCCACATTGAGCTGATTGATCAAATCCCCAATTTTAGTCTGGGCAAAGTATCCCAGATCCACATCTAGCAGTAGTCGTAGACCCTGACGACGCAACGACATTGCCAGTTTACGATTAAGGGTCCCCGCTGTTAAAGCACTGGCATAGCTCGACAGGCTTTTGAGAATAATCACCACTACCACTGCAGTCGCCATAACGTGAAGACGCGCCCCCTCTGGCAGTCCATCAAAAAGACTCGTGAATTTCTGCAAAATAGGTGGCAGCGAGCTGCTGTAGTTCGCACCCTGCCCCAATAACTCCAACAAAATCGGCAGAATTAATAGAGTACTCACACCGTTAAATAGCGCTCCTGAAAACCCCAGCAAAACCGTAAGCGATAAAAGAACCGGATATTTTAGTAGTGACTGAACGAGTAAACGGGTGGAAGACATATTGTATGAAGCAGGTGGAGCTTATAGAGGCAATCAATGAACAAGCAGCTACGGCAAATGGAGCACGTTTTCTTGGCAAAGGCTTTTAATTAAAGATGTTCCCCTCTTTTACTGATGAATTTTCTAGGGCTAAGGGATTTGTTGAGTGACTGTTGTAAACACTGGTGAATCAGTGGCTCTAATCTTTTTGCCATAGCATCAACGCTATAGTGAGCTATGCACCGCTGCCTTGCCAGCTGCCCACGCTTTTCTGCTTGATCTAGATCCCTAAAGATGGTTTGCAACATGTCAGCCAGTTGCTGTGGAGCATGGGGAGCTATCAGGTAGCCTGCATCCCCCAGAATTTTTGGGATATCACCTACCCGAGTAGACAAAACTGGCTTCGCCATAGCCATGCCATCCGTTAGTTTGATAGGAAACTGAGCCCGAGCAGTTGACGTATCCCGCTGGGGTACAACCACGACATGCGCTGCAGCTACCACTTCGGCCATCTCCTCCAGGGGAAATCGGGGTAGCTTGATTAACCATTGAGGCCAACGAGCCATGAGCTCATCCTCATAGCCATCAGGTTTACGACCACCAACAATAACTAAACGTAAGTCCGGTTGATTTAGCCGGTCCAAGGCTATCAATACATCCTCTAACCCCTTGTGAGGTCTAGCGGTCCCTGGAAACATCAGCACCCGATAATTCGATAGTCCATACTTTTGGCGACTGGCCACTGGGTCAAACCGAACTGGGTCAAAAATGCGAGTGTCTTTACTATTGGGCAAATAATGACCACCAAATTTTTGCTGCAAAAACTGATTGTTAACGGTGACCATATCGGCTTTGGGGACCCAGTGCTCACCTAGCGAAATATAGTAATGGTGATCAATATCTCGTAAATCTCCGTCTGTTCTCAAAAAGTCTCGAATAAATTCCTTGGGGGATGGTCGGTAGTCGTAGCTATCACCACCGAACCAGCTCAGTTCCCAATCGTCGATATCCAGAAAAACAGGACAGCGAGCATATAGCTTTTTAAGGAGGGCTATGCCCAAGCTAGTGGGCCGAGGTTTAATGGCGTAGATTAAATCACCTTGTATGCGATTGAGTAGCTGAGTAGCAGTACTCACAAAACCAGGTAATTTTTTCCCAGGTACTGGAATTACCGGCAGGTTTTCGGGCGGAGGCGGATAAATTTCTTCTCCAAACTGACATCCCACAACTTCTACCCTGTAGCCCAACCGCTGCAAAATCTGACTAACCAGATAGACGCGGGTCATACCACCGCCAGAAACATCTGGAGCAATGACCGACACCTTGAGCGCTGAAGCCTTGGATGAGTTCACCGTTGTTTTCTATATCCTCCAATAATTACGCAAAACCCGTTGCTCCTATTCAGACGGCTTTAACTGCTAACAGCCCATGACACGAAGCCAGTTCCCAGATGTGCATCGGCCTAAAGGCAGGATCTTTCTAAGATGGTTTATGGGTTAAAAGCATAAGCTCAGGCAGCTCTGCTTAACGCTTGATGCAGCAAAATAGTGAGCTCAACCATTCCATCAAGTTTTCCCGATTAACTTGCATCCTATCTCAGGCAATGACCTCAGCTTGATGTAGTAATTTCGTCTTTGTTTAAGATTTACACTATTTAGTCTGGTTGAATGTGTGTTGCTAATCGTTGGTAGATGGTGCTGTCTCGGATGCGAATGGTGGCAATTCCAGAACTAGGTTACCCAAATTACCTTTGCGAAAGTCGTTTAAAAGTTGATGGGCAGCACGTTCTGAATCATTATTGTGGCGCTGTGCCAGGATAGCTAGCACACTTTCTCCGGTGTACGTTTCCCCGGAATCTGACGTAAGCGATAGGTCGTAGCGGGTGGCGAGTTGATCGGTTGGCGCGATCGCATCACCAGACTGAGCCAAGGCCAACAGCAAATCCACAAATGAGGCTGCCACCCGTTGCGTATCGTAGGCCGCATTACCAATGTCATCACAGATTGCCAGCTT
Source organism: Cyanobacteria bacterium P01_D01_bin.156 (assembly GCA_039024555.1). Taxonomy (GTDB): domain Bacteria; phylum Cyanobacteriota; class Cyanobacteriia; order Phormidesmidales; family Phormidesmidaceae; genus Leptothoe. The sequence goes on from JBCCQQ010000063.1 coordinate 32,228, forward strand.
TAGCGCTGCCGCCTGATCGTTCAGTTTTAATGGAATAATACCTGGTGCATCTAATAGTTCAATCTCATTAGAAATCCTTACCCACCGCAGCTGACGAGTTACCCCAGCTCGTCTTTCACTGACCACCACCTTGCGCTTCAGCAATCGATTAATTAACGCTGATTTACCCACATTTGGAAAACCAATCACCACGGCTCGTACCGGACGTGGCTTCATTCCTCGACTTTTACGGCGGTTATTCATCGCCTTGCCTGCATCCTGGGCTGCCCGCAGTAAATTTTGCACCCCTTTACCCTGCTTCGCATTGGTAAAGTAAGCCGCCTGTCCTTGGGCCTTAAACCAAGTTTGCCAAGCTTGCCGCGCTTCCGGGGAAATCATATCCACCCGGTTCAAGACTAAAACCCTAGCCTTTTCACCAATCCAACCATCCACCTCAGGATGGTGAGTTGCCAACGGAATCCGTGCATCCCGCACTTCTAGGACCACATCCACCCGCTTCAGCTGCTCCTTTAAAGAACGCTCCGCCTTGGCAATATGGCCGGGATACCACTGAATAGAGGGCGAAGACATAGGGAAGCAAGGGATAGGTCGGCAACCTATTCTAGCGGTCTGCGGGGAATGGGGAATGGGGAATGGGGAATGGGGATTGAACTTAGAATTTTCTGATTTTTTTTCTGATTCCACCCCCTACTCCCTAGCGCAGCGAACTCACTACTCCCTAGCGCAGCGGACTCACCTCCCCCTACGGCACCACCATCACCGGACAAGGTGCCAAGTTAATTACTCGATTGCTAACACTTTCTGACTGACCTTCTGGCGTTAGGCCAATGCCCCGACAGCCCATGACAATCAAATCCGCAGCCATCTCATCCGCCACATCACAGATTACAAATGCAGGATTACCCTCACGCTCAATGGCTTCCGTATCAATACCTTGATTGGTAAAAACCATCTTCGCCTTTTCCAATAGCTGCGCCACTGCCTCCGGTGAGGTTTGCTGAGGATGAGCATTGTTGGATGGTTCAACGACCGATAGCAAAATCAAATGACTCTGATGGTATTTCACTAATTCAGCCGCTTTAAATGCCGCCTGTTGCGCTTCTTGACTGGCATCTATCGAAAAGAGAACGTTCTTAAACATGGTGTGGGAAAACCCTAGACTTCGATCAAAAATCCGAGCCGCGATAAGCGATAATACCTATTGAGTAAAGAAAATGTATCAACGCTTTACAACTAGGGTAATCAAGCTTGTCCTAGCTTTGAAGTGGGGCGTACGTAACGTTACAAAACTGCATTAGGAGATAAGGAGGATAGTTCTGTGGCTAAGAAATCCGTAACTGATTTGTCCGCGGCTGATCTGTCAGGCAAGCGCGTGCTGATGCGGGCAGACTTCAATGTGCCCCTTGACGACCAGGGAAAAATCACTGACGACACTCGGATTCGGGCCGCTCTGCCTACCATCCAAGCATTGACTAGCAAGGGCGCTAAGGTTATCCTTTGCAGCCACTTCGGTCGTCCAAAGGGCAAGGTTGTTGACGCCATGCGTTTGACTCCCGTTGCCGTACGCCTATCTGAACTATTAGGCCAGAACGTAATCAAATGTGACGACTGCATCGGCGATGACGTTAAAGCTGCTGTAGACGGCATGACTGATGGTCAAGTTGCGCTGCTAGAGAACGTACGTTTCTACGACGGCGAAACTAGCAACGATCCTGAGTTCGCTAAGAACTTAGCTTCTGTCGCTGAAATCTATGTCAACGATGCCTTTGGTACTGCCCACCGCGCCCACGCATCCACTGCTGGCGTAACTGAGTACCTCAGCCCCTCCGTTAGCGGCCTGCTAATCGAGAAAGAACTTCAGTATCTACAAAGCGCCGTTGACAGCCCCCAGCGTCCTTTTGCTGCGATTGTTGGTGGCTCCAAGGTTTCCTCCAAGATTGGCGTTATCGAGACTTTACTTGAGAAAGTCGACAAGCTGTTCATCGGCGGCGGCATGATCTTTACTTTCTACAAGGCTCGCGGTCTTGCTGTAGGTAAGTCTCTGGTTGAGGAAGACAAGCTAGAGCTAGCTAAGGCACTAGAAGTTAAGGCCAAAGAGAAGGGTGTTGAGCTGTTGCTCCCCACTGATGTTGTTGTTGCCGACAACTTTGCTCCCGATGCCAATGCTCAGACTGTTAGCGTTGAAGCTATCCCTGATGGTTGGATGGGTTTAGATATTGGTCCTGACTCCATCAAGGTATTCCAGGCAGCTCTTGCTGATTGTAAGGGTGTTATCTGGAATGGCCCCATGGGTGTATTTGAATTTGAAAAATTTGCTGCCGGTACCGAAGCTGTGGCTAACACCCTGGCTGATATTACTTCAACAGGCTGCATGTCCATCATCGGTGGTGGTGACTCTGTTGCCGCTGTTGAGAAGGTGGGCGTTGCTGAGAAGATGAGCCACATTTCTACTGGTGGTGGTGCTAGCCTTGAGCTGCTAGAAGGTAAGACACTTCCTGGTATTGCTGCTCTAGATGACAAGTAGACCTCATCCTAAACCCTTCTCCTTTTGGGGAGAAGGACCTTGATAAAAGTCCCTGCCTTCGGGTAGGGACTTTTTATTTTGAGCTAACCTATGGGTAGGTCGTGTTTATTAGGCAGAGCAAACCTATGGGTATCTTGGAAGTCGCTTCATTTAATCACCCAATAGATATAGAGTTGCCTACCATGGCGACTGAGCAAGATTTTATTGATTTCTGTCTTGCTAATCGTGAGCTCCGCATCGAACGTACTGCCCAGGGAAAAATCATTGTGACTCCACCCGCTTTTTCAGATACAGGTGCTTCGAATTTTAAGCTGGCTGTAGAGGTGGGTAAATGGGTCGATAAAGATGGCACTGGAATCGGGTTTGATTCCTCCAGTGGTTTTACACTCCCTAATGGGGCCACACGTTCTCCTGATATTGCATGGATTCGGTTAGAACGATGGAATGCCCTAACGTCGGAACAACAAAAGTCTTTTGCGCCTATTTGTCCAGATTTTGTTATCGAGCTAAGGTCGGCCAGCGATACGTTGAAAAGTCTGCAAGAAAAAATGCAGGAGTATTTAGATAATGGTCTACGCCTAGGCTTTTTGATTGACCGTAACAACAAAACCGTTTACATCTATCGCCCAGACCAACCTGTTGAGGCCTTGGAAACCTCTGATGTAGTTAAAGCAGATCCAGAATTACCAGGATTATCCTTAATGATAACAAAAATCTGGTGATGTACATATAGCCATCCGTCTTGATTCTTGAGGGTAGATCGGTATGATCTGAGAATCTATATCTATCAGCGCATCGCCTGTCGCTTATCGTTATGAGTTCGGAGACTTCATCAGCCCCTAAAACTGCCGCTATCG